>CAYUWY010000007.1:0-138314 GCA_964448575.1 uncultured Pirellulaceae bacterium
CTAAAGATGCTAACAAAATCTTGCATGTTGAAAACGCTGGTCGCCAGACTTCGGGAGCCGATCGAGTGATCTGAACCTTTCGCAATCGGATATTGCGAAATTCGTCGTCTCCATGCGGCTGGAAGATCGGGTTTTCATTTCTTTGCCTCTCCAGCAATAAAAAAGCCAAGTGGAGCTATGGAAGATGCAACACGTGCAGACAGTGAGGGCTGTTTAAACCCTCTACCTGAGCGGCGCAGAATGACAAGCGATCGTGCTGAAGCAGAAAAGCCAAATAGAAGAGCCCGAATTGAAGATTCTTTTGCGATAAACGAGAACCAGATGAGCCAAACCGCTGTCCATTGAAGCGGGTTAGAAATAGAATTGGCTCACAATGAAAAAGTTAATCTACAAATACGATGTGATTGTTGTTGGCGCTGGCCACGCGGGCACCGAAGCGGCTGCTGCTGCGGCTCGACTGGGCGCGAAAACGGCACTGATCACGACCAATCTCGATACCGTAGGGCAGTTGAGTTGCAACCCTGCGATCGGCGGTGTTGCCAAAGGCCATCTTGTGCGTGAGATCGACGCACTTGGCGGCTTGATGGGCCGAGCCATCGACGCGACTGGAATTCAATTTCGGATGCTTAACATGCGCAAAGGCCCAGCGATGCACAGCCCTCGCGCCCAAGCCGACAAAAAGGGCTATCAAAATTGGATTAAGGCCGAAATCGAACATCAGGATAATCTGGAACTCCGCCAAGAAGTCGTTCTCGATATCCTTACCGAAAAATCTGAGTCAGGCCAGGAAAAAACGATCGGTGTTAGCGTTCGAGGCGATGTCGAATATCACGCACCGGCAGTTATTTTGACAACGGGTACGTTTCTGTCCGCCTTGATGCATACAGGCGAAGCAAAAACAAAAGGCGGTCGCGCTGGCGAAGGGACAACGACCGGAATCAGTGCTGCACTTGATCGGATGGGGTTTGAGTTGGCTCGATTCAAGACCGGAACTCCACCTCGTTTGAATGGTCGCACCATCGATTATTCAAAAGCCGAAATTCAACCTGGCGATGACGACCCGGAACCGTTTTCGTACATGACGGATGATTTTTCGGTCGAACAAATTCCTTGTTGGATTACGTTTACCAACCCTGAAGTCCATCAGCTCATTCAGGATAACTTGCATCGAGCCCCGATGTACAGCGGACAAATTCAAGGCAGCGGGCCGCGCTATTGTCCTTCAATCGAAGACAAGATCGTCAAGTTCGCTGACAAAGACCGCCACCAGTTGTTTCTTGAACCCGAAGGACGAGACACGCTTGAAATTTACGTCAATGGAGTTTCGACAAGCCTCCCTCGCGATGTCCAGGATCAAATGTTCAAGCTGATTCCTGGTCTTGAGAACGCTCAGATCATGCGATACGGCTATGCGGTCGAATACGATTTCTGCCCACCCGATCAGTTGCGAAACACTTTGGAAACCAAAAACGTAAGCGGGCTTTATTTTGCTGGCCAAATCAATGGGACCACGGGCTACGAAGAAGCAGGCGCTCAGGGGCTGATCGCGGGTGCCAATGCGGCACTAAAATTGGCAGGCAAAGAGGACTTTGTTATCGAGCGCGACAAAGGTTACATCGGCGTGCTGATTGATGACCTTGTCACGTGCAGTGTTGACGAACCGTACCGCATGTTTACCAGTCGAGCCGAATATCGTTTGCTGCTTCGCCAAGACAACGCGGATCGCCGGTTGACAAAACAAGCGTTTGAGATCGGATTGGCCTCGTCGCAGCGCCATGAACGAGTTGTGGCTAAAGAAGACGGCATTGCCAATGTGAAAAAGATTCTTGACTCCAATCGGCACGAAGGCACCGCGCTTAGCAAGATGCTTAAACGAACCGAAACTCAATGGCCAGAGATCGTTGCTTTGATGCCGGAGTTAGATTCCGTCACACCAGATGTTCGCCAGCAAGTTGTTTACGACGTCAAATACTCTGGTTACGTTGACCGGCAGCAAGCCTCAATTGAAAAACACAAACGGCTTGCGCAGAAGCGTATTCCTGATCATTTCGATTACCAGAGTCTTTCGCATTTACGCAAAGAGGCCAAAGAAAAACTGACCAAGTTTCGTCCCACGAGCTTGGATCAAGCCCAGCGGATAAGCGGCATCACACCGGCCGACATCGCGATGGTGATGCTTCATCTTGAGGGCAAAGGTAAGTAGGCGGAATTCGCCGCGGCGGCGGAAGAAACTTAGACCACGTTCCAGTTATGACTTTTAATAAAAAGAAAACCCGGCCTATCACCGTCGATGAGGTGGACTATCGATTTGGCGTTTCGATTTCAAAGATCGACGAAGGACAAGATTATCGTTTGAACATTTCAGTTCAAAAGGACTCGGGAGATGGTGCGGTCTTAAAAGCGATCGGATTGCTCACGAGAGATTTTTGGAGCGACGCTCACGATCTACCGCCTGTCGAAAGCTGGCAAAGCGCCTACCCGACCGTCACGCCAAAACACATTGCGGTCTTGATCAAAAAAGCCATCGCAGACGGTTGGCAGCCGGGCGTCGCAGGCCCGCCGTATGAATTGCCGCTGGATAACGTAAGTTTGTTTGGTCAGTAACTTCGAAAAAAGTCCGAATTGTGTCCGAGGGATTGCGCGATGTTAATCGACGTCTCGGTTTAAATGGCTTCACCTTCGATCACGATTCGTCGCCAAATCTCAAACGTCAGCAACATCCACAGCCGCATCCCGTATCGTCCGTTGCCTTCTTCGATGTTGTACTTCAACAATTGCTTGACTCGCCGGTGATCGAAAACTCCTCCTCGTTTGATCTGACGGCTGCTCAAAATATGTCGGGCGTATTTTTTCATTTCGCCTTGGAACCAAAAGTGAACAGGCACTCGCATTCCACTCTTCGGACGAGCGATCACAGAATCGGGAAGTTCGTCCCGATACGCATTTTTCAAAATGACTTTTTCGATTCCACGTTCAAGCTTCATCGTCGAAGGGATTTGGAAACTGAATTTCACGATCTCAGATGAAAACAATGGCGAGAGCGGCGATATGTTCCACGCGCCAAGCATTCGTTCGACTTTGGGGAGAATCAAGTGAGCCCCTTTCAGTCGGATGTTAATGGCAGTCAGTTTGTCGAGCAAATTTTTGGGCTGATCACAATCGAAAAATGGAGTAAGCGTCGACGTCAAAGTTGTTCGGTCGATCCTGCGATCAATCCAAGGCGCGAGCAAGTGATCAAGCTCTTCATACGCTCTCCGGTACGATTGCAAATATGCGTTTTCACGAAAAAGTGGATCTCGCTCTTGGCCATACCAATGAGTCAACATCATCGGAATGTTCTTGGGGCCACCAAAGCACGGATCGCCGCCTTCGCCGTTGAACACGAAATCAGTTTCGTTCTCAAGCGATTGAGCAAGCGAAAAATTTGGCATCGTGATTGGATCACCGATCGGGTCATCGAGATGCCAAACCATTTTTCGAAGGTTGGGAAGAAACGATTCGGGAGAGATCAGGACTTCCTTGTGGTCGGTGCCAACGCGATCGGCGACGGATTTTGCAAACTCCAATTCGTTCGGATAGTCTTTTCCAAAGTGCATTGAATACGAGCGGATCTTTCGGTTGGAGCCCTGCGTTTGGTTTTTCAATTCTGCAGCAACAATCGACGAGTCCAATCCACCTGAAAGAAACAGGTGCGGGTCTCCATCGGTCAGGGCAAGTCGGTCTCGAATGGAGTTGCCAAATACGGTTCGAAATTTTTCGACCCAATTTTCTTTGTTGTCTGGCGTAGCGGGATCCGTTTTTTCAAACTCAAAATATCGCTTGATCGTGATGTCGCCCTCGGCACTGCGATGCAAGAGATGCCCGGCTGGCAATTCGAAAACATCTCGCAGCATCGTTTCTTTGTCGGGCACGAAACTGAAAGTCAAATATTTGGCTACTGAATTTGCGTCGGTCTTGCGCGGGAATCCAGCCATCGACCAGATGGCTTTTGGTTCGGTCGCAAAAAAGAAGCGATTGTTGAACGTGGCGTAGTAAATCGTTCGCGAACCCGATCCATCGCGACCAAGAAAAAAGTCTCCGTCTTCAGACGCTGCTGCCACAACGAAATCTCCCGAGAGCTCGTCCGGCAATCGAGTAAAAGCAAAAAGTGATCGGCGAATTTCATCGATGTCGACCACCGCATCGGATTCACCTGGCGTTTGAAACCCAGCCAGCCCAATGATCCCGTTTTCGGTCTTCGCTAATCCGGAAGTTGGCGTCTGGCTCGGTTGTGAATTGTCCCGAGACCAATAACCGATGGAAAAGTTCGGCTCGGTGATTGATTTGCAAGACCGGCCACGATGGGAAAGTGAGTTTTGCATTTGCGCGAAAATTTTATTGTCGCGCTGACCGATGAACCCGAAAATTGCCCCCACAAATATTCCTTGTTACTTTGGCTCGATTGAATGATCGTCAAGAAATCGCTTCAGGCCAACGGCTTCCGCGGTGTAAGGCCCGTTTGCATTTTTGGCCAACACGTCGAGTTGTTTGGCCGCTTCATCTATTTTTCCTTCGGCCAATGTTACCATCGCGAGTTTGTATTTGCATTTTTGGGATTCCAATGAAGCCGGGTAATTTTTGATTGTCCAGTCGCACCACTTACGTGCTTCGGCAAAATCACCGTTGGCAAAATTGGCTTTAAAAAGGAACAACCCGGCTCGGCTTGCATCAACTGATTTAGGATTCTCAGCCGCGAACTTTTCGAGTTTTGGAATTGCTTCGTTAAACTTGCCCGCGATGACCAAGCTGCGTAGTGAATTGAAATTGGCTGTTGGATTTGATTTTAAACAACCAGCAAATAACAGAAGCACTGATAAACACAATATTCGCATCGTTCAATCCTATCCAAAACTTGAAGTTGCGTCGGGTGAGGCTGACTGTTCGATTAATTCGGCTATCGTCAAATTCTGATCAGTTGACATCACGATCCCGTTGGCCAAAAGCGCCATTGGGATTGCATCAACTGGGCCTGCAAATTTCTGCTTTTGCATTCTACGTCGTCGGAGTCGCTTGAGTTTCGAAAGGTCGTCCGGCGAGACGCCCATGTCAACAATCTTCCGTTTTCCATTGTTGTAGGGCCGCGCTAATTTGATTCCGTCCGCCCAGTGTATTCCTTTTGTCGTCGCGTCATGCAGCAAGAACACAGGCAGTTCTGGCGACTCCGCTAAAAGTGTTTCAACTCGCTGCGTTAAGTAAGCCGGGTATCCGTCGGCCGCAACAATCAAAGCTGCGTTTGAAGTGTGAACGCCGTTTTTAACCAACAGGTCAACCAAAATCCAACGCTCGACAATGATGATTTTCTCAACACCGTAATCAAAAATGTCTGACTCTTTCCATTCAGGAGGTGGTTTGTCGAGTGAGAGTCGAGAAACCAATTTTTCAATTCGGCCATGTTGTTTTTCAAACTTATTAAGCCAAGTTTCAAACTGTGAAATTGGGACCACTTGAAAATAGTGGTGGTAACAACCATGGGCAGTAATAAGAATGCCGACCACAATTGCGACAAGCGGTGGTACTTCAGGCCAAAAGTAATACGCGGCAATGACTCCGCCAACTAGAAAGATTGGTCCCATTATTAAAGCGGGAACTGCAGACGTCTGTTTTTCGCAGACAGCCGTGTAAAGTTGGTCAGCAGTAAAATAGTATGTGTTGTTGGCACTTGCCCGGCGGATAAACGAATTGAATTTGCCGTCACTAATTTTGTCTGTTTTTGGGTCCAACGCAAATTGATAGCCGCATACGCACTTCATGCCGTCAACGTATTTTTGATTGCGTCTGCACTTTTGGCACTTCATTTTAGAACTTACGCATTGGGTGTTGAAAAGTATTTTTAAGACACATTTGGTTTTTTCTATATCAGTGTGTGTCGCGATCAGCCATTGTCTGCGGGCATGTTAAAAGCTTCGCCAGTCAGGTTTCGCTGGGCAAGTGTAAGTTTCGAAGCTGGAGTTCCGTTAACGATCGTTTTGTTAACCATCGGATGGTCGCAATCATCTGGCCCAAAATCGCTATCGGGATGGAAAGCGATTACCGAAAGCGATTTATCTTCTGTGCGAAAACGATGACGTCCGTCTGGCGGAATGTAAAAAATTTTTCCTGGTGTTAAATGTTCGATCCCATTGTCGCTTTCGCAATATCCTTCGCCATCGATAATCGTGCCGAATCGAAACGACGGATGAGTGTGGCTGGTTTGGTCTGTCCCCGCGGGCAGGTGGAGGAAATTCAAGCACGCGTCGCCTTTGCGAACCGGAGAAATTAAGAGCGTGTCGGAACAGCCGTCGATGTAATTCAGTCGCCCGATGGTTTCGACGGGCCCACCGATTTGAAATAGGCCTTTGTAATTGGCTTGCGAAATCAAAATGCCGTTGGCAGGCATATTTGCGTGTTGCTCATTTTCTTCTTTGTCAACGTTGGAAAGAGCTCTGACAATTTCAGCGCCGCCGGGAACAGAAAAATACATGCCGGCAACAAGTGGGAATTCCAGCCCGTTAAACAAGAGCTTCATTCGCCCAGCAATGACGAAACCGAAATGCTGATGAGCTCCAATTTCGATCGACGCGTTTTCATTTCCTATCTCCCAAGATTGGAGCGAAAACTGACTGGGGCAATTCAGGAAATCAAATTTGGATAAACCACCAGTGCGCGAGCCACGATGAACTGCATTAAGATTTTGGAAAGGGGCGCGGAAGTGAATTTGCTCGGGCATGCTTCTTGTTTTAGAGGAAAGGAAAGCGTCTGTTATATCGGATTGGCCCAGTACAGGCAAAATGTTCTCGACAACGTCTTTCTAAAATTGAGTTCGGTGCAATGTGCATTTTCTTGGTTGAAATTCAAAACAACTTTGTGCACAGAACTTTGCAGACGCTTGTTGGTTTGAAGCGTGTTTTTTGACTGCCAATCTGATATCCAGTGTCTCGGATGAATTGTTAAAGTATTGTTAATTGTAGAAAAGTGTCTTCTGGAGTTGATGGAAGACAACAGAGGACGGTCGAGTCTCGTTAAGGTTTCGGTTTGATCGAGCCCGGTAGTGAATTTGTATAGTAAGTCGGTTCCGCATATTCGCACCGCCAGCCATCAGCACGTTCAACAATGCAAAATCCGGTTCGAGTATTTAGATTGATTGTGCGGTGTCCTCCACGGACGATAAAAAGAGTGTCGCCGTCGGATTCGACCTCCGCTTCGTTCCAGTACCAGTCTTCGTGGTCGTAGTAGTAGAATCCCCACCGTCCGTCACCCGCATCGAAGTAGAATTTTGTGTCGAAGGGTTCGCCGCCAAAAGTCTGTATCACGCGAACACGTTTATTGCCTGGCAAATCTACGGTGACGATTGTCCGAGTTGACATTGCGTGTTGCAGGGCCAACCACGCGGCAATCGAGACTGCGATCACTGCGGTCAATATAAAAAGGTGTAGGATACGGAATCTAGGTTTTGCCATGAAGGTTTACGTGAAATAGCCAAAGCTACGCTCGATTGCATTGAACGGATAGTGTGAGCGAATGTTCATTTGCCTATTCTTTAACCCACTCAAATTCAACTAAATTTTCTGTCGGAACAACGAGGCCCCCGTTTGAGGTGTGTACTGTGATTTGATCGGCTCGAAAATTCAGCCCTAAAACTCCTTTGATCCTGCGGGTAGGAGTGGAGTTCTCGTTGCGACGAAATCGGAATTCAACCGAAATCGGCCCTTCTACGTCGTATAGCGCGACGGGAGACTTGTTGTGATCGAGCCACCAGGCAATACAGACTGCAGAAAGGGTTACCAAAAGCAGTAGCGATCCAAGCCCAAAAGAGAACTTGCGTGAGGTTGGTGTGGCGTGCTCCATTTCGTGCTCCATGGTGTATTCAGACAGCGCTACTCAAAAGGAGTCGTTGCTTTGTCTGTTGAGAAATGATCTTCCAGTAAAGACTGTGCGAAGTTAGATGAATGCATGTGTTTGTTCTTCAGGCCAAATTGTGAAATCCTCTCAAGGGCAAGCCTGGCTTCTTCACCTCCGATGCTGGCGATCGATTCCATTGCCGGATATTGTCCATGCGAGTCCAGCTCTTTTGCTGCCACCTCGAGAATCGTGATCGAATTCGTGTTGCCAACAACTCCTAACCCTCGAATTGCCAAACTCCTGGCTTCCGTTTCGTCGTCGAAAGCCAGCAATTTCGCTGGGGAATACTGGATCGTTTGTTCCAGAATCGGTCTCATTTTTTTGTCTTCTAATTCGATCAGCAGCGACATCGCATTCAATTGAAGTAACCCCTCTGGCACTACGACGGAATCACTCAACGAAGACAGTCGGTTTTCCGTTTGCAGAGAGTCAGCATCGATGACGTGAATCGGTTTTGGAAGTTGATCTGCACTGATGGGCAAATTGTTTAACAAGATTTCTGCAGCAACCAGTCGCCACAAACTCGAATCCGAAAGCTTTTTGGCAGCCGCAAACTCATTCCAAAGAGTTTGGAAATGCCTTTCCGCTTTCCCGATCTGAAGGGTTTTGAGAGTTGGCAACTTGATGATTTTGGGTTCACTCTCATAGCCCTGACCATCTTCGATCGTTCGAGCTCTGACGCCAAGCACCATTTCCAAGTCGACATTCTCATCGTCGACAAATACCAACGGAAACCCAATAGAATTTTCGCTCCCGACCGTGCCAGGGTCCGACTCCAACTCCATCCACATCGCTGATTTGGTTTGAAGCTCCTTCTCCAGCTTTTCAAAGTCGTCTGCTCGAGTCATTCTCGCCAATAGAATCTCGGCCGTCCAACGTTCGGTCGGTGAATTGCTGGTGTCGTTCAATACTGACTGTAGAAACGCTTGTCCGTTTTCCGTTGCGATTATTTTTTGGCGAACATCTAAATACGGTGTGCCCGTTTTGACAACGGCTTGCGAAAATAAATCGTTTGATAATTCGTCACTTCTTACCGGATGGTTAAACAAAAGCAAGGCGACGATGAAGCTCGCTGCGATGAGTCGGGACATCGTGTTTCTCCAAATCGAATCGTTTCAAAAATTGTACCCATCGCCAAAACGCGAACAACTTTTTCTGTCGTTCTCGTCGATGTGATTCCACGGAAAGTCTGAGCTTTACTCAACGAACTGCTCTACTATTGTGAAGACCAGACCATGCTTTGAATGACATCTTGTTTCATGGCATTCAGTTTGGATTTCTCTCGGTCTAGTTTCAATTGCATGTTGCGAATATTTGTGGATTCTTTTTGGTAACCAACAGGGGGCATTTGAAATTCGTTGATGTCTTCAGAAGCAAGGCGACTTGCATATCTGGTTTCAAGCTGCTTGATCGCGTTTTGCACTTGAAGTTCTTCTCTCATTAATTGCAAGTCTTGAGCGATGATCATGCGATACTCTGGGCTGGAAACATCAATTGACATCATTTCAATCTCGTTGGCCCGGCGGCGTTCGTAGATTGACACTACGAGCAAGATGAGACATGTGATAACAGCGAAGAAGCTGAACAAGGAAATGTTGAACCGGCGCATTTTACGTTCGAGCATGATAATAATTTCCGTGATTACTGAGTCGTGACGAGTGATCTTATCATCTTTTTCGACTACCGGGTCGGCTGCTGGTTTAAAACTAACTACAATGAAGCCGTAAAATTTGCTCGAATTTTTGTCTCCACATTTCACTTTGAAGCGACTTGTCAAATGAAAAATCCTCGATCGTTTTTATCTATGCTGATCGCAATTCTGTTTTTGTTTTCGCTACTTTCAACTTCAGTTCCCGCTCAGGAAAAAAACAAAGATATTACTGGTAGTTGGGAAATCGTGGCCAGCAGCAATGAGGGAGACCAGGATTCAGTTTGGAATTTTGCCCGTTCAGGTGATAATTACACGGGTGAAATGATTCCCGATGGCAGCGACGAGAAGATTAAGCTTGAAAACATCAAAGTCGATGGTCAAAAAATTGCATTCAATCTTTCAATGTTGGCACAGGGTGTGAATTTAACGATCGAAGTTGAGGCAGAGCTCGGAGACAAAAAATTAGAAGGCAATTGGGCGGCCAGTGATAACTCGGGTAACGAATTGGCGAGCGGAACGTTGCAAGGAAAGAAAGTTGCGGAGGCGAAAACAAAAACGGGCCTCGCCGGACAATGGGATTCTGTCGCCGTCTTGCCAGATGGAGACGAAACGAAATCGACTTTGACGTTATCGGGTGAAGATGGAAAACTTGCTGGCTTTGTCGATGGTGAAAACGGCAAAACAACATTGGACAAGGTAACGGTAAAAGATGAAACGCTACGAATGGAGTTAGTGGTTGAGATCGAAGGTGAAGACCGTGATATCGTGATCGAAGCAAAGCACAAAGATGCGGATACGCTTGACGGTAAATGGATGTTAATGGTTGACGGTGCAGAAGCCGCATCGGGGGCTTGGTCTGCAAAGCGAAAAACTGCGGAGACGAAAGGGGAATCTGACGGTAAAACGGAAGTGCTTTTCGATGGTACGTCATTGGATAGCTTTCGCGGTTACAGAAAGGAAGCCATCGGGGCTGG
This sequence comes from uncultured Pirellulaceae bacterium, assembly GCA_964448575.1. Lineage (GTDB taxonomy): Bacteria > Planctomycetota > Planctomycetia > Pirellulales > Pirellulaceae > Mariniblastus. The sequence continues at coordinate 10,543 of CAYUWY010000007.1, forward strand.
TTGGACGATCAGCGAAGGTGTGCTCGCGTTTGATGGCTCAAGGTCAGGCGACTTGGTTACCAAGAAAGCGTATGAAAATTTTGAGCTTTCGTTTGAATGGAAAATTTCGGAGGGTGGAAATAGCGGTGTGATGTATCGTGTTACCCTTGGCGATCGTGCTGCTTCAAAAAGCGGAATCGAATATCAAATTCTTGATAACGCGAAGCATAAAGATGGAAAGAAGCGAACGACCTGTGCGTCAGCGTTGTACGCACTTTATGCTCCTGGCGACAAAACGCCCAACCCGGTCGGCCAGTGGAACACAGCAAAAATCGTTCACAATGGCAACAAGATTGAGCATTGGATGAATGGCGAAAAAGTCGTCGAGGCAGAAGTCGAAAGCGATGATTGGAATAAGCGAATTGCAGCCAGTAAGTTCGCGACGTGGGAAAAGTTTGGCAAAAGCAAAAAAGGCCATATCTCGTTTCAAGACCACAAGAATCCAGTTTGGTATCGCAATATAACGATCAAGACTTTGGATTAAGCCAACCACGTTAGTGCATTGGCATTCGGTTGGGCGACCTTATCTGCTGGCCTCACTCGTTGGGGCAATCGATGGATTTGCGTTTGAGGTACTCGACATTTCAAGCGGATTTTCATAGCTTGATGAGTTCGAGTTTGCCAGTTTTGTGACAACCAACCCGACCATTTCGCATGTTGAAAACGCTTTATCAGTGGCTGTTCCGTTTTATCGGTGTAAAAGATCTTTATCAGGAAGTCTGTGTTGAGGATCGGCTGACCAATATCCGTCCGCAAATTCGAGCCGACCTTGAAGCGTTGCTGACCAAGGCGAACGAGACAAGCGAATATTTTCGGGGGACTTTTTCGGAATTCCTCGCGAGCACAAAAACCGTTTCGGACGAAGAGTTTTTTGCCGCTTATTCGAAACTGCCCGCGTTGGGAAAACAGGATTACGCAGAAGCCGGTCAAACTGTGATGACCGACAAATGGGCCAACGTTGATCCGAAGCAGGCCGAACTAAAAGTCGAAGGCAAGCCTTGGGAGTCGATACGGCGGCTGCGCGGGGGCGACTATCTGATGCCAATGGCGACCGGCGGTTCGACGTCGTTGCCTTTGTCAGTCACGATGACCAAGCATCATATGTTTTCGATGCTATTCACTTTTTTCAAGTGTTGGTATCGGATGGGTTGGCGACCAGGCGAACGAATGCTCGTGTTCTATCCAAAGAACACTTACAACATCGATGACATGGTCAAATTTAACCCGTACAGCAAATGGCTTGGGTTCCGTTATCACTTGTTCGACAAAATCGACGAGGAAACGGTGCGCGGTTTGGTCGATGACATCAACACTTACAAACCAAAATTGTTGTTGGTGTTTCCGTCACCGATGAACATGATTGCCCATACGATTCGCAAATTCAATCTTGAGTTGAAGCATCACCCGGAATTGGTCAACGTCAGTGGCGAGACGTTTTTTGATTGTCAGCGCAAACATATTGAGTCGGTGTTCACACGGTCCAAGGTTGAAGATTCATACGGTTCGGTTGAGCTTGGTGAATTGGCGCACGAGACCGATAGTGGGTTGGAGATTTTTGCCAATGTTGCGTACGTCGAAACAGCTCCTAACGAAGCCGGACAGCCGGAGATGATCATCACACGGCTCCAGCTAACGGACTTTCCGTTTATCCGCTACAAGATGAAAGACATCGCTGACGTTGAGTTCCGTCAGTATCCCGATGGAACGGAAAAGTACGTCATCACGAAAATCGAAGGCAAGGATTCGAACTTCATCATGTCCGATCGAGGAGAGCGTTTTTATCCGTCGTTCTTCAATAACTTTGTCAATGAAATGAACGCGATTGTTGATGACGCGATTATCGAAATCAAAGTCTATGAACGCGGGCAGAAAGAACTTGAGATCCAATATATTCTCGCCGATTCAAACGCGGCAGGCAAAGTCGAAGCGGAAACCCGGCGGCTGTTGGCTGAGAAGATGAGCGACCAAATGGATTACCAAATCCGTTTTGTTGACTTTATCGATCATGATTACCGTCGCAAGTATCGAGTGATCGAGCGCATCGGCGACATCGAGTTTGCGGGTGGTATGGTTGGTGACAATTCCAAAGACAGTTTCGTCAAAGAAGTCGTTGCGCAAACCGAGAATTAGATCCTAATTCTATTGAGTGCCTTTCTGTACAAGATTTTAATGCTTGTGTGATCACTCCGACCACGACTGAAATCAAAGTGAAGAAGTTTGATTGCTATCACTTGGTTTCTTAAAAACTTTTCTGTGCAATCTCCACGCAGAATTCCCTTGTGTTTTTGTATTCGACGGTTCGAAAGCCGGCATTGGCATGCGCGGTGCGTAATGTCTATCAGCGAACGAAGGTTAAACCGAGTTTGCGTGCAGGATTTGATTCTTGATTTTTGGTATCGGCCAAAAGTTTCAGAACCTGCCTTTTTAACCGGGAGATTATTATGAACCGTAAATCAATCCTTAAGACGTCAGTGTTGGCTTTAGCAGTCGCAGCAATCGTTTCATTTTCACAGAACCAAGCCCAAGCTCAAATCGCACTTCGCGGTCCGCTTGGAGGTGGGATTAAAATCTCAACCCGAGGCGTCGCAGTTTTCACCCCTGGTTCCAACGGAAAGCTCCAAGGCAATCGCGGCGGCAGCAGTTTGTACGGTAACAAATATCGTAGCGGCTACGGAAATCAGTTTCGAAATGGATACGGTCCGCAAGTGAATCGTGGCTATGGCAACTACGCAAAACCAGTCAAACGCGTTCCGACACAAGTCTATCGTCCTAAAGCTGCTCGACCCGGTACCAATTTTTATCGCCCCGGTTATGGCGGTCCCCGTCGGTAGTTTGAAAGCGATCGAATGGGTAACAGACGCGTGAATCGCTGTCAGTAACAATTAAAGGTCCCGCTAGAAAATAGCGGGACCTTTTTCGTTGCTTGGAGTGCGTGTCATTTGAACTTCTTGATTTTTAGTTCAACCATCTCAGCCCACTTAAGCCAATCGCTCTGCATTGCTTCAACACGATCAGATTCTTTGTCGGCCAGGTTGTCCAGCTCACATCGATCTTTGGCGATGTTATAAAGCTCCCATTTCTTTGCGGGGTTAAGTTTATCCCAAACCAGTTTCCAATCGCCTTGGCGAATCGCTCGGTTCCCTGCCCAATGCCAACAAAGCTGCTTGTGCCCTGCCCTGCTCTTGCTTTGGAAAAGCGGAAGCATGCTGATCCCTTCGACGGGGATGATTTTGTTTTCTTCGTTGGTCGCCGCGTGTGTGAAAGTCGCGGGGTAACGATTGCCACCGATCTCAACACATGTTGGAAGTAGATCGATCAAGTGGGCCACGTCGCGGTTGATCGATCCGGCTTGGATATTCTCTGGCCACCAGGCAATAAACGGCGTTGAGATTCCGCCTTCGTGCATCCAGCTTTTGAAGCGTTTAAAGGGTGCGTTCTGAGCCCAACCCCAAGCCGGACCGACGGCGACATAGTCATCTTTGGGGCCAGGATTGCGTTTGGCCGGATCGCGACCACCGGGTTCTTCGGAGCAGCCACCGTTGTCTGAGAGAAACATGATCAAAGTGTCTTTGTCGTGGCCGGTTTCTTTTAACGTGGTCATGATGCGCCCGATGTTTTGATCAACGCTATCGATCATCGCAGCGTAAACGGCCATGCGGTGGTCTTCGAAATCTTGCTCGGCGTCTTCCCACGAATACGATTTCGAATCTCCTTCGCTTAGTTTCCAACTTGAATTCGCAAGTCCCATTTCCTGTTGACGTTCGAAACGCTGACGGCGCATTTCCTCCCAGCCCATTTTGAATTTCCCGCGATACTTTGCGATGTCGGCCGGTTTTGCGTGAAGCGGATAATGGGGAGCCGTGTAAGTCACATGCAAGAAAAATGGTTTCTTTGACTCGTCCGCGGACTGGATCGCTTTGATCGCTTGGTCGGTGAATGCGTCGGTCGTATAAAAGTCATCAGGGAATTCCGTGATCCGTTTGTCGTCGCTGCCAAAAACTCGCGTCCGTCCGCCTTTGTATTTAGGGTCGGGTTGAACGGGATTGAAAAAATTGCTGCATCCGTCAAGCAATCCATAAAAACGATCGAATCCTCGATGGAACGGGTGGTTGATCTTTTCACGACCAAGATGCCATTTCCCGCAGAGCGCGGTCGTGTAACCGCAAGTCTGCATGGCTTCTCCGATCGTGATCATGTTCCAACGAAGGTGCTTGTTCCCGTTGGTGCCACGAGGGTAAAGCCCAGTTACCAACGATGCGCGAGTCGTTGTGCATTTTCCGTTGTTGTAAAACTGCGTGAACCGCATGCCTTCGTTGGCCAGCCGATCAAGGTGAGGCGTTTGGACTTCGCTGCCGTAGCATCCGATATCGGAAAACCCCATGTCATCAACCATGATCAAAATGATATTTGGTTTGGTGGTTGTAACCGTTGAAACCTGCGTCGTTTCGTCCGCGGTTGCTTGGCTGGCGCAAACGTTGAACAAGGCAATGGACAAAGCAATGGTTGCAGCGATTCGGCAAATGAGCATGCCAACTCCAAATTTCAAGTATGCAAACTGAGAACATGTGACGCGAATCGATCAGCCTTTCCAACCAATCATGATCGCGTTTCATGAAATTATACTCGGCGTATGATTGGCCAGCGGCTTGGCTGAAAATTTGAGCCGTTGGCGTCGATTCCAAGGCTGACCTTCGTTGCTGACTTCCATGGCTTTAGGCGCCGTTACCATCAAATTCCGCTCTTACCGAATTTCAAACTCAACCGTGCAATAGCAATATTGTAATTTCGGTTTTGAAGTGAAAGCACAAATTAATGCATGTTGCAGTCAGCCGCAGTTTATCCTTTGAAGTCCTTTTCTCTCGGTAAAGCGTAGGCACTGTGGCACAACTGCAAGCATTTTGCGAATCAAATTTGATGCAATGACAGGCAATTCCAAATCAGTCTTTTAATGATCTATGGGTATTGGTTATAAATCCCATCCTTCCCCACTGGGCGGAATCCCTGCACACCTTAAATCAAGCTAATTAAAGTTTCGAGATCAGGAATTGATCAAGAAAATCTGGAGTCATCAATGAAGTTTCATCACGTCCTCTTTGTCGTTGCGGTTCTTTTCGCTTCAACCGCGCAAGCCGATATCCTGATTGATTCGTTTACAGACGGCAATCCGCTAACCGTGTTTGGAGTTGGGTCATCAAGCAGTTCGACCTCGGCGTCATCCATTCTGGGTGGACAGAGAGATGAGAGCTTGACCGTTCGAAACTTGAACGGTGATGAGTTCTTTGGAGCTTTTGGATTCGATGGCGAATGGTCAGTCGGGCAAGGATCCACCGATCAAATTCAAGGCTCACTGAGGTATGATAACTTTGGCATTGTTGACTTGACTGAAGGCGGTCTTAATTCACAGTTTGCAATCGACTTTTTAAGAAGTGATTCGGCTCAGACAATTTCGAACGTACTTTCCATTACCGCATTTTCTGGTGGGAATTCCGATTCACAGTTGGTCACGATTCCGTCCAACAGCAATCCAGGTGTACTGTTTGTTGACTTCGCACAATTTAGTGGTGTCGATTTTACTCAGGTTTCGGCGATTGAGCTTAACGTTGATTTTGGTCAAGCTACTGCTGGTCGTGATTTTGAAATCGGCTCATTCCAAGCTGTCCCGGAACCAAGCATGGCAGCGTTGCTTGGATTGTTTGGCGCGACTACTTTTCTTCGCCGTCGCCGAAAGTAAACACTACTTCGAGGTTGCACTGCTCAGATAATCGAGTGTTACCTACTTCGTCGTACCGAAGCACGCACGATCTGACGTACTCCGACGCGGCGAATTGGACCCATGCGATGGCCAAGGTTTTCTGCATTGGAAATCGTTCGTTGGGTGACGTAGTTGAAATTATTCAAAACCCATTGTGCCCCACCGCGATCCATTTCACTGGCCAGCGCTTTGCAACGTCCGCAGTCGGAACCAAGCCCGAGTCGGGTGATAATTCGAGTCATTTCTGTCCCAGGTCCACCGCAATTGGGAGCGAAAGTCTGTTCGCATTGCAAAGTTTGGGCAGATGCAGACCGTTCGAATGCGACGCCGCTGATCGCAACAAAAATGATTGTCAAAAGAACTTTTCGCATCACTTCTCCTTATTTTATGACAGCCTAGCTTAAGCTTAAGTGATTGCGTCGTAAATTCGTCAATCTTTGTTGGCTTCCACTTTTTTCAAAGCTGTGTCTATCTGATCTTTGAGCACTCCCAATTCCGTTTTTTCCTGCCCAAATCGGATAAGGTCCCGGACAACGATTTGTTTGTCTTTTTGCCATGCTTTGATTTCCTCTTTGATCTCTGAAATCTTCTCGGATACTTCCTGTGAGTTGGAGAACGAAGCAAAAAGCTCTTAAGCTGCGGCGATTCTTGCCTTGGCTGCTTTGTGTTGAATGCGATGTTGAACGATCTGGCTGGCCAATTCCGAAGACTTGGCCGATCTTTTGTTTTGAGCACTCAATTTGGCTTTGGATAATTCCAACTCGGACAATTGCAAATTGTATTGTGCCAAGTTCCTATCAGAGGAGGTCTTGGATCCCTTTTCGAATAAACGTATGGTTTCTTCGTATTCTTTTTTCACTACTGCGAGCTTAAGCGCAGCAGCTTTTAAGGCGTGCTCTGAATTTTTTGGAGAATTTAAATTGGCATTTTCTTCTTTGAGCGCCTCATCCAAAGCGGCGATCGAACTTTCAATTGTTTTGACGTCCAGTTTTGCTTCAATGATCTGTTCAAGTACTTTGCCGGCAAGTTGAGATCGAGCCGATGAGTCCAGGCTCCGGTGCGAGACAGGTAGCTGGGCGAGAACTGCTTTAAGCTCTGATTTCTTATTCTCGATCTTCGAATTGATATCAGCCATGCTTGCCCGGCTCAGTTCGAGCATTGTGTCCAACCTCAACAACTGCCAATTCAGGACCGCGACGCTGAGTTTGTTGTCATTTTCGGACAGGATCCCTGGCGGATACGTTTTAGCTTTTTCGATTGGGTCATCCTGCCCCCATGCTGAAACCGGGCAAGCGCTTGCTGCAAAAGTAAATATCAAAACAATTGCCAAACAATTGACCAACGCAGTGCGGTCTATCTTGATCATTTAAAATCTCTTTTCATTTACAAAAGTAAAAACTCCGACGCCTTCAACCGGCAAAAGTTAAAGGCGCACTCTATCAACGCTATTGGTTCGCGTCAGATAATCCATCCCGGCTGGCTAGTTCACGCGTCATCAACCACTTATTCTTCAATTCGGTTTGTTGCAGCAGTTCGATTTCTTTTTCCAGTTTCGATTTCATCAAACTCAACGATTCAATTTGCAAAATCGTGTCGATATCATGTCGCAATTCATCAAGTTTGCGTGCGTATCGATCCTCCGTCACGTCACTGGTCTTTGCGATTGATTGTTCAGCATTTCCTGAATCTCCAAGGTTGCGGGCCAGTTCATGGGAGCTTCGCGAATCCACATTTGCTTTAATGGCAAATCCCAAAGCCAATACAACAACGGGCAAGGCGACCATCAACGCTGTTGATCTGATCCGTTTGATCTTTCGTTTGCGATCTCGAATCGACACCAGCCTCTGGGTCATTTCTTTTGGGGCAACGTAAACCGGGCGGTCGGCTGTACGAAGTGCGTTTACCAATTCTGATTTATTTTCTTCTGTCTTTTTTGTCATCTGAATTTTTCAAACGAGCTTGTTTCAAGCCGTTTGGGTTTCCAATAATTTTTTCAGTCTGTTTCTCGCTCGATGCAGGCGAACGTGTAGTGTTTCAAGTTTGATGTTTAACGTTTTGGCAACTTCATCGCCCGGCATCTCTTCAAGGTAAAAAAGTACCAATACAGTTCGGTCCGACTGTGTGAGTTTTTGCAAACAGTTTGTCAATTTGTCATTTTGTTGACCGTTCTGATTTGCATCTGTTTGTTGTCCACTTCGTTGGAGCGATAAAGTGAACCGTTCAATTAAACGCTTCAAAGATTGTGTCGCCCGAAAATGATTGCGACAACGATTAACCGCGATCCGTTTCAACCATCCTTCAAGTGAACCTTTTCCGCTGAAGGTACTTGCTTGTTTCCAAACTGATAAAAGTACATCCACGCGCACTGGTCGATTTGGCCGAACCATCGGGAGTGTTTGCGGAGTCAAATTTCACTGACAATTCGCTCATGGCTTCTTGATTCTTGGTCTACGTAGTCAAGACACTTCTCAAAAAGCTAACCTTACCGCGTTCAGGAAAGAAACGAAAAGTTTTGTTTTCGCTCGCTAATCGTTGTATTTGTTGAGCACGGGGTCGAGATTCCCACACGCGCTAAGAGCGTCAGGAGCGATCCGACGGGAGGGGCAAAACGAATTTTGCATAAATATTGCCCCCAACGTCTTTCCAACTTTCTGTTCCATCATCAAAAGGTTGTGGTTGAGTTGTCGTTGAGCGAGCGCGTCGCCGCGGGACGTCGATGTTGGAAAAGTTGTTGGGGCGGGCAAAGCTCTGTTAGCTTCTCTTCTTTTGGATTCAATCGTTGGCAGAGTACCTAAGTCCCTACACAGACTTTTTTTAGGTCAAGCAGAGGCTGCGAAAGCAACAAGCTATGACGTTTGCACCAAGCATGCTAGCAAAGTTGCTTCACTATCTGCCCCTAACCCGCAAAGTTTACCTAACCGTTACGACTGGATTAACAATTCTCAACCGTCCTCAAATCGGGCTCATTTTCTTTTAGAGTCTCTCGCGACGTGACGAATTGGAGAAATGTCCTGATCACTTTTATTGAGTGTCAAGGGTAGTCCCTCCTATCAACAAACTTTCCAATCCAAATTAGGGACGCAACAAGGAGACCACCATGAGAATTTATTCATTAGTTTTCGCGTTCGCTGTTTTGGCAGCTTCCACTGTTCATGCTGACATCATCATCGATACATTTGATGCAGGAAACGACATTTTTCGAACAACAGTGGGAACATCAACACAAGGTACTTCAGCCACAAGTATTCTTGGTGGCCAACGTGACGATACATTGACGCTTGTTGACCTTGGCGGAGACGAACGTAACGGATTCATGGGGTTTGGTGGTCGGCTGGCTATTTCGCAAGGTTCGCAAGACGAGATCACTGGCTCGTTGGTTTACGACAATTTCACTAGCTTCGATTTTACCGAAGGCGGGGTCAGCAACCAATTCGCATTGGATTTTGTGAGTTCTGATTCAAGCTTCCCGATCTCAGATGTTTTGTCTATCACGGCAACTTCGGGTTCAAACACCGATACGCAATTCGTAACGATTCCAGCCAATTCAAATTTGGGTGTTGCTACGGTTGATTTCGCAAGCTTTACTGGAGTTGATTTTACTCAATTGGATTCAGTTTCCATTGAATATGACTTTGCTACCGCCCCCGGTCGCGATTTTGAGATCGACACATTTTCAGCCATTCCAGAACCAACATCAGTTGCATTGTTGGGACTTGGCGGATTGGGTTTGATGCTTCGCCGTCGCCGCAAGTAATTTTACTTGCAACCTGAGTGTTCAAAAAGAAACAAAAATGGTCGCTGTTTACAGCGGCCATTTTTTTTGCGCGCCCAATCAACTAACAACTCGACTACGGTCTTGAATCGGGTTAGTCTGGTCTGCTACCCGTTAATCTTCCGGAGGAGTTATGTTGATCAATTTCAAAACGCAATGTCTTTTGTTGTTAATGCTGGTCCTGACATCGTTGGTTGCAGCGCAAGACGTTGTAGCCCAATCGTTTGATGAAAAATTCGAACTTTGGCCTGTCGATTTGAAAATCCAAGGATCCGTCATCGCAGGCGGCGGAGGCGAATTGCCAAAGGAAGCCGCTGAAGCATTCTTGAGGAGCGCAAGCAAAGAGGACACTAAATCAGTCTTCATTTGTTTCGAAGATGCGACAACATGGGATGCCGAACAATTCAAAGAAGAAATGGGTGACGCTACTCAACTAACCACATTGTCTGTTTCCAAAGACCAGAAAGAAGTCTCCGACGACTTTGTCGAAGCGATCAAACAATCCAATGCAGTTTGGATTGGGGCGGATAAGAAAGTAACCAAATCGCAAGCTGTGATTCTCAAAAAAGTCACCGGTTTGGTGAAAGACGTTGTGGATCGTGGGGGTTTAGCATGCGTCAACGGTCCTGCGACCGAAGAGTTGGCTAAATTTGATTGGGTTACCCAAGCGAAAGATCTGGTTGGCCAATCGGTTTTGATTCGGCCGAGCGTCAACTTGATTCCAGACTCGCTGATCATGACTGATTACGAGGACGGCAAAGATCGCAACGAACTTTTGGGAATGCTTGGCCGAAGACCACGCTGCGTGGGAATTGGGATCGCAAAAGACACGGCGATTGTATTGCGGGGCCGAAAAATACGCGTGATCGGTTCAGGTAAATCGACTTTTTGTTTGATGGCAAACGAACAAAAGCCATTGCGCGTTTTGCACGTTGGCCAAGCCGTTTCACGTCGCGCAAACCCGTACAACACAATAGTTGATCTAACGGCTTGGCGACGTGACGCCATTGAAAGAACCGTTGAACCGTTTCCTGCCAAGACTCCTCCCAAACCGTTTGTAGAAAACGGAACGTTGATCATCGTGGGTGGCGGTGGAATGCCAAGAGGTTTGATGGAGCGAATGGTTGAGATGGCTGGAGGAAAAGAAGCAAAGATGGTTTATGTTCCCTGCTCCGAAGCCGACGAGGTCCGAGCACCCCAGCGGATGGTTGAGGTCTGGAAAAGGATGGGCGTTAAGTCTGCTTCCTTTATCCACACCAAGGATCGAAACAAGGCCAACTCCGACGAAGAGTTCCTGGCTCCCTTAAAAGACGCTACCGGGATTTGGTTTGGCGGCGGGCGGCAGTGGAATTTTTCCGATTCCTATTACGGAACCAAAGCCCACAAGTTGATGAAAGACGTACTTGCACGCGGTGGCGTGATTGGTGGTTCGTCAGCTGGCGCCTCAATTCAAGCCGCGTACATGTGTCGAGCTAACCCCGTCGCGAACTTTGACATTATGGCTCCCGGTTACGAACGCGGGTTAGGGTTCATTAGTGGTATCGCGATCGATCAGCACTTCTCACAGCGTCGACGACAGAAAGATATGACTCAACTCGTTGATACTTATCCGCAGTTGCTTGGGGTGGGGCTTGATGAAGCCACGGCGATCATCGTCCAAAAATCTCGCGCTCAAGTCGTCGGGAGAAGCAAAGTCCATTTTTACAATCGACGGGAACCTGTTATTCCAGGACAAGACGATTTTCTCGCGCTTGAAGAAGGCGCTGTTTATGATTTGGCCAAACGGGTTGTAATAGAAGAGGAATCAGAAGCCGAAGATGAGGACGATGCGGATGATGAAACTGAAGGCAAGAAAGCCAAGGATGGAAACTAGGTAAGGCATAGGCCAATTGAAAAACCCGATAAGAAAACGCTTGACCAAGCTTGATTGGCTAAGCGTTTTTTTTCTTCTAAGCGCCGTTTGAACGATTTCCAAACATCTCCATTCCCATTAAGTCGCCCCCCAAATGCTGTAGGAAATTGCTTAACCGGTTTTCAAATCCGTAAACTCTTTGGCGTGCATTGGACTGCAATTCAACTAACACTTCAAAAACGCTGGCTCTCATTTGACTAGTAAAGCCACTAAACTTGCAGGAGTTTGGGGGTTCAAAGGGAATGATTGGGCGGTCGAAGCATAAGTGTTTTGAATAGTTAATTAATATTGGGATGGCTGGGGGCTAAGCGACAGCGCGAAATTTGATAGCTTTTCGTTACCCATCTCCTTTAAGTTGACAGCAGGCAGAGGTTTAGGGCGTTCCAATCAATCTTGACCGCTTTCGCAGGGTATATATAATTCGGGTGCATTGGCAAGATCGGCAATATTGGAGAACATGGTCGAAGTTGCCAACTAGCTCGTCTCAGTAGTTTGTGGTGGATACAGTGTTGGCGATGAACGTCATCGAGAGGATCGCAAGCAACTAAGTGTCGGATGAACGAACACAAAAAAACGAGTGTCAGGAAAAACAAACACAAAAGTCAACTTTGGAATTGAATATCAACCAAGTTGACGCCACCGTCGGAATACCCGACCACCTAGGGAGAGGATGGTTTTATGAGTACCAAGACAGTCTTTACTACTGGCGAAGCAGCCAAGATTTGTAAGGTTAGCCAGCAGACGATTATTCGTTGTTTTGATAACGGCAGCCTGAAGGGTTTCCGAGTTCCTGGCAGCCGTTTTCGTCGAATTCCGCGCGAGCAGCTTTACTCTTTCATGAAAGAGAATGGGATTCCGACCGACGCTTTGGAAAGCGGAAAGCGTAAGCTATTGGTCGTTGACGACGATGAAGAATTGGTAGAGTTGATGGTCGACGTGTTTGCACGAGACGGTCGATTTGAAATCAAAACGGCTAACAATGGCTTTGGTGCTGGAATGTTGGTTAAAGAGTTTCGACCAGATCTCGTAATTCTCGATGTAATGCTACCGGATATCAACGGCAAAGAAGTTTGCCAACGTGTTCGCAGCGATGCAACGATGAAGTCCGTCAAAATCATTTGCATTTCGGGTATGGTTGAGCAGGACAAAATTGCCGATCTACGAGCCGCCGGTGCCGATGATTTCATGAACAAGCCATTTTCAGTGGACAAACTTCTTGAGCGCGGCTGTGAAATCCTTGAAATGGAAAACAAAGCGGTTGGTTAATGCCGTTGCTTTTTGACTTCGATTCTTGATGCCAACAAAACACAAACGCACCCGGCTTAGTCGAGGTGCGTTTTTTTCAAATATCAGGTGAAACGTGCGCTGGCTTTCGATCACATGGGAAGACTCAAGTAATCGCATGGCAATCCAATTGCCATGTCCGTCAATTGACTTGATTCGTTTGGTCGGTGCGGCGGGCAATCGCAAAGAAATCACGAGCTTGCTTCGGCTCAATCCAACTCTGATGACGTTTGCACTTTCGAAATGCGAACAGAAAACTTCTTCCGAGCTTATTGATTGGGCCAACGATCATTTGATAAGCACCCTTCTGGATGAAAAGCAAGTCACGACGTCGCGGCGTTTTCGGAAATACGAACTTGCCGAAAGCTTAAGACCATACTTTCGCGCACGCAGTAACGCCAAGTTTCGCCGCTCGATCTTGAAATTCATTCAGGCGTTTTCTGGGGCTCAGTATCCGCAAGCTGATCTTAAGCGAATGGTCAAAGGGATTCTTGGAGCTGAAATTCGCGCCGATCAATTCAAATCAAAAAGTATTCGACACGACGCGACTTTGAAACAAGCGATCAAGAATTGGCAAAACGATTGGGGAAACGATTCCAGCGATTCGCCTTTGAAGCTTGAGGAGTTGTTTCAGTTGGCGGTTTCCAATGCCGAGTTGCGAAAGAACTTCGACCAGCGTTTGCACGAAGAAAAATTGGCTTCGATGAAGCAACTGGCCTACGGCGCTAGTCATGAAATCAACAATCCGTTAGCCAACATTGCCACGCGAGCACAAACGATGTTGGCAGTTGAAGACTCCCCGCAAAAACGCCACAAATTGTCGGTTATTTATGAGCAAGCCATTCGTGCTCATGAAATGATTTCGGACATGATGTTGTTCGCGCATCCACCGGCATTGAAGCGGCAAACGGTTTCACTACGTCTATTAATGTCGAAATTGGTAAACGAGTTAAAACCAACTTTTAATGCGTCTCCCGAAATTGATTTCAAAGTCGTTGTTGGGGCCGGGGTGGATCAAGCGAATCTGGATCCGACCCAGATCAGTGTTGCGATAAAAAACCTGATTCAAAATTCAATTCAAGCCATTGGTTCATCGGAGCAGCCAGGTGGACGAATTGATGTGAGAATTGAGCAATCTGACGCGATCGAGGTATCCGTTTGCGACAACGGCCAAGGCATTTCTGATTTGGTGCGTCGCCATTTGTTCGACCCTTTTTTCTCAGGTCGAGAAGCTGGTCGCGGGCTGGGGTTTGGGCTTTCAAAAGTCTGGACGATTGCCAAGCTTCACGGCGGCGAAATAGATTTCGATTCCTCAGACGAACATGGGACGCGATTCATGTTAACCATCCCAATCGCCGCTCCCAATCATTTCAACTCGCGAATTTCAACGGCTTCGGAGTTAGTCATTTCCAACGACAGTCCAAACGTTGAAGAAGAAGCCGCGTAGAGTGAATTTGATCCTGCGTTCGCGTTTGACGCGAAGTGATCGAAGCCAAAGAGAACTCGGTTTACGATTTTGTATTACTTTACGCGCGATTTCACATCCGTTGGTTCAGTGGGCTTAATGAGTATTCGCCGGCAATGTCGCTGATGCCAGAGTTCCAATGATTGACAAAGCTGTCGCGGCAGCAAAAATGGTGGTTTGAAAAATTTCCACTTACCTACACGGTCCATCAATGAACCAAGTCGATGTTGAAGTCCCGCGTGCGTCTATTTTTATCGCGCTGGCCCCGATTTTGGTTTTGATTGGCTTGCTTGGAATCAATGTCGTCCTGTTCGGTGAAGATTCCTCTTACGGCCCAAACCAAATTGCACTTTTGTTGGCTGCTGCGGGCGCGGCGATCGCTGGTTTTTGGCTCAAGATTCCGTTTTCATTAATGTTGCGTGGCGTTGAGAAAGCCATTGGTTCCGCGTTAACTGCGATGCTGATTTTGCTTTTGATTGGATCGCTTGCCGGTACGTGGATGATGAGTGGAATTGTTCCGGCCATGATTTATTACGGCTTGGATATTCTCAATCCAAAGATCTTTCTTTTTGCTTCGGCTATCGTTTGTGCGATTGTTTCGGTTGCCTCGGGAAGTTCTTGGTCGACAGTCGCCACGGTCGGAATCGCGTTACTCGGCATCGGTTCAGCACTTGGTGTAAACGAAGCGCTTGCTGCGGGGGCGATTATTTCGGGAGCCTATTTCGGCGACAAAATTTCGCCTTTGTCCGATACGACGAACCTTGCTGCAGCGATGGCTGGCACTGAGTTGATTCGGCACATCAAATATATGCTTTGGACGACGATTCCAAGTTTCACGATCGCATTGGCGATTTATCTTGCAATTGGATTTAGCGGAGAGCCAACAGCACTTGTTACCGACACTGCGGCTTTGAAATCCGAGGTCGCTTCACATTTCAATACACTTAGTCCAGCTTTGTTGATGGTGCCACTTGTCGTTCTGATCATGGTGGTTTTGAAATTCGATGCGGTTGCCGCATTGTTTGTCGGTGCTGTGTTAGGGGGCGTGTTGGCGATTGCGTGTCAGCCAAAGATGGTGACTGCAATTGCCAATCTGCCTGATGTTAAGGTTACTGATCCGGATACGGAAGAAGTTACAACCAAAACACCCAGCTACCTCAAGCGATCGTATGTTGCGTTTATTAACTCAATGTCGTTTGAAACGGCTGCAGTATCTGAAGACGCAACGGATGCTGCCAAGGCAGATTTGAGCGCTGCGAAATTGGCAAGTGCCCGACGTCAGACTGGTAATCCAAATTTGACTCAGAAAGAGTTTAAAAAACTAGATCTTAAACTAGACGAGACGTTTCCGAAAAAAGAAGCAAAGGTCGCGGCGGCTAAGCTTCTGAAAGGTAAAGGTATGAAGGGAATGCTCAATACGATTTGGTTGATCCTGACCGCGATGTGTTTTGGCGGAATTATGGAAGCCTGCGGGTTCTTACGCCGAATTACCGAGCCCTTGGTTGCCATGTCACAGTCCAACGGAGCTTTGGTTGCGACCACTGCAGGAAGTTGCATGTTTGTGAATACAACTGCGTCTGATCAGTATCTCGCAATCGTCGTTCCCGGACAGATGTTCCGTGAAACTTTTGAAGAGCGTGGATTGGCGCCGGAAAATCTCAGCCGAACCTTGGAAGATTCAGGGACTGTGACATCCGTTTTGATTCCTTGGAACACTTGCGGGGCTGCTCAAAGTGGTGTTCTGGGTGTCGATGTGCTTTTGTATGCACCCTACTGCTTCTTTAACTGGATCAGCCCATTGATGACGATCGCATTTGGCTTCTTGGGAATCGGGATCGCCAAATTGAAAAACAAAAAATCGGATGCATCGAAATCCATGCGTTCTTAAATGCCGATTCAATATCTCTGCGGTACATAAGTCCTTTGCCGCACTATCTATCTGTGTGACCGATATTACCGCAAAGCATCGAATGCTAGCGGCGAATTTAAGGGGTTCTTGCACGAAACAAACCTTTGGCGTTGGCGGCCTAATTCCGATTTGGTACTTAACTGTTCCCATTTTTACAGTCTTCAGTAGACGTGTTGTCTTTGTCGATTCGATCGAAGATGGTCCCCCACCTTAAAGGAAGAACATGAGTCGATTTCCCAAGTGCGTTGTTATTGCGCTGGCTGGTCTAGCAGCGAGTTCGCTTATCGGCAGGTTTAGTTCTTCAACAAGTGCTCAAGACGCGGGATTTCGAAAACCGCTTCAGTCTCGTGAGGAAATTGCTGCCCTTCCAAAGAGCGAAAGTTTTGCGCAGCGAAGTGGCGCAACCGTTCGGGCTGGGTTTGCACCTCAATCAAACCAGACAGGGTTAGTAGGAGCCGGGCAATCTCAAGCGGGAGCTTATCCTTATCCAGCAAGCTCACCACCTCGTGGAGCTGCGGCTTCACAACCTGGTAGCTTATCTCGAAACAACAATGCGGAAGCTCGGTTTGCGAGTCGTTCGTTTGGGGCCAACACAACTACCGGAAACCTTGGTGGGAACTTTGGCCCTGCTGCATCAACGGCACAGGCTCAGTCAGTTTACAACCTCCGAGAAAACTCACTGCTATCGAATTCAAATCAAGCATTTGCAGCTCAAGCCAATCCAAATCAAGTAAATCCCAATCAAGTAAATCCCAATCAAGTAAATCCAAATCAAGCATTTTCAAATCAAACCAATCCTTCGCGCGTAAGTGCACAATCAAATGCACCCACTGGAAATGCGAACAATGGTTATAGCAACAATGCTGCGTTCAGATTGAACCGCGCTGCGGCACCTCGAGTCAGTTCAAGGGCGCCCGTTGAACAGCAGCGATCGACGACTTTGAGTCAAACTAGAACGGCAAGTAACAACGCCGGTCAGACCGGGGCAACGACTGCGTTTCGACAGGTTGCGTTTCAAGCTCCTGTTTGTCGTACCGCTCAGAATTGCTGTTGTACACCAAACCATCAAGTTCCAAACGCAGCCGCAGGGTTTGGGTTCAACCCAACTGTAGCGGGGTTCCAAGCACCGGCTTTCCAAGCTCCAGCGTTTCAAGCCCCTTCGTTAAATCCGGCGGTGGGATCTGGAATTGTTGCTCCGCAAATCGGCCAAGGATTCCAACTTCAACCTGGAATCGGTACGCCGCAATTTGGAAATGCTCAATTTGGTGGTGCTCAATTTGGCACGCCTCAGTTTGGTGCACAAGGCGCGCGATGGTGGACGCCGTTTGTTAGTGGCAGCGGAGTTTACACGCCACTGATCCGACTGCAGAGCTTGTCACCTGGGACTTATCTTGGCCAAGGCATCATCGGCCAGCCGACTGCTTACGTAGATGGTCAGCCGGTTCGCAATTTACTTCGTTACATTGCGCCTTAAGTAAGCCGCACCTGCTTTAAGTGCGTCGGTAGGCGCACTTAGACGCGAAGCTCAATGGAAACCCGACGCGTTAGCGAGGGAGCGGAAAGAAACCGCTTCCTCACTCACGCGTCGGGTTTCCATTTAACCGTGGCTATCGCCAAAACGGCTCAGGTTAAGGTTCACTGACTCGCCATCAACGATGTTGTTGCACCCTCGCTTACGCGTCGGGTTTCCATCACTGTGAGCCACTGAAATCTTGCGGCTTCGGATCTTCTTTTGCCGCAATCGCAATATTATTTATTAGCAAGCCTCGCAGGGACGTTGCCCCGGTGGCAGGTCTGACTTGTGGCAAAACGGGCACTTTTTCGGATTGAAGTCCTCGTCGACTTCATCCTCGTCCACCTCGTCGCTGCGGTAACCGATCGTATCCCGCCAGCCGCAATCCAGGCACTTTAGCTCCCAAGCATCGATTGTTAGATCGTCAGACTCAAAATGGTTATACTTGCAGACCAATGGGCACTCCGTCCGTGAACCCGCTTGAGGGCATTTGCCGTTTGGGGGAGTCGCAGGTTTCATGAAAAATCCAGTCGAATTTTATGGTTGAGTGTGCGGATTGGATCGCCCGTTACTAAACTAGCGGACGTTATTAAACTATCTCAATGCCATCAGTCACAACAGGCAGCTTGATAGAAAATTATGCCGTCAGTTTCTGGCAGCCAACTAAATTAACTACAACAAATACTGCGGAGTAGACAAAGTGAAAATTAAAACCAATTTGATGGCGGCCGGGTTCGTCATCGCAATGTTGACGTCGGCATGGGCACAAGGCGATTTGGGATTGAACGCGGACCCAACACAAGAGATCACGACCAGAACAGCATTGTCTGGCAAGATTATGCATTTGATTGACGACGTTGAAGAAGGCTTTACGGCATTGTTTGACGGCAAAACGCTTGACGGTTGGGAGCAGAAAAACGGCACCGCAACTTATGAAGTCGTTGATGGCATGATCAAAGGTATGACCGCCGAAGGAAGTCCCAACTCTTTTCTTTGCACAACAAAAGAATACAGCAATTTCGATTTGCGATTTGACGTAAAGGTCCACGACAAATTGAACTCAGGTGTTCAAATCCGCTCGCTCAGCAAAGAGGACTTCAAGAAAGGTCGCGTCCACGGACCGCAGGTTGAAATCGAAGCCGACCCTGGCGAGTCTGGATACATTTACTCTGAAGGGACTGGTCGCGGTTGGATTAGCAAGACTCGAACCATCAAGAAGGTTTTCAAAAACGGCGAGTGGAATAGCTACCGCGTTGTCGCTGATGGAAGTCGAATTCAAACTTGGATCAATGGCACGTATGTTGAAGATCTTGATTGCCCAGCCGTCGAATCCAGAAAAGGTTTTTTTGGATTGCAAGTTCACAGCGTTGGCAAAAATGCTGGGCCCTTTGATGTTCAGTGGAAAAACATTCGCATCAAAGAGTTGACCGGTAGCGAAACGAGAACTGGAAAAGCCATGCACGGCACGCCGACCATCGATGGCAAAATTGATGACATTTGGAAAGACGTACCTCGCATGCACGTTAATCGCGAGATTGACGAGCACGACGGATTGACGGGCGACGAGACGGCTTCAACTGCTTGGGTTAAATGTCTTTGGGATGATGGTCATCTTTATTGTCTTGCCGAAGTGACTGACTCAAAAATAGCGACCGATGGCGGTGAAGATTGGCAGAAAGACTCCGTTGAGTTCTTCGTTGATTCAAACTTTTCTCGCGTTGATTCTTACGACGCCGATGATGCTCAGTATCGAACCGACGCAACGGGCAATGGGACGGCTGGTCCGAATAACGACATCGCAAATTACGAAACGGCCGTGACGAAAACCGAAACAGGCTACATTGTTGAAGCTCGTATCAAAATTGATGGCTTGAAAGCCGGTCAGAAAATCGGATTCGATGCTCAAGTCAATAACGACACGGGTGACGGAACTCGTTCTTCAACAACAAAGTGGAATGACGCCACGAACCAGTCTTGGGAAAATCTTTCTGACGCCGGTACATTGGAGTTGGTGAAATAACCTTAGACCGTAGAGAATAATTCTGTAAACGTTGGGAGGACATGCTGGTCATGTCCTCCATTTTTTGTTGCGTGCGATAGTCAATTAACCCTTTTGATCAGCCATTAATTTGTGGTTGAAATTCTTTCTGAGGGCGTTTCCCTAAATTCGCGAAATATCGTTAGAATTGGAGTTCCATTCCAGCGGAGTGGAAATAACATCTTTGATTGACAACAACGACGAAGTATCCAAACAAAGCGAAATAATGGGCAGTTCGAGCAAGACCAAAACCAAAAAGACAATGGCAGAGAAAGCAGACAAGTTTCTCTGCTATCAAAAATCGGTCCAGTCACCGAGCCATGAAGTTGAATTTTTCGAGCAAGCCTACAAGGATTTCTTTCGAAGAAAGCCCTATACGCTTCGCGAAGATTTTTGCGGAACGTTTGCGGTCTGTTGCTCTTGGGTAAAGTCCAACAAGAAACGAACGGCGCTCGGCGTTGATTTGTGCCCCACGACATTACAATGGGGCAAAGACAATAATCTTTCGAAGCTTGACGACGAGCAACAAAGCCGCGTTCGGTTGCTTGAACAGGACGTCCGAACAAGGAATCGTCCACAAGTCGATATTTTGGCAGCGCAGAATTTCTCGTTTTGGATTTTCAAGACGCGAGCGGAAGTAATCAAGTACTTCAAAGCGGCCCGTGCTAACCTTGGCCCGCAAGGCATCATGATCATGGATATGATGGGCGGTGGTGATTGCTTTATCGAAGGCCAGGTCGACAAACGGACAATCAAAAAGGGCAAGAACGGTTTCAAGTACCACTGGAAACAGATTTGTTACAACCCAATCAATCACGATTGCAGTTTTTCAATCAGCTTTAAATTTAAAGACGGCAGCAAGCTGAAGGACGCTTTCGAATATCATTGGCGGTTTTGGAGTATTGCCGAGGTTCGCGAAATGCTCGAAGAAGCGGGTTTCAGTTCCAGTCATGTTTACTGGGAAATAGAAGAAAAAGACGAAGACGGCGAAGATATCGAGCGGTGGGACCGAGTCGACGATGCCGAAAGTGCCGCCTGTTGGATTGCCTATATTGTTGCCGTCAAATAGGTTCTGCGGTGTATAATTCAGGTGGCCATTGAAGGATTTATAAACAGGTGGCCGAAGCATTCGCGCCCGCCTTTCTTTTCAATCAATCAAATATGTCAAGCAGGATTCGAATTCTCTTTTGCTTTCTTGCAGTGTCTTTTGCAAGTTCGATAGCTTCGTACTCAGCCAGCAACGAGAACAACGAGCCGCAAGTAGCTTCGTGCTCAGCCACCGATGACAACAACGAGCCGCAAGTAGCTTCGTACTCAGCCAGCAATGACAACAACGAGCCCCAAAATACCAACGCTCAAAGGCAAGGACTGCACACGGAATCGGCGGGGCGATACCCCCAAGGGGTTTTACTCCAGAGCCCAGTGTCGCGAAGCGCACGCTGGGATAATGGATTGGCGAGTAAATCGAACCCCAATCGGGGTTCAACAACCAGGCAGGCCGACGATAAAAACGAGATCGGAAAATCCTCGTACATGGCCAAGTGTGCGTCGTGCCATGGGGCAGCAGGCGAAGGAAACAAGGATCATTTTAAGCATCCATTGAAAGGCGATTTGTCTGTTGCCGAATTGGCAAAATATATTTCCGCTTCGATGCCTGAAGAAGATCCAGATTCCTGCGTCGCCGAAGAAGCCGAAGCCGTCGCCAAATTTGTCTATGACGGTTTCTATTCAGCCAAAGCCCAAGCTCGTTTAAACACAGCCAGAATTGAGCTTTCACGTTTAACTGTGAGGCAATACCGCGAGTCGGTGGCTGAATTGGTTGGCACATTCAGGCGAGATTTCTATATCCCGAAAGAAAAGCGCGGAATCCGGGCAAAGTATTTCGCTTCCCGTCATCCGACAAAAGAAAAACTGCTTTCCGAGCAAATCGACGATACGGTTGACTATGGCGATGGAGTGCCGCACTTTGACCCGACCGGCGAATACAAGAATCTCAAGAAGGTCAAGAAAAAGAAAAAAGAAGTCAACAAGATGAACCATGGCTTTTCCGTCTATTGGGAAGGCAGCGTGGTCCCGCCGGAAACAGGTAGCTACGAATTCGTTGTTGAATCAAAGAATGGGTTTCAACTTTTTGTAAACAACTTGAAAACGCCATTGATTGACCGAGACGTCCGGTCCGACGAGGTTGTCGAGCACAAAGCATCGATCTATTTGCTTGCCGGTCGCCCGTTTTCTTTGAAACTTGAAATGTTTTCCTATCCGAAACCGCCAGCCAAAATGCGATTGCTTTGGCGGCCGCCAGGTGGAAAACGTCATGTGATTCCAAAATCGTCTTTGATTCAAAACTATTCTCCTGAATGCTGTGTCGTTTCAACGACGTTTCCTGCCGACGATGCAAGTTTCGGTTACGAACGCGGACTCTCTGTTTCGCCGCAGTGGGATGCTGCCACAACAGACGGTGCGATCCAGACGGCCAATTGGGTTTCCGAGCGGATTTGGGATCTTGCCAAATCGAAATTGACCGCGGACGACTCAACGAAGAAAGTCAAAGAGTTTTGTTACAAATTCGTTAGCCGCGCGTTTTGCAAAGTCTTAACGGATGAAGATCGCCAGTTCTTTGTTGATCAGCATTTTGAAAAAGAGATTTCGATCGAAGACCAAGTTAAACGCGTCGTTATCATGACGCTTAAGTCTCCTCGATTTCTTTACCCTGCGATCCAGCAACGAGACCAGCATCACCAAATCGCGCGGCGAATGGCACTTTGTCTTTGGGATTCGTCACCCGATAAATATTTGGTCGAATGGGCGATCAAGGGTGAGTTAGGTAAAAAAGCAATCACGAAGCGAGAAGTTTACCGGCTGGTCTACGATTCGCGTTCACGCCAGAAGCTACACTCGTTTTTTCACTACTGGCTCAAGACGGAGCATGGCTCCGCAGTCAGTAAAGACAAAGATGCGTTTCCAGATTTTGACGATCAGATCGTTGCCGACCTCAAAACCAGCCTCGATCTGTATTTGAATGATGTGATCTGGAACGACAAATCCGATTTCCGTCAGCTATTCCTTGCGGACTATTTGTACGTCAATCCGCGACTGGCAAAATTTTATGATGTAGATGCCAAAGAAGACGGATTCAAAGAAAAGGCATTCCAAAAAGTCTCGGTTGATCCCAAAAAGCGTGCGGGCATTTTGACGCATCCCTATTTGATGACTGGATTGGCGTATCACAAAGACAGCTCGCCGATTCACCGTGGAGTGTTTGTGGCCAAGCAGTTGCTTGGGCGTCGGCTTCGCCAACCGCCCGACGATGTAAAACCGTTGACGGAAAAATTTGATCCAAAGATGACAACGCGTCAGCGAGTGGAACATCAGACGAAAGAAATTGCTTGTATGAGTTGCCATACCGTGATCAATCCACTTGGATTTAGTTTGGAGAATTTTGACGCGGTGGGGCGTTTTCGAACCGAAGAAAAGAAAAAGCCAATTGAAGTTTCCACGGTTTATAACACGCCCAATGGTGAAAAAGTTGAACTCAATGGTGCTCGTGACTTGGCGGAATTCGTGATCAACAACCAGAGGGCTCAGCGAAATTTCGTTAGTCAGTTATTTCAGCACTATGCAAAACAACCGATCAACGCTTACGGGGCGGAGCAGCTTGACCGTCTACACAAACGATTCGTTGAATCGGATTTCAACGTTCGAGAATTACTCGTCGAGATTGCTTTGGTCGTCATCAATTATGGCGTCAAAGAAGAAAAAGTTGAGAAATGAACATGAAGAAAAAACTTCAACGGCGTGAACTTTTAAAAGGCGCAGGCGCGTTAGCTTTGGCGTTTCCGGGGTTGTCCAGTTGGGCAGGTTTGACGTGGATGATGCCTAATCGTTCGCTTCAATCAAAGAAGCGTTTGGTAATCATGTTCTCACCCAACGGAATGGTGCGCGAAGGCTTTTGGCCAAAAACGGAGGGTCCCGATTTCGAGATGGATCAAGTCTTGAAGCCGCTTGAGTCGTTTCGCGAAAAAATGTTGCTCGTCAAAGGAGTTTGTAACAAAGTCCGCGGCGATGGTGATAATCATATGCGAGGGATGAGCTGCTTGCTGACTGGAAACGAGCTTTTGCCGGGCAATGTTCAGGGCGGTTCGCACACGCCAGCCGGTTGGGCAAGCGGGATTTCGATTGACCAGGAAATCAAAAACTTCCTTCAATCCAATGAAGAAACCAAGACACGTTTTGGCTCGCTGGAGTTTGGCGTCAACGTTCCCAACAAAGCCAACCCTTGGACGAGAATGGTTTATTCTGGACCGAACCAGCCGGTTGCTCCGATCAGTGATCCTTATCGGATGTTCGAAAAAATGTATGGCAAGATACGCGATCGTGAGAACTTGTTGAGCGTCTTGGATTTAGTCCAAAGCGATATCGAAGCCACTAAATCCGCAGTCGATCCACGCGATTTAAAGCTGCTCGATTCGCATAAATCGATTGTCCGACAGATGGGCAACGATTTGAAAAACAACCAGCAATCCAAAAAGTACACAGCGCCACCAATCGAGCTTCCCAAAAACATTGCGGACAACGATGACAATATGCCTGAGTTGGCGAAGATGCAAATTGATTTGATGGTCAACGGGTTTGTCAACGATTTGAATCGAACCGCGACGCTACAGTTTACGAATTCAGTTGGCAACGCAAAGATGCGTTTTCTGGATGTCAATGAAGGCCATCATCAACTTTCGCATAACCCGGACAACAATAAAGATACCCAGGAAAAGCTCCGCCGTATCAACACTTGGTACGCTGAGCAGATGGCCTATCTGTGTAAGAAACTTGAAGATACGAAAGAGCCGGGAACTGACCAATCGATGCTTGATAATACGATGGTGGTCTGGACCAATGAGCTTGGTCATGGCAACTCGCACAGCCTGAACAATCTGCCATGGGTGATGGTGGGTGGCGGTTTCGGTTTTGAAATGGGGCGGTATACAATCGCCAAAAATACTTCCACAACACGTTTGTGGTTAGCAATTGCTCACGCGATGGGACACCAGATCGATACATTCGGTTTGGCTGAATTATGTAAAGACGGCCCCGTCAAGCTTTAATCGCTGCGTGTCGTTCAGGCTCTCTTTATGCTTCGCAACTTCGCAAACCTGGAAGCCGAACATCTTCGGCAAGGCAACGTGCGTCGATAGACGCACAAAGGGTAGCCCAGATTCTTGAATCTGGGTGCGAAGCACAGGAGGTAACTTTCTTCTGGCCGAACTGAGTATCTGAGTCTCAACGTGATGCTTCTTGCCGCTTCGCTGGCACCGATTCAAGAATCGGTGCTACCCTGCTTTTTGAGACAAGAATTAGGTGCATTGCATTGTTGGGAGCACGCACAAAGGGTAGCCCAGGTTCAGTTCCAGGCAAAGTGCCGCCTTTAGATTGCTAATATTGTTGCCGTCCAAAGGATTCTTCTAAGTATAATCTATGTAGCCATTGAGATTTAGCAGCTCTGATTTTATGTGGCCGTGAAGTATTCACGCTCGTCTTTGTTCGTTTAAAAAAAATATGCCAAGCAGGATTCGAATTTTCTTTCCCTTTCTTCCAGTGTCCTTTGCAAGTTCTGTAGATTCGTACTCACGTAGTGAGGAGAACAACGAGCACCAAAATGCCAACGCTGCAGTAAAGCAGGTCGATCATACTTTTAACGATCGGAAAAAAAGGCAACGCGGGTTTGTAGCGGAAAGGCCCGAATATGTCTGAGGGTATTTTTAAGCTAACCGCACATCGCAGTTGGAATGAATACGTAAACAATCATCCCAAGGGGTCGGTTTTTCACACCCGTGAAATGTTCCGCGTCTTTGAGGATACACCGGGGCACGCGCCGTTGTGGATCGGCGCGCGAAATGCCAATGGCGAGATTGTCGCGATCTTGTGTGCGGTCAAAGTCACCACGATTAGCGGGATGTTGTCGCGGTTTGCTTCTCGTTCAATCATGTTTGCTGAACCCATTTGTGATAACACAGACGAAGGGATTGCTGCGTTAGCGAAACTGATCGAGTTTCATGACAAGCAGTGGGGCAAACAGATCCTGTTCACTGAAGTCCGACCTATGAAATCGTCGGGAGTTGAAATGGTAGCTCTCGAGGCTGCGAATTATATGCAGATGGACTATTGCAACTATATTAACGACCTCTCGGATGGGCACCACGTAATGGCTTCGCGAATCAAGAAAACGATGCGCAAAATCCGAACTTCCAAGCGACGGGGATTGGTCATC
Organism: uncultured Pirellulaceae bacterium; assembly: GCA_964448575.1. GTDB lineage: Bacteria > Planctomycetota > Planctomycetia > Pirellulales > Pirellulaceae > Mariniblastus. Next base: position 36,489 of record CAYUWY010000007.1, read on the forward strand.
GAAAAAGGAAACAACGAGGCACTGATGGCTAGGGCCTATCGGCAGATCGAAACCAGCTACGCCCATTCGCAGGTTCCAGTGGCACCGGTAGAGATGCTAGAAGCCGCTGTGCGTCACCTGCCGCCGGAGGTTTTGCAGATTCGAGTTGGGCATGTCGATGGTGTCGATGTCGCCGCCGCAGTTGGGATGGTTTACAAGGATCGGTATTTTGCCTGGTACAACGGAACGACTCGGCCCAAAGGGATTTCTGGCGTTGCCACATTGGTTTGGGACGAAATCGAAACCGCCTGTCGAATGGGTTTAAGTGAATACGATTTTGGCGGGGCGGGTTGGCCCGATGAAGCCTTTGGGCCTCGCGAATTTAAGTCTCGTTTTGGCGGCACATTGGTCAATCACAGTCGCTACCGCAAGATCGACTCCCAGATAACATTGGCTGTGGCCGAAAAAGGATACGGAATTCTACGTCGGTTTTTGTCATCGGCAAAAAACAAACCGGATCCCAATGAAAGCAAGTTTTTGGATTTGAAGCGAGTGAGCGCGAAAATTGATATTAAAATTCAAGGATAAAAACGAAAAGAAAGCAATGAATCTTAGTCGCGGTAGCCAATTTGATTTTCGATTTGCATTCAGCGGAAACGCTGGGCGAGCGATAGGGATAGTCTTTCTGATTGCTCACGGACGCATTCATGCACCATCAGCTTTTTCGAAGCGTAATACAGCATGAGTTTTAATAGTCTCGCCTTTTTAATTTTCTTCGTTCTGTTTTTCGGCCTCTACTGGAACCTGAACGGCCGCGGCCGGTTGTGGTTGTGTTTGCTGGGAAGCTATTTCTTCTACGGTTGGTGGAAGTGGTATTTGCTTTCGCTGATCATTTTGTCGACCGGAATCGATTACTTGATCGGATTGGCGCTCGGCAAGACCGAGTCGGAGTCTCGACGTAAGTGGTTGGTAACCCTCAGCGTGTTTTCCAATCTCGGTATTCTCGCGGTCTTTAAATATTTCAACTTCTTCGCTGAAAGCCTGTCTGTACTGGCAAATCGATTCGGAGTGACTCTCGATTGGACCACGTTAAATATCGTTTTGCCGGTTGGGATTTCGTTTTATACGTTTCAATCACTCAGTTATTCCATCGACGTTTACCGCAGGAAAATCCCACACGAAACGGACTGGTTAAAGTTTGCTACGTTCGTGTCGTTTTTTCCTCAACTGGTTGCAGGCCCCATCGTGCGGGCGTCTGTGTTTTTGCCACAGTTGCAAAGCGACCGAGTCTACCGTTGGGAAGATGTGGTGAGCGGATTTGGACAGGTCTTGCTGGGATTCTTTAAAAAGCTGGTGATCGCCGATACGCTGGCTTTGGTCGTCGATCCGATGTTCGACTTTCCCGGCGGCTACAGTGCGATCAACGTGATTATTTTGGCAGTGCTGTTTTCGTTTCAGGTCTACGGCGATTTTTCGGGCTACTCCGATATCGCGATCGGCTCGGCTCGGATGCTGGGATTCAAGTTGCCGGTTAATTTCAATTTTCCGTTTTTCGCTTCTTCGCTGGCTGATTTTTGGCGACGTTGGCATATCACCCTTTCGACTTGGCTGCGGGACTATCTCTACTTTCCGCTCGGCGGGAGTCGGGGGAGCAATTGGCTGACCCGTCGAAACCTGTTTCTCACGATGTTGCTGGCCGGTTTATGGCACGGTGCAGCTTGGACCTATGTGGTCTGGGGCGGCTTGTTTGGTTTGGCCATGTTGATCGAACGGGAACTGATTCAACGATTTCCGCTCAAGTTTAATTCTCTGATATTGAGCGGGATCGTCCGCGTTGCTCAATCCGCGTTTGTTATCGGATTCCTGTCGGCCTCTCTGATCATTTTCCGTAGCGAGGATCTAGCCGAGGCGGGATTGTTGTTCGGCCAAATCGCCTCACTCGATAACTTTTCACCTTCGTCGCTTCATAATCGCATTCCGCTGATCAAAGCGATGGCTCTGACTTGCCTGCTGGTGGGTGGCGAGTTTGTATTTCAGTTTGTACCAGTCAAAACGATTTTTGAACTAGTGCCAGGCTCACGCCCTGTCGCTTACGCAATCCTGCTCTGGGCGATCGCCTTGTTTGGGACTTTCGGCTCCAACGCGTTTGTCTATTTCCAGTTTTAGAAAGGCAGGACCATGAATCGAAAAACAATAACTCAGGTTTTGATCTTTCTGGCGATCGTCTTTGTCGGAGATCGAATTGGCGGCGAAATTCTGGAACGTATTTTTTCGCGAACCGGCTATCGCTATGCCCAGTTGTACGAGAGCAAACTGCCGGCGGAGATCGTGGTTCTGGGAAACTCGCGTGGGTTGCACATGTTTCACCCGCCCGCGATCGAAGAAATCACCGGTCAAAAGGTCACCAATTTGGCGTTCAATGCGCTGCCGCCGGTCACCATGCCGATCATCTGGGAAGACTATCTGAAACATCATCCCGTACCCAAGCTGTTGGTTTTGGAAGTGAGTTGCATTTCGGTCGAAGATGAAAAAGGCTCGTTGGAGCGGATGTCGATTTTGATGGACAAAAACAAAGCCTATGGAAAGCGAATCAAGGAGCGGAACGGGACGTTTTACTGGGGCACTCAAATCAGTCGCTTGTTTCGCTACAACAGTTCACTGATGTGGCGCAGCCTGCTGGTTGGAGGAAGCGATCAATCTTGGATCATGGATTCAAAACTAAACGAAGAGATGCTCGGCGCGATGGTTGAGGACAGCGATAGTTCACTGCACAAAGTGGCTGAAAACGCGGAGGCAATCAAGGAGGTTTTGCGTTTGGCAAAAGAACATGGTGTCAAAGTCAAAGTCCTGATCGCACCCTACTATCCTCGTTACCGCGATCGGCTGACCGAGGCCGAAGAGTGGATCGACTGGGTGCGAGACGAAATAGACGTCGATGTCGAAGATCATTCTCGCTTGCTATCAGATCCGGCCGGTTTTGCCGACCACCTTCACCTAAACGAACAAGGCGCGCGGGTTCTAGCTGAAAAGCTCAACGCAGTAGGTTTCTTTGATACCGACGAATGAGTTGGTAAGTGATTGACCAGGCAGCACTGCAGTTTTCGACCGTGCCATCGCAAGTTTATCCTAGAGCCTCGACAACCGCGTCTCCCATTTGGCTGGTCGAAACAGGAGTTTCACCTTCGTTTACGATATCGCCAGTTCGAAGCCCATCAGCCAAAACTTTTTTCACCGCGGCGTCAACTTTATCGGCCAACTCAGCGTTCTCAAACGTGCTGCGTAACATCATCGCGACGGACAAAATTGTGGCTAACGGGTTAGCGATGTTTTGACCTGCGATATCGGGTGCTGATCCGTGAACCGGTTCATACATCCCTTTGTTGTTGGCATCCAGCGAAGCCGACGGAAGCATGCCGATCGACCCAGTCAACATCGAAGCAGCATCAGAGAGAATGTCACCAAACAAATTCGTCGTCACGATCACATCAAATTGCTTTGGCGCTCGCACTAACTGCATACAAGCGTTGTCGATGTACATGTGTGAAAGCTCGACGTCAGAGTATTCCTTCGCGACGTCGGTGACGATTTCTCGCCAGAGCTCGGAGACTTCCATCACATTGGCTTTGTCGACACTGCAAACACGTTTGTCTCGTAATCGAGCAACGGCAAATGCTGAATGGGCGATACGGCGAATTTCAGGTTCGCGGTAAACCATTGTGTTGAATCCCATCCGCGTGCCATCGTCTTCGGTGACCATTCCACGTGGCTGTCCAAAATAGATGCCGCCAGTAAGCTCGCGGACGATCATGATGTCGAGCCCGGATACGACTTCTGGTTTGAGCGTTGAGGCTTCGGCAAGTTCAGGAAACAGCAACGCCGGACGAAGGTTGGAGAAAAGCTCCAGCTCGCTTCGCAATGAAAGTAAAGCCCGTTCTGGACGATGTTCACGCGTGATCGATTCCCATTTTGGTCCACCCACGGCACCTAACAAAATCGCATCGGAAGCCCGAGCCAGTTCCAGCGTTTCAGGCGGAAGCGGATGGCCATGCAGATCATAAGCCGTTCCGCCAACGGGGGCGGTTTTACACGTTAGGCCAGCGTTGAAATTCGAATTCAGTTTTTCGATAACGCGAATCGCTTGTTCGGTAACTTCAGGGCCAATTCCATCGCCGGGAAGTACGGCTACTGTGCCAGTTTTGGGCATGCGAATCCAATCGTGATTTCGTTTGATAGTGTTTGAGAATTTTGTGATGGCTTAAGCGAACCAAGATACACAAACTTGAACCAACCTGAAAACGGGTCCACTGTGTGAAACACATATTTCATTGAATTGCTGTTTGAATGAGTTTACGTGGATTGAAATACAGTGCCGAATTTATCCGCATAAGCCCATCCTCGCTCGCATCACTTCAGGAAATAAGGCATCAACTCCCAGCCGTTGGGTTTTGCCAATTCGCTGCTTGCTGCGACCGCTTCGTTGTAATGCTCGCTGGAGTCCGGTTCGACTCCCGCTCCGCAAATCGTAAATGGAACATCGCCATGCGTATGCGTTTTGGTGCTTAGATAAGTCGGATGGTCTGGCGTGACGAGAATTCGGTAGTCTTCGCCTGACTCATCAAGAAACTTCAAAACGGGCGCAACGATTTTCTCGTCGATTTCTTCTAGCGATTTGACTTTCTTGCCGAGGTCGCCTTCGTGCGAAGATTCATCTGGTGCTTCGATGTGTACGCAAACGATGTCGTATTTTTGGATCGTGTCGATCGCGTATTTCCCTTTGGCAGCATAGTCGGTATCGGTGTAGCCTGTTGCTCCGGGAACTTCAACTCGATCCCAACCGATCAACGAAGCCAATCCTCGAAGCAAATCAACCGCGGTAATCATGGCACCTGAGAGACCGTGGACTTCTTTGAATGGAGCCAAATTCGGACGTCGGCCAAGTCCCCAAAGCCAGATGTTGGTTGCAGGAAGTTTTCCCGCGTCGGTGCGTGCCTTGTTGACAGGGTGGCCTTCGAACCAATTTGAACTTTGGTTCATCAATTCGCAAAGCATGTCGCTTCCGGGGCCGCGAGGGAAATCTTCAGCAACCGTTTTATCTGAAAGATCATGTGGAGGCGTGGCTCGCGTTTCATTTGAAAACGGAGCAGGAGAATCTTTTGTCGCTCGAAGCATCATCAGGTTGCGGTAGCTAACGCCAGGAATAAATTCAAGCCGCGAGTCTGTGATTTTTTCCTGAGCCGTCGCAAGCAGCGTTTTGGCTTCTTCTGATGAAATATGACCAGCGGTAAAGCTGTTCATTGTTTGGTCTTTGACCGAGACGAGGTTGCAACGCACGCACCAATCATCATCACCAAGCGAAATTCCCTGGGCAGCGGCTTCCAGAGGCGCGCGACCCGTGTAGTTTTTGATGGGGTCGTATCCCAGCAAGCTCATATTGGCGACGCTACTTCCAGCGGGAAGATGGGCGGGCGTATGGTTGGCTCGTCCGACGACTCCTCGCCGTGCGATCTCGTCCATTGTCGGCGTGTTGGCCGATTGCAATGGAGTTTTTCCGTCGAGTTCATCCTGCGGTTCGTCAGCACATCCATCCGGGATGATGATTACATATTTCATGTTGTGATTCGCGTTTGGTAAAAAGCTTGAACGTCATCTCGACTTGGGCCGGATCGGTCTGGGCTTTGAAGTGAAATTGTGTGTTGTTTTTGGTGACTAGTGGTTGCGTCAGGCTAAATTGACGGGTGCCATGTTTACGCGAAGGCGTAAGCATGCTCATGCTGCGCGTGAGCATGGCACCCAGAGCCTTGGTTTGGGACAAACTACTAAACGCAGGTTTGACTGACGCACCACTAGCTCAAAATTCTAAACCGTTCGGGATTATCGGCAACGGTGGGCATGTCCGAGATCTGTTTCATCGCCGCCGAAGCCGCAGATTCCTTGGCTGAGTGAGTCATTATGACGATTGGAACTGTTTTGTTGCGATCAGATTGCGACTCGTGCTGATAAACGGAAGCGATCGAAATTCCATGTTGTCCCAATCGGCCAGTAATCTGTCCCATGACGCCCGGTTGATCGACGACGTCAAACCGCATGTAGTATCGCCCTTCCAAATTTCCGGGAGTTGCAAAATCTACTCGTTGGTGGCCATCGGCCCAAAGCTCAAGTGTTTCAAAAGTAATCGAAGTTCTGCCAACCGCCGTGTCGATCATATCGGCGACAACCGCGGAAGCAGTTGGCATCTGCCCTGCCCCTTGGCCGTGAAAAAAGACCTGGCCGATCGCATCCCCGACGACGCTAACCGCGTTAAAGTTCGCGCTGACTTCGGCCAGCGGCTCTCCAATCTTTACCAGCATTGGAGCGACCATTAATTGAATCCCAGACGAAACCAATTTTGAATAGGCAATCAGCTTGATGCGATAGCCAAGATGTTTTGCGAAATCCATATCGCTTTTGGCAATCGTATCAATGCCACGCCGAGGAATCTCAGACCAATGGACTCGGGCGCCGAACGCAAGGTGTGCCAGAATCGCCAATTTCTGAGCGGCATCGGTTCCATCAACGTCCATCGTCGGGTCGGATTCGGCAAACCCAAGCTCTTGTGCAACGGCGAGCGCTTCGGCGTATGACGCACCTTCACCGTCCATTTTGGAAAGGATGAAATTACTTGTTCCATTCAAAATCGCCCGCAACGATTGAACTTGATTGGCCGAAAGACATTGGCTGACGTTGGCAATGATTGGAATTCCGCCAGCGACGGAGGCTTCGAAAGCGATTGAGCGGCCGAGTTCTCTTGCTCGGTCAAACAGCTCTGGCCCGTGCTCCGCCATAAGTGCTTTGTTCGCCGTTACGACGTCTTTTCCACTTTCCAAAAGCTGCAAAGTAATCGTGCGAGCCGGTTCAATTCCACCGATCAACTGGGCGACGACTTTGACGGAATCATCATTGATCAGTTTCGAAAGGTCGTCCGTCAGAACTCCCTTTGGCAAATCAACGTCGCGCGGTTTGTAAAGGTTCTCAACAACGACATGGGTCAACCAAAGCGTCCGGCCAGCGTGCCGAGCGGTGCGGTCGCCGTGGTCCAACAGCAACCGGGCAACGCCTTGTCCGACTGTGCCTAGCCCCACGATTGCGACACCTGTTTTTTCCATTTGACGTTTCTTTTTTCTGTAATAACTGGCACAGTTGATGACTGGTCATCATCGTAGATGGCAAACGCAAACGGCTCAAGCGACATCGAGCGTCCAAGTCATGGCGACTTACTAGCAATCTATTTGTTGGTAGTTTTCTGTTGTGGTCATCAACGCGTTCAAACCTTCTAATGGTTGTTTGGTTTTCATTGGGACTTTTGGAGGAACGCGATGCCCAACTGGCGAATGGAGTTTTTTTAATGCGGCGGAAAATAATTGGTGTCATTGTCGGCTTGGTCGTTGCGTTCGTGGTCAACGTGGTCGTCACAGTCATCTCGTCTTTGATCTACAAAATGCCGGATGGATTAAGCATGAATGATATGGAAGCGATGAAGGCATGGATAAGCACGCTTCCTCTTGGTGCATTTGTGTTCGTTATTGCAGGTCATGTATTGAGCTCTTTCGCTGGAGCGTTTGCTTGTGCGGCAATCGTTCGCAAGCCATGGATAATCGGAACATTGATCATCGCTGGTTTGTTGCTGTCGGCTGGGGTCGTCAATTTGATTTCGATTCCGCATCCGATGTGGTTTGGGTTCGTAGACCTCATTCTCTATGTGCCATCCGCCTTCGCAGGTCTCGCCGTAGCTTGTCATTTGTTTCGCTGTGAATGTGAAGTGTGTGTGGAAAACGAAAACAGCGGCAACGGGCTGGCGCATCATTAGTCGCAACAAAGCAAAGCAGTAATTGAAATTGATGAAAAAAGTGTTGACTCGAATTGCTTGGATGTTGCTATTAACAACGTTTGTCGTTGCGACGATTGTTGGGTTCTGGCGTCCCGGTTTGCTGCGAGGACAGTCCAATGACGGCCATCAACTTGGTGGTGACTTGTTTGAGGAGTTAAGCGGAAACACGGTCGAGTGTTTTGAGAAAGGCATTGAGGAACACGAGTCGCGAGACGGCTGGCTGTATTCTGAGTGCGATATTCGGGATACCAAAGATGGCTATTTGATTGTGTTTCACGATTGGGATATTTCCAGTGTTCCCAACTCAGCTGAGAATCAGGCAGCGATTGGCGGGCAGGTTAGTAACCAAGCCATTTGCGATTTAACGCTTGAACAAATTCAAGGTCTCACGCTTAAGTGTGGGTGCAAGATACCGACTTTGGAGGAACTGCTTGATAAGGCTGTAGAGCTAAAACTAAAAAAGCGGTTGTTGCTTGAAATCAAGTATCTGCACACGGATGTTGGGCGGGAGAGGCTGGTTGAGCTTGCAATTCAATATCGGGATGGCCATGAAATTGAGATTCATTTTCTGGCTTTTATCCGCAACATCTACCGTTCATTCCCGAACCCGGAAGCCTGGTTGGAAAAAGTCTCTCAATCCGAATTCCACGTCTACCAAACCTTTCGCCCCAAGACAGCTGAATACGATTTGTGCGAAACCTTGAGGTAGGATTGGCCAAATGCGTCTTTCCCCAAAGTCGTTCTCCCAAAACCGTGACGTTACAAAAGCCCTGCCTCGGTTTTCCGCTGGAATCGGCAACTTCCAAAAAAATTGAATCGAAAATTCAAAAGCTGAAATCGGTGGTCGAAATAGCCTTGTCTGGGCCGCGGTTTTTGATAAACTTTCCCCTTGCCCAAACAAATTGAGCGACAAAACATCGGATGGATGGCTGAGTCTGGTCGAAGGCACCGGTTTTGAAAACCGGCGTAGGGGTAACTCTACCGGGGGTTCGAATCCCTCTCCATCCGCTAAAAGGCCCAAGTATTTTAATGCTTGGGTTTTTTAGTGCGCTCGCAAAAGCATGGTAATCGGGCTGCATAAATCGTTTAGCCTGCTCTTCATTACTCTTAGGATCGTTTGCAACACCTACAGAGCATCATTTGCGGGCCGCGATTGGACAATCGTATTTAGCAACGCTGCCAAATCGGATTCCAGTGTAAACGGATTGGTCAAAGTCGTTCGTAAATAGCGACGACCGTTCAAAACCGTTTGCACAATGTAGAACGAACCCGAGTGTAGCAACGAATCGCGAATTTCCGTATTGATCTCATCGAGTTGATCGTCGGTTTTGCCTGGTTCAATGTAACGAAAACAAACGATGTTACATTCTGGGCGGGCGGCTAGCTCGAATCGCTCGTGGCCATCGATGAGTTCAGCAAACGTTCGGCCCAATCCGAAACAGCGGTCTATATAGTCGCTAAATAAACCAGCACCGTGCGTTTGCAAAATGCTAAAAACTTTCACTGCCATCATGTTCTTAGTGCACTCAAAAGTTCGCTTGGACAGTTGATACCATTCTTCTGATCCGGCGGTGCCCCAGAGATATTCCGCCTCATGTGAAAATGTTCGATAGGCGTCTTGATAGTCGCGATAAATTAAAGCAGTCGCCAAAGCCGGCGTCATCATTGTCTTGTGAAAATCTATCACGACACTGTTGGCTCGTTCGATGCCTCGAACAAGTGGCTTGTAGGTTGCCGAAAGTGCAGCCGACGCTCCGTGTGCCCCGTCAACATGAAACCACAGCCCTTTCGATTCGCAGAAATCCGCAATCGCTTCGAGGTTGTCGTAAGAACCAGTCGATGTTGTGCATGCGCTTCCTACAACAGCGATCGGAGTGATTCCTTGGTCAATATTTTGCTGCCAGACTTCTTCGAGAAGTTCGGTTCGCATTTTGAATCGCTGGTTAACTGGTACCGTTGCAACGCCAGCCTGTCCCATGCCCATCACACGAGCTGCTCGATCGATACAATAGTGAGCTTGGGCTGAAACCATGATGGAGTGCCGTTGAGAAACTCCTTCAACCCAAACGTCTTGCCCGGCGCTTTGTCCAGCATCATTGCCGCCAAACGCTCGGCGAGCCGTTAGCATGGCGGTCAAATTACCAAGTGTTCCACCGGACGTCAGAATCCCACCAGCGCCGGTTCCCAGTCCAAGTTGCCTGGCCGTCCAGTCAACAACCACACGCTCGATCGACGTTGGCCCTTCGCCCATTTCGTAGATGCCCATGCCGTTATTGAGAAAGTCAGAAAACAATCCAGCAAGAGCGGCAATTGGAACAGGCGGACAAATTTGGTGCCCCATGTATCTGGGGTGGTGTACGTGAATCGCGTTCTCAATCAATTCGTTCCACCAGCGATCGTCTTTTTGAAGTGGCTGTTCAAGAGCTGCTTGCCAACGCTCAAACGACGCGGCGGGTGAGACATGATTGGTAACCGAGCCATTGCGATCCGCGGCTTGCATTGCCTCTAGATGATCGGCCAATCGATCCACCATACGCTTGCCTTGTTCGCGAAATTTGTCCGGGCAATAAGCGTCGGCAAGCGAATTCAACGTTTCGTCAGAAGGCCCGCTGTTGTTATCGATAGTCACGCGATTGATTTTTCGTTGTGTTGAAATCGGAAGCATTACAAGCGGTGAGCCGGATAGTGTAACGTTGCGATTGATTGTGCTGAAGTGCGTAGGGCTGCTGACATGCCCAAGCTACGCCGCTAAACCATCGGAAACGCTTTAGTTCGTGAAAATATTTACCATCCAAAGAAAGTCCATGCTTCGAGGCTCAAATGAGGCAGAGCAAATTTTGGAATGTGTATGGATCGGTTCAGTTTATCGTTTTACGATTGAACAAGTCGTGTATAACGGACAAACAAATGTAAGCCCACTTTTAACGCAAAACCTAAAAGGATGAATAAATGCTCTTCAAAAAACACAACCTGAAATTGTCGTTTTTTATCACATCGTTAGTCCTTTGTGTTTCGACACAGGTCAATGCGCATTTCGTTTGGGATGGAGACGACAAAGTCAAAGTCGTTTTGGGTGAGCAGGTCGAGCTTGGCCAAGCTCAATTCATCGACGGCTTCAAAACGTCGGCAGCCAATCAAGAGCCAAAGACACCGAGCATTGCTCTCAAAAAAGTTAAATCCAAATTAGCAGAGTTCCCGAAAGGCATGACTAGTTTTGGGGCGACGGTTCTTGGAAATAGTATTTACGTCATTGGCGGAAAATCTGGCAAAGCTCACTCCTACGCAAAATCATACCAGAATCGAAACGTCTATCGATTGAAGCTTGATGGCAGCAATGATCAATGGCAAGTCGCTGGTGACAACCTTGGATTACAGGGACTCGCGATTGTTGGCCACGGTGGAAAAATTTATCGAATCGGTGGACTGGAAGCTCGCAACAAAGAAGGTGACGATCAGGATCTGCATTCGATCTCCGACTTTATTGCTTTTGATCCTGCAACAAAAAAGTGGTCTGACATGCCTAAGCTACCTGAAGGCCGGTCTTCTTTTGACGCATGCGTTGTTGACGATCATGTGTTTGTTGTTGGCGGTTGGAAGCTGACCGGGGAAGAAGATGCTGTTTGGGCAACTGAAATTCTGAAATTCAACCTTGCCGAGCCAGAGTCAAAATGGATGAAGATCGAAGCTCCTTTCAAGACACGAGCACTCGCGGTGCGAGCCCATCAAGGCAAGCTTGTCGTGATCGGCGGAATTCAAGAATCGGGCAGTACAACGAATGCCGTTCACTTTTTCGACTTGGAGACTCAAAAATGGGCGACCGGCCCCGATGTTCCAACTGAAGATAGCATTAAGGCTTTTGGTTGCTCAGCTGTTTCGCTTGGCGAAAACTTGTTGGTCAGCACTTATGATGGCAGCGTGTTTCAATTAAGTGATGATGCCAAAGATAAAAGTGGAAAAGCCTGGCAAAAAATCCACGAACTTGAGAACGGCCGTTTCTTTCACCAAATGATGCCCGTCGGTGAATCAAAGTTCGCTCTCGTTGGCGGTTCGCACATGGAGCATGGCAGCCACATGGAAGTTGAAGTCTATGAAGTCATCGACAACGCCAAACACTAAGCAGCGGCGATGTCATAGACGTAAACGAATGTGCGCGGAACAGAATGGACCGCAGGAAAGAAGGATCGCAAAAAGATAGTGGGACCGGCGAGCTAACCAACCGGTCCCAAATTTTGCTTAAGCCTCATCGGTTTCGGGTAGTCGGCCAGCCAACTCGCGGTCGATCATGAACAATCCGTTTTTGTTTCCTTCAACCAGTTTAAGCTGATCAATGACGCCGCGTGCGTTGGCTTCTTCTTCGACTTGTTCGCTTACAAACCACTCGAGAAATACGTCCGTCGCGTGATCGGATTCCTCACGCGCCAGGTCTTTGAGTTTGAAGATGCATGCGGTGATGTGTTGCTCGTGTTTCAATGCATCTTCAAAAAGACTCAACGCAGTTGCGTTACTTAACGCGGGCGCGGAAAGGGCTTGCAGTTCGACGCGCCCATCGCGTTCAAGAATGTAGTTGAAGAACTTGTCAGCGTGAGCCAACTCTTCCTGATACTGCATCTTGAACCAATTTGTGAATCCGGGGAGGCCCAGTTTGTCTGCTTCTGCTGCCATGGCCAGGTAAATATAGGCTGACTGCAATTCTTCGTTGACTTGTTTGTTTAGTGCTGCTTCGACGGCTTTGGATTGCATTCTTTTCTCGAGTTTGGGGAATATTCGAGGTGATGATAACGGCATTTTTAGCCCCTGTTAACGGCGAATTGGCTAATTACGGACGATTTTCGGATTCCGCCCAGCAAATAAAAGAAACGTTCACCAGGTAACAATTTTGTCGGTTTACATCCCGAATAAACCCATGTTAAGATGGCCTTGATGAGACTCGGTCTCATCAAGTTTTGATTGTCATTCCGCAGCAAGCCTCCACGATTGAGCTTCTCAATCTCGCCAGCCACGCACGGGCAATCCGTCGACTTTCAGTTCGACGTTTCAGACTAGCTCAATCGATCCTCAATCGGGATTGAAATGGCTTTCATTCTCTGGCGGGGCAATCCGTGAAGACACTCTGCAAACAAAAATGCAAAAAGAAGAAATGTAAGAAACGCAATTTCGAGCGCTTCGAGATGATCGCGACGCATCAATGCAAAAAATGCGATCGGCTTGCCTGTTCAAAAAAGGCTCTCTGTAAAGCGAAAAAACTAAACAACGAACCAGCTTGCGTTTAGTATTGCCCACTTTCTGTTCACGAATGACTTGAGACGCATTCGGTGTGTAGCGACGCCAAGACCAAAACCAAAAGTAGAAATAGGTAATGACGATCAATCGGATTTTAATCATTGCGGCTTTGTTTGCCGTAACTGTTGTTATTGGATGTAAGGTAGATTCAAATTCGGAATCAACATCTGCTGCCTCCAGCTCTAATGGTTCGCTTCAGTTGGTCGCGACTACTGGGCAGATCAATGACGCCGTGACAAAACTGACCGAGGGCACTGGCGCATCGATCAAACTTTTTTGCGGCCCCGGCGTTGACCCGCACTCCTTCAGCGCAAGCACGCAAGACGTTCAAGCGATGCTCGACGCCGACTTGATTATTTACAATGGCTTTCACTTGGAGGCCAAACTAACTGAGCACCTTCATGGATCGTTTGAAAATAAATCGTGGTCGATGGCTTCTGCGTTTCCAGAGGACGTTCGGCTCGATTGGGTTGAAGACGGAGAAGTTGACCCAAACGCGCCATTTGATCCCCATATTTGGAATCACCTTCCGGCTTGGTCCGAGTGCGTCCGATCACTTGCGATTCGATTAGCCGAAGCTGACCCAACCAATGCCGCGACCTACAAGAAAAATGCGGACGCGTACGTAAAAGAAATCATCGCAACTCACGAGTGGGCAAACGAAAAACTGTCATCGCTTCCGGCACAACGGCGGACGATCGTAAGTGCTCACGATGCGTTCAATTACTTTGCCAATGTTTACGGCATGGAAACACTGGCTGTGCTGGGAATCGGCAATGATCCGGAAGCCGATATTAAGACCATGCGTTCGGTTGCAGAGCAAATTTGCGACAAGAAGATCCCAGCCATTTTTATGGAGTCGATCACAAACCCAAAAGTCACCCAAGCCCTGCAAGAAGCATGTACGGCACGAGACTGGAAGGTCGAGCTTGTTGCCAAGCCGTTGTATTCTGATGACATCGGTGAATCGGCGCCGCAAAATACATTTCTTGGCGCGTTCAAGTCAAATGTTGAAATTATTTTCGAGTCGTTGAGCAAGCAGGGCGCAGATGACTCATAAAATCCCTGCAATTGAAGTCAAGAATTTGACCGTTGCTTACGGTGCGTCTCCTGTTTTGTGGGATGTCGATTTGCTGATTGAGCAGCAAGTTGTAATGGGGTTGGTGGGGCCAAATGGCGCTGGCAAGAGTACCTTGCTCAAGTCAATTCTGGGGCTGACTCCCAAACTAGATGGCAAGGTTTCAGTTCTCGGCAAACCGTTTGAAAGCGATCGAAAGCAGATCAGTTACGTGCCGCAGCGGAGCACGATTGATTGGGATTTCCCAACCACTGTGCTGGATTTGGTGATGATGGGAACCTACGGGCGGCTTGGCTGGTTCCGAACTCCAGGTCGGAAAGAAAAATCTGATTCGATGGCGGCGCTTGAAAAGCTTTCGATGCAGGATTTCGCCAAGCGACAAATTAGTGAACTTTCTGGCGGCCAGCAGCAACGTGCGTTTTTGGCGCGAGCTTTTGTTCAGGACGCTCCTATTTATTTTCTGGATGAACCCTTTGCTGGCGTGGATGTGACGACCGAACGGGCCATTGTTGATTTTCTTCATGAGTTGCGAGACAACGGCAAGACGATCGTCGTTGTGCAACATGACCTGAATACCGTCGGCAAATATCTTGATCAAATTACGTTAATCAATCAGAGTATCATCGCCAGTGGTAATGTCTCCGACGTGTTTAATGAAAAAACGATTGAAGCGACTTACAATACAAACCGCCAGTTGAACGGATTCGATGAATCAGGCCCGGAAGCTACTGAGCTTTTGGTCGCCAACGGCAAGCCTGCATGAATGCGTTTTTATCAGATCTCTTGAGCGACCATACGTTCCGAACGGTACTGATTGGAACCATGTCGATTGGTGCAGTCAGTGGAGCCATCGGATGTTTCGCTTATTTGAGACGGCAAAGCCTGGTGGGAGACGTGGTATCCCATTCATCTCTACTCGGTGTGATGCTGTTTTTCCTTGCTAGTTACTGGCTGACTGGAGAAGGAAGCAAATCGCTTTTTGTATTGATTCCCGGAGCCATGGTTGCTGGGATTGCAGCACTTTGGTTGACTAGGTTTATCGTTTCAAACACCAGCGTACGCGACGACAGCGGACTAGGTGTGATGCTGGCGATTTTTTTTGGGACCGGCATTCTCTTGCTGCGGTGGGTGCAAAAAACGACCCCACCAATTCCCGGCCGACGTGGATTGCAAGACTACTTGTTTGGGATGGCGGCGTCGATGACTCAAAGCGATTTGGTCATGATCGGAATCATTGGCGTGGCATCCATTGCAGTCATGTTGCTGTTCTGGAAAGAGCTGAAGGTGTTTACGTTTGACCCGCAGCTGGCTCAAAGTTTAGGCTTTCGAACCAAGTTGCTCGACGTGTTGCTGATCGCGATTCTTGTGAATGGAATCGTGATTGGGATTCAGTGTATTGGCGTTGTCCTGATGATTGCAATGCTCGTGGCTCCCGCAGCTGCGGCTCGCCAATGGACTCGTACGCTTGGTCCGATGGTTGCTTTGGCGGCAGTCATCGGCGCGTTCTGCGGTGCGGTCGGTTCGGTGGTTAGTGCGGAGCTCTCCAACATTCCAACGGGCCCAGTCATTGTGCTCACTGGCGTTTTTATATTTTTGGTGTCGCTTCTTTTTTCGCCGTCCCGAGGCGTATTGGTTAGGAAGTGGAAGCAGTCAAGTGACCAATGGTTGGCTACTGATCAAACGGGGGCAACGAAATGACGCTGTTGCTCTGGACATTTGCAATCGCAATTCTAACAGCCATCGCCTGCTCTTTAGCCGGCGTCATGTTGGTCGTTAAACGTGAGGCGTTTATCTCCGAAGGCTTAAGTCATGCCGTTTTGCCGGGCATCATTCTTGCGTTTTTGATTTTTCAAGATCGTAGTTCGCCACTGTTGATTATTTTTGCCGGCCTCAGTGGCTTGCTCATGGTCTGGCTCGTGCAAGCGATTGTGCAAACGGGCCGAGTCAAACAGGATGCGGCACTTGGAATTGTGTTTTCCGGAATGTTCAGCGTTGGAATCATTGCCAGCAGCTTAAAGCTCAAGAATGTAAATTTTGATGCGCATTGTATTGTCGATGGCAACCTCGCGTTTGCAGCGCTTGATCATTTCGAAATCGCAGGCTACGGCTTTGGCCCCAAGGCATTTGTGTCGATGCTGGTTTGCGTGATTGGCTTGCTCGGATTCATTGTCGTGTTTTACAAAGAGCTTAAGCTTATGGCGTTTGACGAGTGCGCCGCGCATCTATCTGGCTTTCGCCCAAAAACATTGCACACAGTCTGGTTGGCCATTGTTTCTATCACCGCCGTCGCGGCATTTGAAACAGCGGGGACGATTCTTGTTGTGGCAATGATGATTGCTCCACCTGCGGCAGCCAACCTGCTTACCAAGCGGCTATCGACCATGTTCCTTTTCAGCGTAATTGTGGCAGTCATCTCTGCAGCACTTGGCGTTGCATTAAGTCAAACGTTGTCAATTTCCCCTGCGGGCCCCATCGCTTCGATGTCTGGGTTGATATTCCTACTCATCGTTTGTTTCGCGCCACGGCAGGGGCTTGTCTCCCAATGGCAAACTAGAAAAACGCAGCGAAAAATGTTGCTGAACAAACTAGAACGTCGCAAGAAAGCCAAAGCGGCGCGCATCGAAACCCTTTGAGCCGTTTTGGCGATAGCCACGGTTCCATAGCAAACATCGGAAAACGACGACGCAAGGTAATCTTAAACCCTCATCAGGTTGTGCCAGTAAAACCGAAATTGCACGACTGTCGAGTAAGCGATCGCCGCCAACGTCAAAGCCATCATGGATCGAGTGACGGTGTGGCTGGCGCGAATTTCGAGGGTCAGTGAGGTGTCGAGTCCAAATTGATAGGCGGCTTGCGCCGTCGCCGCCAGAATAAATCCTACAGCAATCCAGTGCGTTGGGTTGTTGGCGATGAATATTGGTTCAAGTTGGTCATTTTTGCTGGGTTGTTTTTTTAACCACAGCAATGCGGCTACCAGGATGATTGGAAGTCCGATGACGGAACTTCCGTGTTGGAGGATCGAAAATGCAGGAACTTTTCTGCCGAGGATCGGATAAGTTTGACTGAGGCTTGGAAAGAGATCCGTGCCCCATCGATGGTGATGCGTGAAACTATCCCAAAAGATATGTGAATAAGCTCCCAGCACGATCGCCACCGTTGCCAAGACAAAGAAAGCGATGGTGGGTTGAACATGCGGTTTGCTGATCGCTGACATTCGGTCGCGAAGAAACGCTGGGCAAAGTCCGATCAATGGCTCCTTCATCACGAATTGAAAAAGCAAAAAAGTCGGAATCGCAAATGGCAAGCAGGCAAGAATCGGCCCCAAAGTCGCATGTGATTCCTGGTAGCCCTGCGAGATCAACGGAAAAAACAGAGGCGCATCGGGAGTCATGGATCCAATCGCAAGCGCCGACAAAGGAAGCGAGTTTCGAGAGCCAAGATTGATTGGCAAAACAGCCAGGATATGTGTTGGGGTAAAAGGCATACCCAATATTAGCTGCCAATCGTTATTTCCAAAACCTGATCTTCCACCCGCCTGGCAATTTGACGCCGTCCAGCTCCGGCAAACCAAAGAAGCTCAAGTAACAGGCTTTTTCCGGAATCTGATGGTCTTGGGCCAAATCCAGGAACTCAAGTTTGTACTCAATGGTCTCATCTTTATTTCTATACTTGAAATCGTAGCGAGCAAGAGAATCGGTTGGTGCTCCTGTCGTATCATCAACCTGGAATTCCAAAAGCGCCGTAGAGTTCTCATTCTTGGTAAAAAACTGTCGGGTGATTACCTTCCTCGACTGACTAAACTCAAACTCCCAGCTTCCATCGGCAGGTTCAGCAAGCGGCGATTCTTCTTGCGACACTCGCGCGGTGCATTTGGCGATTAAGATATCCGCGTCAACTTCGGATTGCTCAACACTGACAATATCCACTCCCGGCAAATCAACAAATTGTTCCACTGGCCAGTTGTATGGGTGCATTCGATAGATACCACCGATTCTTCCAATGGCTGGCAAGCGTTCATCATCGGTATCAAAGAGCTTTCGAATAGACCGGAATTCGCCATTGGCTATTGAAAGCTGGCAATCGTAGCGTTGGTTTTTCAGAGAACAAAAGAGACCGTCAAACACTTTAAGATCGCGCACTTTGGCCAATTTAATTTCACCCATCTTTTCCGCCATAAACTCTTTTTTGACGGAGAACAAAACGGCCGATTCATGATTTCCAGTGTGAGGAAATTGAAAAACCAAATCATGATACTGCACTCGGCGATCTTGAATTGAGCGATACTCGTTCACTCTCGTCAAAATAGCGGACTTGGCAAACAACTTTTCGGTTTGCCTTAGTGAAGACGCGATGGAGTCAAACTCAGATTGATAATTCGTATTCAAAGGTCCTTCTATTGCTAAACCGATGTTAGAAACTAATAGAATGTTTCATTTTAAACCTTTCTCCAGGCACGGCAAGTAAAACCTGGTATATCAACAGAGCAACAAAAGGCAACGCTCAAAGAGAAACTTGTTTTGATCTTCGCTGCGATTAGCCGTAGACTTAAGCTTGGCGGAAGCAACGGCAAACCGAATGCAACGTTTGATTGACTCAGTTTGGTTTGTTAATCAAAAAAGAAATCAGGATCAAAAATGTGGATTTTCGTCATACTCGTTTTTCTTATCGCAGCGATTTGGGGATACATTATCCGCCGCCGTTCTGGCTCGGTTGAGGTCGTCGCACCCAAGAATATGGAATTGACGGTCGGCCTGAAAAATCCAATGTCAATCATCGTGAACAACAGCACGTTTCAGGAAGTTAGAGTCGTAGGGCTATCTTGGTGTTGAGGAAGCAATATCGCATTGAGTCTTGATGCTACACTGCCCGCCATCGCGAAATCACGATCGAAAGTGGAGGTTCCATTACTTGGAGATCCAAAACTGCCAGCCAAGTATTCGAAGGAGATCACGTTGATGCTCGACGTTCGTGGCAAGCTTGATAAACGAGTATTCAATATCAGCGGAGAGGCCGTCTCGTCAAATTCAGTTTAACGAGCGGCAAGGCCACCGTTTCCTTCATGATCGAAAATGTGTGTGCAGCTTCGGTATCACTTAATGCGCGGATGAATTCACCACAGAGGACACGGAGGAGCACAGAGAAAGCGCGCATTGATCTCTGTGAACCTCCGTGTCCTCTGTGGTAAATCCGTCTCTGTGGTAAGCGTCCGCGCATTTGAAATTTGCTGTCGATTGTGCGTGCAGGCTATGGCTTTTGTATCCCGGCGCTGGCGTGTTAAACTTAAGGTATGAACTCTCAAAATCATTCGCCTCAGGAAGAGCTGCCTTCTCTTTCAACCTCCCTGTTGGATCGTGTTCAGGAAATGCGTCCCGATGCGTGGGCGAGAATGGTGAATGTCTTTAGTCCAATAGTTTATCGCTGGGCTCGCAAGGCGGGATTGAATGGTGAAGACTCAGCGGATGTTGTTCAAGACGTCTTCATCGCGGTGGCAAGAAATATTGGCACGTTCGAACGTCAGAAACAGTCGGCCAGTTTTCGGTCATGGCTGGCGACGATCACTCGCAATCGCGTTAAAGACTACTTCAAGAAACGACTGAACCATCGCGGTGGCATCGGGGGGACCGAAGCCCTGCAGCAGTTTCAAAATGTTCCCGATCCTGAAACGTATTCGATGTCGGAACAGGAATTGGAAAAATCAATTAGCCTTGCGACACTTGACCAGCGGCTTCCGATCCGGGTTCTGGAAATTGTTAAATCTGATTGCGATCCGAAAACCTGGCAGGCGTTTTGGTTAACGACGGTGATGCACGATTCGGCGAAGGACGTTGCTGAGCGGCTGGGAATGACAGTCGGAAGTGTGTACCAAGCGAAGTCCCGAATACTTGCGCGGCTAAGAAAACGAATGGAAGAATTGCCTTAAAAGACAGTAAAACGCGGTGGAATTGCCTTTTTTTGAAAAAATGTTCGTAGGGTGTCAGACCCAATCGTTTTACCTGTACCAATAGAACGAACTTCTTATGAAAGGCGACCATGGAAACGATTTGCCCACCAAAAAACGAATTGAAATCTCTTTCGCTTGGCCAGCTAGGTGACGAGCAAAGTGATCGGTTGCTGGCCCATGTGCATAGTTGCCAACCTTGCCAAGTGGAAATGGGAACACTTGAATCAGCAGAAGATACTTTTGTTGAGCAATTGCGATCGGTTTCTCAAGAAGTCACCTTCGGCGAGGGCGAGGATGAGTTCAGCAACGAATCCGAATTTCGAATCGCGAGCGCCCGTGCGCTGGGGGCTTTGGCAGAAGTCGAGAAAGGTGCAGCCACCCAATTGAAGCCTAATGTTCCGCGCACCATTGGTGAGTACGAAATTGTTCGACCTCTTGGCCATGGCGGAATGGGGCATGTCTATTTGGGGCGGCATACGAAACTTGGTCGAACCGTTGCCATCAAGTTTATTGCTGAGCACCGCCGCTGGGACAAAACGATGCATGAACGGTTTGCGTCTGAGATGCGAACGATTGGAAGTTTAAATCACCCGAATATCGTGGTCGCACATGACGCTCGCGAAGTTGATGGTTTGGCGGTTTTGGTGACGGAGTTTATCGATGGGATGGACGTTAGCGAATTGCTGCGACGAAATGGGCAGCTTTCGATTGCCGATTCCAGTGCGATCGTCCAATCCGTTTCCCAGGCGCTTACCTATATCGATTCCAAAAGCCTGGTCCATCGAGATATCAAGCCGTCCAACATAATGATCGACCAGAATGGAACGGTGAAGTTGCTGGATCTCGGTTTGGCGAGGCTTCAAGCCGACGGTGAGCAAGGTGAATTCACTGCGACTGGTCAAGCGATTGGGACCGCGGATTATGTTGCGCCGGAGCAAATTAACGACGGACGCAATGTTGACATACGGACTGACATCTATGGATTAGGTTGTACGCTGTACAAGTTGCTTTCTGGGCGAGCGCCGTTTGCACAGCCGCAGCATTCAACCGCGTTCGCGAAAATGAATGCTCATGTTTCGGAAACACCGGAGCCACTTGAATCGCTTCGGTCGGATGTTCCCGCGGCTTTGGCAAAATTGGTTCACCGAATGTTGGCAAAAGCACCAGCGGACCGACCTCAAACAGCGGATGAAGTCATTAATCAGCTCGCACCGTTTGCCAGCCCATCAAGCGATGCCAAATCAGAAGGCCTTTCAGAATTAGTAGAGGCGTCTCGGAGTCTGCCAGCCAATCAGACGACATTGAAACCTTTGAATGCCGATTCTAAAACGAGCAAAACCAATTCGCTTGAAACAAAGTCAGGTTTTGGAAATCGAGTTCTGTGGGGCGGGGTTGCGTCAACCCTTTTGGCGTTTGCGTTTGGTATTTGGCTGGGCATCACGATTACGGTTAAAAAGCCAAATGGAGAAACTTCGAAAGTTGTTGTTCCCGATGGGAGCACTGCGGTGGTCGATGCAGAAGGCAACGTTGAGATCTTGCTGGCTGGCACGGACGATCGTGTGAAAATTCCTGCAGCGAGAGTCGAGCGTGAAGTGCTTGAGCCGACTCTTTATCTGCCTCTTGATGAAGATTTGCGCAAACAAAATGGCGATTTAGATCGTCCACCAGAAATTTCGGGAAGAGAACTTTTGGATTTGAAGAAGGTACCAACTGCAAATCTGACTGATCAGCAAGTTCAAGCACTCATCATGCGTGAACTTGAAAATAGAAAAGCAGAACTTGCAGCTGTACTTGTACCTAGCCACCCAACAATGAAAGCCCTGGAAACCCAAATCGCTGAAACAAGAGCGCGGGCCATGCGAGCTGGTAGGCCAGCCACAATCGATCGAAAGAGCAACAGCGTGAAGCTCTACGAGTACGCGGTTCCTTTTGATTCGCCGATTCGTGAAACCGTTGAAGTAGGCGATTTCGTTGACTTTATCGCAATCCCGGACTTGCAATCGGATGAATTCAAATCTGGAAAATGGCCGAAACTACTGTCGAGAAAAGCGAAGGTGCAAGGGGTCATGAAGGAAGGGGCGTATGGCGCAAGTGTGATTCAAGTCGAATTGACGCCAGACGATGCATCGAAAATAGATTTGCTGGGCAACAAGACCGAATGCCGATTCCATGACGAATCACACAAGGGCTTTCGTAACGAATTTGCGCAGCACTATGGAGCATGGCGGGTCATTCTTAAGCGTGAAGGGGATGACAAGATTCGCAGAGGCAATCAAGATTTGTCGATGGTTTTTCAATATGACAGGGTTTCGACTGTCGACCGCGGCAATACCAGTGAATTCGAAATTGAGTACGAAAAACTTGTTGCTCAGGTGGACGGGGAAGAACTAAACATGTTCACAATTTATGGCGAAAGAAACGGCAAACGATTCGATTATCAAAGGGGGATCTTTCGGATTCTGGAAAGCGGCCGAATGGAAATGGCAGCTACTATTCCAGTTGCGCCGAAGGGGGCGGGGCCAAATCAGGTAGCGACTATAAAGGATTTTGATAATGCTGACTCGTTCATGAGGCTTGAGCGAATTGTGAAGCCGAAGAATCCGTCAGAAGAAAATGCGGTTGCAATGCTCAAAAAAGAGGGTGAGGACAACTTCTTTGAAATTTCGATTGCCACCAGCGAAAAACTAAAAGGCGTCACGATCGAAGGTGCCACCGTCACGAAGCTTTCAGATAGTGTCTTGTACGGGCGGACTTATGAGACAGACAACAACGAGACGGAAGTCTGGATGGGACCGACGTTTATCACGGGTCGCGATGTTTTGAAAGCGTCTGTTGAAAAATTTGATGATTGGGCAGTCGTGCTTGAGTTAACTGATTTAGGTGCGGAAAAAATGTCCTATATGTCTGAGAGATTCAAAGGCGAATACGTGTCGGTCTATATCGATGGAGAACTTGTTTACTCTCCAAAAATTGAAGGTTCACTTGGCAAGCATTTGACAATTTATACGCGGACAACGAAGGAAAAAGCGGAAGAAATCGCGCGTCGAATCACGAATCGAACAGGATCGACGCGCTAGTTGGGTCAAACGGCGAATAAGGCGTAGATGTTCTACCGAAAGAATCGAAATTTCCGCTTTGGTTTCTCTTCCGACTTGGACCGCCAAGTCGGAAGCTCGAAACGCCGTTGGTTACGCTTTTAGAAATGCGGACAACATTTCGACTGTCTTTGCCGTCCCAGCCGGATCATTCAAAGCCGCTTTGCCAAATCCAGGCACGGCGCCGGCAGCAACCGCAGCGTTTTGTGCGTCTTCGAAATTCGAGACAACCATCACGGGGGCTTTGGCTAGATCGTCGTCTGATTTCAATTGTGTCAACGTTTCCATGCCTTCTGAACCGCCGATATCGTAAAGCCGGTTGATCAGGATCAAGTCAAACGATTCTGATTTGGCCAGTTTGATGGCTTCTTCGTTGGAATGGGCGCGATGGATTTCAACGTCAAAGTTTTCTTTGAGGACTTCGGAGATTCGGCCGTGATCCATGTTGCATTGGCCGACATCTAATACTTTTCGTGACACGATTTTCTTTCTCTGGCTTGTGTTTTGATGGTCAAAATCTGAAACACTATTCTATCGCGGGCCGTGCGATTTGAGCAGGCATGTCTCCATGGCTTTAATCATCTGCTCAGTTGTCGTGGCCTCACGAGCCAGAGTGAGAAAATCAGTGTTTTGGCACAGGCGAGATAGTTCGGCAAGAATTTTCAAGTGGGTTTGGCGGTTGTCTGGCGAGCCGGTTGTGAAGAAAAACACATCCACTTTTTCTCTATTGGTTGCCGAGTAATCGATTGGCGTCTTGGTTGTCAAAATCGCAATGGCGGTGTCTGTTTCGGACGCTTGTGCTAACGTCGCATGCGGAATTGCGAATCCGTTTCCAACGAAAGTATTCTGAAGCTGTTCACGTTCCCACAGCGCGGTGTTAATAATGATCGGGCTGATGTTGGGATAGTGAACGGTAAGCAAATCAGTGGCTCGGCGAAACAAAAGTTCTTTTTTCACAACGTCCACGTTGATTTTTACGCATCGTTCGTCAACGAAACTCAAAAGGTCAAACTCTTTTTCGACAGACAAGTGCTCAACGTCGAACGAATCGTGAGTTAGAAGGGCGGGAGTTTTTAGCCAAAGCACCGAACACTCGGCTTCACGGGTTAGGTTGTCTTTGGGCGTCCCGAACAAGCGGCCTTTGACGGTGCGGTTGGGCGCGGCTCCCATGATCATCAGGTCATAACCGGCGGATGCTTTTTGAATGGCGTCCAATTCGTCCGTGCCCTCGATCACAACGGCTTTGGTGGGGCTGAGGCACAGGTCTCGAAGCTGGTCCACGTAGTCGGCGCGAGCTTGGGTGCTGATGGGATCCTGATTTTCGGCGACAAAGCAAATGAAATTCAATTCGGCTTTGTAAATTTGAGCGAGATGATCGGCCGTGGTGACGACCAACGAATCGTGCGGTCCAGGTTCGGCGTAAACAAGAATCTGGCGGATGTATCGAACACCAGCGTCTTTAAAAACGGCCAGATTACAAGCGAGGTGGTCTTGGAGCCAGCCAAGCGGATTTTGAAACGTAAGCCCAAATCGACGACGGCCAGCGGCTTCCATCACCACCCATTCGCAGTCCAGACGTACGGCGACTTTGTGGATCGTGTCTACAACGTCGCGCGTGACGGTTTTGTCGTACTCGAGATTCACGCCTTCGACTTCTGCCATCGTGTGAATTCGCCGGCTGAGTGCTTCGGTGTGAAGGTCTTCTTCCAAAGCATCGGCCAGATAAATTTGTTCTGGCACGGCGGTGAGATGGAGGACTTCCAGACGTCGTCCGTGGGCAAGTGAAGCACCCATTTCAACCAAAGTTTCAGGTGACCGTTCGCTTCCAAATAGCGGCACGACCACGGCGGCTTCGGTGGGAAGGTCTTCGTTGAGACTTGACGGCTCGCTCGATGGCGCTGCGGATCCGGTTAACAGATCTCGTCGCTTTCCCATTTTGCTGACCACGCCACGGCGTGTCGTTCGACGTCTGCCGTATCCAAAATACGAAATCGCTCCAACGATCACAATACAACCGATCGCAAACAAACTGGTAAGCCCCATCGCCGAAAGCAAAACGATTCCGCTGATGATCCCCATGATCTGAATGAAAGGATAAAGCGGCGAGCGGAAACGCGGCTGGTACCACTGGCTGGCGATTTCGCGTAGCACGATAACGGTTCCGCATACGAACATGAAAGCCAAAATCATGAACGCACTGGCAAGTTTCGCGATTTGTTCGACTGGTAGAAAAACGATGCTGACGCACATCACCATTGCAGTGAGCACAATACTGGCCACTGGCGTCATGAACGTCGGGTTAATTTTTTGAATCTGTGGCGGAAGTAAACTGTCACGGCTCATTGCAAAAGGAAATCGCGACGCAGCCAGCAATCCAGCGACGGCCATTGAAACCATCGTGACCACGGCCAGGATTGCCGCGATCATTCCTGCGGTTTTGCCGCCAACGATCATGGCCAGAGTGTAGATCGGATGCAGGTCAGGTTTGCCGTTTTTGTAGTCCGTCAATTGCTCGGTTGGGACATTGGTCACCAAAACGAAAACGACAAACACGTATATGCACATTACCGTGAGCCAGGAAATCAAGATTCCAAGTGGCAGGTTGCGGTCAGGGTTTTTGACTTCTTCAGCGATCGCGGCGACTTTGGTCACGCCAGCATAGGAAACATAAACAAACGCAGTTGCGGCGAGAAAGCCGTGAAGCTCATGCGAGAATCCTGCTTCGAGGTATTCGGTTTTAATTGAACCAATACCGACGATCGAAAGTACCAAAAGTGCAAACAGGACACCGGCGAGAATGAATTTCTGCATCTTGCTGATGACACTGACACCCATAATATTGAGCGTGGTGATCGCGACCAAAAGGCCCAACGCGAGGACTTGTTCGTAACTAAGTGATGCAAACGCCGGTTGGTCAGGAAGCGTGACCAGCACCGAAAGGTAAGCGCTGAATCCAACGAGCGCAAATGCACTTTTGAGTAACAACGACAACCACAATCCGATTCCGGAAATGGTTCCCGCCAGTGGTCCAAAAGTTCGCTCAAGGTAAACATACGTTCCACCCGAAGTTGGCATGGCGGTGGCAAGTTCTGATTTTGAAAGTGCAGCCGGCAGAACCGTAAGTCCAGCCACCAAATAGGCCAGCCAAACCATCGGTCCGGTTTTCGCAGCTGCCAATCCAGGCAACACGAAAATACCGCTTCCGAGCATTGCACTGATACTAATCGCAACTACAGCGCCGAGTCCCAAACGTCGTTCGAGGGTTTTCAATAATCTGCCTAAGTGTTTCTGTGTCAGTGGGTGAAGAGTTCGCTAGAGAGTTAAATAAATATAACGGTGAACAGGCAAAAACGAATATACCAATCAGGCTTCTCGACGTCCGAAGCAGCCCGGCATTATTGTTGCTTGGGTAACATTCCTTCGTAGAAAGACGAAGTTTTGGCTCATATTGCATAGCATTAAAAAGACCGACGTCCACGAAACGGTCTTTATGAACTTTTCATCTGGCCGTCTTCGAGGCGGAATTGTGCACTTCCAAGTTCACAAGCCTCAGAATTGTTGTGGGTCACGTGAAGAACGGTGAGCTGTTCGCGTTGATGAATTTCTCTCAGCAGCGAACTCAAATTTCCACGCGTCGTTTCGTCTGTCGCACTAAGCGGTTCATCCAGACACAGTAGCCGAGGTTTAAACGACAAAGCACGGGCGAGTGCGACACGTTGTTTTTCGCCGCCGGAAAGTTTTTCGGGATACCGATTGAGCAAAGATTCGATTCCCATCTGGGCGGCCAATTCATTGACACGAGTTGCCCGTTCTGACGCGGAGACAGATCTGACGGATAGCGGAAACGCGATTTGGTCACGGACTTTCATGGTTGGAAATAAAGTCGCATTTTGGGGGACGTAACCAATTTCGCGTGCGGCGGGTGGCACTCGCGAGACGTCGACTTTGTCAAGCAAGATTTTTCCGGAACTGATCTGTCTCAATCCACAGATCGTTTCCAGTAGCGTTGTTTTTCCGCAACCAGTAGGTCCCATCAATATGGCGTAAGCACCCGTTGCGATATCCAGGTCAATGTTGCTGAGGCAAAAGTCGCCTTGATGGATAGTGACACTTTCCAATCGAATCATTTTCCACCTCCTGTTGAAGGCGTACTTCTTAAAGTGATCAGCCGCGTGACGACTAAAACCACGATCGCCAACGTGACGAGGATAAGCGACGCGGCAACGGCTCCACGGAGATTGCCAAGCTGGAAATTCAAATAGACAGTCGTCGAAAGTACCTCTGTGTCCATCCGCGATGTTCCCGCGAAAATCAAAATCGGTCCAAACTCGCCCAGTGATCTCGCCCAAGCCAATGTGAACGCGGCAACTCCACCTCGCCAGGCTTGGGGCAGCGCGACTCGATTGAATGTTTGAAAACGACTGGCACCGAGAGTTAAAGCGACTTGTTCAGGGCGTTCGCTGATTTGTTCGAAGGTATCACGCATCGTGCGAATCGCGAAAGCGGCTGCAACGGTAAACTGCGCCAGAATGACGGCCGGGATTTCATAAGTGATTCCGCCAATGTTTGAGTAACCGATCGCGGCAAAGAATTGGCCGACGGTATTGTCAATCCATTTTCCCGGCGCTGTTTGAAACAGAACGAGTAAGCTGATGCCGACAACCAGCGGTGGTAGGACGATTGGAATATCCATTAGCGTGTCGATCATGTATCGCAGAGCCAGTGCCAATCGTCGCTTGATTGGGGCACGTTCAAATCGAGTATGAATTGCGTCATGACCAAGCCGCGCCAATACGTATCCCGTCGGGATCGCGACCCACATAGAAAGGATTGCCGAGATGGTGCACGTGATTAGACTCAGCCAGATTGAATAACGCACGCGAGGGTCGGCCAGTGATTCTTGGATGTCCGACCAGTTGGCAAACCGAAAGTCCGCGACAATCATTGAGATGATCAGCACCGAATACAACAGCCCAAACATGGAGAGCGTTGACCAGAAAAGCCAGTTGCGATATTTGGATTGAAAGTTCAACAGATTGGTTAGGATTTTAAAACGGCGGAATGGTTAGGCTTGGGGCGTCTACTGTTGTTCGGGTGCGTCGTAGCCTAACGATTGTAAATGCTCGCGGCTGAATTTCGATGCCGATATGAACTGAATTAGATTTTGGCATTCCTCGGGATGTCGCGTCTTTGTGAGAATGCCCGCAGTGATGTTGCCGTTGGACTGATTGACTTGGCCTGTCTGTGTCACGGCCGAAAGAAGCTTTTTGTTGGCTTGTTGATTGATTTGCATCACAGTCGTGTCCCAGATAACCGCAGCGTCCAAACTTCCCGTCATCAAGGCTTGGGCCAATGTCATTACGTTTTCAGCATCAAGCGTTTTTTGGGTTTCCAGCGAATCCAGTATCTCTTCGTGGCTTGCCAATGCTCGCGTGAGTTTGCCGGCGGCAGCTGTTTTAGAAGCGATTCCAAAACGTAAATTTTGATCGACTAAATCATTGAGCGAGTTGAGCTTGAGCGGCGTGGCGCTGGGTTGGCTCAAAACAGCGATCACCAGTTGCTGTTTGGCAATCGGAATTGCACTGGCCACGATGCCTTCTGATTGGACGATGGCGATCAGGTCTTCGTCAGCGGAGATGAAAATATCCGCACCGCGAGTTAGGCCAGTCTCATATTCCATCTTGATTTGGCCGGTCAATTCTCCCGATCCAGCGGCACGCGACAATTTTGCTTTGGTGTCAGACAGGCGATTAAACTCACCAACCAAGTGTTCGAGAGGCTCTGCGAATCCGGCAGCACAATAGACACGAATCGTTTGGCTGCTCGAGTCGTCGCGGTTGCTTTGGCGATTCAATTCCATCGCGCAAAAACCAAGTAAGAGCACGGCGACAATTGAGATGATTTGAAGGATCGACGGTCGCATGGATTGCTTACTTGATCACGATATCGGGAGCGAATTCGGAAATTAGTTTCTTGGACGGTTTGACTGCATGTCTGAAATCGAGTTCGCCAAGTTTCTCGAATCGCTTGGCTTTCAAAAATTCTCGAATGGTGCCAACGTTGAAATAATTTCGACAGACAAAACGACGTAGTTCCGGAAGAATTCCCTCTGCTCCAATACGTTCTAAAGAATCGGCACCGCCAATGCTATCCAGCACAAGCTCTCGCACTTCGGGAAACGCTTTGGATGACAACAGTTTCAAGACAGAATCCGAAGAAAGCTCGCTAAACTGTGCATTTTCCAAGTGATAAAAGGAATCGAGGAATCGAAGCGAAAATAGATTTGGGAAAACCGACTCACAAAGTATTTCCGCTGAGTTCTCGGCAAACCGGGCGCCTGAAAAAGTCAGCCGCTTGAGGCGTTCGCGAATCGGGTGGGCGAGAATTTTGTTGGCAACCTCATCATTGATCGTGACTGAATCCAAATGAAGCGACTCAAGTTTCGGAAATGAGTTGGCATGGAACAAGGATTCTAAACCCAGATCGTCAAAGCTACCCAACACAAGTCGTTTTAAATTGGGAAGAGGATGGTTCGCGATCAGCCCGATGATTTTTCGCAACGTTTTCTCTGTGGCAAGACTTGAGTGTGAAAGGTCAAGCGATTCGCAGTGTTGCAAATTATCTGAATCGAACAAACACTCGAATGATCGAATGCCGATGTCGCAGTATGACAGGTCGAGATGTTTTATTGTTTTGAATGCTCCGGAATCTGAAATTATCGCCAACCCGCGAGCGGGAATTTTGGTGTTTCTTAAATTCAACGTTTCAAGTCTGTCCAGTGAAAGCTTGGATAGCGTTTCGCAATCTTTCACGCTCAACCGACTGCAAACGCGAAGCGAATTTAGTTTTGGAACATTTAGTTTATCAAGCGAATCAAGGTTCTCATTGATGTTCTCTTCAGACCAAAGCGTTAGGTCAGTCAGGTTTGGAAATCCAGGCCCCCTGCAAACGTCTGTGAAAATACTGTGATCCCGTCCAGCGTTGATCGTTAGCGATTTGAGTTTGTTTCGTGATGCAAAACTGGTCAACGCCTTGCCGACAGTGCTGTCGTACCAACTGTAATTACAAAGCGAAAGAGATTCGAGGTTGGACAGGTTGGGCGATTTAATAACCGCGAGCAGGTCATCGGTGGGGATCGTGAGGTTGCTCAAGTCCAGCGCGCGGACTTGGCTGAGTTGAGGAAGTTCTGCGACTTTCTTTCCTTGGTTTTTCAGGTAAACAATCCGCAACCCATTGATGGGCGTGGACGCGAATAGCGATTCGGCCCCTTTGACCAAAGCCAAAGCTCGGATGGTGATTTTGTCGATGAATCCACGTTTGAATTCTGACTTGCGCAAATCCTGTTCCAATTCGCTGGCCCATTTTTCGCCATGCTCGGCCGTCAGTTGAGTCGACCGGACTCCCAATTCGTAAAACTCTTTTTGTAAGTCATTCGATTTATCGAGTTCACACTGCACACGAATGAACTCACCACGCGGGTCTCCATGTTCATCCAGCCAATCGGCGTAGATCAAACGCGGATCGTCGCTTTGAGGGTTAGCGACGACTTCCGCGAAGAAATGGTTGGCTTCGATGTGATTCATGAGAGTGATGATTTTTAGCGACAGGCTATCTAGTTCGTGGATTGTTAGAGTTGACTAGTTTGAAAAGTCCAATACCGCTCAATTGAATTTGCAAAAAAAACGAAGAAACGAAAAAAACGAAAAAACGCAAGAAGTTGCCAATCGGCTCAAGCTCATACTTGCAAAACCAATCACCTATTCCTCACTAGCTCCCCTCTCCCCGAAAATTCGGACGAGAAAACTATTTTATCAGGATCAAAACACTCCGAATTTTTGGGGAGAGGGGCTGGGGGTGAGGGGTTTTGATGTACAACTTTTTATGCCTCGCTCGTGAGCTCTACCGAAAAAATTAGCTTTCTGCTCTCGGAAAATTTCGCTACTTACAGCGATGTCACTGCATCCAGTTCTCTGCAGCGTGGTGCACGAGCGGAGTAAGTCGGAAATTTAACGCTATTGCTCCTCGCCCCCAAACCCCCTCTCCTCGTGAATTCGGGCCACGTTTGATTAAATTGCAAAGCGTGTTCGTTCGAATTCACGAGGAGAGGGGTTTACTGGTAACGCATGTGCCAAGTTCTTTTTGATGATCAAAGTTGCCCTTTAATTTTTAGCAGAAAACCGAGGTTGAGTTTGGGCAGCGGGTTGAAAGCGGCGCAAATCTTAAGGGAGATGAACGAAAGGCTGTTTATTTAGTCGCGCCGAACCATTTTCTAAATAATTAGAAAACTTGCTTGATTTTGGATTCAAATTCTAATAAATTCGAATTTGAACCGAATGCCCGATAAATCAACTTAGCGTTGTGTCGCTTTTTGCGATTCCATACGACGAAACAGATTACGGAAAGACTCATGGCAAGACCCGCTTCCGAATTTCCAACTGAGTTTGAATTGGAAATCTTAAAGGTGCTTTGGAAATCGTCTCCCCAGACGGTGCGAGATATTCGTGACCGGATGGCGGAAGCTGGAAGAGACAGCGCCCACACTTCTGTCATTACGATGCTCAACATCATGGTCGACAAAGGCTATCTCGATAAGAAGAAAGACGGGAAAAGCTATCTCTTTTGGCCGGTCGTTTCAGAACCAGACGTTTCGCAAAAAATGCTTGGTGATATGGTCTCGCGGGTGTTCGATGGTTCTGCCAAACGTTTGGTGCTCAACCTGATTGATGGCGAAGAGATTGAAGAACAGGAATTGCTGGAACTGAGAAAACTGATCAATCAAAAAGTCAGGGAGCAACGCAAGTGAATTTGTTCCAAGAATTATGGTCGCCACTGAATCCAGAATATTGCTGGTTGCTGACAATGTGTTTGCTGCACACGCTCTGGCAAGGCGCATTGATCGCGTTGGTTGCCGCGGCAGTGGTCCGGCTTAAGCAGACTTCGGTTCACAACCGATTCGCGATGACGTTTGGTTTGCTCTTGCTGATCGGCGTGATGCCAATTTGTAATTACGTTTGGCTGTCGAATTCGCCGCCGCAATCAGTTGAACTTGCGACCCAGCGGTTCTTGTCCGAAGGCGGTTTGAAACTGTATGAATTAGGTGACCTGAAGCAATCTGCAATCGAATCTGAGGGCCAGGCTGATGCCGATGCAGTCAATATTTCGTGGCCAACAAAGTTAATTCCTTCAGTCACAGGTGCCAATGATGTTGAACAAAGATCGAATTTTGAATCCGATCAATCAACAGCCCATCAATCAATAGATGTTCAATCAGAATCCGTTCTGCCGAAATACGAATTCGGTTGGGCAGTCGTAGGGCCAGCCTGTTTTACGATCCTGTATTTGTTTGGCGTTTTCGTGATGGTTGTGCGGCTTGGTTTTGGGCTCAAGTCACATTGGCGTTTGACCAACGTATGTAATCGGCTGAAATTTTCCGACCAAGTGCCCAGTGCGGTTATGGCAGCGGCCGAGAAAGCCGCCAGTTCGCTTGGGAGAACGCTGCAAACACCGATCGCGCTTTTTTACGGCGAAGGCGTTGCGTTGGTGGTTGGGTGTGCCCGGCCCGTGATCTTGCTCAATGCGAGTTTAGTCTCCGGTTTGACTCCGGTGCAGCTTGAGCAAATTCTGGCCCACGAGTTGGCTCATGTTTATCGGTTTGATCCGCTGACGCAGTTGCTTCAACGCTTGATTGAATCGGTTTTGTTTTTTCATCCGGGCGTGTGGTATGTCAGCCGGCAAGTTTCAGATCTTCGTGAGTTGTGTTGCGATGAATGGGTGACACAAAATCACTCGCGGGTTGATTTTGCTGAGACGTTGCTGCAATGTGCGATGTTCAATCGTGGCGCCAAAGCCTCGACTAGATATTCTCTTGCCGCGACCGGAAGTCGGACCAGTCAGTTGACGTCACGAATCGATGCGTTGCTTCAATCAAACAACGTGATCGGTTGGAAGACGCAAAAAAAGTCGCGCGGTCAAATTCACAGCAATACGCCCAACACGATTTTGTTTGTTGCTATCATTAGTTTGTTTGTCGCGTTCGTGGCTGCGGTAGGAAGTTCTTCCAGCCGAACAAGCTTCTCCGCAATGCTGTTTGAGAATCAACAGGATAAGGATAAAGACGATCCAAAGACGCCTGTCATTTTAAAAGACGTTCCATCATGGCAATGGAAGACCGAAGAGCCAGGTTCAATCAGTCCCAGCCAGTTCCTGTTTGGCGGAAAACAATTGACGGTTGATAAAGCCGTTGCTGACGATGTTGATCTTCAGGCCATGGTCGTCGAAGAGAAATGCAAGTTCGCTCAATGGCATTTTGGTGATTCAAATTCAACTCGTGTGGCAATCGTCTTAGAAATGGATGGTAACGAAATTAGTCGCCTGTTCATTGATCGCAACCGAGATCATGTAATCGAAGACGGCGAAGCGGTGACGACAAAATCCAAAAACGAGAAAACGTGGATCACGAGTTTGGAAGTGGAAGTCCATGAGTCGGGGAACGTTGTGCGAACGCAGCGTCAGATCGGGATTACGCCCAATCGAGACAAAAGCAAAATTCGCATCACAACGCTTGGTTATGCCGAGGGCGAAATCGTATTGGGAGAAGAAACACTATCGGTGCGGCGAGTTGATAAAGACGGAAATGGTTTACCGACTGAAAAGCTTGACGAGGTTTGGATCGACTTTGACCACAACGGGCAGTTCGACAAACTAACGGAGCGGCTAAAACTGAATTCGGTTCTTGATATCAATGGCGAGCGGTTTATGGTTCGCTCGGATCGGCTTGGCCAATCGCTTGTACTGACACCCGGCAACGAATGCGGATTTGTCAAATTTGAATTCGAGTTGGCGGACACAACGGCGAAGCTCGAAACGTTTGAGGGAAGTCTTCGTGATGAATCGGGAATGCTGGTTGTTGTCGGCCTCAATAAAAAACCAACCGCGGTCCCAGTCGGACGATATTGCTTGCAGGATTTGGTCGTTCAAGTTCGTGACAAAGACTCTGCCGTTTGGCGAATGACTTTGTCACGCGGTCTCGACAGCGACTGGAGCAATGTGAAGCCCGAAGAGATGATTGAGGTTGGGCAAGACAAAACGCTGAAGATTCCTTTGCTTGAGGATTTGAATTTTTCGTTTGTCCCGCAGCATGCTGTAAACAGTTATACGAAGCAGAGGACACGTCTTCACCCATATCTTTCAACTGAAAACGGATTGAGGATGACCGATTTTACGTTGGAAAAACCCAATGAAAAATCGGAGAGTTTTAACAATAGCGTCGTTGTGAAATTCAAAGTCAAAGATGCTGCCGGAAAAGTTACCGATCCAAGTCAATGCTCGTCCAGTTTTGGCTGAGGATCGCTTTGTACGGTGCCCGTTGGGCTGCCAGGCGTTCGCGCGATTGGTTCTTGGAATGTTGAGTCGTTGGTTGACACAGGACCGATCCTCGGAACCGTCAAGAAGAATGTTGCAATCAACATTCCGGATGAAGATTGATCTTATTGATTGAGTTTTCTTACTCGTTGCTTATTCGAAGGTGAAACGTGAGTTTTTTCAACAAACAAACGGCGACTGCATGGCTTTTTTTAAGCGTGATGTGTTTGTCGTCGATCGGAAATTTGTCTGCTCAGGATGATCAAGAGCAAAAAGCCGAAATCAAGATTGCGATCACCAACAGCTCCGGAAAACCGGTCGAGAAAGTCACCGCATTTTGGTTCAACAAAGGAAAATCGAAACGGCTTTCGCAGGCGGACGGGCATGTGACTGTCGGCGCTGCGGAGGGATTCGTTGTTGTGCAAAGCGAAGGCTATCAATACGCAGGATTCGTGTTGCACAAAAAAACAACGGATGAACTTGCGGGCGCCTCAATTGTACTTCGCACTCCCGATGAGCCAGGCAGGATGTTGAAGACCCTTCCAGTTCCAATCTCAGCAGAACAGAGAAAGGAAATCACGTCCGCAGTGACGGAACTGTACTGGACGCAATTGAAGTCCAACCCAAAAGATGTCAGCAATCAAATGACTTGTTTTGAGTTGTTGGGCGGTTTGGATCCCAAGGCGCTTGTTGAATTTCTTGATGACAACGACATGGATCCTCGGTTCAAAGGGATGGGTAAGGCCCACGTGGTCAAATCAATTTCGAGGACCGATCCCGAGTTAGCAATTGAAATTGCGGATTCCGTTGCCGATCCGATGAGCCGGTCGAGTGTTTTAAATGGCTTGCTCAAGAACTTGCCCGAAAATAGCCCTCACGTTGAGGCAGTTGAAGGCCAGGTCATTGAAACGATTAAATCCATTTCTCAACCCGCGTATCGCTACGCTGTTTGGTCCGGGCTGGCGGAATATTATATTCACAGTGGACGGCCTGAGTTGGCACAGAAAATCGTTGACGAAAATTTGGCCGAAGTAAAAAAGCTTCCTTCCGGCGGTTGGGCGGCTTATCCCAAAAGCTGTTTTGCTGCGTTGATCGTTGAGAAGGATCCTGAGCTTGCGATGAAAATGATCGAGGGTTGCAAGGGACA
This sequence comes from uncultured Pirellulaceae bacterium, assembly GCA_964448575.1. Classification (GTDB taxonomy): domain Bacteria; phylum Planctomycetota; class Planctomycetia; order Pirellulales; family Pirellulaceae; genus Mariniblastus. The sequence continues at coordinate 72,234 of CAYUWY010000007.1, forward strand.
TGAGCGACCGCGGGCGCTGGGGAGGCTTGCGTTTCACAGTTGTACGACCCATCCGAAACGTGCGATCGAATTGCTAGGAGAGATTGAGCAGCAGGAGCGTGCACTTTCCGGTTTTGAAAGCATGATTAAGGTGGCGCACCGAATGGCAGGACCTCAGACAGAGGCAGCTTTTGAAGTTGCGGCGTCGATTGATGAAGTCAATCAGAAAGCGTGGGCTTGGGGGATGATCGCGATGAAGCTTGCCGATACGGACAGAGAGAATTCGCAAAAAGCGTTAGAGAATGCGATTCAGGCTTTGGTCAACAAAGCACCTGGGGCCAAGCCAAATGCCTATCTTAGCGTTTCAGCGACGATGGCTGGCTTGCTACCGATTGCCGAAAAAGCAGCGCCCGAAAAAGTCGAACCCATGGTATGGGAGGCCGTTTGGTTATCCATTCCTCGCAGCCGCTGGAATCTGGGCGGTGGCTCAAGGGATGAGAAGCTTCAGAACGTGGCTGCCGCGATTTCTCGTTACGACCGAGGGTTGGCGCATGCGTTGGTCAGTAGCGACGACCTGGCCATTGGGACTGACCCCGCTCGTTCGGCAGTTTCACAGGTGGTGCTCAACGTTGAAGGCGTACCTGAGTTTATGGACCGACTGATTTCTGGGCCAAGGTATTCGGGTGCGTTTCATCCTTGTGCAAAAGTGGCGCTATTGCTGGCTGGTTCCGACGAAGAATTTTGGAATGAAGTCTCGTTGCCTTCGTTCCTGAAGTGGCCTGCGAAAACGTATGAAGACCATTGATGCTTTTGAAAGAGAACCGATGAGACCGAATCTACTTTTGTTTCTGGTGGCTGCGTGTTTGTTTTTTGCTTCTAGCAGCTTGGAAGCTCAAGAAACCAAGCCTGGGCTTTCGTATGAACAGCGCATTGAGCTTGCCAGGAAAATGCTGAAACCCGTTCGCGAAATTGCGACCAAGGATCAAGATTCACCCGAGCGACTTCACTATTTCACTGAGCCGATGGCTTTGATCGATCCAGCTTGGACCGCGAAGTTCATTCTTGAAAATCCTGCCAACAAAGATGGAATGTTGTATGACCACGCTGCAATGTTGACGTTGATGTCACAGGCTAAAGACCTGGATGAAGAAATTCTACTTCGATTAGTCCGTCAGGCGGAGCACTTTCGGCAACACTATGTGCTTACCGCGCTTAAAAGTTTGCCCGAAGAAAATGCAGAGCTTCGTAGCCAGCTGGCGCACCTTGCATTTGAATCAAAAGAATTTAATCACACGCTGTTTCAGAGTACGATTCAGGTAGCCAATCTGTTCAACAGCAAAGAGGAATCTGAAAAACTGAACGCGCGTATTGCTGAGTACTATGAATCAGGCAAGGCATCCCAAGCTCTTAAGACAATGAAAAAACAGATGGCCGATATGGAGGAATGGCAAAAGAGCAATTTGCGGTATAGTTTTGGGCAACTCGCTGCATCCGCTCCTGAGAAATATCGCAAGGAATTTGTGTCCGAGAAAGGCGCGAGTCAATATGACGTTCTCTGGTCGGTTGTTACCAGTGACGATTTTACTGAAGCGCAGCGTTTGGAGGAGCTCAATAAAGTTGAGCGATTTGAATACGGTGATCAAATGTATTTGCAAGTCATGAATTCAGTTTCGTTGGGCCTGATTGCAATGCTTGATTTAGAGAAAGCGACCAAATGGGCTGACGAAATTCCAGAACCGGCAATAAAGATCTGGGCACATTTGTTGATTGCTCCTACACTTGCGAAAACCGATAAGCCGGCTGCCATCAAACTGGTCAAAGATTGCTATCGAGAGCTGAACGAATTGGATCGGTCGGATCAGATTCCAGCGAATTACAACTATCCGCCGTCGCTGTTGAGCGGACTGGGATTGAAGATTGTTGCTCATCTTGCTCCGGAGCTTTTGCCTCAGTACATCGATCAAACGATTGAGCTTTCGAAAATGCATGATGGTTCCACGAGCAATTCGGCTCAAAACCAGCAGTTCAATTCGATCGTTTGCGTAGCTCGTTACGACCTTGCCAAGGCCAAAGCGATGTTTGACGAGATTGCGGACGATGTTCAAATCAGTTCTGCCGCAGCTTTCTTTCGAGCCCAGTTGGCGATTTATCCGGATCAAGTCTGGGAAGAATTCGAAACAATGCCACCGGTGGACAAACAGGGGACCGATTACCGGATCTATGTTCGTAACGAATTGCTTCCCGTTTTGGCAGCGAAGTCCGATGAAGCGTTTTGGGATGGGTTGAGCAATTCAGGATCCCTCAAAATTGACGCGCGGATTTTGGCGAAGTGAGCTTGGTTGGTAGCGGAAGTTTAGTGGCGAAGGCAAGTTTGTAGCGGACGTCGTCAAGACTTCCGTTTTCGAGCATGACACAATACATGAGCCGTTTTGGCGATAGCCACGGTTAATAATCGCGAACAAGCGAGTCTAATTGTAGGTCAGGCTGTGCCTGACGCGTTGCTCGATTGAATCATCCATCTATCTCTGGACGAATTCAACCGGATGTTTCAAAGCAAACGTGAGGTTTTATGTGAATCAACGTCAGGCACAGCCTGACCTACAAAACTCAGTTGGCCCGCTTTACGCCAACGGCGTTGAACTCCAAAGCCCAGTGTCGCGAAGCGCACGCTGGGTTACAGGCGGTGACGCATAACGAACCCCAATCGGGGTTCAACAATCGTCGTGTGGAACCCCGATTGGGGTTCGGTATGTGGCCGATGTAAACCCAGCGTGCGCTTCGCGACACTGGGCTTTGGAGTAAAACCCCTTTGGGGTAAATCAAACCTCGCCAGACTTGGGGCAAGCCAATGAGCAGACTCGGCTACGGCGTTATGGATGCCAACCTTGATGGGAATGCCAAAGACTCCAACACTTGTGGCAAGCCAAACACGCCAACACTTGAGGTACAAACCCGCAGGACTTGGGGCAAGCCAAACACGCAACACTTGAGGTACAAACCCGCTAGGACTTGGGGTAAGCCAAACGCTCCAAGCTGACGTCTCTCGCTTATTGCGATCTTTGATCTCGATTAGTGGGAGACTAGTAACCCTCGAATCAACAATCGGCAGAATCGTTACAAACCGCCGACTTTGCTGGATTTCTCCCCAGCAATTTTGGCGGGCATGCTTCTGCCCCGATACCACGACCTAATTTTCGCTGATGGCATTTCTAACCTGCCATCCAACAAGGCTTTCTCACCCCGTGTTGGGCGGGTCCGGCAATCTTACTTGCTGGCCCGCTTTTTTTCGTGCATTCTCCAATGCGTTCAAATGTGGGCTGCCCAGTTTGGACACAACGATGCCCGACTGGTCGAGCTGCCAGAATCGACATCTGTCAAAGTCCAATCCACTCAGTGGAATGCTTCGCTTGTATTTTACCGAACATCTCGAAAGCCGGTTGACATCTGTCGGGGTCTACATATTCTTTAGAGACCGGTTTGATAAAATCAGGTAAAATAAGTTTCTAGAGTTGAGAAAAAATGGCTGAAGACGATCTTGTAGATCCACTTGATACACCAGGCGAACAAATCGCTGAGGAATCCGATGTGGATGATTTGACGGAAAATTTGGCTGAGCCAGTGGATAACCTGGACGTCGAAGCAGTCGATGAATTCGATGAAGACGACTTCGATGAGGATTTCGACGACGACTTTGAAGAAGAGATCAAAGGCGAATATGATCTTCAGGACGATCAATATGGCTTGGACTTTGACAAGGAATTCGGCCACTTGACCGATCCCACACGAAGTCCTCCCAAAAAGGCTGCTGAACCCAAAAAGCCGGTTAATAAGCAGGACAAAAAGAAAAAGTAACCAACGAGTTGGTTTGTCAAAAAACAGTAAGGGCGTTTTGCACAGCAAGACGCCTTTTTTTACGCGCCGACTATGCTCTCAAGCCCGTTCGTCATTTACACATTGCCCGGATTTGACGATACTTTTGGGCTGCAATTCCACTTGCTTGCTCACAGGATGATCAAATACTTGATCCAACTTGCGGATTGCCAAAAACGAACAAAATCTCCGGACAATTGTCCATTTCAACTTAACGCTCGTCTTTCAATCACTCAACGCAAAATCGACTTAGCCATGTCCACACCGCTGAAAGATTCCAGCATGTTTCGCCCCGTCGAAAGCAATCACAGCTTCCCCAACTCAGAAGAAAAGATCCTCGAGTTTTGGCGCGAGCATTCGATCTACGATCAATCGCTTTCCCAACGCGAAGGCCAGCCGCGTTACGTGTTTTACGAAGGCCCACCGACTGCCAATGGCAAACCGCATCCCGGCCACTGTTTGACGCGCGCAATCAAAGACGTTTTCCCGCGATACAAAACGATGCGCGGTTTCTTTTGCGAACGTAAAGCAGGTTGGGACACGCACGGGCTTCCTGTCGAAGTCGAAGTCTGCAAAGAGCTGGGCATTCATTCCAAAGAAGACATCGAAGAATACGGCGTCGAACCATTCATCCAGCGGTGCCAACAAAGCGTTTGGCAATATATGCAGCAATGGGAGCGTTTGACCGAGCGACTTGGTTTCTGGGTCAAGCTCGAAGATGCTTACGTTACGTATCACCAAAGCTATGTTGAATCCGTTTGGTGGTCACTGAAAAACCTGTTCGACCGGGGGTTGCTTTATCAAGGCCACAAAATCATCTGGTGGTGGGCTCAAGGCGGAACCGCTTTGAGCGCTGGCGAAGTCGGTCAGGGTTACAAAACTGTCATGGACCCTTCAGTCTACGTTTTGTTTCCGTTGGTCGACCGCGAGAATACTTCTTTGCTGGTTTGGACAACGACTCCCTGGACGCTGCCAAGCAATCAGTTTGCGGCGGTCAACAAGGATATCGAATACGCCACCGTTTACGATCCCGAACTCAAGCAAAATGTTGTCTTTGCCAAAGACTTGGTGGAAAAGATCAGCACTAAAGTCAAACGTGAACTCGAAGTCAAATCGACCGAGATGGGCACATCGTTGGTCGGCGAGCGATACGTCCCGCCGTTTGACTATTACCACAAAACGTTGGGTGACAAACAAGGCGAATTGAAGGACGGTGGCACGCAGCATGTTGCTTGGCGGGTAACGGCGGCAAATTTTGTGACGACCGAAAGTGGTTCGGGCGCGGTCCATGAAGCGCCAGCGTTTGGTGAGGTCGACTATGAATTGTTAGTGGCCGAGCAAGATCGATTCAAGCGTGGTGAAGGCCCCGAGATGATCTGTGCCGTCGCGCCCAATGGTACGTTTACTGCCGAAGCTCCAGATTACGAAGGCCAATGGGTTAAGGATGCGGACAAAGCAATCGCTCGTCGTATGAAGGATGAGGGCAAGCTTTACCACCAGGAGCAATACCAACACGAGTATCCGTTTTGTTGGCGAGCCGACGATGATCCGCTGATCCAGTATCCGCGCGAAAGCTGGTTCATCAAAACGACCAACTTCAAAGATCAAATGGTCGCCAACAACCAAAAAATCAATTGGTTGCCAGAACACATCAAAGACGGACGATTTGGAAACTTCCTCGATTCAAATGTTGATTGGGCGTTGTCGCGTGAACGTTATTGGGGCACGCCGTTACCGATCTGGGTTTGTGAATCGACGGGAAAATCAGAAGCCGTTGCCGGCTATGAGGAGCTTGTTGAAAAACCTGGCGCCAGCGGAATGGAAGTTTGGGAAGAAGCCAAAGCAGCCAATCCTGATTTGGCCGATGACCTCAAGGTTCACAAACCTTATATCGATCACATCACTTACGATTCGCCGTTTGAATCCGGTGCCCGCATGAAACGCGTGCCCGAAGTCATCGACTGTTGGTATGACAGCGGCGCAATGCCGTTTGCTCAGTGGGGATATCCGCACAAAGGCAAAGAGCAATTCAAGGCTCAGTTCCCAGCAGACTTTATCAGCGAAGCCATCGATCAAACTCGCGGTTGGTTCTACAGCCAGTTGGCGATCAGCACTTTGTTGTTCGGCGAAGACGCTGCCGAGGGCGAAACTGCAATGGCGTATCCGCATCCGTTCAAGAACTGCATCGTGCTTGGTTTGATGTTGTCAGAATGGTGGGAAGGAAAGGTCGATGACAAAAAAACGATCTATCTAACGCCTGAAGAAGCCAAAGCGTCTGGAGAAAAAACAGAACACAAAGTCGGCAAGATGTCCAAGAGCCTGCGAAACTATCGCGCGCCTGGCGAGATCTTTGACACGTACGGAGCCGATGCGCTGCGTTGGTATTTCTTTTCCAAGCAACCGCCATGGACTTCGATCCAATACAGCGAACGACAGATCAAAGAAAGCATCCCGGAATTCCTGTTGCGATTCTGGAACGTTTATGGGTTCTTTGTGCTCTACGCCAACATCGACGAATTTTCTCCTGTCACGTTGTCCAATCCTGGTCAATTGACACCTGAGAATTTCGCGGATGGCGAAGGTTACCGACCTGTCGCTGAACGTGGTGAATTGGATCGGTGGGTTTTGAGCGAACTTCACTCGACGCTTGATTCCGTTGTGAAATCAATGGACCAATACGACAACTACAACGCGTGTATGAAAATCACAGCGTTCGTGGACGCGCTCAGTAACTGGTATGTCCGAAGAAGTCGCGATCGGTTTTGGGCGAAAGACAAAACGGCTCCTGAAAAATTGGATGCTTATTGGACGCTGTATGAGTGTCTGACAACGACCGCAAAAATGGTGGCTCCATTTGTTCCGTTTATCGCGGAGACGCTTTGGCAAAACCTGACGGGTGTTTTCGAAGACGGAAAAGCCACAAAGAGCGTTCATCTTTGCGACTATCCGACTGGAGAAAGTAGCTTGATCGATCCGGTGCTGTGTCGGCGAATGGGTTTGTTGCGCGAGATCGCTTCACAAGGCCTGTCGGCGCGAGCCAATGTGAAACTTAAAGTTCGCCAGCCTTTGTCGGGCGTAACCGTAATCCTCAACAACAGTGAAGATCAAGCTTGGTTGGAAACGCATGATGAGTTGTTGAAAACAGAGCTCAACGTGTTGGACGTGACTTATACGACCGACGCGGGTGAGTTTGTGACTTATCAAGTCGTCCCGAACTTCAAACGGCTTGGCCCCCGCGTTGGTAAGCTGATGCCAAAATTGAAAAAGGCGTTTGCCGATGCCGATGGTGGAGCAATGTTGGCCGAGTTGACTGCCAACAATCAAGCGAGCTTGAACGTTGAAGGCGAAACGATTGAGTTGGATTCAGAAGACGTCGAAGTGCGACTTAAAGCGAACGAGGGTTGGGCCGCGGCTCAAGGATCTTCAGCCGTAATCGTGTTGTCCACTGAGTTGACTCCCGAGTTGATCCGGGCAGGATTGGCACGCGATGTGAATCGTTTGGTTCAAGACCGACGTAAGGGGCTGGACCTTGAGCGTTCCGATCGAATCAAACTTGGGTTGGTGACAGAATCGGATGAGTTGAAACAAGCGGTCACTGAGAATCAGGAATACTTGATGGGAGAAACTCTGGCCACTTCGTTGGTGTTGGAGTCATTTACTGACGGTCCCGATTCAGTCGAATGTGAAATCGGCGAGTACAAGGTTACAATTTTCATCAAAGTTGATTCAGCACACTAAAAATTGAAAGCGTTGAATCGCAACGTAGCTTTCGAATCAAAAAAGAACTTCATGCCTAAACCATTCAAAATCGCGGTGCTCATTTCAGGTGGCGGCACGACGCTTAAAAACCTGATCGAGTACAAAACGCGAGGCGAGATCGACGTTGAAATTGCGTTGGTCGTTTCCAATAAACCGGACGCCGGTGGGCTGAAGTATGCAACAAATGCCGAAATTCCCACGGCGATTGTGAATCATAAAGACTTTGATTCTGTGGCAGCGTTTAGCGAAGCGATTTTTTCGCGCTGCCGTGACGCCAAAGTTGATTTGATTGTGATGGGTGGGTTCTTGCGACGGGTCAAAATTCCAGATGACTTTTGCAATCGCGTGATTAATATTCACCCAAGCTTGATTCCTTCGTTTTGCGGCAAAGGAAATTATGGCTCACGAGTGCATCAGGCGGTCATCGCTTACGGCTGTAAAATTAGTGGCTGTACCGTTCACTTTGTTGACGATCAGTATGATCACGGCCCCATTTTGGCTCAGGAAACGGTTCGCGTTCTCGATGGGGATACGCCCAGCGTTCTGGCGGCTCGCGTTTTTGAAAAGGAATGTGAGTTGTATCCGAAAGTCGTCAATGCGATCGCCAATGGCAAAGTCTCGGTGAACGATCGGCGCGTGAGTTGTGATCTGGGGTAGTGGCGATTTAGATTCAGTGTGGTTTGGGTCAAAGTGGTTTAGGTTCAATGGTTTGTTGAGGAGACCAGCCAACCTTTTGCCCGTCGAATTTAGCTACATCGCCACGTTTAGTTTTTAGTTTTCATTGACGCAAAAGAAAAAGACATCAAAGAAAAAAGACATGGCCGATATTGAGAAACTCAAACAAGAGATCTGTGATATTGGCAAACGAATCTATGCCAAAGGGTTCGCCGCCGCCAACGAAGGCAATATCTCAATTCGCGTCGATGAGAACACCGTTCTTTGCACCCCTACCCTGCACTGCAAAGGCTTCATGTTGCCTGAAGATATTTGCACGGTCGATATGACCGGCACGCAGGTGGCTGGCAAGCGAAAACGAACTAGCGAAGTTTTGCTACATATCGAGATCTACAAAAAACGCCCAGACGTTAAAAGCGTTGTCCACTGCCACCCGCCGCATGCGACTGCGTTTGCCGTCGCCCGCGAACCGATTCCGACTTGCGTTTTGCCTGAGCCAGATATCTTTCTGGGAGAAGTTCCCATCGCACCTTATGAAACGCCGGGAAACCAGAACTTTGCCGAAACCATTTCTCCTTTTGTCGACAAGACGAACATAATCGTTTTGGCTAACCATGGGACCGTTAGCTATGAAACGGAAATTGAAAAAGCGTATTGGCTGACAGAAATTCTTGATGCTTATTGTCGGATCCTGATTTTGGCTCGTCAGATAGGCGGCGTAGAGTATCTGTCGCATGAAAAAGGCCGTGAGTTGTTGGCGATGAGGAAAGACTGGGGATTCTCTGATCCGCGCAGCGAAGCGGCTGACGCCGTGGGCAATATTACTGACTTTGTTTCGTTCAAAGAGACGTGGGAAGCATCAGGGCTTCAGCGCCGAGCGTTTTCTCAACATCCAAGTGCGATTGAATCCACTGACGAAGTGGCCGAGAAAACGATCAGGATCGATCCTCAAAGTGAGTTGTTTATCGAGTTGATTGCTCAGCGTGTTGCCGACAAATTGCGTCAGTAGTCTGCGCTGACAGACTTTCTTTTGGCATCTAGTGATCCCGTTTGCTCTGATATGTGAAGGTCTCATAACATTACGGGCAATGCAGCTCCTGATGAACGGGGGGGTATTCCGAATCGTCCAGTTGAAACTTTGAGGGTTACAAGAACTTGATTGGCAAGCGCCTGTTAAAGTAATCCGGTTGTTCGGTTTTTTTGTTTGCGTCCTGTTGAATTAGTTAATGCGCTGGGAACTTATTGATGAAACCTTGATGGCGCGGCCGATTTTTCCGGTACCAAGACCCATGCTCTTTGTAACGGATAAATTGAAATGCTAGCGAAGTTTGCCCTTTCTACGTTAATGGTAACCGCCTCGTTGTGTCCGGGTGTATTTGCTCAAACGTATACCAATACCCCTACCTACGCACCGTCGAATTCGGCGATGCCGGTTTCATACCGCTCGCAGGATGATGAAGATAAAGATCCTACTGCTGCGTTGATGGAGCAAATCAAGCGTATGGAGCTGCGGCTTCGTGAGCTTGAAGACGATGTCGAAAACAAACTCGACGAGCCAGCTGCGTCCAGCAAATCAGAATCAGGTGATGATGAAAAAGCTGACAAGGAAATAACGGAGCGACTTGCCAAACTTGAAAAAGGTTTTGAGTCGCAGGACAAGTCAATTGGTAAGCTCGAAGAGTTGCCAAACCAGATTCTCCATCACAGCCATAAAAGCCCAAAGATGCAATTTTTCGGCAGGATCCACTTGGATTACTGGTCGTTCCCAAAAGTCGACGAATCGCTGTTTCCGCTTGAAGACGGCAATCCGCAAGATCGATTTAACTTTCGTCGATTGCGAATTGGAATCAAAGGCGATTTGAACGACAACATGTTTTACAAATACGAAGGCGAGTTCGCTGGTGGAGTCGATCCATCCTATCGAGACGCTTTCATCGGATTCAAGAATGTTCCGTACCTGCAAACAATAATCATTGGTAACCATAAACGACCTTATGGTTTGGATCACCTTAACAGTAGTCGTCACAACGTATTCATTGAGCGTCCATTTGTAGTTGAAGCTTTCAATCAGGATTCTCGTCGACTTGGTATCTCAAGCAACATCTTGACTGAAGATCAATCCTGGAACATTCGGTGGGGCGTTTGGAACCAACAGCTTACTCAGACTACTGACGGCTTCGTCGGTGATCATTACCAATTGGAGTTTGCCGGACGTATTGCCAAAACAGCTTGGTATGACGAATCATCAGGCGGACGTGGTTGGGCACACTTTGCCATTTCCGGTTCAGCAGGTGTTCCCGATGGTCGCGGTGGTCCCAACAACCAAGCCGAATACCGAACACGCCCGGAAGCTCGAACGGACAATCGCTGGTTGGACACTGGCGAGATTTCCGGTGCAAACGCTAACTTTCTCGTTGGTCTGGAAGCGGCATTCAATATTGGCCAGTTCAACTTTACTGGTGAATATTTGCGAACCAACGTAGATCGACGCGATGACGTTGGCGAAGACGTTGCCTTCGATGGTTACTACGCACAAGTGTCTTACTTCTTGACAGGTGAGCACCGAACGTGGGAGCGAAAAAATGGAACGCTTGGTCGAATCAAACCGATCGAAAACTTCTTCATGGTTCGTGACTGTGATTGCAATTCACAAAAAGGTTGGGGTGCATGGGAAATCGCGGGACGTTACTCGCACTTGGATCTTCAGGATTTTGACATCCAGGGTGGAGAAGGCGAGTCGTTTACGTTTGGTATTAACTGGTACTGGAATCCTTACGCTCGAATGCAGTTCAACTACATCATTGGTGACAATGAGGATTTGCCTGGAGTTCTTGGATTTGGCCAATACGAGATCTTTGGCGTTCGGATGATGGTCGATTTTTAATCTCCCAGTTTGAATTTCGAGTTGAAGTTTAAGTTTCTTGATTAGGTTTTTAAGAAACTGTCCCCCTGAACAACAGGAAGAAAATAGCGATGAAGAATGGAATCAAGATGATTGCTGCGTTGTCGATGGCAATCGCTGGTATGCTTGGCACGAGTGTGATGTGCAACCACGTCACCGCTCAAATGGTCCTCGACTGCAATTGCGGTCAGGCGGCGTGCACAAGTTGCCATATGAACACCCAACCAGCCTGCACCAGTTGTGAGTCTGGTTGTAATGAACCAAGTTGCAAGACATGCCGAGCTCCAGCGGCTCGGATCACCGGTGTCGTGGGTCGTGTCAGCAATCGGGTTGCAAGTGGTCGTCGAAGTATCTGCGGTACTTGCCGAACGAACTGCGGCCGCGTTCAATGCCCTTCTTGCGACGGCGACGTATGCAAGCTGGAAGTGGATAAAGGCAAGGACAAGAAGACTTGTTTTAAGGTTGAGCAAAAAGTCGTGTGCATTCCGCCCGTCCGACTGCCTTGGGCAAAATGTTGCCCACCGGGACTTTCACGCAAAACGCGAACGATCAACGTTTTGAAGAAGCACAGTTACGAGTGTCCAAGTTGTAGCTACAAATGGTCGCTTCAAGAGCCAGAAGTTGCCAAACCAGCCGAGCCAGCTAAGGCTAAGACACCGGATACTTACCAGCCACAAGTTCCAGCCGCACAAGACGCTGATTGGTATGTTCCCAAAGGCAAAACCATTGAGGGAACTGTGATACCTGGAAACGGTAAGTAATTAGATTGCCAACTTGGCCTGCAGCATTGTGTCTGACACGCCAAACCAATCGAACGTCAAATCCAAAAGGCCTTCCGAACTTCGGAGGGCCTTTTTTATTTAGAGCGATTGAGGCTGTCACGGTGAGACCACCGCTTTGAATCGTCGGATTCGATTTCAATACGTAAAGGACAGGCTAGAAGAACCGCGAATGAACGCCAATGGACGCGAATGACAAACCGAATTTGTATTCGCGTTTATTGGCGTCCATTCAGAGACTTCTCAGTGAACGCAAAATTTTTTGAGCGTGAGGTCTTGCCAGTATCTTTACTTGCTGGTTTTCTTTTTAAAACCGCGGATGGACGCAGATAAACGCGGATTCAAGTTCTGTTTTTATCCGCGTCCATCAGCGTTCATCCGCGGTTCTTTCTTCATCAGTTTTCCCGTGTCGAAAACGGATTCGGTGTTGAAAAGAGGTGGTGTTCACCGAAAACCGTCTCCCTTGGCAGTTGAAAATTCAGCGATCAAAGATTCTCGCCTAGCTTGGTGATAAAAATGGTGGCGTTCAGCGAGATGTTGTGACTGAGTCTATGAACAAACTCGTCGGGGTAGTCGGCAATGCAATAGTCTCCAGCACGAACGCAGTTTTGCCCGCTGTTAAATCAAATGCAATTGGCGCTTACCCACGTTGCCATAGTTTATTTCTTAATTTGCGATGTTGCGTACAGGCAGATATAACGTGCCTATGAACGAAAACCAGACAACAAAAAATGCCAAGCGTAAACGTCGATTCCGTCTTCCCAGCTTCGGACTGAGATTTTTGTTTGTGCTGATTTTGATTGCGGCCGGATCTCTAGGTTATCTCATCCCAAAAATGGAAGAGGCTCAGCGTGAAAAAGAATCTCTGGATTGGATGGCCGCTCATGTTACCCCTTTTGCGGGCCAAATTGGCTATCAGGCTTCCTTTGACTTTGAGTTTGACGAGACAGCACGTGCTCCCTACGGCCCCGCGATTATTCGCAAACTCTGTGGTGAGTTTGTCTTCTCCCGAGTCAAAACGATTCGGATTGTCACTCCTTCGTATACTGAACCATTAGCAAGCGAAAACGAAGCGATTGAATTCCACAAGGAATTATTTGAAGCAATTGAAACGTTCGATGACCTAACTGGACTTGAATTTTACTTCTTACGTTCTGAACGGAACTTCAAACGACTTGCCAAATCTTCGAATTTGCGAACCTTGTCTTTGAAGCACATCAAATGGATGACGGATATTTCCGATATCTCGAAACTGCAAAAGCTTGAAGAACTCGAATTGGACGGTGGAAGTTTTCAGTCGGTCGACGCAATAGGGCAGCTGGGCCAATTGAAGAAACTCACCATTGATCATTGTCTCAAAATTGCGGATGCTTCAGCGTTGGCGAATTTAACCCAACTTGAACATCTTCAACTTTCCTACAACCCATCGCTAGAGGATTTTGGGTTCCTTGCAAAACTGAAGAACCTCAAATCGCTCACTTTGAAGACGTACAAGACGTACCCACGCGCCAGCGAATTTGACATGAGTGTCTTGGCCAATTGCAAGAAGCTTCAAAAACTTGAGATACTGTATTTTGAAGAAGTTAAAAACCCGCAGACGATAAAGCATCTGACTTCACTTGTCAGCCTGAATCTATTTGGGACCCATTCTTTAGAGTCGCTTGATGGATTTGAGAGTTTGAGTAACCTTCAAGAGCTTTTTCTAAACGAAAATTTCATCCTAAATGACATTGAAGCGATTCGTGAATTGACCGGTCTGAGAACTCTCAGTCTTAATGGCTGTTTCCATCTCCACGATGTTGAGCCAATCAAGAATCTCAATCAGCTCGATTTATTGCGGCTGGGTGGATCGAGTGAAATTGCCGATTTGAGAGTGATCGAGAATTTGAAAATGCTCGAAGTGCTTGCTTTAAAACATTTTCCTGCCCTTGAAGATATATCAGCCTTGGCGAATTTGAATCTGCAAAGATTAACAATCGAGCTTTGCCCAAAAGTGACTTCGCTCAAACCATTGAACCAACTGCCAAAGCTGCGGAAGCTGGTGGTTGAGGAATGCGAAGGACTGAGAAACCTTGACGGAATTGGCGCAACACCCAATCTCGAGCACATCGCGTTTTTTGACTGCCGGAATTTGGTCGATGTAAACGCACTTAAAGACCTCAAGAATCGAAAACCGGCCTTTTACTGGCCGGATTGAGTTTCATGACTGTTACGGCCTGAATAAGAAGGAAATTGGCGAATTGGAATTGGCTGTTCCAAATTCGCACGTTTCTGTTGAATAGAGCAATTGAGCCTTTGCGTAGGTCGGCATTCTCTCTTCTGAAGAATATCGCTTGCTGCTCCCGACCAATAAAAAAAGCCTCCCTGAATAATCAGGGAGGCCTTTTGGTAAATTTATTGGGGCTAGTTTTATACTGGGATTACTAGCTGGCCAAAGTCATCTGACGCGTTGGTAAGTCTGAAAGTATCCACACCTGGCGCGATCTGACTTGTCAAGTTTGGCAGGCTGATTCGCGTGCCATTGAGATCGAGCGTTTCAATTCTAAAGGCATTCCGAAGTTGCTCATTGACCGTTAGCGAACCTTCTATGTCTCCTCCATCCAGTCGCAGATCAATTGTGAGATCGTTACCGTTTAGTTGGAAGCGAAGATCTTCTTCTAGTGAATCAAATCCTGGGAATTCAGTAAAGGCAATCGTATCACGACCAGCGAATCCTTGCTCATCAATCAAATCGTCGTGGTCGGCTACGCCCCAGATGTAAGTGTCGTCACCGGCTCCACCCAACAGGGTGTCGTTGCCGGAAAAACCACTTAGTCGGTCGTTTCCTGCTCCACCTTCGATGCGGTTGTCCAAGTGGTTTCCGATTAGTTGATCGTTGTTATCACTACCAATCGCATTTTCAATTTCCGCACGATAAGCAATCGAGATATTTTCTGTGAAACCGTTGATTGAAGAAAATGAACCGGGTGTCAGGTCAACCACGGAATTGGTTCGAGAACCGGCTGCAGAAAGCGTATCATTTCCACCTCCATCCCAAATCGATTCTGCAAAATCAGGTAGACCATCACCGTTGAAGTCCGGTCGATCAGCGAAATAACCAGTCAGGTCATAGAGCGTATCGCCAGAGTTGAATCGAGTGTTCTCTCCGTAAATCGTCTGAAGCGATTCAATGTCATACAACTGAGGTGACGTTGGCGAAAGGAAATCATTCGGACGACCACCCCCCGGACCAGAAAGAACGGAGAAAAGGTCGTTGTCGAGAGGAATCGGAACTCTACTTTCGCCATCAAATACGTGGCCATATCCCAAAGCGTGCAGCATCTCGTGAATCAACGTAGTAAAACCTGGACCGCCAAACTGAAGGGTCGGATCGGAAATGAGTTGACGGTTGATCCAAATGTCAGCGGCTTCCGGTTGTTCGGATGGAAAAAATGCAAACGCTTGAGCATTCGATTCGTCGATTGGAAGTCCGTATTCACCGAATCGGAAAATTCCACCACGACCACCAAACACGTTCGTCGATGTGTCTGGCACTTCGATAAATCTGATGTTCGTGACCGCTTCGATTGTTGCAAACGCCTGCCGAGTTGCAATTCTTTGACCCTCGGTGAAACGTTCAAAATGTTCGTTCTCAAACGGGTCGCCATCAATCGCTTCTCCCGTTTCGTAGTCGGGGAACAGCTGCATAAAGCTAAATGTGAGTTCGTACCGCCCGAGTGCATCAACTGGAATTTGAGGAAAGTCAGGCCAATTATTTCCACTCATTTGAGTGCGACTCAATTCAGGCTCTGAGCGAATGGTAATACGCTCCCAGCGGCTCCACTGATCTCCATTGAATGTTCGACCTAAAACATCGTCGCGATGGCGGTTGGCGTACTCACCTGTTTCAAAATCAACTCGTCCAGATGTAAAATCGCTGATGGGAAATTGATGGATTTGATCGGCGGGTAGATGATCTGTACGGACTCGAAACCTTCCGCTTTCCGGATCTGGATTAGCGTCAAGTACCTCGATCAACGTGTGAGGGTTACCTTCGTCAGTCTGGCGGAAAATAGTAGCAATTGGCTGGATTTCCAACTGGTCATCGTAGTCGTAACCTCCAGTCTCTACTGTCGGGCGAATAATAGGTCGCTCGCTGTTGATCAACAATGTTCCCGGAGCCGAGTTGTGTCTTCCGTCATTGGCAATGACACGAATTTGCTGTTCGAATCCCACGCGATTGGTCGTGAAGTACAACTCATCGAGATCCTCTGCAGGAACTTGGAACCACTCAACACGTGGCTGGACCACGCCTTTGAAAATCAGGTCGCCATTTTGAGCGTGAGGACTGGTGTTGAAAAAGAAGTAATCTTTGATCGTGTTTTGATCAGCATCGGTAACAACAAATGAGTCTTCAATTGGAAACAGTTGTCGAGCGGGGGTTGATACATTGCCAAACTGAACCACAGGGCGGTTTGCATTGACGTTAATGGTTGCAAGACCGCGTTTTTCAAAGCTCCAATCAACTCCATCGAAGCCTTGAACGAAAATGGTTTCTTGTTCGTTGGGGCCTCTAGCGGTATAGACCAAACGCTCTAGTTGATCGGCTGTAACGATAAACGGACGCGTGTGGTCTTGGACAATTCCGTCCAACTCGAAACGGCCGAGGTCATCATTGGCGGCAAGCAGTGAGCCCGTTGCGTTCTGAGTGCCGATACCTGGAATGATGAATTTGAAGATATGTTCATTGATGACGGCAACATTGGCGGTCACGTTGAATGCCGTTTCGTTGGCACCAGTGATCGTGATCTGGTCGCCAGATTTGAAATTGTGTTCGTGAGCAACAGCTGTGACGGTGTCGTTGACTGCATGAAGCCAGCGAAGTTGCGTTTGCTCACTAATTCGGAAGTGAGTCAGTGGGTAACCGTCTGGGTCGAAGCCAGAGATAAAGCTGGTTGCTGGAATCGATTCGTTGGCAAGAATCTCAAAGTCCGGACGGATTACAAAAGGCTGAGTTGTGTTGGTGCGAACCGTATACAGCTCTCCAATGGCCGGAGCGCTAAAGTTGCCAACTGAATCTCGAGCGACGACGCTGAATCGTTCCCGAGTAATCCGGGGGCCGCCAACATAAACCAGTCGGTCCAATTCTGAGGCGAGGATGTCAACGCGGTCACCATTATCCAATGCAACGCCATCGAACTCGAAATGCCCAGTGGAAGCTACGGATTGAAAGTCCAAGAAACTGTAGGAGAAAATTTCGTCGTCAAAGTCGAATGCCGAGAAGAGATTTGCCGCAGAAATCCGACTATTAAGAAAAACCGTAGTCTCGTTAGCGTCAACAATTGGAGGGGCCATCTTGCACCTTTAAATGTCAGTTTGATTGGAAGTATAGATTCGAAAAAATATAAGAACGGAATCTTGATCTGGAGCCACGGAAATTGAATTGTGGAAATCCGATTTCCAGTTTAGTTGCAATCGCCAAATCTGCAAATATTCGATTGACAACCCATCACGATTATCACGGAAAAACTAAGAGAATCCGAGATTCTCCAGTCCAACGGCCACAAATCCCAAAAGTACAGTGGCCCGCAATCTCTGATTGACGCCCAGATGAAAGTAAAGTTCCGACAATTTTCAAAGCGGGCAGAAGTAGTAAGAAATGATACTAAAAGGCGTGATGATCGGCTCTGTCAAACCGTGCTTGGTAGGCTAGGCATATTCAGAATCGCAAATTTGAAAATGAGCGTATTTGAACTAACACAAAACACGTTTGTTAGTGGAGTCTGTTTGCGTGTCCAGCTCTGCTTACCACGACATGCCTTCATAACATCTTCCAATTGCTTGGCAATCGTCATCAATCAAAATAAACGGTTGATGCCATTAAGTGCAGCCACTCGGTAGGCTTCTGCCATCGTGGGATAATTGAAAGTGGTTTGTGTGAAATACCGAATCGTATTGGCTTCACCTTCTTGAGCCATGATCGCTTGGCCAATGTGGATAATTTCCGAAGCATTGGCACCAAAGCAGTGGATTCCCAGGATCTCAAGCGATTCGCGGTGGAAAAGTATCTTTAGCATGCCGACTTTTTGGCCGATGATTTGGGCTCTGGCCAAGCTCTTGAAATGGGCAACACCAATCTCGTAAGGCACTTTCTCTTCGGTAAGCTGCTTTTCCGTTTTGCCTATGCAACTGATTTCGGGACTGGTGTAAATGCCTGATGGAATCTCCGATGCCAGTTTGCATTGCTCGTCGTTGGTGCCCAGGATTCGCATTCCCGCCGCTCGGCCTTGGGTGTAGGCGGCACTCGCGAGCGAAGGAAATCCGATTACGTCACCTACGGCAAACACATTCTCGACATCGGTTTGAAAGCAGGGATTAACGCTCAGGTAACCGCGGCTGTCGGGTGTTAGCCCAATTGAATCCAGCCCGAGATCCTGGGTGTTTCCCGTTCGGCCGGTCGCCCACAGTAATACATCCGTTTTCAGCTGCTTACCACTTTTGAGGTGTGTAATGACGCCGTCGTCAAGCGCCTCGACTCTTTCGTAGCTTTCGTTGTGCCGAATCACGACTCCCCGTTCACGCATGTGGTAGCCGAGTGCATCACTGATTTCGTCGTCAAGAAAATCAAGCAGTTCATCACGTCCGTTGACGAGGTTGATCTTTACTGAGAGGTTTCGAAACATCGAAGCGTACTCGCAGCCAATGACCCCTGCGCCCAAGACGGTCATCGAATGCGGTTTATGTTCCAGCCCCAATATCGTATCGCTGTCGAAAATACGAGCGTGGTCAAATTCAATTTCACTTGGCCGATATGGCCGCGATCCAACGGCGATGACGAAATGGTCGGCTGTGATTTTGCTTTCATTGTTGACGGAGATTGTGTTTGCGTCTTCGAAACGTGCGTGTCCATAAACGATGTCGACGTCATTGCGACTGTAGAATTTACGTCGCATCGATTCTTGGCTGGAGATGACGGCTTGAGCCGATTTAGTCAGCTCGGCAACGCTTGGTTTTACTTTGACACCGCAGGCCTGTAGTAGCGGATTGTTGAGTGCTTCGGTCAGTTGATAAATCGCGAATCGAAGTGCCTTGCTCGGGATCGTGCCCCAATGGGTACAGCCTCCGCCGATCTTTTCGTATCGTTCGACCAACACCACTTGCTTGCCGGCTTTCGCCAGTTGCATCGCGGTTCCTTCACCGCCTGGGCCTGATCCAATGACAACCACATCTGCTTTACGATCCTTCGTCACAATTTCCTCGAGTCTATTATTGGCTTGAAGTTTGATGAGGCCCGAATTGTTGCATTAAACCCAGTTTTTCGCAATTCGAGATACGCGCCGATGCCAATGTTTGGACGGCTATTTTGACCGGTTTACGTTAAGTGGTTGGCTACTTTAAGCGGTCGCCGATTCTCAAGAACTCAAATTCTGGTTCGCACTGACCTTCAAGCAAATCCACTAAATGCTTACCCAGAACCGGCGTGAATTTGAAGCCATGTCCTGAAAGTCCGGCGGCGAAAACGACGTTGTCCTGACCTGGAAATTGATCGACAAAGAAATGTCCGTCGGGCGACATTGTGTACATGCACATGCTGTGATGCACCAAGCGACTTTTGCCAAACTCCATGTGCTTGTTCATAAACCCTTCGGTTCGGGCAAGCGCATTTTTATCCAAATCGCGACAAATATCGTCCGCATGTGCGATCGGTTTGCCGCCGGAATGTTCGCAAACTTTCATGCCCAGATAATCGATCTCTGGAAATCCGTAAAAGCAATCGCCGTCGTTTTGTTCAAGCAAGAAGCAAGGAAACGACAGTTCGAGTTTTTGCTCAACTCGATCCAGTTGAAACCAATGCTGCTGTTTTTGAACGACTTGCAGACCCAGATCCAAGCCCTGCAAAATGTCCTTGCTCCAGGCACCAGCGGAGATGATCAACCGTTTTCCGATCACGTCGCCCTTGTCTGTTGAGACGCGAACGTTGCCGGAGCCTTCGGCTTTCCAGCCGGTGACTTCTGTGTTGGAGGAAAACTCAGCGCCGTGCTTCGCCGCTTGGTTGGCCATCGCTGCGACGCACAATTCGACTCGCAAATACGCCGCGCCTGGTTCAAACAGTCCAATGTGATCCTGGTCGACCTTTAAGATCGGCAGCCGTTTTTGGATCTCTTCACTGGTAAATGTTTCCAGTTTCAAGCCGTGTTCGTTGGCACTTTTGGTGACGCCCTGGATGATCTCGCTATCTGGATGCCCGATTTGGAGCAGGCCCGTTTGGCGGATGAGCTCTTTGACTTTGGGCGAAGTCCGGTGGCGTTTGGTAAGTTCGTCCCACATCTCAAACGCTTTTTCACAAAGCGGGACATAGCTGGGGTGTTCAAAATACGCCCGGCGAATGATTCGCGTTTGTCCGTGAGAGCTACCTTGGTCGTGGGCGGTGCCATGTCGGTCGATGCCGAGAACTCGCCAGCCTTTTTTCGCGGCTTCACGTAGTGCGGCGCTTCCAACTCCGCCAAATCCAAGCACGATGCAGTCGTAGATTGTATCGCTGAGCAATTGCTTAAGTCCTATTGTTTGTTATCGATTGGTAGGATGGACATTCTTGTCCGTCTTTTTAGACGCGTGACTGTCGGACAGGAATGTCCAACCTGCTCAGACACGCCCAGCCTTCTTAATTGCGGCCAAAACGAGGATAGTGCGAAATCAAAACGCACAATCGAGAGCCTTATTCTTTCGCCAAACTGATGCAAATAATCTCTTTGTCATTGCGTGCAAAAAAGCATTTATTGGCGAACGCAGGATGTGACCAGCACACGCCATCTTTGCGATTTCGAGTTCGCATTTGGTCGGCGCCGAGGACTTTTTCACGGCTGCTAACTGTTAAACCTTCGGTCGAAAGTTTGCCAAGCATCAATTCGCCTTCCTCATTCAACATCCAGATGTTGTCACCGTTGGGAACAAAGTGGATGGTCGCCCAGCGTTTGTTCTTGACGGCTGTTGTGTCTTCCCAGACTCGTTTACCGTCGCTGGCCTGGATACAACGAACTTCACCGTGGCTATCGACCCCGTAAATGTGATCGCCAATCCAAACGGGCGTTCCAATCATCGAATGAATCGCTTTGGTAACGCCTTGTTTTTCGTTTGGGCCGACTAGGTGCCAGAGTTTCTTGATGCCCATTTCCATGTCGGTCAATTCCAACATCATCGCGCCATCGTAAAACGACGTCAGGAAAATTTTGTTGCCATTGATGACTGGCGTCGCCACGCCGATTGGCATGCGGCTTGGGGTGAATGGTTCTCGCCAGTAGGCTTCTCCGGTCGTCGGGTTCAATCCCGCCACGCTATCGCCCGTCCAGCAGACCACAACGTCTTGAGAATTTTGCTTAATCAAAACAGGACTGGAATACTGTCCGCGATCGTCGAGCGATTTCCAGATTTCTTCGCCGCTTGTTTTATTAAGTGCAACAACGGTCGCGTCTTTGGCACCGATTTGCAAAATCAGTTTGTCGTCGTGAACAAGCGGACTGGCGGCGATGCCCCAAATCGGCATGCGTTTGGATTCTGAAATCTTGTAAGTTTTGTCCAGGTCGCGATTCCAAACCAGTCGCCCCGTCGCCAGGTCATGGCAATGAAGGTGCCCCATCGCTCCCAGCGAATACGTCATCCCGTCACTGATGGTGACTGCCGCACGTGGACCCGCCTGGTAGCCGATCGTGTAAACCGATTTATAGGCGTATTGCCAAATCAGTTTGCCGGATTCCGCATCAAAGCATCGAATCGATTCTTCTTTTTTGTCCGCGTCGTAGTCCATCAAAAGAACTTTGCCGTCCGCTACGGTCGGGCTGGAATATCCCGTTCCGATAGGTTGTCGCCAAATCGGTTTCACATCTTCTTTGGAAAACTCCGTAACGATTCCCTTTTCATTCCACACTCCGTTGCGACTAGCTCCTCTCCATTGAGCCCAGTCGTCGGCGGAGAGCCTGGGGGTAAGTGGAGAAGCAGAAAAACAAAAGGCAACGAAACAAATGGCAACGAAGCAAAAAGGAAACCGTCTCATCGCACCCTCGATCTTGTAGAAACCAGCTGGTAAAAGAAAAAGCCGCCGTTCATACTGCTTTGGGCAAACGACGACTCTATGAATTGGACAGCTAATCGCGTGGAAGATCAATAGTTGGGAGTGGGCGGACGATAGTCTTCGGGCTTAATTGTCTTAAACCAGTCGATTGTTTTTTGCAGTCCGTCCCGCAATGAAATCTTAGGCTCCCAATCCAAGTGCTTTCGTGCCAACGTAATGTCAGGTTGGCGGCGTGTCGGATCATCTGGCGGAAGCGGTTCGTAAACGAGTTTGTTGTTGTTGCCAACCATCTCGATCGTCAACTCAGCCAATTCCTTGATCGTGTATTCACCTGGATTGCCGAGGTTGATCGGTCCGACTACATCGTTCGGTGCGTTCATTAACCGAATGAAGCCTTCGACCAGATCGTCACGGTAGCAAAACGATCGCGTCTGTGAGCCGTCGCCGAAGATGGTGATGTCGTCGCCAGAAAGAGCCTGTCGGATAAAGTTACTCACAACACGGCCATCGAACGGATGCATCCGTGGGCCGTAAGTGTTAAATATTCGACAAACGCGAATGTTGGTTTTGTTCATTCGGTTGTAATCGAAAAACAACGTCTCTGCAGCACGCTTGCCTTCGTCATAACAAGCTCGTGGACCAATTGGGTTGACGCAGCCACGGTAGGATTCGGGCTGGGGGTGAACTTCCGGGTCGCCGTAGACTTCGCTGGTAGAAGCTTGAAAGATTTTCGCGTTGCAGCGTTTGGCCATGCCCAACAGATTGATCGATCCCAGTACTGAGATCTTCATCGTCTTGATTGGGTTGTATTGATAGTGGCCTGGAGCTGCCGGACAAGCCAAGTTGTAGATCTCGTCGACTTCTAACAAAATCGGGTCGATGATGTCGTGCCGGATTAGTTCAAAGTTCGGCGACTTTAACAAGTGCGTAACGTTGGATTTTTGACTGGTGAAAAAGTTATCGAGACAAATAACGTCGTGCCCGTCAGCGACTAGCCGCTCACACAAGTGAGAGCCTAAAAAACCTGCGCCACCGGCGACTAATATCCTTTTGATCACGGTAATCCTTACGAATGTTAAATATTGGGGTGTACGATTTATTTGACGCTGTCTGGGGCAGCGAAATTAATTGAAATTGTTGCTGAAATCGTTGTGCTAATTCAGCTGGAAGTCGCGATGACCAACAACTGATTGTAATTGTAGTATTTAGCGACACTATTGGATGTAGCGTTTTTGTTGGGAATTCACCAGCATTACCGTTTGCTTTGGCATTTTAGGATGCTGGATTTGGCAAACTGGGGTGCGGCAATTCGTCTTCCTGCTTGAGCTATCAACGGTTTATTGGTGCCGAAATCTAATCATCGGCATACTTGACCAACAACGTTCAAGAATTCGCCCTTTCCTAAAATCGCAACTCGTTTTTAAACGGAAAAACAGGTACTATCCAATCCCGTTCGATGGTGAATTTATCCTGTTGGGTTAGGCCAATTTTGGATTAACTCAGTTTCCAGTTTGTGTTGCATATGTCCCAAGTCAAATTTCAACCTGCACGCCCTAATCCCAACCTCCCGACAATCGGCTGGCGAGAGTGGGTTAGTCTTCCTGGCCTCTCGGTTAAACGAATCAAAGCCAAGGTGGACACTGGTGCCCGGTCGTCAACATTGCACGCTTCGGAAATTGAAAAATTCGAAAAAGACGGAATGCCTTATGTTCGATTTCAAGTCCACACCAGCCAGCGAAATCCGCTGAAATCTATTCCGGCCGAAGCCCCGGTTATTGATATGAGGATGGTCAAAAGTTCGTCTGGCGAACAGTCGGAGCGTCCAGTGATCAAGACACAGGTTCACTTGTTAGGTGAAACGCTGGAGGTCGAATTGACATTGGCTGACCGGCAAGAAATGGGTTTCCGAATGTTGCTGGGGCGAGAAGCGTTTCGTGGCAAGTTTGTGGTGGACGCCGGCAATTCATTTTATGGTGGAAAGCCAAAACGAAAAAAGAAACAGCGCTAGTAGGTCAGGCTGTGCCTGACGCGATGCTCGATTGAATCATCTACCTCTGCGGGAGCACCGAACGGATGCTCTAACGCAAACGTGAGGTTTTGTTTACTAATTGCATAGCGTTTCCCAAAACGAGTTGTTGAATCACGTCAGGCACAGCCTGACCTACGAAGTGAATCACGCAGACGCGGACAGGCCTACGTTGTTTTTCCTTCTTCGATCCACTCGGCCAAGTGGGCAGCTACATATCGAATGTCAGCTAACGACTGGCCTTCCATCAGTTTAAGTTTTGTCTGTTTGTTTCTGAGCGACATCGAAAACAGCGTTCTGTTGTTAACTTTCAAGTCATTGGTTGAGATCGAAATTTTTGGATTTGAATCGCGTGGAAATATAAATTGCTTTTCCCGAAACAGGCCCGTTCTTAAAACGCCAATCGAATCGTTTTTCGAATTTGAAGTCGCCACGATATCGTATCGCTTGGTTGAGTAGTTCAAACCAAAAAATATGAACGCACTTCCGAATCCTCCGAGAATCACGATGGCAAACAGGGCCAGCATCGATTCGTCAACCAAAAAAAACAGGCAGCATCCAGCGGTTATTCCTGCCACAATAAACGACAATCCAGTGCAAATTGAACCTAACTGAGAGCGGATACCGTGAGCCGGAACGGAGATCGAACGGGAGCTTTTATCAAGCTGAACCAGTTCGAGTTTGCCGACAGGTGGGTGGGGCCAATTGGGATTCGACTTGGCGAATTCAACAACTTGGGCAAGCGATTTTGGATCGCCTTCCGGTTTGGGAACGCCAAGTTCTTCAGTCAACTCGTGAGCCAGCCAAGTGATTTCTTCGTCCGAGAGCTGAGAAAGCAAACCCTGCTTTTTCCCTTCTGCGTTTGTGATTTGAAGCTCGGTGACAGGAACATCGTTGACTTCCATCCCTGAATTTCCTTTGGCGATTGAAGCCACGTTCTTTTGTTCGAACTCAATCCACTTAGTTCCAAAAATTGACTTTCTCTCGATGAAGAGCATCCCTTTGTCAACGCCCAGCATGACCGAACGTTTGGCAAGGTTGAGAGCGCCTAAAAACATTCCGACTCCGACACCGAGAAACAGCAGAAGAAATGCACACAAGCCCAGCACTCCCCAGATGCCATCTTTTTCCAATAGACCGTCGTCGCCGAAAATTGCGGATGACAATAAAACAATAGAAATGAGACTGGTAAATCCCAGCCACACGATGCAGAATCCGAAGAGGCCGTGTGCTCCTTTGCGACCGGCAGGCGGAACATTGAAAGCGAGTGAGCCGTTTTTGCGGACGACTTCGACTTTTGAATTAGCAGGCTGCTCGCGACTTTGCAGTTCTTCGTCGGCTTCCGTTCTGGTCGTCACGATGGTTGAAACGGGTTGGGTGATTCCTTTCGCGTCATCTGAATACGATGGCTCGTATATTTTGTTTAGCTTAAGAGCTAACTCTTCACCCAGCGGAAGCAATAACGATTGGTCGTAACCGATGCCAATCCGAAACGATTTTGAATCGTCTTGACCAACGGCATTGAGCGATCCAAATTGTTCAGGACCGCCAAAGAAATCAGGGGGAGGAGATATGTCCGTTGTTTTGAGCTGAATGACTTCAAAGCGATGTACATTTTTGATTAACGTTTTGCGTTTCCAGCTTGACCAACCGAACTTTTCAGTGCACGTCAAATATTTGTCGCGGATCTCAATCTCACATCCGAGCTTGTTGTTTAAGATCGCCCAACCGGCTGTGAGGATGCGGCTGGTTTGATACAAGCCAATCAAACCGAATGAGGCGAACCCGATCATTAAAAGGCCCATGAATTTGTCTTTTGCGAGCATCGTGAATCCACTGATGGCCGGACCCGAAATCCAAAACACCATAAACAGACAGCCGACTACACCAAAAACCAGCAGTCCCCAACCAGCTGCGGAAAAACTGGAAGTGTCTCGGTTTGGCAATCGGAAGCGGTAGCCTTGAGGGGTCGTTTCGACTTGGTATGGTTGTGGTTTCATAAACTGACTTTTAAATGCCTTTCGTTAAATCGCTTTGTTTAAATGTCCTTCATTGGCGTCGCGAGATATTCTATTGCTTGGGCTTTAACTAAGCCGGACCGTGTGACGGTCGCTTTTTGTCAGCCGCCCTACTCTTTTCATTCGGGCTTTATGCTCGAAACTTGTAAAACATTTGGCAGGCGTTGATGGATTAGTTAACCTGTGGCTTCCAAACGCCGTTTATTCCTTAAATTTGACAGTGAAAACAATGAATAACAACTCAAATCGTCGTGGGTTTCTAAAGAAAACATCCGCAGTTGCAGGTGCTACGTTGGCGGCAACACTTGGCCATCGACTTTATGCGGCCGATAACGCGACGAAAAAGGTTCAGGAAGAGACGGGCAGCACTGTCAACCATTCGGTTTGTAAATGGTGTTACAACGGCATTAAGTTGGAAGATCTTTGTGCCCAAGGAAAGAAGTTTGGGCTGCAGTCCGTTGAATTGCTTGGGCCGTCGGACATGGAGACTTTGAAAAAGCACGGCATGACGTGTGCAATCATCAGAGCGGCCAACGCGAAAGCTCCAGACGGCACTAGAGTCGGCGGAATCTCCAAGGCTTGGAATCGAAAGCAATACCACGACGTGTTGGTTGAAGCTTACACGAAACAGATTACTGACGCCCACAATGTTGGTTGCAAAAACGTCATTTGTTTCTCCGGAAACCGCGATGGCATGGACGACGAAGAAGGCATGAAGAATTGCGCCGAAGGGATTAAGAAGCTCATGCCGCTTTGCGAAAAACTTGGCATGACATTGACGATGGAATTGCTCAACAGCAAAGTCAACCACAAAGACTACATGTGCGACCACACCAATTGGGGCGTCGAGCTGTGCAAGATGGTCGGCAGCGACAATTTCAAATTGCTCTACGACATCTATCACATGCAAATCATGGAAGGCGACGTGATCGCGACTATCAAAGCCAATCACACTTATATTAGCCATTACCACACGGGCGGCGTTCCCGGTCGAGGCGAAATTGATGACACTCAAGAGCTCTATTACCCCGCGATCATCAAAGCAATTTTGGAAACGGGTTACAAAGGCTTTGTGGGCCAGGAGTTCATTCCAAAACGCGATGACAAAATTGCTTCGCTTAAACAAGGCGTCGAGATCTGCACGGTTTAGATTGACGATTTGCCAATAGCTGCTGTCAAAGGCGCAGGCGGCGGTTACGCTGGTTTGACCTATAGAGATACCGAAATGATGCGGTAGTTTCGTGCGCCGCCATGGCTCGGATTTGTAAGAAAGTTTCAACTTGAAGTTCGTTGCCATTTCTGACACACACGGTTGTCACCGAAGCTTGGATCTTCCCCACGGCGATGCAATTTTGCACGCTGGCGATGTATGTGATCGGGGAAACCGCGAACACGTAACCGATTTTTTGAGTTGGTTTAGCGAACTAGACTACGAGCACAAAATACTTGTCCGTGGCAATCACGATATCGATCTAAAAACTGGCGAGTCGTTGCTGGATGTTGAAATGCCAACAGGAGTTATTCAGCTGAAAGATTCGCAGTGTATTGTCAACGGGATTCCGATTTGGGGCGTGCCGTTTCCACTTGGCGATGATCAGCCAGACTTGAATCTTATTCCTGACGAGACTCAGATTCTGCTTTCCCATCGTCCGCCGTATACGATTTTGGATAAGCCTCCGATGGGCGGCCCGAAAGGAGATTCGGCACTGCTTCGAGTGGCGAAATCACTTCAACCGAAAGTCCACTTGTTCGGTCACATTCACCGTAGTTACGGCCAAAAAACGATTGGAAACACTTTGTTTATCAACGCTTCCGGTTATCGGGCAAGCAAAAAAGCGATTGTTAATCAGCCGATTGTTTTCGAAATCGATTCTTAATCCGCTCGCAGTATTCCCTGTGCAACAACCGTTTTCCAGTTGTTTGGAAACGAATCAAACCAGTAGGGAAACTGCCTGTGAAAGTTTTTCTCAAAGTACGAAAAATTTCGTTGACATCGTACGAATGTTTTCGTATAACGAATGAGTTGCTACGAATTACTCAGGAAAAGGGCACTTTAATGGCTCCTCAACAACCGCGGCCAACGGATTCTGAACTCGATATTCTTTCGGTGATATGGCAATTGGGCGAAGCAACCGTTCGTCAGGTTCACACCGAGTTAAA
The DNA here is from genome assembly GCA_964448575.1 of uncultured Pirellulaceae bacterium. GTDB lineage: Bacteria > Planctomycetota > Planctomycetia > Pirellulales > Pirellulaceae > Mariniblastus. The sequence continues at coordinate 100,447 of CAYUWY010000007.1, forward strand.
CAAATCTCGCGAGACGGGCTACACCACCGTGCTCAAGCTAATGCAGATCATGACCGACAAGGGTTTGCTGGTTCGTGATGAATCTCAGCGGTCGCATATCTATCGAGCCAGGCAGCGCGAAACGTCAACGCAAAAGCAATTGGTGAAAGACTTGATGGTTCGAGCGTTTGGTGGCTCGCCGGAAAAACTTGTGATGCAGGCGTTGTCTGCCAAACGAGCCAAGCCTGAAGAGATTGCAGAAATTCGCCGCATGTTAGATGAACTAGAAGGAGATCAGTAATGAACGAAAAATTGATCGGCACCGCTTTTGATTCATTCGTAAACTCTCAACTCGCAAGCGTCATTGGTTGGACGTTGGTGCATTTCTTCTGGCAAGGGCTCTTGATCGGGGGAATCGGTTGGGTTGTTTTGAAATTGCTTGGTCGCGCCTCCTCTGCTAACACGCGCTACTTGACCGCATGTGGTTTGCTCTTGCTCATGCCGCTGGCTGCGTTGGGGACAGGAACTTTTCTTGTTTTGAAAAATCAATCCAATCCTGCGATTGCGTTATTGGAAAACAAAGATGATATTGTGGCTACTGCTTCAGTCGAATTAACCACATCTGATCGAGTGTTGGAGCGATCCGAGACGGATCAGACAAACGAACGTTTGACGTTTCATTTGCCGGACTCAGATGAATCCTACGCAATCGCCGATGGATCTTCGGCAGTGGAGCCCCCGCCAGAACGACTTCCACTGTTCAAGGAAAGGCTTTCGACTTTCCTTGAACCTTTTCTTCCTGCATTGGTGATCCTTTGGATTGTAGGAGTAATATTTCTTTCGTTGCGCCTGTTGGCGACTTGGGCGCGGGTTCAGTGGATCAAGAAAACGGGTCGGCTTGTTTCCGACCAACGGCTTTCGAATTCCGTTCAAGCGATTAGAAAACGATTGGGAATTGATCGCGTCGTAGATTTGCTTGAATCGGCATCCGTAGAAGTGCCAACGGTGATTGGTTGGTTAAAACCTGCGATTCTTCTGCCCGTTTCCGCGCTGTCTGGGCTTTCCAATACACAAATCGAAGCCATTCTCGCTCACGAGTTGGCGCACATTCGCCGCGCCGACTACATCGTCAATTTGCTTCAATCGATTGTCGAAACGGTTCTGTTCTTTCATCCTGCCGTGTGGTGGATTTCGCATCAGCTTCGAACCGAGCGCGAAAATTGCTGCGATGATTTCGCCGCCGAGTACTGCGGCAATACGAAACAATATGCGTTTGCACTTTTGAAAATGGAGCAGCTCCGGCCACAGCCAAAGCATCCGAATGAACTTGCACTCGGGGCCGACGGTGGCAGTCTTGTGAATCGAGTCGCTCGATTGATTGGAAAACAGCCAGCAAAGAAAGACCAAACGCCCTACGGGATTGCTGCCATCAGTGCATTAACGTTCGTTTCCCTTTTTGCATTCACGCTCGTTGCCAATTTCCAACCATCAGAAGCCGCCGCAGCTCCAAACTCAGAAATTGCTGTCCAGGATAAAACGCCTGATGGAAAAGACTTAAAACCAAAAGACGATTTGTCAGGTTTTGATTGGCCTAAAGAGATCACCGTCAAAGTGGTCGATCCAAACGGAAAACCAATGTCAGGAGTAAGCATCCATCGAGGTGTTTGGTCTAAAGACAGAACTTTTCCAGCCAACGATTCTGGTACCACAGATGATAAAGGCGAATTCAAAACGAAATTGCCGGATCGTTTTTACATTCTTCGCCTTTGGGCGCGTGAGAGTGAGCACGTTCCGTTGTTTGCGAATTGGGAACAGCAAGACATCGAGGCTGGCAAGCTTCCACCCAAGGTGTTTACTTTCAAAATGATCGCCGGATCAGAAATCGGGGGCTTTATTAAAAACGACAAAGGCAATCCGATCGTTGGTGCCCAAGTCGAGGTAAGTTGTTCATTCGCAGACAGAGGGAGGAGTATTTTATCAGGGTCTTCCGAGCCACGAATAAGCAGAACCTTGGCCTACGGTTCTGCCGCTGCAGTTACTGATGAGAACGGATATTGGAAAATCAATAACGCGCCAGAAGAAGCGGAAATGTTCACGACGACTGTTCGGCATCCAGATTACATTGACGATAGTCGTGCAGGCGAACTTCAAAAAATCGCGGGTCTTCAACCAGACGACTTCTGGAAGAAAAGTGGCGTCATCGTGATGCAGCGTGGAGTCCGAGTGACCGGTACGCTGAAAAATTTGGAAGGCAAACCAGTTGAGCAGGCGTTGGTTGTGTTTGGAGATCGTCCCTATTGGGATGCCGGGAGCCAAGAGGTCAAAACGGATTCAAATGGCACATTTGAATTTCCACCACTACCAATGGGCGAGACGCGGTTCACTGTGATGGCCGAAGGATATCGTCCCGAATCAGAAGTCATCGAAGTGTCGCACATGATGGATCCGGTCGATTTCGAATTGGTTGACGGTAAAACGATCAAGATCCAACTTGTAGACCAAGACGATAAACCGATACCGCAAGGCTACGTGGGAGTTGAGAAATGGCGTGGAGTAGAGTCCATATACAACCACCAACATCCCAATGTGATTGACTCAAAAATTCCATTCCGAGCAGGACCTGGTGGAGTTTATGTGTGGGATTGGGCTCCGGAGGATGAGGTCACGTTCAATTTTGGCCGGCTGGGCTACACTAGCAAACGTGGCGTGAAACTCTCAGCATCGGATAAAACGCATATTGTTAAACTCTTTACCGCGCTTTCGATATCCGGCGACGTTGTTGATAAAACAACGGGCAAACGAATCAAAGAGTTTACCGTCGTTCCGTGGAAACTGCCCTTGAAAGATCGCGCTAACCAACGGCCGGTCGAAATGCTTCATGCCCGAAAGCCAAGTCACAGCGGCCGCTTTAGCGTCGATTTGGACAGCGAGGGTAAGTTTCAAATAAGGGTCAAGGCTGAAGGGTACAAAATTGCCGAATCAGACTGGTACAAAATTGGTGAGACTGTTCCGCGATTGAAATTCGAACTTGAGCCGACTGCTTGGCTGGAAGGGCTCGTAGTTGATAAGGCGGGAACTCCAATCGAAGATGCAGAAATCCAAATTGCTTCCGCTAAGAAAACTGTTTCGATTCGCGACTACGTGTACGAGTATACCGGAAGAGAAAGGCTGCTGAGTGATGCTGAGGGAAAGTTCAAGCTTCCTAAACATGACCAACCGTACACGTTGGTTGTGCTTACGAAAAATGGATATGCCGAAGTTGCAAAACAGCCAGCTGATGACATCGGCAAAATCGTCCTCTCAAATTGGGGACGAATCGAGGGCACGGTGCTTAACGAAAAAGGCAAACCGGCTGTGAATGTCAAAGTTGGATTCCAGGGAATTCGTTACCAAAACGGATTGGCTTGGCATGTCTATGATCTGACTGCGGCGACTACGGACAAAGAGGGTAAGTATTTCTTTTCTCGCGTACCCGCGGGAATGGATGTCGCTGTCTCACCGCTTACGCACATGACGGATCAGCTAAAAACGAAGACTAATAAGGTGCTTACTATCGAGGCAGGAAAGACTGTCCAAGCTAACTTTGGCGAAGGTGTTGAAGTCAAAGGCAGGATCAAGCTGAGCGGAAGCCCGTTTAAAAACGTTAGATATGACGAATCAAGATTGACTACCGTACCAGCTTCCAAGCCGAATTTTCGGATTGCGGAATTAGAAAAGATTTGGAGTTCGAAAAAGGGTACGCCAGTTGAGAATTACGAGCAGTTTAGCAACTCGCTTGATCATCACATATTAACGGCCATGACGAATTCGCAAGAATATCGCCAGACAACTCCCAGCTTTAACGGGACGTTTAGAATGATGGTTGATGAACCAGGCGAGTACGAAATGCTGGTTTATGTGCAACTCCATCACCCAGAAAGTGACGGCTATATCGGGGCGCCGATCGGGCGAAGGATCGCTAAATTCACTGTCACCGACGCAGATTTGAAAAATGGAAAACTTGATATTGGTGATATCGAAGTTCAAGCTAAAAAATCGCACAAAATTGGCGAGACGATTCTTGATTTTGAATTCAGAAACGAAGAAGAAGTTAAGCGACAGATCTCCGAATTCAAGGACCAATATGTTTTGATTGACTTTTACGTTCCTTGGTGCAAAGTCTGCGAGAAGGATACCGCAAAGGTTCACGAACTCGTCAAAACGATCGGCGAAAGGGGCTTAAGTGAAAAAGTTACCGTTCTCAGCCTCGAAGGGAAAGATGGCTCGGGCCCAACCAAGCGGGCACCGGCTGGCTCAACGAAAGGCTGGATAAACGGAAAACTTTACCCTGAGTCGGGGGCAGAAGTTCTTTCGTCACTCGGTGTCTGGTCGATGCCCCGTTACTTGTTGATTGATCTCGATCGAAAGTTGCTTTACCACGGTTCGATCGATGGAGTTGCGAAAGCACTTGATCAAATCAAGTAGCCGTTGAGAGGTCGAGCTAGTTTCGTCAAAACTGAAATGAATTGTTAGTTGTCCCTGGGTTCTGGGTGCCATGCTCACGCGCAGCATGAGCATGTTTAAGCGTCACGTAAACATGGCACCCGTCAATTCAGGTTCCAAATAGCAAACTGGGCTAGGCATTTCTTGATATCAGACCGAAAACCTGATAACGTTTTGGCATACCTTCGTAAATAAGTATTGGGACTAGTCGAAATTGCCTGACGCGTTTGAACTTCTCAAAGCTGTTCACGACCACGAAACGTTTGTGGCGTTCGTAAAGGCGCTCGCCGCCGAACGACAGGCCGCTGCGAAAATCGAAGCCGAAAACCCGCAAGCATACATCGTTGATGGCGCGCTCGGTTGGGCTAACGGTGATATTTCGCAATACCTTGAGGCTGCCTGCGAATTTTTCGCCTCCGTTCCTGAACGTGACCCTGTCCCCGAACCGAGCTGGAAAGTGTTTGCTGAAATCCTTTGGTGCGGCAAGATCATCGAATGATGCACGGATGGCTTGCATGTCCCCTCAAGTGGATACATCACAGGCAGCTCGTCGCGCCTCACAGCATGGTTTTTAAGCAAACCAAACGATTTTCCAATAACGAAGCCGCGGCCTTGCCATGTCGTTTCATTTCGGCGACATGTTTTGGCTTGCCACGCCGCGGACACCGCCTCTTTGGCAACGTGGATTCTTCTTGGTAAGCTGTTTGGTGTTGCGACGCTTGTTGGCTTGGTGAGAAGCGGTGTCGTAAAAACCTTGTGTTGTCGGTCGCAGGCGAATCGCTTTGATGAAAATGTACATCCTAATTCGCGAATCTGTACCGACCGGGTTCGCGCTCGTTGGCGCATCACACGCGTCGTTGGCGGCATATCTCAATTTCAAAGACACACCAGAAATTGAACAGTGGCTATCCGGTCCGTTTTACAAAACAATTTGCAAGGTAAATGACACCGAATTCGAGGCAGCGAAATCATTCGATGATTGCGTTGTCATTACTGAATCTGCACTCGATGGCCAAGAGGTCGCAATCGCATTCAAGCCTCGTGATGAATGGCCGAAACCGTTTCGTTTCTATTCACTTTATCGGTAGCGGCAAACATGCGCAACTCTGCCTCTTTGGTAAAAATCTTCCGTTGTGTGACCTAAAGTGATCGAATGTCACGGTCGCCAGCGATGACCCGTGCGACTTCGATTCCGTTCTCGATTGGCCTAAAGAAAATCACGTAGCGACCGATCGCACTGCTACGAATATCCATACCGTATTCAGACCGTCTCTCCCCAAACTCTGGCGTGGCTGCGATTAACTTGCACTTCTCTTCGATTTTCTCGACCCAATTAGCCGCCGCAATGGGCTTGTCGCGGGCCATAGAGCTGCATGATGGCCTTGCCCGCGCCGGCGATCGATGTAATCGTAAATGTCCGACAAATCCTGCTGCGCGGACGGTGCAATTATCAACGTTGGCATTACTCGGCAGACTCCAGCGCCTTTTTGGCGCGTTCTCGCAGTTCGCTGAACACGACATCTCCGTCGATTCCTTGTCCCGCGTCGAGCTCATTAATTCCCTTTTGAATTTCCGCACGCAACTGCTGTTGGCTCTTCAATAACTGTACGCCAGCAGCAACCGCGGCCTCGGCAGATTCAAATTGCCCTGACGCCACTAAACCCTCTACGAATTGCATCGAATCGGGGCTAAGTTGTACATTCATTGATACCTCCAACCGGGACTGCCGGGTCACACAACATGGTTTTTACGTAGAGGCCAGCGGGCACGCCTGAGATGTGGTGTTGGCCTCGCTCCTATTATACAATCAAACCCAATTCAATCCACCTTCGCTCAGGCGGCGTCGGTGTCATAAAAACCTTCCGTTGTGCGGCCTGATCATGTCCGATTCCAACCCATACCAATCGCCCAGTACGTCAGAATTGCAACGTCCGGAATGGGTCAAGATCGGGCTCTGGGGCATTGGTTCACGAAAACTTGCGGTAGCGTTGATGTGGTTTTCTGGCCTTGTTGCCGTTGGTGGATGTATCGCGGCGTTTTGGTATCCCAATGCGTGGCTCGCATCCATCATGTTTCTGGCAGCGATATGGTATTGGCGATGCATTCGGTGGGTTGACCGTAACGATCACTGGTAGGTCGCCTGTTTCTTAGCGCGATTACACTCGGAAAACGGAACACTAATCTGCGCTGATTTTCGCTAATCCAAAATCAATTGTGGAGAATCCAGTGCAGTTTTTGATTAGTGTCGATTAGCGAAAATTAGTGTTCTTTTTTTTTGAACTAAATCTAGCACGAAATGCCGTGCAGCAATAAATTGGAGCATCGCTCTGCGGCTCGGTATCGTAACAATTAGCCCGTTGTAACTTATTTCAAAAACTGAAAAGGAATTCCGATATGAAATTACTGCAACCCGTTTTTGTTGCGCTGCTAGTGCTCTCGGTTTCCACTCAAGCCCTCTGTCAAGATTCTAAAGATACGTCCGCCGAGAAAGAGAATCTGACCAATTCGCTGAATCTTCGTTTGCTAACGATGCAAATCGCATTGGGGGAAATTCGCAACCTCAAGTCGGATTTGGAATTGGTTGAGTCGCAGCATCAAGACCTTGAATCATTGTCCAAAGACTATGCCAAAATGGTTCAGAGCATAATGGAATTGGAGAAAAAAAATTCAGGAACAGATGACGTAGTTGCATTGTGTTTGCAAAAAATGACGGGCTTTGAGAATAGGCTGTCTTCTGAAATCCTTCTGCCCCATCAAAACTCTGAACTTCGCAAAATGGTGTTTGCCAAACTGGTTGCCGAGAATAGCGATGATTGGTACACGACGTTGTCGACCTACTACCCCGCCGAATTCAAATTGACAGAAGATCAGAAGCGGAAAATGAAACAAATCAAGTCGTCAACAACCGAAGAAATTGCGAAAGCAAAAAAAGAGTTCGAGGAAAAGCTGAAAAAAATTCGACTTGCTGCCCGAAACGAAATTAAAGACGTCTTAACGCCAAAGCAATCCAAAATCCTGTCCGAACTTACCGGGAATGAAAACTGATAGTCACCGAAACAATTTGGTGCACCCTGCTACTGGACCAATGGACTAAGCCAACTTGAAAACGGGCTACGTCGTGTATTCCGAATTGAATCGTACGTAGTCGGTCGTTAGGTCGCTGGTCCAGTGGGTTGCCGTCCCTGCACCGCCGCCGATTTTGAGCTGGATGTTGGTTTCGAAGTTATCGGCCATCGACTTGCTGACCGTCGCGGCGTCAAACTCGATGGGTTGGCCGTTTTGGAAAACGAAATGACCGTTGATGGCGAGGTCGGTTTGTTCGACTTGCATTTCGACACCGCTGTAGCCGGCTGCCGAAACGATGCGGCCCCAGTTGGGATCGGCTCCGGTGATTGCCGTTTTAACAAGCGCGCTCATGGCGATCGTGCGGGCGGCTTGATCGGCTTGGGATTCGTTTTTCGCACCCGTGATCTCGATGGAAACCAAATGGGAAGCGCCTTCGCCATCGGATGGAATTCGTTTTGCCAAATCGATGCATGACTCGGTCAAGGCATCGGCGAACTGAGCCAGTTTTTGCTCCGAGTCGACTTTGACGCCAGACTCGCCACTGCAAATCAACAGAAGTGCATCGTTGGTGCTGGTGTGGCCTTCGACGCTGATTCGGTTAAACGATTTTTTGGCGGTTTCGGCCAGAACGCGCTGGGCATCGGCTGGAGCGAGGCTGGCATCGGTGGTCATGATGGCCAACATCGTTGCCATGTTGGGACCGATCATCCCGGCGCCTTTTGCGAGACCAGCAAAATTGATTTTCTCACCGGCACCAAATTCAAACGAACTAAAATTCGCCTTTGGGCCTTTGTCGGTCGTGAGGATCGCGTTGGATGCTTTTTCAAAGTCTGAAAGTTCGCTGTTTAGTTCGCTTGCTGCTACACCAATCCCGTTGGTGATTTTATCCATCGGTAGTAAGTGCCCGATGACTCCCGTGGAAAGGACAAGGACCTGGTTTGGTTGTGCGCCAATTGCTTTGGCTGCCAAAACGGCCATTTGCTCGTTGTCGTCGATGCCTTGCTGTCCCGTGCAAGCGTTGGCGTTGCCAGAATTGATGACGACGGCGCGAAACGATTCGGTGGGCGTGAGGTTGCGATTCCAATCGATACTTGCCGCGCGAACGACGTTTTGCGTATAAACGCCGGCCACGACCGACGGAGTGTCGGTTGAGATCAGGGCCAAGTCAGCGGCGCCGGACGCTTTGATGCCGCAGGTAATGCCTGAGAATTTGATGCCTTTTGGGAGCATGTTTTTTTTTGAATGCGGAATGTGGAATGCGGAATTTGTTTTATAGGAGGGCGGTTGATTCTGGGTAGCCGTACATCAAATTAAAGTTTTGTACGGCCGCGCCGGAGGCTCCTTTTATCAGGTTGTCTAACGCACTTACGATTACGATCATGTCGCGCGAGGTCTGTACGTTGACGTCGCAAAAATTGGTGTACGCAACGTCTTTTGTTGTTGGCGGTGTTTCGGATACGCGGACAAATGTTTCGCTGGCGTAGAATTTCTCCAAGTGTGTTTGAATCGCCTCGGCGGTAACACCGGATTTTGGTTTTACGTAGATCGTCGAGAGGATCCCGCGGTCCATCGGGATCACATGCGGTGTGAAAACGGTGGAAATATTCAATCCGGAAAACCTGTTGATGATCTGATCAATCTCAGGCATGTGTCGATGTGTGCCGATCGCATAGGCCCCGACTGACTCGTTACATTCAGGAAAATGGAATTTCAAATTGGCTTTGCGGCCTGCGCCTGAAATTCCTGTTTTGGAATCAACAATGACGGGCGTGGTCTCGATCAACTCTTGTTGAATCAACGGCGCAAGTGGCAGCAACGCGGAACTGGGAAAGCAACCGGGGTTGGCGACTAAGTCCGCTTGTTTGATTTTGTCTCGAAACAATTCTGGTATGCCATAAGGCACCGAGCCAACCCGCTCTGGATCGGGATGAGTGACGTTATAAGTTTGCTCAAATGTTCCTACATCGTTGAGACGATAGTCGGCACTGAAATCGACGACTTTGATGTTGTGCTCAAGCAGTTGGGCAATGATTTCTGCAGAAGCGGCGTGCGGCAAACAGCAAAACGCACAGTCAACATTTTTTGCAAACGTCTCGATGTCGAGAACCGATAAATTGAGATTCAATCGTTCGCGAAGCGATGTGTGAACGGAATCAAGCGGTGGGTTCGAAGCGTCACGCGACGTCAACTGAGTGACTTTGACGTTGGGGTGCCGCAGTAGAATTTTCAAGAGCTCAAGGGCCGTGTATCCGGTTGCCCCAACAATCCCAACTCGAATCATCAGTTTGCTTTTATTGAAGTGTAGAGAATTTAGAATAACGAGTTTGGAACAACGGAATCACAAAAAGATATTGGCAAAGTGAAAATGAATCGAGATCAATGAATCCTGATTGACAGGCGAGATTCTATTTCTTTCTCTTCTTCTTTTTGTCGTCCATTTCTTTACCGAACAACTCCGGATCGGAAACTGCGAGTAAGACGCGAGGGTATTTGCCAAGTTTAGAGTAGACCGAAACGTTGATTGGCTGGTCGAGGGTTTTGTTTAAAATTTCGGCGTATTGATCCATCTTGTCTGCAGCTGCCTGAGCTTTATTGGCCAAGCTCAAAAGTTCTTTTTTGGCGTCGTCATACTCACCTTTTTTACCTTTGGGCGCGACCAGATCTTTCTTTTGTTGGTACAGGCTAAACGCTTGGGCCGCTCGCTGCTTGAGTCCAATTGAAATCTCATTCAGCGCTTTAAGGTTGGGAACAGGATTGGCTCGGCCATCCACCAACATAATCAAGTTGGCTTGAAGTTTTAGGTCACGACGAAAATCACCAGCGACTTGCACCCAGAAAAAACCATTTGTGTCATTTCGTTTGAATTGAAATTTTGCAGGGGAATTCGGTTCAATCAAACTCTTAACGGTGCGCAATTCGAGGCCGGAAACTCGCATTGGAGCCATTTCGACAATGATTGTCTCCGGCATTGGTAAATCAGGCAGGCTCACCAAAACCCGATTTTGCAAATCCTTTTCGGTTAGTCGAAGATCGGAAAATTTAACGGGCTTTCGAAGCGTCACGACGCAGTTGACGTCTTCAGGTAGCTTGAGTTTTAGGAAGCAGTTTTTCAACGAACCCGCATACTTGTTTTCGGCGGCTTCGGGGAGCCAGTTAAAGTAGACCGCGTCTTCCGATTTGCGAATCATCGCGATGTTGGTTGCTTCATCCTTTTCGCGGCGCTTGTATCCGACAAACCATTTTTGTTTGTCTTCAGGCGTGCGGTTCATTTCAAAAGTCAATTTGCCTTTGGCGAAACCTGGCTCACAGAGAAGTTCGCCACCCAAAAGATGTTGGCGTTTAATTACCAAGTCACCGAGTTTTACTTCTTCTGTCGATGTTCTTTCGGGCAGGTCAACGATTCGTGGAAATTTCGCAAACGGAGAATTGGTATCAACAACAGTCTGCGTTCCGTCGGCCCCCTCTGGTGACGCAGGCGCTGCTGCGGTACTCATGGGCGTTGTGTCGCCGATGATTGCTTTGGCTTGCTTGATCCATCCGGCATAATTTTGGCGTGGCACGAAGTAGTCGATGGATTTCAGTGCCGCTTTGACTTCATCAGGGCTCATCGAAGCGAGTTTCTTGAAAGTCTTAATGTTGACTTCAGCCAATTTCTTTTGGGTTTTTTCGCCGATGCCGTTAATCTTCTTGGCCAAGTAATCCTGAGCGTCAGCTTCCTCGCTAGCCGGTGTACCTTTTGCAATATCGCCTTCAGTATTGGCTGGCGTAGTTTTTTTGTTGGCCATTTCTGGCGGAGTGTCAGCTGGTTGGCCTACCGAACTGTCAGTTGTACCAGTGTTCTCTGTGTTCGCGTTTTTCGGAAACGAAGGGTCGCCGATAACAGTCCCTGGTTTCGTATTGTTTTGTGCGCCACCCGGATTGTCGGTCGCTGGAGTATCGGGATCCAGTTCCGTTTTGGGGGTGCCAATGTTCGCCATGAAGTTATTCATGTCGTCTTTGGTTGGAACCGTAGGGTCTGGTTCAGATTTGGATTCGACAGGCGGTTTTTGAGCAGAAGTTGTTTTTGTGATATTCGATTGAGCGTCTTTGCCGCTGTTTGTTTTAGCGGCAACTTCATCGCCGTTTCCAAACAAAGACATCGCGCCGAATATAGAACCGCCAATCACCATCAGGCCAATCACTGCCGCGGTTGCAATTACGGCAACCGGGTTTTGATTCCAAGTTCGACCGATAACGCCTGGAGTTGAGGCATCGGATTCTTCCTTCGCAGCAGCTTCGTCGGCTGCTTTTTTGGCTTGTTTCTTTTTTGTCGAACCAATCACAGACATCGCAATAGGGCTTTCAACACCACCAAACGGATCTTCCGGTTCGGGCTCGACAACGCTTCCATTGTTAGTTCGCCAAAGATCAATCGCGTCAATGGACGACTGAATAGTCTCTTTGCTGGTTGGATCAATCGCACTGATGAGGCCGGCTAGTGTTTCGTCAACTTCAAATTTTTGTGAAACAGAAATTTCTGTCAAAAGCGATTTGCTGATTTTTGCGATGGCTTGAAAATCTGTCGCAGGAGAGATTGTGGCGCTGGATTTGTTGTCAGCGTCGAATTGACGTAGCGGAGAAAGTGTGAGGTTCTGAATTTTGACTTCGCCGGTTTCTGTCAGCACTAAATCGTTAGTGGTGATTTTTCCATGAACGACATTGTTGCCGTGAGCGTAAGTCATACCCTTCAATGCGCTGCTGGCGATTTTGGCAACATCGTCCTGAGAAAGTTTCGTTCGCGCGGTTTGCTCAAGCGTCGTGCCTTCAATGTGTTCGGTGACAAGGAAGTACCGGCCGCCTTCTCGGTCGATGTCGTAAACGTGAACTAAATTAGCGTGATCCAGTTTTGCAGCCAGACTCGCTTTTTGCATAAACTCTTTACTGCGGGCTTTGTCTTGAGTCAGGTCGCTTGGAAGAACTTGAATATCGACTTTGCGAGCCAGTGAAGTGTGTAGAGCGAGAAAACGATCGCCAAGTTCGTCCCGGTTTATTCGTTCGAGCAATCGGTAGCTGCCAATGTCCAATCGCGAGCGTCCAGATAGCAAGTACTTGGCCTGCCATTTAGTTAAGAGTTCATCGCGAACCAGGTTTGTGGCCAGTTTGGTCGCCGAGTCGGATTCCGGGCCACCCTCAAATACTTCCAGCCATTTCTCAAACTGTTCAGGGTCGATCACCCCACTTTTTTGAACGCAATTGACGAAGTCTTTTTTTGAAATTGTCGCCATGAATTAAACCATTTCGGAGATACTCACCCACTTAACTACATTGTCGCAGTACGACGGCTAAACTTCAACCATTGAGCTTGTTTATCGGACAATCACAAGTAAATTTGCGGGCATCCCATTGCTCGTGGTGAAGATTGCCGTTGCAACCGTTACGAATCTCAAATCGAACCTGCCATTTGTTTGAGATATGTAGATTCAGAAACCAAGCCATCATCTTCACACTTTATTCACGGAATCGTTTTAAGCAGGTTTGCGAATTCCAAGCGTGAATAATCTATCGACCAATCAGCTCTCGATAGTGACGAGCAAGACTTTCAGCGCTCTGAGCGTTTGAGAATTTACTTAACGCGATTTCAAGTAAGCGTTTGCCAATTTGACCCAGCGCTGCATGTGAATCTTCCCTCGTTAAAAGTTGGAACAACACCTCAGTGAGTTTCGCAGGGTCGTTTGGCGGAACCAAAAGATCTGCCAATTCCGGGTTGTCCAATATTTCCGGTGAACCGCCGACGGAGGTAGTCACGATTGGAAGTCCACAGGCTGCTGCTTCCAACAGGACTCTTCCCAGTGGTTCTTGTCGTGCAGGGTGCACAAGGATTGTGGCGGCTCTCATTAATTCGGCGATGTCTGAACGCAGCCCAACCCAGTGAATGCGGTCGGCGAACTCTGACCGCTGGCTTTGTTCGAGTAGACGATTCTCGTAATCGACTGATTCTTGTTTTTGCGAATGACGTTTGCCAACGATGACCAGGTGAAGCGGTGGTGTTGAGGAAGATTCGGTGGCGATGCGTTGGCTAAGTGCCAAAAACGAATCAAGCAAAACGTCAACGGCTTTTCGGATTCCTATCTGCCCTACAAAAAGCAACATCGGAGCACCAGCGGGAATGTTCAATTCCGATCGTGGGTTGGATGTATCTTTTGAATGTTCGGCAGGTGCAAATCGATTCGAATCAATGCCGTTGTAAACGACAGTCGTTTTATCCGCGTCGAAGCCTTGGGAGACATGCCAATCTCTGGTCGCGTTGGATACGGCGATCAAGCGGTCGATTTGATTGATGTCGGCAATGGCTTTTTTGCTGAGCTTCATGATGTCACGCAAATAGCCAAGGCTGGGAACGCCCAGTTCGCTGGTGACGGGGCCGCACAAACGGCTGGTCGAAAGGCTGTTGCAGTGAACGATCCGTGGCTGGGCTCGTTTGATAATGGCGCTGAGCGTTTCTCTGATTTCGTCTTGTGAGTTTCGAATTCCTGACGAGTTGGTGATCGCAAAATCGTGGATTACCAAGCCGCAAGATTTCAATGCGTTCGCAAAATCGGAATCGCTTGGCACAGCGGCTTGAAATTCCCAGCCAAGTTTTTGAAGCGTGGGAAGGACGCTTAAGAAAGAATTCTCGCCACCATTAAGCGAGCCGTATTCGCCAACGACGAGGATGCGGTTATTCATAGTCGTCTACTTTCGCATCGCGTTTGCGCGCCGATGAAACCAAAGTTCATGAAACGTATCGAACGTCTCGGCAATTGAATTACATGAACTGAATTGAATTGCATGGCATCAAAAGAGCCCGCACGATTCAGTCGCCACGGGCTCATTGTTTGTTTCTGTCCGCAATTCGTGCAGGCTTAAACCGTCCAGGTCTCGCCACTGTTGTATAGCTTGGACAGATCGCCGTCGCCTTTGTCGCTCTTGGCGTCTACGACTTGTTGGTTGATCGAGTCGTCATAGGTCGGACGATCGACATCGCGGAACACTCCGATCGGTTCCGGGAATTCAGGGTGACGCATTCGGCTAAGTAGAAACGCGAGTTGCGAGTTGGCGGCTTTCTCGTCATGAAAAAGCAGGTCGTCTTGGGCAACTTTTTCAAGGTCAACAACTTCGGGTGTGAAACCGTTAAGCCGGATGCCTTTCTTGCCTTCGGAGTAAACAAGCGGTTTTCCATGCTCCAGCATCACCGTCGTGTCGGCTTTGGTTTTCTTGTCTTTCGCGTAGTCCCAAATCCCATCATTGAACACGTTGCAGTTTTGGTAGACCTCAAGAAACGAAGTTCCCTTGTGCTGCGAAGCCCGCTTAAGCATTTCGACCAGATGTTTGATGTTGGAATCAATCGAACGGGCGACAAAGGATGCTTCGGCTGCAATGGCGATCGAAAGCGGGTTGAGTGGATGATCGATCGAGCCGCGAGGCGTGCTTTTGGTGACCGTACCAACCTTTGAAGTCGGCGAATACTGCCCCTTTGTTAGTCCATAGATCGCGTTGTTGAACAAAATGATATTTACGTCAACGTTGCGGCGGACGATGTGCATAAAGTGATTGCCGCCGATGCTTAACGCGTCGCCATCACCTGTGATGACCCAAACATTCAGTTCGGGGCGAGTCGATTTAAGACCCGTCGCGAACGCAGGTGCGCGGCCATGAATCGAGTGCATTCCATAAGTGTTCATGTAATAGGGAAAACGACTGGAGCAGCCGATCCCTGAAATGAAAACGGTGTTCTCCTGTGTGACGCCGATTTGCGGAAGCACTTTTTTCATTTGTGCCAAAATCGAGTAGTCGCCACAGCCGGGGCACCAGCGAACGTCTTGATCGGAAGCAAAATCGGCAGGCTTTAGGACGGGGAGGTCAGTGCTCATTAATTTGACTATTCGTAGTTTGTGTTGTTAATGAATTGGGATCTGAAAATCAGACGACATGCAGTTCGATATGGAACATTGATACTGGTACGACTAAGCAACGGGGGCCGCAGCGACATTTTGGATGGCTTCGACGACTTCGTTTACGTGAAACGGTTTGCCTTTGATTTTGTTCAAACCAACGGCGTCAACCAAAAACTGCTGCTTGAGCAAGGCCTTTAACTGGCCCATGTTCAATTCGGGAACCAAAACGCGATCGTATCGTTTGATGATCTCGCCCAAGTTTCGTGGGAACGGATGGATCCAACGCACATGCACATGCCCAACGTCCATTCCCGAAGCGATACATGTTTTGACTGCGGTATGGCAAGCACCGTACGTGCCGCCCCAACTGATGACCAACGTTCCTTTGTCCGAACCTTCGACTTCGATTTCGTCAACGAACTCCGCAACCATGTCGACTTTTTTTGCCCGCGTTTCAACCATGTGTTGGTGATTGTCAGGATCGTAACTTACGTTTCCAGTGCCGTCTTGTTTTTCCAGACCGCCAACGCGATGCATTAGCTCTGGTGTTCCCGGAAGCGCCCATGGCCGAGCGAGATTTTCGTTTCGCTTGTAAGGCAAAAATGTTCCATCGGGGTTGTTGTTTTCAGTGGGATGACTGACTTCGATTTTCTCAAGACTATTAGGGTCCGGAATCTTCCAAGGCTCCGCGCCGTTGGCGATATAACCATCTGAAAGAATGACAACCGGTGTCATGAATCGGGTCGCCACTCGCCATGCTTCCACTGCAACGTCAAAGCAATCTTTTGGGCTCTTGGCTGCGATGATCGGCAAAGGTGATTCGCCATTTCGACCAAACATCGCCATCATCAGATCGGATTGTTCAGTTTTCGTTGGCAAGCCGGTGCTTGGGCCGCCGCGCTGGACGTCGATGATGATCATTGGAAGCTCAAGAATGAGTCCCAGTCCCATGCCTTCGCCTTTGAGTGCGATACCTGGACCGCTGCTGGTTGTGACTGCCATGCTTCCGCCGAATGCGGCTCCAACGGCAGAACAGACGGCCGCGATTTCGTCTTCGGCTTGGAAAGTTCGAACGCCAAAGTTTTTGTGTTTGCTTAATTCGTGAAGGACGTCACTGGCGGGTGTGATCGGATACGAACCAAGAAACAACTCTTTGCCGCTGAGTTTAGAAGCGGTGATCAAACCCCAAGCCAACGCCTGATTGCCCATCACGTTTCGATAAGTTCCCGGCGCCAGTTCGGCAGCAGGGACTTGGTACGTCGAAGCAAAATCCTCGGTCGTCTCGCCGTAGTTCCATCCGGACTTAAGCGCCAATCGGTTTGCTTCGGCGACATCCGGTTTGGATGAAAATTTGTTTTCGATAAACCGTAGGGTCGGTTCCACATCGCGGCCGTACAGCCAGAACACCAACCCCATCGCGAAAAAGTTTTTGCAGCGATCAGCGAACTTAACCGAAAGTCCTGTCGATTCGACGGCGCCTCGGGTCAACGAAGTCATCGGGACTTTGATTAATCGGTAGCCTTCGATCGTGCCGTCTTCGAGAGGGCTGACGTCGAGTTTGGCGAGTTTGAGATCTTTGGCTTCAAAGCTATCTGAGTTCACGATCAGGATGCCGGACTTTTTCAAATCGCCAATGTTCGTGACGAGGGCAGCCGGATTCATGCAAACCAAAGCATCCAAACCGTCGCCGGGCGTGAAAATTTCTTCGGCCGAAAACTGAACCTGAAAACCGCTGACTCCGGCACGTGTCCCGCGCGGGGCACGGATCTCAGCTGGAAAGTCAGGGAACGTGGCAACATCGTTACCAGAAAGCGCGGATGTGTTGGTTAGCTGAGTTCCCAGCAACTGCATTCCATCACCTGAATCGCCAGCAAGGCGGACGGTAACTCCAGAAACTGATTCGGACGGTTTGTTTGTCGGGGGAAACTGATCGTTGGCGCTAATCATTTAGGACACTTTGGATGCGGATTGGCTTTTTTTAAAGGCGAAATTTTGGCTGCGCGATCTTGCGACGCGAAAAAATTTTGGCGAACACCAGGTTGAACTCGCGAAGAGTCTGTGCAGTAGATTTAGAAACGTCGAGGAAATAACGACTGAAGGATCAGCGAGTGGATTGGCTTAAAAGCAACCCATTCGGCAACGGTTCCAGACAACCAGAAAGTTTCCCAAATATAACCGGTTTTCGAAAGGGGGAAAACTCTGTTAGAATCCCGGCATTGCCACATTTTTGGCCTGTATTCACTACGACTCAACAGAGGTTTATTCGCTGCGATGGAAAGATCACTTATTCTACTCAAACCCGACTGTGTTCAACGCCGATTAGTCGGAAAGATAATTTCCCGTTTCGAGGAAAAAGCGATTAACGTCATTGCGATGAAGTTGATTCAGGTTACCCCCGAGCTTTCGAAACAGCACTACGCCGAGCACGTCGAAAAACCGTTTTATCCGGGCTTGGAAGAGTTTATCACCGGTGCCCCAGTGGTCGCGATGGTTCTCGAAGGATTGGAAGTCATTCGTGTTGTTCGCGATATGTTGGGAGCAACCAACGGCCTTAAAGCAGCTCCGGGAACGATCCGTGGCGATTACAGCAGTAGCCGCCAAATGAATTTGGTTCACGCTTCGGATGGACCAGAAGCCTCCGCTCGCGAGATTGCGTTGTATTTCAAAGACGAAGAAATCTGCGCATACACTCCGACTTTGGATCCTTGGTACAAAGCCGGCGACGAGTAATCGGTCATCGTTACCGTTTAACGTTTATCAGTTTGAGCTGGGAATCAATTCCAGCAAGCCAAACAAATCAAGCGAACCTCAATCGTGGGGGTCGCTTTTTTTGTTGCACATCTTTTTTGCTTCATTCGCTTCCAGGGTTGGAATTCAATCCTGAAGCGATTTTTGAGTTTTTTATCGTTTGGCCAATTTGAAATTAACAAAGCAATGAAACTCATCTCTTGGAATGTAAACGGAATTCGAGCCGCAATGGACAAAGGATTCCGAGATTTTGTCACTGAAGACCAGCCGGACATTCTGTGCTTACAAGAAACCAAAGCCTGGCCTGAACAAGTCGACACCTCATGGGCGACTGAATTGGGCTATCACCAGGTTTGGAACTGCGCCGAAAAGAAAGGCTATAGCGGGACAACGATTTGGAGCAAAATCGTGCCTGAAAACGACGCCTTGGGAATCGGCGTTGCCGAACATGACACCGAAGGCCGAGTCGTGACGGCCACGTTTGAAGATTTTCATATGGTCAACGTTTACACGCCCAACTCAAAACGGGGGCTTTTGCGTTTGCCGTATCGCCAACAATGGGACGCCGCGTTTTTAGATTACGTTTTAAAATTGGAAAAAAGCAAGCCGGTAATATTCTGTGGTGACTTAAATTGTGCCCACACCGAAATCGATTTAGCCAATCCAAAATCCAATAAAAAGAACGCGGGTTTCAGCGCAGAGGAACGCGAAGGCGTAGACAATATCGTCAAAGCTGGTTTTCTCGACTCGTTTCGCAAGTTCGAACCTGGTCCCGAGCATTACAGTTGGTGGACGTTTCGCAATAACGCACGCGAGCGAAATATTGGCTGGCGTTTGGATTATTTCTTTGTGTCAAACAAGCTCGAAAACGCCATGTCGTCGGCCAGCATCCGCACGGAAATTTTTGGATCCGATCATTGCCCTGTTGAGCTGGTGCTGAAATAGAGGCAAAGCTGAGTTTGTTGGCACAAGAACGATCTGTAATCCGGTCAAGACATTGAGTGCATCACAATGTGCATCACGGATGAGCGTGACTATTGTCAGCCACATTACTTTCCCTTGCGTTCTGTGTGTTGCCGCTTTTTTGTCGACCGCTGCGCCCGAATCGAATACCATAAAGGCATGAAGTTCAAATTCTCAATTCGCCGCCTCTTTTTTATCACCACAGCGATTGGTGTGATTTTGGGGATCTGCAATTGGCTGGGCTTGTTCAGTGGCATAAACCCTTTGGTTGCCGCACTTGCCATTTATTGCATGGTCTATAGTTTGATTTTTGCCGTTTTCCTGATGCCTCGGTATTGGGGGCAATGGAAAGATTTTTTGCGGAATCTGAACGAAATAAAAGAAACTCGTAAAGGCTTAGAACAAGAAGTTCAAAAACGTCTTGCAAGATCGAAGGCAACCGATCAGCCAAACGTTCAATCAAGCCTTGCTAATGAGGGGTCTGCTTTGCCAGAATAGCGGGAAGAGATTGAACGAGTTGAACCTCGTTTTGCATCATCCATTTTTTCCGCTTTCAAAATTTCTTGATCAACAAAATGCAATTCACCAAAATGCACGGTGCCGGCAACGATTACGTTTACGTCGATTGCTTTAACAACCAGATTCCTGCCGACCCGGCAAAATTATCGATCGCAGTTGCCGATCGCCACAAAGGGATCGGGGGAGATGGATTGATCTTAATTTGCCCGTCAGATGTTGCGGACGCTCAGATGAGAATGTTCAACGCTGATGGTAGCGAAGCCGAAATGTGCGGAAATGGAATTCGCTGTGTGGCAAAATATGTCTATGACCACGGGATCTGCGCAAAAAATCACCTGAAAATCGAAACCGGAGCCGGAATCTTGGCATTGGACCTTGAAGCCGAAAACGGTAAAGTTCACCAAGTTCGAGTTGATATGGGCGAGCCGATTTTGCTAGCAAGCGAGATTCCCACAACACTTAGCCCCAATCCTAAATTCAACAATCAAATTGTCGACGTTCCCCTTGACGCTGGCGGCCACGAGTTTCTTGTGACCTGCGTGTCGATGGGCAATCCCCACTGCGTGATTTTTGTTGACAAAGCGACCGATGATTTGGTTTTGGGTGTTGGCCCGTTGATTGAGAATGATTCGCGGTTCCCTGCTCGTACCAATGTTGAATTTATCGAAATCATTTCACCAACCGAAGTTCGCCAACGAACTTGGGAGCGTGGATCCGGTGAGACGATGGCGTGCGGAACGGGAGCAAGTGCCGTTTGCGTTGCGGGCGTGTTGTCTGGACGAACGGAACGAAAGATAAAGAACGAGTTGTTGGGCGGTTCGCTGATTCTTGAATGGGATGAAACGACCAACCACGTATTCAAAACAGGCCCTGCAACCGAAGTGTTTAGTGGGACTTGGGATGAGCAGTAGTTAATAGATGAACGCGTTGAGAAGTTGAATTGATTTTAAGATAAAAAAGCAGGAACAGAAGTAAGTTAAGTCATTGGGCCGGTCGGAACGGTCTTGGTTAGTTATTAATTGGCGTTGGAAAACGCCCTTGGCAAGGATGCTGAAGCGACGTGTCACAAGCTACGTTTCAACAAAAGATTACAGGTCAACTAAACGCGCTCGTTTTGCCGCGTGCGCTGGATCTGTTGAACTTTCGCATCTGCCACTATGACCGCTCGGTCGATCCAGCCCGACCTGAATACAACGAGCACGTTGTGTTCGCGTTTTGGCATGAGTACATCATTGTCGTTTTGCCGCGTTGGGGACATACTCCGCTGACGGTCTTGTGTTCACAGCATCGAGATGGCGAGTGGGTCAACCAAACGGCTTTGTCACTTGGGCTGAACATTGTTCGCGGCAGCACGTCGCGCGGCGGCTCTTCTGCGATTCGACAGATCAAAAAGAATTCGAAATTCTCAAGCATTGCAGTGACGCCAGATGGCCCGCGTGGACCACGTCGCGAGATGGCGATGGGGCCGGTTTATATGGCTTCGTTGTTAGGATTGCCGTTGGTGCCAGTCGGCGTTGGGATCAGCAATCCGTATCGATTGAACACTTGGGATAAGTTCGCGATTCCCAAACCCAAATCACGTATTCGAATGATCTTTGGACCCAAGATTCACATCCCGCGAAAAGCGAAAAGGGATAAATTGGAATCTTGTCGATCCGGTGTCGAGCGATTGATGAATGACTTGACTCACAAGGCTCAAGACTGGTCTGAGTCGAATCAACGGATGGTAGGCGAGCAGCCATTTGTTCGCTGCCGCCGAACGAACAAATTGATCTTTGAGAAAAAGCCAATCGTTGCGCCGCAGTTGAAAGTAATTCCTGCGCAAGACCCGTTTGAAAACGTCGCTTGATTTAACAGTGACATTCTTAGGCCAGCGGATCCACGACCGGCCGACTTTCTGCAGGCGAAATTGTCGAACGCACTCGTGTTGTTACGAGCCGAAACCCATTTGCTTTTGAGAAGAATAGCGGGAAAGCTATTAGGATTGCTCCCACTGCAACATTACAAGAGAGAATCATTGCCGTCGAATCCAAGAAAATATCGAAACCCTCAGTCGCCAAAAATATCATTCCTCCAATCTGAAACAGTAAGAATCCATAAAGAGCTGTCCAGAGTACTGCGCGACGGCGATTTAAGCGAAAAACAAACCAGGTAACCGGAATAGAGAGTAGTGAAAAAATCGCGAATGTGATCGCGCTGGTCAATAAAAAAGAATTCATCCTTTTGTGTGATTGTTGAATTTGGTTTGCCCGAATTTGAGCGATGTTTTGTGCTGTAACTTCAATTGGATACCCGTTCAACGTCCCATCAGGTAACACTGCGAAATTTTGATGAGTCTCGCCAATGTTGATGTCTGCGGCAGCCAAGTTACTGGCGATTGCAGGAACTGAAAATGCGATACCAAACATCGAAACAATGATAAACAATTGCTTGAGTGTGACGCCAACTGGTTGATTGTTCCCATGGACAATTTGCCAGCCGAAAATGCCTCGGAAAAACCAATAAGGAACCTGTGCAGCCAGCGCAATTGGCAATGCTAGTAGCAGGATCTGCCGTGTAACCAATGATCGGTCATCTGGCGAGTAAATAGTCAAGAGGCGGAGCCCTACTATCAGCCCAGCCAGAACGGTCAAAGAAAACACGAAAGCGATCGCTGTCCGTTTAATAAATCCGCCGTTTCCAAACACTGACCAAATCGCAAAGTGAACTGCCGTGGCGACAACGATCAGATTGATCGTCCCAACGGCCAAATCAAAGGCAAAGGAAGTGACATAGCTGTTATCCGCGACCCAGAATAAGGTCGGAATCAAAAATGCGACGGCAGTCGCAAGCCAAAAGTAGTGACGGAAGAGTCGAAGACCAGTTCGTTTACGCAGGGGTTGCTTTGCGAAAGGCTTCTTGGTGGCTGACTGTTCAGTTTTGATGTCGCTCAACTTTGAATCCTTTTTATTTTGAAGCCTCGCCAGTAGTCGCTTGCGGAAACCAAATGCTTCGCGGTTTCATGTTCAACCAATACCGATCGGCGAACATTAAGATCTGATCGTTACGAGTCAAAGTAACGCTTTCTCGCTCACCCGTCCAGAAATTTGATGGCTCGGAGACTTCAACGGAAAAATTCCTTGTCTTTGTATAACGTTGCTTTGTGGCAATGCAAATTGCGAGTTGAAATCTTGCCTGTGGGTAAACCGGCACGCCCGTTACCGCTTCAGACCAGTTGAGTAAGTTCGAGTAAGGCGCCCTTGATGCGTTGCAAAGCAATTTCGCTCGACTACAGCGAGGCGCGTAGACTTCCCAAGCCATCCAGTGGTCGCAAATGCCCAGTGGACGAGTCAACGGAAACAGTAAAACGAAAACGGCCATGCAGAGCCCGAAAAACTCCAAGGGTTTCCTTTTGGCAATTGGATTGCGAACATTTTCGTTTTCTTTGGCCGTAGCATCTTTTTCGTTGAAACGCGGTGGTTCAAGTTCGAACCCAAACAACAAAATGGATTGCGCGATAAAGTACAGGTTCCAGGCCAACACGCCCCACGAATGCCCCAACCAGATCAGTGCGACCAGCAACAGCGCGTGGGTGAGGACTGCGCCGACCATTCCGAGCTTTCGCGTCTTTGAAAAAATCAACGCTACCCCAAGTAGCAGTTCGCCAATTGGAAATCCAAGCGTTAACCAGTTCTGCAAACTCTCTGACCAACTGCTTGCGTCTTGTCCGACCAACGCAGCAAGGGCCTGAAGAATCAAGCGGCCGGTTGTGTGCACGAATTGGTAGTCGAATTTGCTGATTGCGGAATAAACGTAGATGCTGATCACGATTATTCGCAGCCAAAAGAAAGCCGACCGCGCACGCATTGTTGCCAAAATGATTGCGAACACAACGAATTGATAGGCCCACGGTTGCAAGCGATGTTGGTTCAGCAAAATCAGAATCGAAATCGAAACGACAAACGCGAGTTGTGCGATCGGTATCCGAGACGATTTGGTAAACACGCAAACGCCCAGACTGATTACGACTCCGGCGAGTGCAATCCAGTCAACCAATCCCGGTACGTCGATGAGAAATTCAAAGAACGGGATCTGCGGAAATTGTGTTTGCGGCGTCCAGAGTTTCCAGCTGGCGGCCATCAGGAGTAAGCCAAACCCAGCCCAAACTCGACAAAAAAACTCCAGCCGTTTTTGCGGTTGCGGCTGGAGTGTTTGATTTGACATGTTGCGGTCAGTCTTAGAGCGTGCCAAGGTGCTTCATGCTTTCGCCGATACTTGCGATTGGATCGGGTGATTGATCTTGCTCGACGTGGCATTGCTCAACGCCGATTTTTTCGCCAAGGTTCATAATGGCAGCCATGTCGATCGAGCCGTTGCCCAATTCCTTGAACGCTTCGTTTGGCACTTTGCCTTCGTCGTGACAAACTTCGGCACCTTTTTTAAGGTCCTTGAGGTGAAGCTGCGATATTCGCCCGTCCAATTTGATCATCGCTTCAAACGGATTGAGTCCGCCAATTTTCGCCCAGAAAACGTCGAGTTCGAATTTGCATTTATCGTTTTCGAAATTCTCACAAAGGATGTCCCAGCCAGTTTTTTCGCCTTCGAGTTTTGCGAACTCAAACGAGTGGTTGTGGTAACAAAGCTTGATGCCGGCTTTGTTGCACATCTCGCCGAATTTGTTGGAGGCCTCGGCATGCTTTTTGTAATGATCTACCGTCTCGCGATGACCTTTGGCGATGTATCCAAACACAAGATGCTTGATCTCTGCGGCGGTTGCTTCTTCGATGATCTTTTCCAAACTCGGAACGTCTTTGGCTTCGGGAGTACAAATCGCTTGCCAGTTAATAAACGAAGAAGTAACGTTCATGCCCAGGTCTTTGGCGATTGGAACGATCTCGGCCGCTGTGTTGGTGTCGCCCAATTCGACTTGCTTGTAGCCCGCATCGGCGACGGCTTTTAGTGTTTTCTTTTTGTCCTCAGCCATTTGGTTTCGGACCGTCCAAAGCTGCAGGCCGATCGTGTCTTTGTATTTACTGTCTTGTGAAATTGCCAAAACAGGTCGAGCCAAAGTGCCAACCAAACCGGCGGCTGCGATAGTTGAAGTTGCTTTAAAAAAAGTGCGGCGTTGCATAATCGCGTTCCGTTAATGAATTTGATGATTAGAGCATGGATGTTTGGAGAAAGCGTTCGTACTTTCGGAAGCCGGGCTCATGCTCAAGCCCTCGCCTATTCTACTTCCCCAGGGCCTCGTCCACAATTTCCTCAGCCGTCATCCGTTTTCCGCTGGGTGGATCGAAAATCAACTGGCTGACATTGGGGTGAGGAACATTGGCTTCGAGTTTGCCCAAAAGCGCATCAACGTCCACAATGCACCCACTGGTGGACATGATATGTTGAACAAGTCGAATGAGTTCGTCGCGGTTAAGTTTGCTCATGGCATAAGAATACGCGACCGCGTTTTGAGTTCAAGGTGATAGAGAACTTCTACGTCACTGTTAGCGTAAAATAAGTCATCAAGATAATTCATCAAAATTAACGCCGAGCGTTTACGAATTGGATTCGGGAAAATGTGACATTTACGCTTAATGTAAACCACAAATGAATCATCCAAGTGATTCCTTTTCCCAGCCTGTTGAAAGAACGAATTGTGTGCCAATTACCCAAACTTGCGAGTCAGACGATGTCCAACCGAAATTGTTACATGGCGGTTACCGTTTTTTTATTGGCGATGTGTTGGACGACGAGCGGAATTTGCCAGGAAGAGAAGAACTGGCCTCAGTGGCGCGGTGCACTTGGGACAGGTAGCTCTTCGCTGGCCAAACCTCCGATCAAATGGAGTGAAACGGAAAACGTCCGCTGGAAGGTTCCGTTAGAAGGCTTGGGCCATTCCACGCCAGTCGTTTGGGATCAGACTATCGTCATCACGACCGCAATTCCGTTTGGCGAAAAGTTTGAGCCGATCGCCGATGGAGCACCCGGTTCGCATGACAACTTAAAAGTCAGCCAAAAATTCAAATTCGTTGCCATGGCGATCGACCGCTCAAACGGCAAACTTAAATGGACGCGCGAACTTCACTCGGCCATTCCGCATGAAGGCGCACACGTTTCGGGTTCGCTGGCTTCCGCGTCGCCTGTCACCGATGGCAAACATATCATCGTCTCGTTTGGAACGTATGGCATTTACTGCCTCGATTTTGACGGAACTGTTGTGTGGAAAAAATCGCTTGGCAAAATGAACACGAAACACGCCCACGGCGAAGGCGCTTCTCCGACCATGTATGGCGATACCGTGGTTGTGAACTGGGACCACGAAGGCCAGTCATTCATTGTGGCTCTAAATAAAAACGACGGATCCGAAATCTGGAAAGTCGACCGGAAAGAAGTCACTTCCTGGTCCTCGCCGATCGTTTACGAACACGACGGAGTTCCCCAAGTGATCGTTGCCGGAACGGGAGCCGTACGTGGCTACGATTTGAAAACGGGCGAAGTCATCTGGGAATGTTCCGGGCTTTCGAACAACGTTGTTGCCACTCCGATTGCTTACAAAGACGTCGTTTATGTTGGCAGCAGTTACGAAATCAAGTCGATGTTTGCGATTAGCCTCGAAGGTGCAAAAGGCGATGTCACGGGAACTGAAAAAGTCCTCTGGAAACGCGCAACCCGAACGCCTTATGTGCCCTCTCCCCTGCTCTATCGCGATGGATTGTATTTCCTGCGCCACTATCAGGGCATTCTCACGATCGCCGATGCTAAAACCGGCAAAGAGGAAAAAGGTCCCTTTCGCCTGTCCGGAATCCGTGACATTTACGCTTCGCCTGTCGCTGCCGATGGGAAAATCTTTATCACTGACCGCGACGGAACAACGATCGTGATCAGCGAGCCCGAGCTGCCCCGTTTGCTTTCTGCAAATCGACTGGACGATAGTTTTAGTGCTTCATTGGTTTTGGTGGACGACGAGATATTCATGCGTGGTGAAAAGTTTTTGTATTGCATCGGCAAGCCAAAGAAGTGAGCCGGACGTGAGTAAAAAGGCTTTTGAGAGAGATCGCCGTTGAGGCCAGTTTGTTGTTGTGATCCTTGCCCTTGGTCCATGAGAGTTGAACGAACAGATTTGGCTTTTCAAAAACAGCCGGCGAACATTCGATATTTTTTCGATTTGTTGTTGCATGAGTGGCGCGTGGCAAAGTAGCATTGGGGCATAGGGATTTGTTAGCCGCTTGCAGCCTTTATCTGCTAAAGAGCCTTCAAACTTCACGTTTGCATACGTGAATCAGCCGTTGGATGAATATATCTCGGCTGGACGTTTGGTCTTGATGACTGGCGCAACTCCCATACGAAAAAAGTATGGAGCTCAAAGCCAATGTTGACGACACAGGATCAAAATCGTTTATCTAAACCTACGCCTCAATTGCAAAATCGTGGTTTTTCCACAACCTCAGTGCATGCAGGTGAAGCCCGCCAAAAGCCGACCAACTCGATCACCGATCCGATCGTTATGGCTTCAACGTTTACGTTTACCGATACCCAATCGATTATTGATTTCATTGAAAACGATGAAGACCGCGGCGAGTACGGGCGCTACGGTGTGCCGGGCGAAAAAGTTGTTGAGCGAAAATTGGCTGCTTTGGAAGGCGCCGAAGAAGGCATTCTGTTCGCCAGCGGCATGGCGGCTTTGGTGGGCGTATTTAACTCGAAACTGAACCAAGGGGATGAGATTATTTTCTCTGACGAGTGTTATCACCGCTCGCGAGAGTATTGTCGAAAGCATCTTTCGCGTTTCGGCATTGTTACTCGTGTTGTCAAAACGGGCGACTACGATGAGCTTGAATCGGCGATCAACTTTAATTCGAAAATGTTGGTCAGTGAATCGCCGACCAATCCCCACTTAAGCATTCTCGATCTCGAACGTTTCGCGGCGATTGGAAAAAAGCACAATGTTGAAACGCTGATCGACGCTACTTTGGCTACGCCGTTTAATGTAAAACCGATCGAATACGGAATTGATTATGTGATGCACTCGGCGACCAAATATGCGGGAGGCCATAATGATTTGCTGGCTGGGGTCGTGTTGGGTACGAGCGAGAAATTAGCAGACATTCGGGCGCTGCGTGGTGTGATGGGCGCGATCAATTCGCCACACAATTGTTATTTGCTTGAGCGCGGATTAAAGACGTTTGAGCTTCGTATGCAACGGCATAATGAAAACGGCCAACACGTTGCCGAGTTTTTAGAATCCCATCCCAAGGTCTCTCGCGTTTTGTACCCAGGATTGGATTCGCACCCTTATCATAAAATCGCCTGTGAAACGATGCGCGGTTTTGGTGGCTTGGTCACTTTTGAAATGGCGGATGTCAACTGGAAGCAAACAGCCAGCGTGGTTGATGCGACGAATTTGGCTCGTATCGCTCCAAGTTTAGGCGGCGTTGAAACGTTGATCGAACAGCCATTGGTGATGAGCTATTGGGGATACACACCAGAAGAACGAGCGTCGTTCGGGATAACTGACAACATGATCCGTCTGGCTTGCGGGATTGAAAACACGAATGACATCATCGCCGACTTGGAGCAAGCCATCGCTGTGTTGGGATAGACTTTTGGTTTTTATGCTGGCGCCGGGCGTCACGTTGGATGAGAAACACGGTCGCCTTCCGGCTCGTCGTTAAACTGTTTTATGGTCATTGGAGTCAGTTTTCCGGGGATTTAGAGTGGGCGGGCCTCTTTTTTGGATTCTTTTCTGGCTTTTTCTCGATGCGCGCAAGAATTTGGAATTGGATGCGTGAAACTGATTGAACAAGGAAAATGAATCTATGACCCAGCCTCCAGAAACTCGAATTAGCCTGATCGGCCGATTGCATGATGCAACGGATTCGGCGGCTTGGGCTGAGTTTGTGGAAATCTACCAGCCGATGATTCAACGCATCGTTCAGCGACGTGGTTTGCAATACGCTGATGCGGCCGAAGTGACTCAAGAAGTGCTGACTCGCGTTTCAAATGCCATCGTTGGTTGGGATCCAGATCCGCACAAAGGCTCGTTTCGCGGATGGCTTTATCGGATCACGCGGAACCTCACTATTGACCACATTCGCCGTAACAATTCGCCAAATATGAAACGCGATACCGATTCGAATTTTGATTTGAATCAAATTGCAGAACCGACGGCGGACGAGTCGCATGAGTTCCAAGTCGAGTATGAAAGACAGCTTTTCAATTGGGCGGCCGCACAGGTGAAGTCTTCTTTTAAGCCAAAAAACTGGCAGGCGTTTTGGTTAACGACGGTTGAGGGCAAACCAATCGAAGAAGTTTCCGAGCAACTTGAGATGCAACGCGGCGCGATCTATGTCGCGAGGTCCAGAGTCATGGCGAAAGTCGCGTCTGTCATTCGTGAACGGATGCAGCAAACAAGCGAAGTGAGCGAAAAATGAACATCAACCATATCCAACCCGAAGAACTCAAGCGGTTGTTGTACGGTGAAGCCACTGACCAACAGTCTGAAGAAATCGCGTCCCACGTTCAACAGTGCGATGAATGTCGTATCGCGCTGGACGCGATGGCAGCAGAACCGGAGCTTTGGACCAAGGCATCGGAACTCATTACCGAGCGACACTTTTCAGACACAGTCGCGATTCATCGCAAGCATGAAATTGCGGGACCTTCGCCAGCCAAGCCAAACGAAGAAGCCGCTTGGGATTATCCTATTGATCAGCTACTTGATCCGCCATCGCATCCGGAAATGCTGGGTAACATCGGGCACTATGGGATCGAATGCGAAGTCGGTCGTGGCGGAATGGGCGTCGTGCTAAAGGCGTTTGATCCAAACCTTAATCGTCCGGTTGCCGTCAAAGTCCTCGCTCCTCACTTGGCCGCCAATGGTGCAGCGAGAAACAGGTTTGCTCGCGAAGCCCGCGCCGCTGCCGCGGTTTTACATCCCAACGTGATTGCAATTCATGGTGTTGATAACACTGACAAAACGCCTTACATCGTGATGCCTTATGTAGCTGGTCCGTCGCTGCAAAGCATGGTTGATGAAGAAGGACCACTCGAACTGAAAGAAATGGTTCGGATCGCATTGCAAATTTCAGCTGGACTTGCCGCTGCCCATTCTCAAGGCGTAATCCATCGAGACATCAAACCGGCCAATATCTTGATCGAACAAGGCGTCAGTCGGGTGGTGATTACCGATTTTGGATTGGCTCGGGCAGAAAATGATGCTTCGATGACGCGTACGGGATGGCTGGCTGGTACGCCAAATTTCATGTCGCCAGAGCAAGCGTTTGGGCGGCACCTCGATGGTCGCAGCGATTTGTTTAGCCTTGGAAGTTTGATGTACTTCATGGCGACTGGCCGAATGCCGTTTCGTGCCGATTGCTCGATGGCGGTTTTAAACCGAATCTGCAATGACACTCCAACGCCCGTCCGACAAGTCAATTCCGACGTCTCGAAAACGTTTGCTCAAGTGGTTGAAAAACTTCTGGCAAAAGAACCAGGCGATCGTTTTCAAACAGCCGGTGAGCTACATCAGATTCTCGAACAGTATTTGGCTTATCTACATCAACCAGACATTTCTAAGCCGCCGGTTATCAAAAAGAAACCGCGAACGTCTCTAAGTGTTGGGGCGATTTTAAACGGAAAATCGTTGTCATGGTTTGCGGCATCGGTCGCTTGTGTTGGGTTGGCGGTTGCTGGGTGGGCCGGGCTATATCAAGGCTGGTTTGTCGGTGGCCAAAATCCAGCCAAGACAGGTTTAGCAAAGCCTGCAGATATACCTTCCACTGAGATACCTCCAACTGAGCCGCCTCAAGTGGGGCTAGTGCCAAACGCCGAAGTCATCGCAAGTGAATTCTCGCTTGTTCCCGCTAGTGAATTTCAAAGTCAACTTCGAGGTTTAGAAATCGAACTTGAACAAATGGAATTCGAAATTCGAAAGCATGATTTTTTAGAGTTTGATTTGCCTTCGACCACAGTTGACGACCAGTGAAGTCATTTAGTTAGTCCAGCTTCTCCCAACCAATAAAGGGATCTCTATGAAAATTTTCACACCTGTTGTTTTAATCTTGATCTGCGTTTCAGGCTTGGCTGCAGCCAGGTTTCAAGATCTTGACAATGACCCTGTTAAAGTTCGACAGCGGTTTGAGGAGGAGATCAGGCGTTCTGAGCTAAAAGCTAACCAAAATGAGATCGAAAGGTTGAAGCAAGAGGAGCAAAAAGTGTTGGAACGAAGGGCTCGTGAATCACTGCTTGGTCAAGTCACCGGAATGAATCAAGATCTTGACAATGATCCTGCTAAAATTCGACAACGGTTTGAGGAGGAGATCAGACGTCTTGAGCTAAAAGCTAACCAAAATGATCTTGAGCTTGAGAAATATAGCCTGGAGATCGAAAGGTTGAAGCAAGAGGAGCAAAAAGTGTTGGAGCGAAGGGCTCGTGCAAAACTGCTTGGTCAAGTCGCCAGATTTCCTTCAAATTCGCAAGGAGCCAAAGTAGCCGAGCGAAAGTTGCAAGCTTTAATTAAGCAATATAAAAACGCTAAGACCGACGAAAAACGCGACGAGGTCAAAAGTAAGATTCGCAATGAGCTTACCAGCGCGTACACCAAAAACTTGGAGGCTTATGACAACAAAATAACTCAGATGAGAGAGCGATTAAGCCAAATGGAAAAGCATCTCGAATCTCATCGCAATGCAATGGATGATATGGTTGAGCTTCGCTTAGAGTGGGTGACGAAGAACGCGGAGCTTGGCGAATTGCCTCCAGTTGGTTTGTTCGATCAGGCTAAGCCCGAGGGGATTGAAGGGTTGGCCAGAGTGAAAACGCCACCTACACCAACTCTACCTCCAGAGGCGGAATTCGGAGTCCCTACTCCACCAACGGTTGACGCGCCAAGCAAATGGAGCGACAAGCGTGAAAACGATGAGCAAGTCGGAAATTCAGAAGACGATCCGAAAAAAACTAGCTCCAAAATTTTCTTCTTTTCTGAAAAACAACTGAAGGATGGCGAACTCGCCATCGATGGCATTGCGAGCCCTGGGGAGCGGCAACGAAACTTAATTTCTTTTGACCACGCACAGCCAAGGATTCCAGTCGTTCTTAAACCAGGAAAGTACTCCTACACCTATAAACAAGATGGTGAAGTATGGGGCAAAGGCGAATTTGAAAAATTGGAGGGTAAGCAACAGTTTATCGAAATTGAAACCGGTAATTCGGTGTCGGCTGATAAATGAATCGCAGGCGAAACGCCTACGAAGCCAAATGCACAGGGCTGGAATTGACCAGCCCTGTTTTTATGCGCCGATGCGAAACTGCCGAGTCGATTCAGCTCACCGAATTTCCGAGATGCTGGATCGTTTGAATCGGGTGCTTGTTTAAGGCCGCATGATTAACGTCGCTTTAGATTATTAAAGTACGCAGAAGAGCTCAACCTGCCGTTTGCCGTTGTGGCTTCTGGTGGAGATCGACGATGCGTCGGTGCGTGGGCAGCGTTTGCCGTTCGAGTTGCTTGGGGATTTGAAGCAACCGTTCGAGCCGAGCCAGAGGTCAAGTGATTTTGAGTTGTTGCACGACTAAGTGGACGAACGATCTTGCCTGCAATCAAACCGTATTTTGGCAAATCAGGTTTTGCTTCCTGTGCTGAGTGCCGAGCGACATTGGCTGGCAGGTTGCTTGAGTGTCGAGAAATTTCTTGCCTTGGTGTGGCACGATCGACAATTACTGGTGAGCTGGAAGCGGTGAAGACTTCGTGGCTTGGCGTTCGATCACCGCTTGCTCGCTGCTCTGTTGTCGATTCCGAAAGATATTCATATTCCATGGGCTGAGTTTGAACCGCGCCTTGGCATTCAACGCAGTTACAACTCGAATTCGGAGCCGCCGCTGAATCTTGGCAACTTTGGCACGTGGAATTTTCTTTGCACGAACCCTCGTCGAGCCGACGGCGAATAATATCGTAATCGTAACGGATGATGTCGGATGCTCGGTATCGCGTCGGGAAGTCTTTCTCGTAATGAGGCTTCCAGCAAATGTAAGGCGAATTCCGCTTGGCCTCTTCGCCGTCGCAGTTGTAGTACCTGCCGTAATGTTTGGTTTGAATGTTGAAGAGTTTTCCGCGGTACCACGGATCGTTGGGCTGATAGTTAAAGACGCGATCATCACGATAGTCGCGAATGGCTTTCCGCAACTCTTGGGCTTCGGATTGACTGCACAAGCAAAGCTGCAGCAACGTCATCACAACAACAACGAAACTCAAATTCCAATTCGATCGCATCGGTCTCTCCAAAATCAAGCTGACGTAATCTTTGTTCGGTTCGTTAGAACCGTTGGGCGTCCTGTTTTTGATATGGATTGGAGAACCGGTGCATCGGGTAAAGTTTCTGATGTTTTACTGTCGCGAATAATCGGTAAAGATTCACAATTACGCTTGGTGGCGTTTGGATCCTTGGGCTCGCACTCTGCCAGCTAACTGTTGGCCAACCGCGCCAATATGCCGCAGTTTTCGAGGTTAGTTGAGCCCAATGATCTCGGTTAGTTGTAAACAGGGCCGATTGCGGTGCGAAATCCGGCAGTTATGGCCGCTCGCACGAAACTGCTGCCTTTCACCAAAATCAGCGTGTTATTAAACTGTTCGATTACCAATCCACTAACCCATTCACGTGCATTCGATGAGTCGTCCAAAAATTGGGGCCGTTTCTTATCTCAATACCAAACCTCTCGTTGAGGGGATGGAAGCCGCCGCGCGCGACTACGAACTAATTTATGACCTTCCCAGTCGTCTAGCCGATCGTCTGGCTGCCGGTGAGCTGGATGTTGCGTTGATCCCGATCATCGAAGCCGTTTCCAATCCTGACTACACCATCCTTTCCGATGCTTGTATCGGATGCCGCGGGCCGGTCTGGAGTGTGAAGCTCATGAGTCGGGTTGCTGGCGAGGACATTAAAACATTGGCACTCGATGAAGGCTCGCGAACCAGCCGTGCACTTACGCGAGTTCTGCTGGACCGGAAATTCAATGTGCGACCAGAATGTAGTTCGCTGACGATCGACGAAGACTGGAAGGCCACGAAGTCAGACGCAGTCTTGATCATTGGCGACCGGGCGATGAAAGCGGAAGACGACGCGTTTCCGTTTGTCTGGGACTTGGGCGAAGCCTGGAACCAGTGGACGGGCAAGCCATTTGTGTTTGCCGTTTGGGCCGCTCGTCCAAACGCGGATTTGAATCGGCTTGATAAAATCCTTTCAAGTTCGCGTGACCGTGGTTTAGAAAACATTAAAGCGATTGCGGCTGAACAAGCTTCTCATTACGGGCTGACGACCGACGAGTGTTTAGATTACTTGTGCGAGAACTTGCATTTCAATTTAGGGCCGGAAGAAAAATCTGGGATGGAACTCTACTTTCGCTATGCATCTGAATTGGCGATTTTGCCAAAACTTACAACTGACCCCATTCAACTTCAATTTTTTGCGACTTCAATTTCATGATTGTCAAACTGCTTGAGAAAGCCGTTGCCGGCGAGCGACTGACGCCCGAAGAAGGCCTTGAACTAACCAAATGCAATGACCTGAGCATGCTCGGGGCGGCTGCCAATGCGGTGACCAACAGGATGCACCCGGAGCCGTATCGCACCTACAACATCGACCGCAATATTAATTACACAAATATCTGCACCGCGGTATGTGATTTTTGCGCTTTCTATCGTGGGCCAAAACACGAAGAGGGGTACGTGTTGGAACGGGCGGAATTGCTCAAGAAAATTGAAGAGACGGTTGCACTTGGCGGCGATCAAATTTTGCTTCAAGGCGGATTGCACCCCAAATTTAAACTCGATTGGTACGAGGAAATGTTGTCCGACATCAAACAACACTTTCCTCAACTCAATGTGCACGGATTTAGTCCGCCAGAGATTTATCACTTTACAAAAGTCAACAACTGTTCGCTGGAAGAAGTGCTTTCGAGACTAAAAGCGGCAGGGCTGGGGAGTCTTCCCGGTGGCGGCGCCGAAATTCTGGTGGATCGTGTTCGCAACGAAATCACACGCGGCAAAGTGATGACCGACGACTGGCTGGATGTGATGCGAGTTTGGCATAAACTTGGCGGGCATAGCAGTGCGACGATGATGTTCGGTCATGTTGAAACCCAAGCCGAACGGATTGAGCATCTCGAGAGGCTTCGCGAGCTTCAAGATGAAACGGGTGGCTTTCGCGCGTTTATCTGTTGGACGTTCCAGCCGGATAACACGCAGATGTCGGATGTGGTTCCGGCTGGTTCTTTTGAGTATTTAAAGATGCAAGCCATCGCGCGTTTGTATCTTGATAACATCCCCAATATTCAATCAAGTTGGGTGACGCAGGGTTTGAAGATCGGCCAAATGTCGTTGGTTTATGGTGCCAACGATATGGGGAGTTTGATGATCGAAGAGAACGTTGTGGCCGAAGCGGGAACGGTTCATTATTTGACGCTCACTCAAATGCGCGAAGCAATTTCTTCGCTGGGGTTTACGCCGCGGCAGCGTAATGTCCATTATGAGTTGTTTGACGAATCCCACGAAGCGAAAGCGATCCAAGCCAATCGTAAATGGGACGAAAGCAAAGCCGCTGCGGCCAATGGTGGGCTTTATCAGCTCGCGTAGCGGTTGGTGAGTATTGCCAATAACCGTGGCTATCGCCAAAACGGCTCAGGGTTTTGCTGCGCGGCGGAATCTTTTTGAAACGTCATTGCACAGACCTACGAAGATTCGTGTAGCGGTTTAGTATCGCAGTAACCGTGGCTATCGCCAAAACGGCTCAATGTTTTGGTGACGCGGCAACCTGCGCTTGAAGTGTCATGCACAGCATGACCTACGAATCGTGTGAATGAACGAGAGCAACGTCTAGCGCCAATCGTTTTTTGGTCAAACTTCGGGTATTCCCGCACCGATAAAAACGATTCGAATTCGCCTATAAAACTCGGGCTTTGCGAAACGATAGACTCGGATTTTTATGGCGAGCGACTTGCCAAAATCAGATTGGTACTGTTTTCAAAAATTTTGCGCAAACCACGAGCTAAGTTTTGGTGACCCAGAATTCAAATTCTTCTTTTCCAATTTTTGCGATCCGCAAATGTCTGGGCTTGTGATGACCGTGCAAAAAATTGTTGACCGACTTTGGAGTTGTAGCTCCGGTCAAGTCATATCTATTGAGTTGATACTTTTATCTGTTGTTGTTTTGATAGGGCTGATCGTTGGAGGTAGTGCGATTCGAGATTCGGTCGTATCTGAGTACAACGATTCAGTTCTGTCAGTGCAAAGCAGTAATCAGTCGTTCAGCTACTTTGGCGCAAGTTCAATTTCGTCGAATACCGCTGGCTCTGATTTCGGCGATGCATCAGACGGTACCGACGGCGAAGACGTTGCCGGTACGACGCCGGGGATTAGTTTTTCAACGCTTCCATCGGATGAGGGTGACGCGTTAGATCTCGAAAGCGTACTGGAAAGTCTCGATTTTCAGTTTCGTGTGACCCGTGGCACCGGAGTTTGGACCGGGGACGCGGACTTTTCTGCAGGAGATTTTTCGGCCTCTACTTTCTGGCCAGGAGAATACTCGATTGCGGGCGACACGGTGACGATTGCCCTCGATCCGCTGGGAGGCGGGTGGAACGACGGGGAAATCGTGCTTGATGCGAGCGACCCTCTCAATTTGTCGGGTATGGTGACTTGGATCAACGAAAACTCTGGAGCCGTCTGGGAGGCGACGTACGAACTCTTTGGGATGTAAACCCTATTTGTTTCCACATGTCGTCTTGGGCAATACAAATCTACATTTTTGCAAAGGCAAGCAGCAAGAAATTGCGGAACGTTGACACGTATTAATCTTTACGTGAAATGCGGAGGGACTTAAGCTCTGGATTCTCTTCTTGAGCTTTTCTTCATTCGATTTCAATTGGGTTCCGCCGATGTATCGTTCCCTGTTCGTGGGTTTGTCGTTTCTTGTCTTGTTAAGTCACCATTCCGTTCAAGCCGATATGGTTGTTTTATCGTTTGATACGGACACCCAAGGGTTTGCTGACCAAAATGGAACCGTTGCCTGGACGTCTGAATTTGGTGGGCAACTGCGTGTCACTGGTTCTGGTGGAGCCGATTTTTTTGAAGCCGATGCTCGTGCCGCAATCTTGAACTACGCATCGGGTACCAGTCAGGCAACGGCAATTGCAAATGAATTGGCCGCAGTGTTTTCAAACGGCGGAACGATTTCTTATGACATACGCATCGAAGAAGACGAAATTCAATGGGCGAGTGCTGCACGACCAAGCTTGCTTGAGTCACAGCTTACGTTTCAAGGGGCGGGAAGTGATACTGAAGTCGCATTGCTGAGCGTACCCGGCGCCGGCCAAACTTCATTCGGCTCGTTTTCAGCCACGTTTGCTATCGTTCCGCCCGGAGCTGGCAATCAATTTAATGGCACCGATGGGACGATTAACTATGACGGTTCAGACCCCGGAAGTTTCTCACTCGGTTGGAAAGACGAAGGGGGTTTTATCACTTCCGGCAACTTCTATATCGACAACTTTACCATCAACGCGGTTCCAGAACCCAGTTCGTTTCTACTCACGGTCGTGGTCATGATCGGCGTTTTGACCCGTCGTCGACGTGCTTGAAATAGAATCTTGGCCACCAAGAATTCTGACTCTATGAGCAGGTAGCGTTGATTGCAATTTCTCAAACATTCAGAATGAAGAGAACCGCGAATTAACGTTGATGGACGTTAATAAAAACCGAACCTCCATTCGCGTTTATTTGCGTCCATTCGCGGTTCAAAAACTTGAATCAGAGACCAAGGCTTGGGATTGAACCACAGAGGACACGGAGGAGCACAGAGATCAGGTAGAGGATCTCGTGAAATTCTTGCTTTGTTAGTCGCCCATGCTTACAAACATTGAATTTTGTTTTTCAAAGTGCCAAAGAACTAAAATTAAGAACCGCGAATTAACGTTGATGGACGTTAATAAAAATCGTACCTACATTCGCGTTTATTCGCGTCCATTCGCGGTTCAAAAACTTGAGTCAGAGACCGACGGTTGGGATTGAACCACAGAGTACACGGAGGAACACAGAGATCAGGTGGAGGATCTCGTGAAATTCTTGCTTTGGTAGTCGCCTATGCTTACAACCATTGAATTTTTGGTTTTCAAAGTGCCAAAGAATGAAAATTAAGAACCGCGAATTAACGTTGATGGACGTTAATAAAAATCGTACCTACA
>CAYUWY010000007.1:138414-156436 GCA_964448575.1 uncultured Pirellulaceae bacterium
TTCGCGTTTATTCGCGTCCATTCGCGGTTCAAAAATACTTGAGCCAGAGACCTACGTTTGGAATTGAACCACAACGCGAACGACTATTGAATGAAGTTATCCCGTTAGATCCAATCGGTCGCCTGTCGCATCAATCGAGTTTGTCTCGCCGGTCTCGTTTCGCTTGGGACTAACCATCTGTCGCCCATCGCCTTCTCGATCCGAGGTTTCCAAAGAATCCGAAATGCCGGAGTTGGCTTTTGAATGATTGCTTGGTCGAGTTGCCATGTCGCGTCCGGACTGAATCGCTTCATAGGAAAGTGCGGTGCCGGCAGCTCCTGCAATACTGGGTGTTGGGTTGGTTTTCATGTTTCTTGGCTCTTGGTTCAGTGGTTGATATTGAACTTGGCTTTTTAGATTGGCAGTACTTTTGTTCTGTTTGCAAATGCGATTCGTTTAGCGAAAGAACGAAGATCCGATTGGCCGTGACTGTCGTTCGAACTGATTTGTGGCTTCTTTTGGTTGCTGGGATGAACCGAAGTTCAGCGGCCCAGACCTTCCCGAAAGTGATTTGGCCAAACCGACTCTTTCACCTGGTTGGAAAAGTTTCCTTAGCTCGGGCAATTCCAGACTTGGTAACACGTTGTGGTGAGTTTTGGGGTTGTCCAAAGTTCCGTCTACCTGAATCCAAAGCACGCGTTGGCTGCTTGCCCGATAGAGCTCACTGATCAAAGGAATGTTGATTCGATCGCGTCCTACGACGGAATAAAAGTTCAGGTCAATGTCCCAGTCAAAGTTCATCCGGCCATTTCCAATCAGGGAAATCGCATCACCAATGAACTCCATGCGATTAAAATCAATTGTGTCGCCTTCGATCGTAAAATCAATATTGCTTGAATCAAATGCAGTTCGGTTGTACTTGCGAAAATTTGGAATCTTTAGAAGGGCGAGGAACACTGGCAGTTCATAAATTTTCGCGTCGCGCAATTGAATGGTTCCCACTCCACGATTGGCATGCGTCCCGGTATAGTCACCCGTCATTTCGACCGCTGCAAAACTGTGACCACTGACATTTTCCAGGCTTGGGGCATATTCTCGGCAGGCGGTGGCGAGACAGCCATCGGTGAGAGTGGTCTTGAGATAAAAGTCGCCTTTGCCACCCGACAACATTTTTGCGTCAAAGTTAATCGAGCCTTTGTGCATTTTTCCGGTAACCGGAATCAGCTTGATCGGCTTGGCGATTGGACTGATATTGGCTGGGTCTTGCGGTGGTTGAACAAACTGGCCGGCAGCGATGTGATTGTTGTCTAGCCAAATTGGACCGCGAACGTTTGTGATTTGAGCGTCGTAAATGGTCAACGATTCGATGTCGAGTTCGCAAAGACATTCGGCGTTTTGCCCGTCGTACTTGCCAAACATCTTCACGTTCCCAGAGACATCCTCAATGGGCAATCCAATCTGCATTTTGGATTGGATCATATCCAGTTGAAGGTCCCAAGCCATACTGGTTCGCTGTTCATACAATCGTGTGATCGGTGTTTGAGCAGTTGGCAGGGTTGAAGTTGCAGGAATCGGAGAGGCAACAAAGTCTCCACCTGAACGGTTTGATAGGGTCGAATAGGAAACGACTTGCGTTGTTGGCGAAGGTGTCGTTTTCGCGATTGCTGACGTGGCTGCCGTGCCAACCTGATTTCCTGCGATTGTCATTTCGCCGCTGACCGTCAGCAATCCGTCATACTCGAGTTGGCGAACGGGCGGAGCCAGTGAACTGGGCACGGCCGACAAAAGGTCTTCGTCAACTTTGAG
Organism: uncultured Pirellulaceae bacterium; assembly: GCA_964448575.1. Lineage (GTDB taxonomy): Bacteria > Planctomycetota > Planctomycetia > Pirellulales > Pirellulaceae > Mariniblastus. The sequence goes on from CAYUWY010000007.1 coordinate 140,200, forward strand.
CGACGTCACCAGCATGTTCTTGAGTCGCACATACCAAGCGTCATCACGGTAGGCACCTTCGCCTTGGCAAACGATGGACGTCCGCTGGTGTCGGCCTTGGACGTTGGTCAGTGCAATATTGCCGTTTCCAATTTTGACTTGCCCGGTCAAATTATTGATTTCGTATGGGAACCAAGTCGGATGAATTGAAAGATGGTTTACGTCCGTTTCGCTGTTTGGTTTTTGCATGTCAGCGGTGACAACGAGATTGATATTCTTGTGGCCGCTAGGCAATTTCATTTCAACCTTCATCGCGTCCAGCGTCCCGCGTGGTCGGAATCCATTCCAGATCTCGCGAATCTCTGGCTTCAAAGCGAATCTAAGTTGGTCGTTCAACGGAATCGATTTGCAAAAGTAGACCAAGTCGAGGCCATTGGTCGGATTCCACGTTCCGTCACATTCGACTTTGCCGCCGCTGTTGTTTCCGCGTAAACCCTGGAAGCTAAAATTGTCGTTTTCGGCGTGAATCAATCCTGAAATATTGTAGATCGGGTAATCGAAATGTTGATGCCGAACGGAACATTGCTTAAGTCGGAGGTCAATCGTTTTTTTGACTTGGCCATTGGGGGCCAGTTTCTCAAACTTTCCGATTCCGCCTACGCGACCCGTTGGTCTAAAGGAACGGATGACGTTTGCGAGTTTGGGCTGTGCGTCGACCGCATCGAGCATCTTTTGATCAATCGGTAAATCACCCGGCACCGAAATATTGAGCTCATAGGTAGAGCTGTCGGGCATGCCAGTCCCTTTGACAAACCCTTTGATCAAGATTTTTTGATTTGATGTAATAGATTCGATGTCAAAATCGGAACGATTATCTTTGATTGTGATCGTCCCCATGCAATGATCGGCTCGGTATGGCATGCGGAAAAATGAGAACGACATGTTAGTGAGCTTGCCAACGATATCGCGATGAAGCCTTGTTCCATCGTGAGTCAGGTTGAACTGGATATCGCTCGTTCCACGCGGTGAAAACTCTTTGCAGAATTTCTTACCATTGGCGGTGAAAAACTTTTCGAGTTGCGGGCTGCGTTCAAAGTTGAAATCTTCGATCTTGCCATCGCAATGCCATCCGCTTCGTTGCTGTAGTCCGGCTTGCGAATAGTTGAAGACAAAATCGCCTTGTCCAATCCTTCCGCGCGCGTTCTGCACTGCGAGCCCGCCATTTTCAACAATAAAGTTGGCCGATGCGTTCTTGATTGGAAATGGAAGTCGTGAATCGTCAATCGAAAATCCAGCGACGTCGCCGGTGAGTTTGAAAGCAGGTATTTCGTTGAGCGCCGTTGTGCCAGTCGCCGTCGCTTGAAAATTAATCTTGCCCGTGAGCGATTGTAGATTCTGAAATTCCGATTGAATTGAGTCGGGAAGCAAAGCAATCAAGTCATTGGACAGCGTCGCGTCAGTTGCGCCGACTTGTGATGTCCAAATTCCATTTTGCTGATCCAGATACGTCACAAAATTGATCTCAGATATCAACCGGCTTTTGAAGCTTCCGTTGATCTGCAAAATCTGACGTTGCTCGTGAATGATCGGTTGGACGATCAGGCTAATATTGTTGATTGAGATCGGGCGTTGATTGGAGCGCGTTTGATCGACAACCACGACTTCGCAATCTTTGAACGCGACGGGCGTTGGCGAATCACTTTCGAATTCGAGCGCGGACAACTTCTCGATCACATGGTCAAAATCCATTTGGCCGTTTTGGTTCCTGACAAGCGTCAGTTTTGCACGACGAATTTCCACTCGCTCAATTTTTAGGTCTCCAGATGCGAGCTGAGTCGTCGAAACGGGCGCATGGAGAAAGGCTTCGTAGACTTCAAGTTCTGACTGGACAGGGTTTCGATTTTGCGGATAGGGCTGTTCGTACGAAGCAAGACCAACGTTCAGGTCATTGATTCGAATCCCCTGCCCTTCAACAAAACTCGCCTGGCCCACGTTGGCATCCAAGCCAGTGCCGTCAAGTTTTTGTGAAAATACGGTTTGGACTGTGTCGCGAATTTTGCTGTGAACCGTTTGGTGGAACAGCAACCAGCCGATGATTCCGATAGCGATCAAGAAGGCAAAAAGTTTGAAAAGCCCAAACAGTCGGCGCGCAAAACTTACCCGTGGAATTCGTCTTTTGAGTTGGGTCGATCGGAACCGCACAAACATCTCGGGGAAGGCGTAAAACGGACCGCGAATGTTAGTGGTTTATGGTGTTTTTCGACAGGTTGATCAGTCAGGCGTGGAGCTCATTTTTAATTCGTTGACCAGCCAGCGTTTACCGTCAGTTTTCCAGTGATTTATCGAATGAAATGCAGGTCAAATATTGCCAGCGTCGATGCTAGCTACGCCGTTACAAATGTTGGTGTCAAACAACTCATGAAGATTCACCTTCGAATCTAGAGAAGCACAGCAGCTGTGGCTTTGGGCCGGCCTTTGATTCTGTGATCGGAAACCGTTTGGAGCGCGTAAACATTTGCACCTTGCAAACATTGGAGCGAGCAAAGCAACACAATCAGAATTCGACTTCCCAAAAAATAACGCCAGCTGTTAACTGGCGTTGCAACGATCTCCCGTGAATAAATCACAGTCTTACGTTTTGAGGTTCGTTAATATCCAAAGACATAAACGTCAAAGTCAGAGATGACTTCCTCGGCAGTTGACGGCATTTGGATTTTGATATTCGCTTTCGAAGCACCGCCAACAAATTGGCTGCCACTTGAGCTTCGATTGATTGAATTGGTATGCAACTGGGTTCCGCGTTGAAAATCATTCGCTGGATAGACTGCAACGTTAACTGGTGAAGATCCGAATTTTGGAATTACAAAGACTTGAACGGTGTTAATCGGCTGTTCAAAATCAACAGAGATCCAGGCGACGCGATTTTCTCCGGCATCTGTACTTAGCGAGTGTTCAAAGTGGAGATACCAGCTGTCAAAATCTGAGCGGGAATATTGTTTCCAATCGAAGAGGCCGGTTCCATATCCTCTCATTGGCATCTGGGCTTGCATCGTGACGCCGTCAATGACGTAGTCGATCACCAAAGTTGCTTCGATGGGTCCAGCGTCTCGCGGAGCAAAGCTCACCTCGAAACGGTTTCCGCTCAACATTGTAGCGCGGAATGAATCCCGGTGCGATTGTGGAACGCGATCCGACCTGAAAAACTGATTGAGGTTGCTGGAGATACTAATATTCGTAATGGTTGCCGAGCCGACTTGGGCGAAATCTCGAATCTGGAATGTTCGCCTGTTGTTGTTGAAGGCCGAGACGATCCCAAAGTCAGTGCTGCCGAACCAGGAAGCCTCAATGTTGCGACCAAAAGTCTCCTGCTCCAGGAAGTCCCCAGCGTTCTCCGCGGTTTGCAATGATTGGGCGCCCAATTGACCATTTACCACGATTTGCTTCGTCGTAATTCGAACTCTTGAAGTCGTCGTCGTTCGGTCGGTTCCGAATTGCAGAACATACGTCTTGCCGCCTTCAATTCGGTGTTCAATCAGGAAGTCTCGATCTGGCCCGCTGTTGTCATCATCCGCAATCCGAATAGGACGAGGTTCTGCAATTTCCCACAAGACCCCATGCGGATCGGCCCACCACCGCGCGATGCCTTCAATTTTGATGTCGATATCGACAGGTGATGAAAATCTTACGAAATTCTGCCACTTATCATCCGTTGATTCGAAGAACGTCGTCGACCCAATGGTAACGTCCACCGCTCCAGAAAGGTCTGTTGGAATCTCGAAGCCGCCAAAAGGGCCAACTTCTTGTGCGTTAGATTGACTGCACCATCCAAAAATCAAAGACGCAACCAGAAGTGGTATCAATGCAAATTGACGTTTCATAGCTTTCCCCCGGTAAGAGTTCCCAAACAAAAGAAATTCGTGTCTATTTGTTTGGGCGGGAAGCCCGATTGAATCCTGCAAAAAAAATTGCATTAAAATATGAGTTGGGGAAATCAGCCGTTTTGGCGATAGAGCGTCGATGCCAGCTACGCCATTACAAATGTTGGTGTCAGCAACTCATGGCACTCTGCGATGGTTGGCACATCGAGTTTGCCAATCAATCGCTCGATCACCTTTGCCGGAACTCGGCTTTCTCGATCCTTGTTTTGAGCAAAAAGCGTTTTTAGTGGCGGCTCGATATAGACCACTTCGATTCGTGCGTTGTAGTCAGCACCCAAATCAATCCAAAGCTTGCGAGTCTGTTGCGTGGTGTTGGTCGCGTTCAATGCGAAATCAGTTCCGCTGCGAAGAAATTCTCGGCAGCGTTCTTTTCCCGTTTGAACGACGACGCCTTGGTTGTCGGTTGGATCGACATCTAGTTCTTCTCGTAGCTCATCCAACGAAACGACGGGCAACTCTGGTCGATTTCTGTTGAGCCATGTGTTCTTGCCCGCGCCAGGCAGTCCGCACATGACAGTCATTTTGCAACGATAGTTTTCGTGAGGCGTGTAGTGGAGGTTGTCCAAGCGTCCGCGATAGAAAAGAAATCTTGCGTGGTCATTCGAAAATTCAAATGGCTTGCTCAAACAATGACTTTCTTCAGCCACCATTTCCCAGAGCTTCAACGTCTGGTCATCTCCTTTTTTGGGTTGGGTTGAAATTCGCCCACGCCAATCTGCCAATGCGAATCTATAGAGCAAGCGATGGTCGACGAATGCCGAGAGCTTAATCAATTCTCGCTCTGGATCGGCTTTTTCGGAAAGGTAAGGTGGCCGCCCGTGATAAGAAACAAGATTAAAAATCTCTTCGCGTGTGGCAAAATCGCATTCCATTTCCATCAACAAACGACGCGCCATTCTGGAGCCGACTTGCGCGTGCTTTGGCGACCGAATATGCCCAGTCGTTTCGTCCAGTACCGTTGTGGCAGGTTTGCCGCAATCGTGAAGCAAACCCGTGACCAGCAATTTGATCTGAGTTTTTCTTGAAAGCGAATCCCAATCGTCCAGCTTGGCCAATTCATCGGCCACCATTTTCGTATGCGTCCAAACATCTCCTTCTGCGTGCCAAGCGGGGTCTTGCATGCAAGCCGCCATCTCAATTGCCCAGCTTTGTTGTTCTGCCCAATCAAGAATTTCAGCGTCGGTTGATGACGCGAGCTGATTCCAATTTTTGATTTGACTGATCATCACAAATTCCGATATTGGCTTTATCCGAAACGGTTCAGTTAGCTCCAAATGTCAATCGATTTGGCCAACTCATTGGGCACCATGGTTTCCTGTTGCCAATGGTTACTGTGCTGGACGCATTGGGTAAATTCGGGGCGAACAAATTTTGCTCGAGCAGTAACAATGTCGTTTGCTTCGGTTCGCAAGTATAGTCCTTCCATCAAATCGTCACTTCGACCGGTGGCTGGATTGGTCAAGCGAGAATCGTATTGAGATGGTCCGACCAGATTTTTAAGTTGCTTAAGCGAGACTTTACCGCGATGTACAACGGGAACTGTTTGAAGGCCCGATCCATCAAGCATTTCCAGTCGTCTGTCTAATGTCAGGAAGACTTTTTCTTGTTTGTCAAAAATGTCGAACTCAAAAAAGTAATGGGGCAGCTCTCGGTAGAAAACTGAATGGCGGGCGTATAACCACTCGCCGTATATCAAAAACCGTTCGCCAAGCATCTCTTCGAATACGATTCGTTTGGTGGTCGCCCACTGTTTGAATAGGTCGTATTGCGGATGCATGCCGGCGGTGATTTCGTGCCCACGGCATTGCAGAATCAATTTGCCGTCAGCCAAGTGCAAACCCACATTGGTGCCATCGAGTTTTTCTTCCACGATCAGCGATTCATCCGCCAACATTCGCGCAGACTCTTTCGGCCCCAGCCGTTTGTCATCCGAAGTTCCCTTCGAACAATCAAGATGCGGAGTGCGCGGATATTTGTGAAAGTCCCCGTGTGAAGTGCCCATTGGATTGCCTGTTAGTTGTTACTGAGAAGGCCCATTGGACACGAGTTGGGGACGAAGGTTCGGAGGGATTATGCGGCGAGCTCCTGACCGACCATCCCATAAGTCCAACAACCGACCAATGAATAGTTTAACGACTAGCCGGCAGGCGACGGCGCTTCGGCTGGCTGCAAACTCGGTCGCCTGCCGGCTCGTCGTTAAACTAGTTGGTTTCATTGAATGGCGCTGGAGAGGTTTGGCTGGTGGAGTTGCGGGTTGTGGAAACCGCAGGCTATCGCCGGGCGGCTGATGGTTTGCTGCTGCACCGCCGGCCGCGGTTTCTCGTGATCTCAGCCGCAACGCGATAGCGTGCGGTTACTAGCGCATTAAAAAAGCGAGAGCCAAAATGACTCTCGCTTTGTGTTTACGACTTGCCGATTAATGTTCTTCGTTTTTCGGAGCTTTGAACCCGGCGAACAGAATCAGATACAACAAGGCCATAGTCGCTGGAACAAGGGCGGTATAGCGAATCGCCATCCTGCTGCCGTGCAATCCCGCTTCAAGAACCGGAGGTGCATCAGTTTCGGAGAAGCTCTTATTATCCTGCCACCACTCGTTCTGTTCACGGAGCGTTTTCAGCTCATCTGTGCTAATGCGATCGCCAGCAATTTCTACTTCAGAAGTGATTTTCTCGCCGTCATCTTCCAGCATTCCAGCTTTGGCACCATCGATCCCAGTGATCGCCGGGAAGAACAAGAATTTGTTTTCGTTTGGAGCTTTAACACGTTCGAATGTTTTCGGGGCATTGGCTTGGATGTACTGTGAAGCGAAGTAGTCTTGCTTGTAGCCAATTCCAGGGCCACCAAGTAAACCAGCGGATGTCATTCCGGCAAATCCCATTAGTGCCATCGCGACAGTTGCGCTTTGTGGGAACCGTTCTCCAACTACACCGAGCATGGTTGGCCACAAGAATGTTTTACCAACAGCATAGATTGATGCTGCAAAAAACATAAACGGAATTCCGTTGCCGATGCTGATTAGGTAAAGGCCTAGCGCACCGATACACGCACTGGCGAGTAGCAAGCCGAGAGACGAAATTTTGTGAACAATTGGTCCGGCAAAAAATCTTAATCCGGTCATCAACAGCGAAGTGTAGATAAACAATGCGGTACCGAGGTCAGCATTTTTCATGATCGCGCCAGTAATTTTGTTTATCCAGCTGTCTGTTCCAAGTTCAACGTATCCTACGCAAGCGTGGGCCAACAGAAGAATCAAGAAAAACGGACCAAGCAGCTTTGCAAACATTCCACCGTAAGAAATTGCCCCTGCTTGAGCGTCAGTTTGCGGAAATGCTTCTTTAACAACAATGAATCCGTACATGACGGTTGGGATCAAGAATGTTGCCATTAGGATTTCCCAGCCAACGTAGGGCTTTAAGAAAACGATTAATCCGCCCAGTACTAATCCGGCAGGCCACCCTGCATGAAGAATGTTTAAGTAATGGGTTTTTTCCTTTGGATAAATCGCTGCGGTAAGCGGATTGATAACACCTTCATTAATGCCGTTGCCAACGGCGAAAATAAACATCGACCAATATAAAAGGGTGTAGCACGCTTCTTTGCCGGATGAGTTGAAAATCGGTGTCGCCGCAAAGAGCATCAATGCGGAAACAAGGTGGCACAGAAACGCAAGAATCATCAACTTCTTGTAACCGATCGTGTCGATCAGTAAACCCGCGATCAAAATCACGATACCAAAACCAAGCAAACCACCACCGGTGATTTGACCAAGCTCGGTCATTGTAAAACCATATTGTTTCGACCAAACTTCCAACAAGCCGCCGCGAACAGCGAATCCAACGCCAGCAGCAATTAGTGAAAGAAAGCCTGCTGTCAAAAGCTGTTTGCGATTAGCAGTGATTCCTGGTTCAGTGTTCATATCATTTACATTTGTGAGAAACGTGGGATCAATTCGCTTACGTCACCAATTGATTATTTCACGCGGGAGGAATGGTTTAGTTTTGCAATAAAATGCAATGCAATAATTAACTGCCCTGCATTCTCAGACCGGTGGTTAAGAATAATTAAACCCAATCCCAAATGCTAGCATGGTTGGCTTGGTTGCTGGGAAATTTTGAGCAGAGGTCGTTTGCATGTATCGCAGGTTTCCCGAGCGTTATATTTTGAAACGTTAAACACTGTCTGTGATAAATGGGCGAGAAAATACGATCGTCGACTCGGTTTGATGAAACCGTACTGAATTGGGCAAATTGAGTACGGTATCCAATGTACCCGACATGATCTCATCGCAAATTCGTTCCAGCCAACGATACGCCATAGCCTGCCGCGGCCAGCCTTGCGCTTTCCAGATTTGAACTATGAACTGGCGAAGCAAGACAGGTTCAATGTTCCTTAACTGATCGCGATCAATCTCAATCGATTCCTGCGTTTGACGGATGATTGACTTTTGTAGGGGCGCGATGGCTTGATTGAGGTAGGTGTCAATTTCCATCGCCTGAACGCCCAGCCTCCCAATTGAATCCAACGTCTTCTCACCAAACCGCGTTTTGACCAGCGGCAACAATTCGTTCCGCAAGAAATTTCTTGCATAATCAGATTGCGCATTGGTGGCGTCGACGCGAAAGTCCTGATTTATTTGTTTCAAGTAAGCTTCGATTTCCTGCCGCCTAATGTTAAGCATCGGGCGAACGATCGTCACCGAGTCATTGCCCAATCGAATGCGAGGTATTCCGGCGAGCCCGGAGATGCCCGTGCCGCGAAAAATGCGAAACAGAATCGTTTCGACTTGGTCATCAAAGTTATGCCCGGTGATCAGATACCTTGCTCCAGCTTGCGTCGCCAGTTCCAGTAATCTGTCGTACCGAAAATTTCTTAGCGTTTCCTCCGATGGGGGTTTAGATAGCTCTGGGGCTGCTTGTTTTTCGATCGAGCCAGGTTCGAGAAACGTGACGTCCAAATCTGCACAAATCGTTTTCACAAACTGCGCGTCATCGTCAGAGTCTGACCCGCGCAGTTGATGGTTAACGTGTCCTACCAAGAGATTTTGCTTGTGAAAATTGGTCGTTCGTGAACCAATTGAGAGCATCGCTCGTAATAGTGCGATGCTGTCAGGACCACCAGAAACGGCGACCATCGTTCGAATCTCTGTCCATTTTGCAGGCGGAAACGCTGTCGCGATTTCTCGTTCCACGTCGTTATGGTAGGCAATGTTCAAATAAGATTCGCTAGATTGTGTTTTGGTAAGTATCTGCTACAATTGGAGTAACGAGGCTGAGTAGATCATTTTTTGAGATGCCTTCTCGTAACTTTAATTTTAACAGCAGACTTGGTGGCACAAACCGTGTGGTCGAGTCGGTATGAGCAAAGAAAATTGAGATTGGTTACTTTCTGTTTTAGTTTCCAACCAACTCTACATTGGTAAGCCATGGATTTGATTTACATCATCCTGAGCGTCTTATTGCGGCTGTTCCCAGCCGTGCGCAACCTGTCCAATCCCGTTTCGCCTTCATTGCATAATCGACGGCGAGATCTGGAGGAATTGGCAGTTTGGCTCCCTTTGATTGGGTGGGTTTCCGTTTCAGTTCAGCATATGCCACACGCCAAATGGCTGGTGTGGCGCGTGCGAGACATTCGATCATTCAATCGAATTCCGCATCAAGACTCGGTGGACAAACGGTGCAAACGTTGGAGATTTAATCCTTTTAGGCGTTTAAAGAACTCGCCTACCCGGGACCGGTCGCCAGACTAATGGCGGCTTGAACATTGGCCGATCGCAGAAATAGTTGCTTCGTGCCAAATCCAAAACTCATTGATCACTCTGCCGATCGCTTGGCTACGCTCTTTGCGTCTTTATATAGAGAGCGAAATGAAATGGCTGAATGGATATGGGGTATCGTAGGATTGGTGTTGGGAAGCGGAGCCATCTCGCTCTATTCATTGTTGGTTGGGAAAGGCGCAAAAGCCAAAGCCCAATCAATTCTCGATGACGCTCAACGTGACGCAGACGCAAAAATCAAAGACGCAGAAATTAGCCTTAAAGAAACTGAACTCAAACGCGAAGCCGAAGCCGAACGCAAGCTAAGCAAATCACGCGAAGAAATTCATCAACGCGAACGGTCGCTTGATAAACGAGAGTCAGGGCTTCAGCAGCAATCAGAAGATCTTAAGAAACAAGAGCAGTTTATCGAGTCCAATCAAAATCGACTCAAGGCTAAACTCGAACAGATCGCGCAAACAGACAAAGACCTCTCAGACATTCTCGACAAACAGCGCAAGCAACTTCATCAGATGACAGGCTTGAGTAAAGAAGAAGCCACCAAGCGTTTGTTTAAACTTCTCGAAGACGAACTCGCGGACGAAGTCGGTGGGCGAATTCTAAACCATGAGAAAAAGATGCAGGAAGTCTGCGAAGAGAAATCTCGTGAGATCCTGATGATGACGACTCAGCGTTTTGCCGCCAGTCACACGTCCGATCATACCACCAGTACGATCGACATTCCTAACGATGATATGAAAGGCCGCATCATCGGTCGCGAAGGCCGCAACATTCGCGCGTTCGAAAAAGAAACCGGCGTCGACGTGATCATCGACGACACACCAGGTGTTGTGATCGTAAGTGGTTTCGACCCAGTTCGCCGAGAAGTCGCCCGACTGTCGTTGGATAAACTAATCGCTGACGGAAGAATCCATCCTTCGCGAATCGAAGAAGTCGTCAAAGAAACACAAGCCGAAATGGATTCGCTGATTCGCAAGAAAGGCACCGAAGCGGCACAAGAAGTCGACGTGCACGGATTGAAGCAACCAGTGATTGATATGCTTGGCCGTTTACATTTTCGAACCAGCTACAGCCAAAACGTGCTTCGGCACAGTGTCGAAGTCGCCTTTATCGCGGGCATGCTTGCCGAAATGATGGGGCTTGATGGTCAGCTTGCCAAACGATGTGGGTTGTTGCATGACATCGGCAAAGCGGCCGATCACGACATGGAAGGCGGCCACCCAAAAATCGGTGCGGACTTGTTAAAGCGGTACTCCGAAGGCACCGAAGTCGTCCACGCTGCGTTCGGGCATCATGACGAAATCCTCGTCGAATATCCGTATACCGTTGTCGTTGCAACCGCCGACGCGTGTAGCGCCTCACGGCCGGGAGCGCGACGCGAGTCACTTGATCGTTACATCAAACGAATGGAAGAACTGGAAGTGATCGCCAAAGAATTCAAAGGCGTCCGCCAAGCGTTTGCTGTTCAAGCCGGTCGAGAAGTTCGTGTTATCGCCAGTGCCAAAGATGCCGACGATGCCAAAGCAGCCAAGATCTGCCGCGAAATCGCCTCCGCATACGAAGAGCGTTTGTCTTATCCGGGCGAAGTCAAAGTCGTCGTGATTCGAGAATCGCGATTTACAGAATTGGCAAGGTAAACCGCCTGCGACAAGTGATGGTGCTTAAGGATGGCGACCGTTGCGGCATGGGATGGTCGCCATGCGATGGTCTTTTTGCCCCGGCTGACTTTCTGAGTTCCATCGGATAGCCCATCTCTGTTCACTTCGATAGAATCTCAAACTTAGCTTTCTCATTTCACTCACGCTTCCAAACAACATCGATCAGCGAAAGAAACCAACGTGCGAATTCTGTTCATCGGCGATATTGTTGGAAAACCGGGTGTCGAAATTGTGCTTCAAGCAGTACCGGGGTTTCGCCGTCAGGAATCCATCGACCTTGTCATTGTCAATGGCGAGAACGCAGAGAACGGCTCAGGGATCACTCCTGCGATTTATCGAAAACTGATCGCCGCTGGGGTCGATTGTGTCACTCTGGGTGATCACATCTATCGAAAGAAAGACATCATTTCGATCCTTGAAGGCCAGGACAACATTGTCAAACCGGCCAACTATCCAGCGGAAGCGCCGGGTAAGACTTGGACGGTGGTCAAAGCAGAAAACGGTCGCGAGGTTGCGGTGTTCAGTTTAATGGGCCGCGTATTCATGAAGCCCGTTGATTGCCCTTACGCCAAAGCCAATGAGATTTTGAAAGAGATTCCCGAGAGTGTGAAGATTCGGTTTTGCGATTTTCACGCCGAAGCGACCAGTGACAAACAATTGATGGGGCGTCATTTGGATGGTCGAGTCACTGCAGTTTGCGGAACACACACGCACGTTCCAACGGCAGACGAACAAGTGCTTCCGGGAGGCACGGCGTTTATTTCCGACGTCGGAATGACTGGCCCTCACGAAAGTATTTTGGGGCGCAAGATCGAAAAAGTTCTACAAGCAACAATAACGTTTCGCCCGATCCCGTTTGATGTCGCCACTGGTGACGTGCAGATTTCAGGTGTCGTCATCGAAGTCGATCCGAATTCTGGCAAAGCCCAAGGCATCCGCCGGATCAAGATTAACGAACGCGACGCAGAGAATCTTGAAGACGAATTTGACGATTAAACACAACGATTAATTGCAAATTCGACCCTAGAGCGAATTCAACGGCACTGTTCAGTGTTGCTTTCTCGTCGATGCATGCCAACCGATTGCTATCAAGAATTGGGCTTGCCTGCACTGCTCCATCTCGCTAATGTCCCGCCGCTATTAGACGGATCGCCTCAAGTGCTTCCGCTTAACCACTGCGCCCTTACATAAAGCGGATTAGGATGACCAACAAAAAACGACTGACGACACTTGTTTTGATGGCGATCTTACCAGTTTTCGTGATAGTCACTTCTTCTGGTTGCATACAGCAAATGGCGCAATTGCTTTACGTCATCAAAGGGCACGAAGTCAAACCTCAATTCGAAGGTCTCAAAGACAAACGAGTTGCCATTTTGTGCGTGTCAGATTCGTCCGCTTACGGCCCTGACACTTTGACCTACACGGTTTCAAAATATGTAAGCCTAAAACTGGCTACCGGCGTCAAAGGCATCGAAGTCATCAGTCCGCCCGTCGTTGACGCTTGGATTGACGAAAACGGTTGGGAGTCACAGGACTACGCCGGTCTGGGTGAAGGTGTAAAAGCCGACATGGTGGTCGTGATTGAAATTGCGTCTTACTCGATTCACGAAGGGGCAACACTCTACAAAGGCCGCGCCGATATGTCGGTGACCGTTTACGACGTTGCCAAGGAAGGCCAAGTCAGTTTTCATCATGGTCCCGACAATTACGTGTTTCCTGAAAACGGACGTCCAGTTACGCAATCAACCGAACGACAGTTTGAGATGTTCTACCTCGCTCGTTTGACGGAGCGTATTTCCAGATTGTTTATGCCGCACAACAAACTGGATGCTTTCGCAGAAGACGCAATCCTGATCAAGTGATCCATTTGGTGGAATCGCTTTCAGTGTCATGAATCGATGGTAGAACGAGTGTGTAACGCACACGAACTATTAGAGATGACATGATTGAGCGAAGTGCTAAGGAACTACTGGTTGACGGTATTTCCGTTCCAAGATTTCTCTATGGAACCGCTTGGAAAGAAGACGAAACAACACAACTTACGGAGCTGGCTTTGAAAGCTGGATTTCGTGGGATCGATACGGCCAACCAGCGCAAGCATTATCACGAAGCCCAAGTCGGACTTGCCATCGCGCAAGCAATCGAAAACGGACTGGTTACGCGCGACGAACTTTTTCTTCAGACCAAGTTCACTTTTCAACGCGGTCAGGACTCACGTTTGCCATACGATCCAACCGCACCTGTTGCGGATCAGGTTGCACAATCGTTCTTGAGTTCGCTTGAGCACTTGAAAACGGACCGGATCGAATCTTATGTGTTGCATGGTCCGTCAACGTCGCGTGGCTTAAGTCCAGATGACTGGGACGCTTGGCATGCGATGGAATCAATATACGATTCTGGCCAAGTGAAATTTCTCGGAGTCAGCAACGTTTCGCTTTTGCAGTTGCAGTTGCTCCATTCTCAATCTCGCGTCAAACCTCGGTTTGCGCAAATCAGATGTTACGCAACCAATGGGTGGGACCGAGCAGTTCGTCAGTTTTGTATGCAAAACGAAATCATCTACCAAGGATTCTCGCTACTTACAGCCAACCGAGCCGTGATGGCGCACCGAAAAGTTCAGGAAATCGCCAATCGTCACCAATGCTCGACCGCACAGGTTGTTTTTAAATTTGCACTCGAAGTCGGAATGTTGCCTTTAACGGGAACGACCAGTGCTCAGCACATGAAAGCTGACCTTGAGGTTTTCAACTTCAATTTGGCACCCGAAGAAATTGCTTTGCTTGAGAGCATCGCATAGCTGGCCAGTTTAACGATGAGCCGGAAGGCGACCCACAAAAAAAGCCAGCCCAATGGACTGGCTGAGTTTCTGATTCACGATGCTCCGCGGGCACCGATTCAAGAATCGGTGTTACCCTGAGAGGTGCGTCTTACCCGGATTGACGGGTGCCATGTTTACGCGGAAGCGTAAGCATGCTCATGCTGCGCGTGAGCATGGCACCCAGAACTGAGACAAACTATTCATTCGTGTTTGATCCTATCAGTCATCAAATGGAGTCTTGCTGGGTGCGGCTACGTCTTCCATCCAATAGTCTTCATTTCGAGCGGCGGTTTGTTTTTGAGTGTTTTTCAGTAACCAAATGTATCCTGATAGCAAAAGCAAACACGCGAAAAGCCCCCAAAGCAAAATCCAAATAAGGCTTGTGACCGGTTGTTCCTTGAAATTCCAGATAAACCAATTTACTGGAATTAGAAACAGCAATGAACATAGAATCAGAATCTGCCAATACAGTCTTCTAAGCGCCTTCTTCTCGATACCCAATCGCACTTGGTCAAACGATCCATCGGGCCCCAAACAGTTCTGATACATTCCTTTTAAAATGCCACTTGGCAAATTTGCAACTAACGCTGCCACAAAGAAATGGACCGCAATCATTTCGCATGCAAAAACGGTTGCCCAAAACGAATTCCGGATTGAAACCAAGGCAACAATGGTCGTGAGGCCAACTAGCGACATTACGCTGAATTGATACGGGTTGTAGATTGAGCGATTCAATGAATCTTTTTCATCCGTCATCGAAGCCAATGGTTGACGTAGCAATCAGCGTAGCTGAACCCGCCAGATTGACCGTAGCTGGATTCGCCAGAATTCAGGCCAGAAGTCTGGCGACTCCTGCTACGGCAAATTCTACCGAATTTCGCGAGCATCGTTTTTTATTCATCGCTTTCTGATTCGGCATAACGATCCAAATGGTCGTCGAAATTGTCTTCCAACATCTTTCGAAAACGGTTGACGCAGTCGTCGATGGCCTCTTGCCTGGAATCGGAAAAATCGGTGGCGTTTTCATGAAAATGCCAATAGTCGAACGCGTTGTACCGTGCTGCCGCGTAAAGCAAAGAATTCGCGACGCGTGAAACGGACTCGTCAGATGACTGGTCATTTGCCAAATTGATTACCGCATCGGCTCGTTCCCAGAACGTAGTGTCTTGATGTTTCTTATCGAATTCGGCGTCGCGCCAGAAGGTCTGAATCGACAATTGGAAAAGCGAATTGGTCTTTGGCGCAGAACTAATAACTAAACGAAAAAACCAAATACCTGGGAAAGGATTCGGATCCGACTGAGCCAAAAAGGACGGCAAGGTGTCAGGTTGATTGCCACGCCAATTTTCCAATTCAGCAATCGCGTCAATTTTCTTGGGAAGTTCTGCGTCCTCGTAGTCATCATCTAAATTTTCGTCAAAGTCCTCCTCCATGTCTTCGAAACTATGGAGCTTCCAATTCTCAATAATGGGTTTCGCCAAGTCGCAGATTTCGGCGGGCGCGAGAATTTCGCTGCGAACTCGAATTGACCTGAGCGAATTGTTTGAGCGAACATCAGCCACTACTGAGGCAGCCGAAAACTCGAGCCGATGGTCTGGAGTGAATTTGAAATCCACGTTGGTAGTGGCAAGTTCGAATTCACTGTCAAGATCTTCAAGAGAGATGCCGGCAAGTGCTGCATCCTCTGGCGAAATGTCCAAGCCATTGCTTCGCTTCCAATCTGACAAGGTCAAGCCATCAATTGGAGCATCGAATTGTGTGAAATCAATTTTCATGAAAGATAGCGGTTGCGATCACCGAGTTGGATAAGGCTAAACATTGATAAAGACGACTACGCGCGCATTGTATGCTGTATTTCGTCGACTAACAAAGAGCGTCGATTTGCTACATCCCGACATAGCCAGTTAAACGCCATTGCCGCATGGGCAATATCGCTGCCGCTTCTCTCGATCATCTGCCTGTCGAGCATATGTCTGTTTACTGCATTATGCCGCTAGAATTGCGAGCCAATCAGCAGACCCACGATTACAAACACAAAACCATTAGCCGCCTGGCGATAGCCTGCGGTTAC
>CAYUWY010000007.1:156536-267697 GCA_964448575.1 uncultured Pirellulaceae bacterium
GACCCACGATTACAAACACAAAACCATTAGCCGCCTGGCGATAGCCTGCGGTTACTACACCCGGAACTCATCCAGCCAAACCCCTCCAGCGCAAGAAACTGCACGCTATCGCGTTGCGGCTGAGAACGCGAGAAAATGCGACCAGAGATGCAGAAGTAAACCATCAGCCCACCTAGCTGACAGATTCGACCGACCATACGATTTCTGTTTGATGTTTGGTGAACTGGGGCACCGTAGTTGGCTTGGGCGAGATAATGACACGGTTTTTGTTTTCGGGTTTAAGCGAAATGGCACCGTTTCACTTTGAATTTTGTCTACGTGAAAGTTGGGCATGTAGAATTATATTCCCCACAGATATTCATCTCGTTCGTCAGCAAAAGTATCAGTCCGATCAATTCTCTTCATCTCAAACATCCCGTTCGATCGAGAATCAGTACCTGGTTTGATTATCTGCCGATGACGATGCTCTGGGCGTTATCTGGCCAAGCCATTTTGAGCATTACTCGATTCTTAACTTCCGTCTCGGTAGGAGGTCGCTTTGCGCCTGATGACCGTTCGGTTGCGGGAATGGGTTCACCAGAACAATTAGGCTACTACTCTACCGCTTTCGGAGTATTGATGCTGTTTGTTGCGGTCCATGAAGCCTTTGTCACGACACCACTGACAGTGTTCGGTCAGGCGGATCGAAGTGAAGAACGCCAGAAAACACTTTCCGGCAGCATGCTTGTAAGTTCGTTGTTACTGATTGGAATGTTGATTGTCGGTGGCGGGCTTTATTGCGCTTGGCTGATGAATTCGCAGGGTACCAATCAAGCTGCGTCGTTCGCCATTGCTGCCATGTTGCTGATCGCACCGCTCCAACTGTTGCGAGAATTTACACGGCGCTGGCTGCTTGCCAATCTGGAAGTTCGGGCCAGTGCATTTCTTGAATTCTTGATGGCCGTTGGTTTTGTTTCCGCATTAGCCATTGCCGTTTTCAATGCGAAGATGTCTGCCACTGCCGTGTTTTATTTGATTGGGTGCGTTAACCTACTGGCGCTGGCCGGGTGTTGGGCGTTCTATCGACGCCGGTTTCAATTTCAACTGGCAGACATCAAGGCAACGGTCAACCAAAATTTTCGTTACGGTCGCTGGGTAGCAGGTGAGAATATTTGTTCGACCATCACAATGTACCTTTGTGTTTGGTTGTTGATCGGTTACGTCAGCGAAGAGGCCTCAGGCGTATTTTTCGCTTGCTTCACAGTGGTGCTGCTTGCGAATCCTTTTCTCTTGGGAGTTTGTAGTATCCTTGCGCCCCGTGCGGCGCGAGAGTATCACGAACGTGGCTGGGCTGGAATGAATCGTGTTCTGTTTCAGTACATCGGCTTGATCATCGGAGTTCTGGTTGGATTTTCTGTGGTGCTTTGGTTCTTTGGTGAACCCATTACGAATTTGTTTTTTGGAAGCCGCTACGAAGATTTTGTAGAGCGTGAGTTGGGCGGAAGCAATTTAATCACTTCGACGCTGGGATTGGCGTTGCCGTTTCTGGGAGTAAGTTTCGGAGTGACATGCGGTTTGCTGGCGATCAATCGACCGCAGGACAGTTTCTACTCGGCAATCATTGGACTGGTCACGCTAGTCATCGCAAACTTTTCATTTGGAGAGATCAGTTTGCAAAGTGCGGCCGTGAGTTTTCTCGTTGCCACCGTTGCCAACATGACGGCTCGGCTGTGTTTTTTGATTCTGGCGTACAAGAAATCCATGGCCAAAACCGATCCAAAGGAGCTGCAAAAAATGTGATGTTGTTACCTGAAGGCGTAAGTGCTTATCGAATATTGGTTTAATGGTTAAAAGATAGTCAACTCGCTCTGTGGCTCTCAGAAATTTGAAATTGTTGGTGTAAGTTTCTCAGACTTTTTTGGTGGGAGATATCCGAAAGGACATCGCTTTTTCTAGCCTAAGACATAAACTAGTACCCCCCCCTTTTGAATGCGGATATTGATTGATTTGGCGACCTTGCCGACCGCGTTTGAGCGACCAACCTGAAAGAGTCCAGTGATCGTCCTCGTCGGCAATCAGATGGAATTCTTCGCTAATGCAATACATTTATGGGTGTGCAAACTGCCCGAATATCTCTTGGAGAACCAAAAGAGTAAAATCCAGACGTATCCAATTCACTTGACAACTTGTTATCGCGCCTGTTTGGAATCGCCTCTTATTAAATAGCTCAATCTAATTATGTTTTCATCATCTTGTGAATCGAACATTTTGGGATCGAAAACGCTGGCCGACGCCTTGGCGATATGCTTTGGGCAATTCGGAGACAGTGTGGCTATTGATGCGCCTGAAGGCAAAATCACCTATGCGGAACTTGACGGAATAACTCGTCATGTAGCATCGGAACTTCGCTCACGATTCAATGACAAACAACTGAAATCGAAACCGATCGCGATTTTGATGTCCCGATCGATTGAGTTTTATGTCGCTCAAATTGCGGTTATGCGAGCAGGTGGTTTCTTTCTACCAATTGACCCCTCGCAACCTGCCGAACGAATTGAGTTTCTTCTTTCAGATTCCTCGTCATTGTTGATGTTGGTTCGACAGGCGGACTCTTTTGCTGTGAATGATTCGACCATCGTACCGTTTGCGATTGACGTTGATCGTTTGGCAGATGAACATCGCGGCCGTTTGGATTCGTCATCAACTGCTGCTGGAATGGTGGCAGACGATTGCGGGAAGATTGATGAAAATGATTTTGCGTACATGATCTACACCTCCGGTTCGAGAGGTCGGCCCAAAGGGGTCCCGATCGCTCATCGGTCGATTTGCAACTTTTGTCATTGGTGGGCAGAAGGATTTGAGCTTGCTGCTGGCGAACGTACGCTGCAAATGATATCGGTGGGATTTGATGCTTCGTTGGAGGAAATATTTCCAACGCTGATCACGGGTGGAACGTTGGTTCCAATTCGCCCAGAAGCATTGAATTCGATGGAACAATTTCTTGAATTCATTAAGCGGGAAAATCTTCAAAATCTGCATCTTCCAACCGCGTTCTGGAATACATTGTCGGCCAGTTTCCAAGCCCGTGAGTCATTGGAATTGCCCGCTTCGGTACGGACGGTTGTAACTGGCGGCGAGAAAGCCGATCCCAATCAGATCGAGTCGTGGTTTCGCCACGTCGGCACTGAAGTCCGATTGGTTAACGCTTACGGGCCGACTGAAACCACTGTTACTGCCAGTTGCGCGATACTGCGCCCGGGAATTCAACCTTCGATTGGGAAACCGATTTCGGGTGTCAGTTTTTGCGTCTGCGACAAAGACGGCCAAGTGGTAGAACCCGGCGAGTCTGGAGAACTTTACATTGGCGGAGTCGGTGTTGCGACTGGATATTGGAAACGCGAAGAACTGTCGGCTGAAAAATTTGTTGACAGTCCACTCAATGATGACTTGCCTTATTACCGCACGGGAGATCTCGTCCGACTGAACAAGGACGGGAATTATGAATTCATCGGTCGGATTGACGACCAGATTAAACTGCGTGGCTATCGTATTGAGCCGGGTGAAATTTCAAATTGCTTAGGCACCCACCCTAAAATCGGACAGGCCCATGTTGTCGCTCGGCAGCTTTCAAATGACAACGACGCTCAACACTTGGTCGGCTATGTGGTTGCCAAGTCAGACGATAACCCAAGTGAATCGGAGCTTCGAGAATTCTTGAGTCAGCGATTGCCGGCGTACATGGTACCGACAAGGATTGTCGCAATGGAATCGTTTCCGGTCACCACCAGGGGCAAGCTGGATATCGGTAAATTCCCAAGCCCGTCGATGGATCCAGGATTCAATAGCGGTCAGAATGAGGAGTCCCAGTTGCTCACACCGACCGAACAAAAGATTGCCAAAGTCTGGGAAGAAGTTCTGGGCACTGGACGTCTGAGCCGAGAAGCCAACTTTTTCCAAATTGGCGGTGATTCGTTGTTGGCGATGCGGTTGGTGTTGTTGTTGGAATTGGAGTTTCCTGGGCCAGTGCTCCCGGTTGCTGCTTTGATTCCCAACCCCACGATCGCTGCGATGGCTGATTACATGGATCGTCGACAGCACGACTCAGCAACTCCTCAAAGCTGGCCATTGCTGACACGATTAAGTGGCAGTCGACAACCCGTTAGCGTCGCCTGTATGCACGCGGCTGGCGGCGGCGGAATGTTTTACCGCCAACTGTTTGAGGGATTTGAACAGTCAGCATCGGTTGCGGTACTCGAATCCGCAAATCTGTACCAAGGGAATTCGGTAGTTCATGAACGCCAGAGCATTGCCGAAATGGCTGAAGACTATGTCGATTGCCTGATCGACGCTGGCTGCGATCAAGAACTTACACTGGTCGGATATTCTTTTGGTTCGCTGATGGCTTTTGAAATGGCTTCGCTGCTGAAGGCGCGAGGTTATGTAGTGGCAAAAATCATTAACATCGATTGTCCCAACCCACTAATAATGAAACGACGAAATCGTCTTTCCAGATTCTGGTATCGAATGCGATCCCCTGGAACGTTCAGTGATGTTGTCGCGGAATACAAATCGATCATCGAACGAAAACGGAAAATCCGCAAACTTGAAAAGTTGAAGAAGTCAAATTTACCCTTGCCTGTCGAACTACGCCCGTTGGCGCTGGAGCTGGTTTTCAGTGAGCTTGCCGAAAAGTACGCACCCCAACGTAGCGACATTTCAATGCACTTGATCAATGGCGAACAACCGGAAGCCATGTATCACATTCCCGAGGATTATGGCTGGATCGAGATGGTTGCCGCTTTGACCGCGGTCCAGATCCCTGGTGGACATCATACGATTTTCAGCCAACCCCATTTGCAATCGCTTATAAAAGCATTCCACAGGGCCTTGGCCGAGTGAGCGTCGCGTCGTTAGAGTTTGTGCATTGATTTGCTATGCACCGATTTCTGCGGCACAGCAAAGATCCGGGCGGCCATGCCACTGGTGCACAATATTTCGCATTAGAAGAGCACAATCAAACTCCACCGACCCGGCCGGGAACCGGTTTGTATCCTCGAAATAGCTGGATTGTATCGAATCGACGTTTAACGATTCGACATGCCAATTGGAACAATCGAGTTCCAGGCCATCATATTTCCCTTGGGTTTTGGTATCTGAATAGCCAAGTGAACCCTGTTCGAAAAAATCTGACGCATTGGAAACCGAGCCGAAAACCGACGAATTGGGTAATGTAGCCGCGACGGTCCCTGATACATGAACCTTTGCATCGCCATCGTCACTGGTCATCGTGACGGAGTATCGTTCTCCGTCTTCAATCACATTGAAATGGGCGTGGTGATGTAGTCCTGGGAAAATGGTTCCACCGGCCCATGAGTTGAGTCGGGAATTTGTATCGCGCCGCGGGATGTAAACGCCATGTTTGGTTTCACCATTGTCGGTCCATTCAACCGCAATTCGATGTGCGGCATTTTCAGATCCAATTCCCCACGAAATTGGCAGGAATGCGGGGCGAACACGTTTCAGCCGGATCAGGCAGATACCACCGATTGCCCAGCCGTCAAACAGTTGTGGTCGGAACGGACGCGGTAAAGCTGCAGCCATCGAATCGGCGTCAATTCGAAAGTTCGCCAAAATGCGACGGTCAATGATTCCGCTGATTGTAGGTAGTCGCATTGGCTTCTTTCTTTATGGTAGGGCCGTCTTGACCCTGAAGCGCTAAAAACGAAAAGCAGAATGAAGAAAGGAATTTTTTTGTGGGAACAACGTATTGGAAAACAACGATCAGTTTATGTTTGAGAAATGAATCAAAGACCTTTACTGTTCACGGTACTGAACCAACTCGCCTCCGGCAAGCTACTTTGCAAGGCTTTTCGCATTATCGCCAGTTCTGATTCGTTTGGTAAACCCAGTCCGAAGCGCCGTAGCAGAACTCGTCAGAGTTTTGGACGCAAGAGTTTGGAGTCGTACCGGGGCTAGGAATGCGAAACATCTAAAAAACAAACCCGACACGCCAGCGAGTGTGTATTTCGTGAGAAGGCACACCGTGGAAAGGCACACTCGCTTGCGCGTCGGGTTTGTATTTAGGCTTAGTTTCTGATCGTTGGAGCAACCATGAATTCCAGCTTTTCAAGCTGAACTGGTGAGAGGTGACTTGGGGCAATGACATTATCATTGGCGTCGGTGCTGATTGTCGGTAGTCGCATTGGCTATTGGGGAAAGGTTAGTTCATTTCAAAATACGCTTAGCCCAGTGCTCCGATCAACAATTTACAGTCGTGGTGGAGGACGTTTTACTTTTGGCATCGCATTCTCGCGCGGCTGTGGAATGTTTGGCCGGCGCGGCGGATTGTTATTTCGCATCCGCGGTTTGCGAGGTTCAGGTGGTTTGGTGTAAGTCTGCGTCCACTGCCAGCCGATTGGCGTTGCAAGTTCACGTTGGGCCAGCATAGCCCAAGGCGTACCGGGATGATCATCGACAACACGTTGCAAATACGTTTTTGCCTTTTTCAACAATTTGGCGTCTTGGCTACCCGTCTCGACAATGTCTGCTGGACGCAAAACCCAAGTGTTGTTTTGCGGGCGGTCACCTTTGGGCGGATCGAACTTCAGTTTCGTCTTGATCAACGCCAGCATGGAGTTGTACGTTTCACCTCGGACTTTGGCAGCGATCGCGCGGCCCATTGCAAGGTCGAATCCGGCTTTCCAACGGTGTGAAATCTCTTTCGGACGGTCTTCTTCGCCGGACTTAAGGATCTCATATAGCTCATTGATTTTTGGTTCGATGATCGCAGCGCTACGTTGAGCGGTGCTGACTTCGTTTACAAACCGAGCTTCATTCAATTTTGCAAATCTAAGTTTTGGTGATTCCAATGTGCCTGTGTTTGTGTATTCGGCGGCCTTTACGAGCGCGTATCGGGATTTGTTTTCTTTTAACCGAGCCCAATACGTTCTGTTGGAAACGTAATCTGGTTTGTAGCGTCGCATGACACTGGGATCGAAAAAGTACTGCAGATGAGAGGCGTAACTTTTCGTCTCCCACCTCTTCACTCGTCGCTTTGTCGTACGATTGGGATGAACTGCGAAATACGTTCCGCTTGTCTCATACGCCAGGCGTGTCAAGTGAAACGGGCCAAAGCCGGAATCGATCATGTCGAGGTCATCAAACGTTCCGGTGAAGTCCAGCCGAAGTCGCTCTGGAGCAACCGACTCGGGACCTTGCGAAACAAGTGCCCATTGCGGAGTCTGGTCAAATTTCGGATCAGGATCAACCCATTTGACTCGCGTTTCCGGGCGACCAAACGGAGCCGGTACGCCAACGACATAGACAGGCATTTGCATTTTGTTGCACGTTCGAATCGCTTCATCGACACGTTTGACATCATCACCTGCTTCATCAGAAACAACGATCAGAAGCACGTTCTTTTTGGGTTGCCCAGTAGCTCGGTCAATCGCTCGATAATTTTTGTTTTGCTTTGCAGCCGTCATCACGGCTTCCATGACGTTTTCAATTCCACTCTCATCTCGTTCGATTGAGCGGACGGCTTTTTTGATACTTTCGATCGAGTCAGTCGCCTTTGGGGTCATGGCACTGACGTTTGAGCCGAACGCGTAGACTTGTGTGAGGAGTGGTTCTTCAGAATCGCGATTTTTAAAGCTGCGATGGTTGGCTTCTTCAAGCAGACCAAGCTCTTCGTAAATGCGATCGAAGCGAACAAGGATTTCCTCTCTTTGCTTCATCAGACTTGCCGATTGATCGAACAACCAGACGACAACGGTGTCCCGCTCTTCCATCGAGGTCAAGATCTGCTTGGTCAGTCGATCGATTGCGCCAGACGCGGCTTTAACGGACTCGCCGACGGAACCTTTGACGGCTAAAGCTGACAAGTTATCTGCGGTGGCTTCGAATGGATCGTTATCACTGACCAACTCGCCAACATTGCGTTCTTCCATTTCAAGATCGATTGGATCTTCGGACAAAATATCGAGCATGGGAGCTTGGGCAGCGGCTGTTTCGAAACCGTCGTCGCCGTCAGCGCCGATGTCTTCGGAGATCACATCGTCGAATTCGATTTCAGGAGAAACATCAATCTCCTCGTCTTCGATTACTTGAGCAGGTTCGTCGAGCGTGAGGTTGACGGTTTTGTCGTTCTCGGTCGGCATGATGACCCGAGCCAGACAAATAATCACGAGCAAATGGAAAGCCAGACTGACAACCCAAAACGGGACTTCCCCATCGATTGGAATGTCTGCTTTGCCAGTTTTGATTTGCCACCATCGACGCAAGCTGCGAAAACTCATTTGCTCTCCGAATTTTCATCGCGACAGAAATGCCAAGCAGGAAATTCTCACCTGTTTGAGCAATTGTCTAATTGTTTAAGCCTATCTACATTTTCGGCCCAAAAGGGGGCGGTGGCAACCCAATTCTCGGCGATCCTTCGGGCATTAACGCGTTTTCGTGCTTGATTTAGCGGCTTTAAACGACCTTGGGCACTCCAATACTGGTGAAATCTATTTAATCGGACTGACCAAATTGACTAGAATCGAATTGGTATCGCGGAATGATCGTTGTTTGGCAAACCGAAAAAATAAATATGCAAACCGGTTGAGGGCAATTCGCCGCCACATTTGCCGACCGATCCAATTGTCTTTCTGGAATTTGATATGCGAATCTTGATTTTGAAAAAATTGAAAGTCGGTATGAATAGTTTGCAGCGTACGATAGTAACCGGGTTGTTTTTCGGATTGCTCGTCGGGCTGGCGACGCCTGAAAAAGGGATGGCTCAAAACGCCAAGCCCCCGGCGCAGCCAGCGCAACAGCCAAAGGAAAAAGAAAAGCTTCCAGCGCCTCAGAGTTTGACCCTGGCAACCAAAGATGGCGTCAAACTTCGCTGTACCTATTTTGGTCGTCCCGAAAGTGAAAAAGGAGCCGTCGGCAAATCAGTCATTCCCATTATTCTTTTGCATGATTGGGAAGGCAGCCGTCGTCAGATGTTGCGTTACGGTTCGTTTCTTCAAAGTGTTGGGCATGCGGCCATCGTTCCGGATTTACGTGGGCATGGCGAAAGCGTGATTGTTGACGGCCTCGACAAACCGATCAATTTTGAAAAATTCCGCAAGTCTGAAATTCCATCCGCGATGAAAGACATCGAGCGGTGCAAGAAATTCCTTGTCAAACAACACAACCAGGAGCGGGTAAATATTGACTTGCTTTCGGTGGTCGCGGTCGGCAAAACTTCTGTGCTGGCGGTGGCTTGGACATACAACGACTGGTATGCGTTTCCACCCGTAAATCAGTTCGGAGTCAAGCAAGGCCAGGACGTGAAGGCTTTGCTGTTAGTGGCACCCAAGAGAAAACTGGCTGGTATTTCAATGGGCGATAGTTTGAGGCACCCGATGTTTTCTGGCGCGGGTGGAGCCGAATTGCCAATGATGATTGTTTGGGGAAGCGAAGACGAAAAAGCAAAAAAGGATTCCGAGCGCTTACATGCAGGCCTTGAGAAATCGCGACCTGATGTCAGGAAGATTGAAGATCCTGCAGAACGATTTGCCAAAACGACTTTGTTCAGTTTGCCCATCACGCGCAATGGTGCTTCTACGATGACGGGTGTTCAACTCATGGCCACACCCGCAGTGGATGGGCTCTGGAATTACACCAATAACTTCTTTGTCAAAAAAGTCGGTGAAAAATCGAAGGAGTATGCGTGGAAGTCACGCGATATTGAAAAGAAAAAAGAAGAGTAAGGAAACGCGGGCGGGACAAGTCGCTTGTGAGGCTTGAAAAGGAAAGACAATGGCATTCGAGATGTATGTATTGTGGGAGCATACACTAGTGTGCTTGCCGGGGAAAATTAAAGCCTTAGAAGACTAAAGAAATTCGCCATGGGTATGTGGGAATTCGGCGCGTTTGGAAATGATCATGGGCTCGACTGGCTGCAAGATCTCGAAGACGCGAAAAACGCAACCAGCTTTCTAAAGGCATCACTGAAAGCCTGCATAAAGTGCAGCGATGATTCCTACGAGTGTGATCGAGCGCTCGCTGCTGCCGAAACCGTATCTGCACTGCGCGGGAACCGCTCGCGAAAGTTACCCGACGAGCTGAAGTTCTGGTTGAGCGAATCCAACGTTGTGCCAGATCAGGCGATGCATGAGCTGGCGGTGTCGGCGTGTAAACAAATTCTTGAGGACTCAGAGCCAAAAGAAAATGCGGAGAATTGCGCTGCATGGCGGCGTAGCATCAAAAGCGTCATTGGTCGCTTGGAAAAACCTGCCAAGCCAGTCACTGCAAAGCCGAAAAAGAAAAAGTCGTCAAAGTCGAAGGGGCAAAGCCAACTTGTAAAAGCCATCAAATCTGATGGTGGCTTTGTCGAGTTTGAAGATCGCGTTCCCTGGTTAGCTGGATCGTACGACAAGTTCAAACAAAGGATGATTGACAACATCAGTGAGCTTTCAACGCTTTCAATATTCAGCTTTGGGTCAAAACAAAAAATTCCCGATGCAGGATTCGATTGCGTAAGCAAATTGGCTGGATTGACGTCCGTCGATCTCCAAAATTCGACTGCGTCTGATCGGCACGTTAAGTTTTGCGCAGAATTAAAAAAACTCGTAGTGTTCAACGCACGGAATTCGAACATCGGCGACAAGGGAATTGCCTTCCTGAACGGTAATAAGAAAATTAAGGTGCTGGAATTGTCCAATACCAACGTTACTGGAAAAGGAATCAAAGAACTTTCTGCATTGGGCAAGCTCGAAGATCTGGGACTCAGTGGCACGCCGGCAGGTGATGAAATCTTCAGTGCTGTTTCCGGCTTCAAAAATTTGAAAATCCTCGTGGTTTCCAAAACGAAGATCACTGGCAAAGGAATTGATAAACTGAATGACCTTCCCAAGCTTTTTCGGCTTAACATTTGCTGGACAAAGGTAAACGGAAAACATCTCGGCGGGCTCGCTTCATCGTCCCTTCAATATTTTGACGCCAAGGATTGTGCAATCAAAAGCCTGGGAAAAGGAGCCTTCAAAAAGCTACCTAATTTGCGTCGGATCGTACTCGCTGGTAACCCGCTCGGCGACAATGGGATCCAGCAGTTGGCTTGCTGTAGCAAGGTGGAACAACTGGTTCTATCAGACACTAAACTTTCCGATTCGGGCCTTGCACAATTGGGTAGCTTGTCAAAATTGAAAGGGCTGTATCTCGAAGGATCGAACATCGAAGGCAAAGCTTTCGAGGTTTTCGAAAGATCAAAGGTCTTGCGAGTTGTCGCGACGCAGAAGACCAATCTGACTGCAGCCGGGCTCGAATCGCTTTCACGGATCAAGAGCCTGACTCATCTAATGATTGACGACTCACCTGAAATGCTTGCAGGCATCGAACATTTTGTAGGTCACAAGAAGATCGAGAGGATCAATGTTGAGGGCAACAAGTCAATGAAAAAGTTTCAAAAAGTCTTTCAAGCCATCCATGACGCGCAACCAAAAGGCAAAAGATGCATGAATGTCGTTTGAAGGGTCGATCGGCTTCAATCTTTTTTAGTTTTAGTTACTTATCGAGCGAGTCTGTTAGATGTGCGAGCGACTGATAGCATATTGTCTGGCAAGTCGGTGTAGTCCGAATATTTACGCGCTGTCCGTATAGGCCTATTCGCACGCTCCCTTTTTCCCGTGGTTCAATTAGGTGCGATTCTTGCAGCGTGTCCGGCCGTTTCAACAACCAACCGCCCTGCTCTGCGACCTAACGAAAAAAACGCCGTTTGCTTGGTTGGCAAACGACGTTCATAGATTGGGTCAGTGTCGTAAAAGAAGCAGCCGTTTCTTACTCGTAGACCGGCACTTTCAGGACGATTCCAGCCGGAACAATCGCGGGGTGGCGAAGCTGGTTTCGGTTGGCAAGGTAGACATCGAGATAATAATCCGGCTTGCCAAAATACCGACGCGATATTGATTGAAGCGTTTCACCTTGTTGAACAACGTGGTCAACAAAACGAGTCGTGTCCAACGCGATATTGCTGCTGGCTCTTGAACGAAGAGTTGCCATCTGGGTTTGAGCCTGCTGCGTCAAACCAAACGGTAGCTTTGTGCGTACACGATTGTTTGGCTGGCGCTGAGGTGCGTTTCCAAATGCATGTTCGTTGTCGCTGCCAAACTTTCGAACGACCCGAGAGTTTGAAGCGGTCGAATGGATCGAGTTGTTTTGATCTGTCGGTGAATTTTGCATTTGCGATAACCGAGCGTGCCGATTGCCCCATTGAGCTTCGTTGACTTGCTTCAGTTCTCCACGATAGCCACGTGTGATCTCGCCCATTGGCCGGGCGGGTTCTGGTTCCGATTGAGCTGCGCTGGCTTCGGCTGCCCACGGATCATCCTCGAACGGTTCATAGTCGCTTGGAGCGGGTGGCGTTGAATAATCGAACGGAAAAGCTGGGCCATTGTTTCCAACCACCTCGTTTTGTCTTTCTTCAACCGGCGGTGGCGGTTGGTTATTAAACGTCGTACCCGTTGCGGCCAAGTGATCTTTTAACTGGGGCGCAAAATCATCGCCACTAAAACCAGAAGCAGGTTTTGTATCCCAAACATTGACCGACTTTTTTGCCGAAGCGACCGGTTGAGAATTATTAAACTGGTCGAACAAGTTTTCAATTGGCTTTGGGTTTTGATTCTGGTTAGCGAATTGATTTGGCTGTTGAAACCCTTGTTGCTGTTGGGTGTTGAAATTTTGCTGTTGAAACCCTGGCTGCTGCTGGGTGTTGAAATTTTGCTGTCTGTTAAATGGTTGACGAGCAAACTGATCAACTTTTTGGGGCATCGCTCCCAAGTTCGCAGGCGGTAACGGGATGTTGTTGAACTCTGCCGCAATCGCACTAAAGTCTGGAACTTCGATCCCTTGAACGGGACCGGAAAAACCATCGTTTGAATTGGGGAGTTTAGAATCCAGCACCGGCGCAAATCCGAGGTTATCCGGACCGGGCATCTGCGATTGTCCGTTGGCTGAGCTGGGATATTGCGAGTTTCCTTGATGCGCCAATTGACTTGGCGGAGGAAGACTTTGTCTTTGGTTTTGGTTAGGCGTCGCGGCACCAAGTCCCATTGATTCAGCGGTAATGGTGGCTGACGGATCAGGAAGTGAAAAACGTGACGTGAGTGCCTGGCGCATCGTTGCGATGCCGGCTGGACGTTTTTCGGTAACCTCTAGATTTCCCGACGGCAGACGCGAGTGGATGTTTCCATGTGCGACTTGATCCGCGGCAACGCCCAAGTTGTTTAGCGCGTTTGGCTGAAGAGGCGGATGATTATTTACGTAGTTACCAAACGCGAATGCGGCAGCCAGGCAAATAACACCAAGAACAATTTGTTGGGTTGAACCCATAATACTTCTCCATGAAAAAGCGAATCCTTAACCGACCGCGACCAACCAATTTGGAATCAAAGTGGTGAAGTAACGATCGAAAGTGAATCGAGAGTCGATTCATACGCCAATCCATGGCTGGTACCGTGCTAAAGCAATTGTTATGAGAATCTCTAAAGATCTCGTTCAATCGCTTTCACGCAGAACCATGTAAATATTGCACACTGTGCACAGGAGATACGGAATTTGAGCGCGAATGGGTCGCTAGAATTCCAACTAAATTCGGATTTTTTGGGTGAGGTAAACTTTGCGTGAGAAAACCGAAGCTGCTACCAGCGTTTGCTTTCATCAAACGGTTTAGATTCTTGCGCTTTTAACGCTCGACGGGCCAGCGAATTGCAAGTGTTCAATAAACGTTAACGGCCTTCGGCTTTAAAAAACGCGAGCGGACCAAGAACGTCGCGGTCACTGATGTTGAATCATGAATCCGATTCAGTTCCGGCTTTTTTTTTCGTCGGTGTGTCGGTCCAAGGTAACTTGAACCATTCAATTGGACCTTCCCGTTTCATACTGTCCGAGTCGATCCAACATAGCTAAAGCCCCTGACTTTATTGGCAAACAGGCAACGCTCACCGTAAGAATAATTCAATCAGGAAATAACAAGGCCAACAAGAATCACTACATCTTTCGATAAACACTGGTGTCAGTACTTGAAACTGAGATTCCAAGGACGGCGAGTGCGGATTCTAGATCTTTCAATGTAAGGTACGGAGCGCACGTGCTTGAGTAGTGGCGGCTAAAGCTTTGCCAATTGTCCTTTAGGGTATCCTGAACAAGTCGAGCGGCCTCTGTGGTTTCACATTTCAAACCAATTACGCAATCAGAGAGTACTAGTTTTCGCCTGCGTAAATAGAGCACGCACTTGTTTGTTGTAGGGAGGCCAACTCGCGGAATTAAGACTGCTGGGCCAAGGACATACCTGCGACACTGTTTAATCGAATGCTTGGTGGTAATGATTTTTGATTCTTGAAGATCCGTTGTGTGAACGATGGGAAACCCAGAACCTGCGAGGCCGTTTCTAGCAGCATGCATGGGGACGGCCCCCCGGACGATACAAACACTTGCGATATTTCGGGACCTTGCCTTTTTTGGGACTGAATGGATGTTCTTTCGCTTTGATATTCGAATTAACTCGGTCTTGGCAGCGCAGCCAGAGAATGTTTTTTTGTTGCATTCCAAGAATGACTGGACTACGAATTTTTGCATTACAAACTCCCACGCAAATTGATCCCTTACACTTTTTAGTGACGATGCTGGAATAACCGCCAAGATGGTGCCTTCTTTCGAAAGATACGCCAGTGAAGTAAGAATGAATGCCATTGCGACACTACAATTAATTTCACGACGGTTTGGTAAACTGTGGGAAACCGCTTTCCCCTTACTACCAAAAGGCGGATTCAAAAGAATGAGGTCAAGTTGTCCAGCCAACGAAGGGAGAAACTTATTTTGTTTCCTAGATCGTTCATTGAGAAAATCACAGATTCCAATGTTCCAATTGTGGTGGGCTCGTTTTAGCTTCGAAGCACACTTGGGATCTAAATCAGTTGCAAATATAGAAGCGTTTGGCCACTTCGCTTCTGCCGCGCGGAGCAATTCGCCATCACCGGCTGCGAAATCTGCAACAGACTGAATTTTCCGCCGACGAAAGGGGGCAACAAGTTGTTCGGCAACATAGTCTGGCGTGAAATACTGATCCTTCATCACTACTGCCCAACTAATGATGAAATGTTGTATGTCAGAAGACGTCCAGTGCCCGCGGTTCGCTCGGCTTTCCGTATTGGGTGATCGTAGACGAGTTCTACGTGGTCCGGGTTGGCGATGGCGTACAGAACCGAGCCTATTGCATGCGGTTTCGTGCCAATTGGGGCAATCTTCAATACGTGTCCTGGATATTGCTTTTGTATTTCTTCGAGATTGTAGTATAAATCGAAGGGGCAATTGGCTTGGGCGTATCGAATTTTTTTCCAAGCCTTGGTAGTTGTCAAAACGTTGCGGTTGCCTATGTATGCCGAAAAGGGGTGTTCAGGTCGAAAGCCCGGCACTCCTACGACTGGAACAATTTTGTTGCCGGGAGGCTCTAGCTTCGAAATTAAATACGCTGTCCTCGTGCCTTCAAAGCCAAGTAGCGGAATAAAGCATGTATTATCTCCTGAGTCACGCAGCCTCGCAAAACCGGGCAGCGGTGAGATGCCTTCGATACGCTCGCTTAGGTCGAAAATTTCGTTGTCAGTAGGCGTAAGGCTTGGCCGGTAGTCGCCAGGTTCGACATAGACGGCTATTACGCATTTTCTGGTCAGTAACGCACCACGTAATAGTGCAGCCCAAACGTGATGCCGTAGGCCAGTCACATCAATGTATATTCGATTTGCAGATTCAAAAGCTCCCCAAAATCCAGCGATTTGCTTACTACTTCGAAGTTGGAGCTGTGAACGAGTTGATTCACTGCTCGTCCTGTACTCGATCTGACTAGCCGTAGTATTCAACACACCAACGAAACTAACTTCTTCTATTGTCTCGTCCCATTCGCTCACGTGGTTACTTCTGTCTTCAACCGAACACCCAGAAACGTACACGCTCCCACGCGACGGCCTGAACAAATCCACCGATTCGAATTCTCGTGTGAACGAAGGTCTATTGTGGATTGGCATCGTAAAATCTTTTGAAGAGAGTAAGCTGCTCAGGAAGGTCGTCGCTTGTTTGGGATCGCTCAGATCGTTTCAGTATGCCGTTGATCGTTTTCTGGGGTGAATTTACAAGTCCGAATATGTCTTCATCGCTCAGGGGTACTTTGCGCTTTTTGCGGAGGCTCACGACAAAAAGTGCACTGAAAATGGGATGGAGCATGTAGACATAATCTTTTGTGTCGCCTACTCCTGTGGGCTTATTTCCTCTCAGTCGAATCAGCGCGAGATGCATCACAGCAGAGTCAATTAGTTTTTTAACGCTCTGGTCATTATCGAGTTGGTTGGGAGCGTCGTCTTGGCAAAGATGAAATTGGTTGACTTCAGGAGTGTGCCCGGCCGCATCGCTGGCCATTACTTGGAACACGCGACCAAGAGAAAGCACCATTTTGGTCAGTTGTGCTCCGTTAACCGAGAGCCCTTCAAGCTCAGATAAATTCATGTTACCGACATCTTGGGCGACTTTCGTTTGAGTTTCAGCTGATATTGGCAATTCAAGCTTCCCATCCTCTCGGTATTGCTTGACTAGACATTGATCGACCAGTTCAAGGAAGTAACGGATATTGCCCCCAGATAAGCGAGTCAGCGTATCCCAACCGCAATAGTATTTTCGAATGCCAGCTTTTTTGCGACGAATTGTGTATAGCAGACTGTGCTTGTAATTCAGGAATCGCGTTTTCCAAGATTGAGGCGAGCTGCTTGCTTCACGTAGTACCTGTAGCTCTGGCTTCTTTTGGCTCTCTGCCCAAAAGTGGACGAAATAAATCTCAAGCGGCGTCATGTTTGCCATCGTCTCATTCTCAAGCGAGGTCGTTTGAGAGATCCGACTAAGGCGCTCACGAACTGGCTCCGACAAGTTTTTAATTCCCAGCTTCAAGGCTTCCTGGTCTTCATCAAGATTCTCGAACGCACTCTCTAGGTCAGCGACAAGACGCTCGCCATTTTGTTCAATGCGATCAAGTCGCGACTTACATACAGATACTGCAAATTTTCTAAAGACGTCTCCCTCCAGCTTTTCTTGGATGTCAATTCTGGCGTAGTCCGCCGGGTGGACCAGTTGCTCATGTGGATTGAGTGTGGCTCGAATTCTCTGCCCAAGTTCCTTCACGCCGATTTTGAAACAGTAACGATCACTCGCGTGTTTCACGAGCGTGTTAAATACTTTTTGTTGGTAGTCTAAAAGGTTCTCATATTCATCAACCAGAAAAAAGAATTGAGTTCCTTCGAACGACTTGAACTTCTGAATAATAGAGCAGAGCAAGTCTATTGGGGCTGCCTGCATTGAAAGAGGCGGGCGATCGGCATCGACGACATTATTTATGTACGCTTCAAATGCAATTTTGGCATCCGTCAATGCTATACGGATTTCGCCATGAGTTTTACAGGCAGGTAAGTGAAGCGAACTTGCAAAACGGCCGATGTCAGTCTTCGAAAACTCGACTCTTAAGTTGCTTCGCAATTCAAACCACTCCACGAATTCAAGCAACAAGTCGCAAAGTAGTAGGTTGACGTAGTGAGAAAACAAAGGAATCCATTCGTCGTCTGTCAACTCACCGTTGAAGGCTGTTACGTGATTAGTGTTTACGCGATAGTAGATCCCAAAGTGCTTCCAACTAGTAATGTCTTCGTCTTTAGTTTGCCGAAGTGCATACTGTCCCTTATAGGACAGGCCACGTAAGACCGTCGTTTTTCCAGTCCCCCGTCCACCGATCAGGACACACGATCTCGTGGTTTTGAGTTCTGGGAAGTATGCCGGTTCCGTAAACAATTCATACAACTGCTCTTTCAGCCATTCAGCTTTGTAACTACCAAAGACCTGACTCAGTTGTTCTTGGACCGTTAGTTGATGTTGGTCTTTCATGATCGTTTCACAAGTGGAATCCATCCGTTGTTGTCGTGGTAAAAAATTGGAAGCGTGGCATCTGGCGGTCCATAGTCAAATGAAAATGCAAGCCCTAGATCGTGGAACCCTTTCCACGCATTGATCCCAGCTCTTTTACTGGCATTCTCAAGAAAGTCACGTGAAGTCGGCCGTAATTCATCAGTCCAGATTGTTGAGTCTATTGCAAGAGCGCTGTATTGCTCAGGTAAAAAATGGGCTGGGCTAACGATAACGTTCTCACATTTATCTTTGATCCGTGTCCTGCCACGTTCGGTGCAAACTATTGGGCAATAGAAAAAGGAATAGCCAGGGGCGCTAGCGAGGCGTTTGAATGACATGAACGTGCCGTCCCTCAGCTCCTCTTCCCGCTCCCAAGTCTCAACAAATTGATTACCAGAACCTACAAAGTCATCTACAAAAAGGACGGGCTGAGGTCCGCTGTCAAACAAGTGTTGCACAAGATCCGCGGGTGCAAATATTTTGTTTTCGGCAATGTTGAGTACCTGTCTCGCTTTTCTAGCGAATGAATATCCGCTGTCCGTAGTGTTTGGAGATTCTCCTGTAACATGCGTTACAACGATTGCATGCCGGAAGCGACTCCACCGAGCATTGTTGGAGAGAAACGACTCAGATTCTTGAATTACCGATCGACTCAATTGCTGAAATGCTGCCTTGAACAGTTCATCCGTCAGCAACGGTGAGAGGTAGATGAATGAATTTAGAAGCTGAAGCGCGTGAGCGCGTTCATTCGAATTGAAATTGGAAAGCCAGCCATTCACATTCAGTTTTGTTTCCGGCGGCCAAAGTTGTACGTCAACGAAATAATCTGTCTTCCTTAAGACAAATTCTTCAGGCACTGGTGGGGGTGAAATGGGGTTGCCAGATTTCATCATCTAGGAGTCTTCACGATAAATTGTTCGATTGAGACGAAGGAGTTAGTCTTTTAGCTCAATGGATAGAGCGATTTTCGATTCCCGATTTTACCAAATCTTCTTTACACCTGTCAGTAAGTTCCCAACGACTGGGAGTAATTTTAACAATGAACTTTCGATAGGAACTCTCGATTTTTCTTGCGCATCAGTTGCAAGGCATGTATTCTCAAATTCATAAACGCATGTTTGCGGCAATGAGGAGATGCGAATTGATCTATAGAGTCACTAGAAGTAGTTACAACGCGTTTGCTCTCAACTTGACTCGGTGCCCGAGACAG
This sequence comes from uncultured Pirellulaceae bacterium, assembly GCA_964448575.1. Lineage (GTDB taxonomy): Bacteria > Planctomycetota > Planctomycetia > Pirellulales > Pirellulaceae > Mariniblastus. The sequence continues at coordinate 175,684 of CAYUWY010000007.1, forward strand.
ACGCATTCTCGAAACTGTCTCGGTCACGTCCACCGAAGCGTTCTTGTCTATTTGCCTTCCCTTCGTGGCCTTTCTTGTGCGGCCCTTCTCATTGGCCGAGGAGATAAATGTTTTGATGGGAATAGCATAAACCTTTCCGGATTCTTGTCTCTTTCTTATTTCCCGACAAATTTGCTGGAAAAGTGCCGTAGTAACTCCGGCTCAACGTTTTGTATAAGTGGTACTAACGTTTCAACCGGATCGTTCTCTTGCGATTTTCAAGGTTGGCGAAAGTTGTGATGGGCCCCGCTTTGATTTGCACCCCACTATTCAGTTAGCGAATAGTATCGGGCAATCACAACATGAAAAAACTCAAATGGCTTTGTTTCCCTTTAGGGCTCGTCACGTTCGTGATCGTGACTGCGACGTTTCCGTCGTGGTGGTGCGGGCTGGGTGCTGGGAAATGGTTTGACGATCCGCAACAGCAAGTCGCTTTTGCTTGTGCGTTTGAAAAACAAGTTCAATCCGACATCGTGATCGGCGATTTTGGAACGGCCAACGATCAATACAACGGCGAATGGCTTTTCTGCACTCACGTTCTGGGTGCTACCGGATTTGCCCAAATGGCGATTCAGCACCCCGAGAGCAAAGAGCATTACGTGCTGCAGATGGAAGGTTGCCTCGATAAACTGCTGGAAGAAAAAATGCAGGCGTTCGATGAACAACTTTGGGGCAGCAAAGCGATGGAGACGCTTGACGATGACTCCGCAGATCACGGTGCCTACCTCGCCTATCTGAATTTTGCTCTCAGCTTGCATCGCTTCTTAAAGCCAGAATCGCGATTCGCTGAAACAAACGATCGTGTCACTGCGACGCTTATGCGGCGGTATGAAAACAGTAAGCATATGCTGCTGCAAACGTATCGTAGTGAGGTCTATCCGGCCGACAACTGCCTTGCCATCGCGTCGATCGGTTTGCACGCCAAAGCAACTGGCGAAGATCATAGTCAGCTGCTGGACCGAATCATCGACAGCTTTCGCGATGTCTGCGTTGACGAGGAGTCGGGGCTGTTGTTTCAGTCGATCAATAACTTTTCAGGAAAGCCGATGGACGAACCTCGCGGGTCAGGAACGACGTTCGGGTTGTATTTCCTGAGCTTCGTCGATCAGCAATTGGCTGGGGAGTTGTACCAGGCTGCCCGCCGGGAATTGACTGGGAATGTGATCGGGTTCGGTTTGATGCAAGAGTATCCTGCGTCCAGCCCCGGTGGTTTTGGTGATATCGATTCGGGACCTGTGATTATGAACTACGGAGTCTCGCCAACTGGATTCATGATCGCCGGGACGCGTGTCTTTGGTGATCGCGATTATTTCAAGCAGCTGTATCGGACTTCTGTTTTGTTTGGTGCGCCATTGAAATCGGGGGATGATTGGGAGTACGTTGCTGGTGGGCCGCTTGGTAATGCGATTATGTTTGCCATGCTGACGGCTGTGCCTGCTGAGATGCTGAAGGATGAGGGAATGGTGAAAAGCTATTAGCTTGAAATGAAAACCCGACGCGTAAGCGAGGAATTAGATTGTCCCTCGCTTACGCTTCGGGTTTCCATTTTGAAATTTTAGGGCCTCGCTTACGCCTCGGGTTTTCATTTTGATGTCGCTCGCTTACGCGTCGGGTTTCCAAGGGCGTCTACCGACGCCCAGAAAAACGAAGAATATAAGAATCGCGAATAAACTGATGAACAAGAAAAAGAAAGAAACGACACTCGGCCAATCGTACCGTCGAACTATCATTACGGTCATCGTGCTGATCGCTGTTCACTACGTGTTGCTGCGCTGTATGGATGGCAGCAATGCGTTTGCCGTATTGACCTCGTCGGGGAATAACACGCCGATGGTGACATCGGTTGCAGCAATGTCTTTTGTTGGGCTGAGGATGTATCTCTACCTGGTGGTACCCGGAATGGCGGTCGCTCGAATGTGTAGCGCGACTCTGCGTTGGTACAGCCAGCGGGCAATCGACGAAGCGTTGCCACAAGGTAATTAGTGGTTCATCCAGATTTGGAATTAGGCTTGGCAATTTGAGCCGTTTTGGCGATAGCCACGGTTGAAGCTGGGAAAACCGTGGCTATCGCCAAAACGGCTCATCGTATGATTAAGCTGTGGAAGCACTAAGGTAGTGCTTAATCCGGATTTGGAATTGGGGGGATGAATTGTAGCCGGAGTCGCCAGACTTCGGTTTGTTGGGAATGGCCTGAATTCTGGCGAATCCAGCTACGTGGTTCGTCACAGCTAAGAATTAGGTTTGGCAATTTGAGCCGTTTTGGCGATAGCCACGGTTGAAGTGCGGAAACCGTGGGCTATCGCCAAAACGGCTCATCCTAAAATTAAACTCGTTCTTCGAACGCAAGAGCTACGGAAACCGTGGGCTATCGCCAAACGGCTCATTCTAAAAATTAAACTCGTTTTCGAACGCAAGAGCTGCGGAAACCGTGGGCTATCGCCAAACGGCTCATTCTAAAAATTAAACTCTTTCTTCGAACGCAAGCCGATCCGAAGGAAAGTCAGCCAAGAGGCACGGCACAAAAAAAAACAGGACCGCACAAAAAAACGCATCGTGAATTATCACGATGCGTTTTTGTTTTAACTCAAATTCAGGCTGCGAATTAAGCTTCCGCTGGATCGACAATGCCTGGGTTCAATCCGACGGTGTTCATCAACCACAGCAATGCGGGTGAAGCGACGAAGATCGAACTGTAAGTTCCGACCAAAACGCCGACAACCAATGCGAATGCGAAACCGTGAATCGCTTCTCCACCAAACCAGTAAAGAATGAATACCACGATAAAGGTCGTAAGCGAAGTCAGGATCGTACGGCTAAGCGTTTGGGAAATACTTGTGTTGATCATGTCGCCCGTAATCTCGGTTCGTTTACCACGAACTTCTCGGATTCGGTCGAACACCACAATCGTATCGTTCAAGGAATAACCGATCACGGTCAGCAATGCCGCAACGATCTCGAGGCTGATCTTGAACTCAATGATTCCCAGGAACCCTAGCACACCTGCTAACCAGTGGCTGATTGCAATCGCACCCAACACGATCAAAACATCGTGGATCAACGCGATGACCGCAGCCAAACCAAAGGCGACGTTTTGGAATCGAATCCAAACGTAGGCGATGATTCCAAGCAAACTCGCAATGATCGCAGCCAAGGCTTGAAACTGTGTCTGCTGAGCGATCTGGCCACCGACTTTGCTTGACGTCGGGAAGTACGCTTCTTCGTTGAAGCCTTCTTGCCATTTCGTGAGAATACGATTGGCTTCTGATTCTTCAGCGATCGACATTTTGACGTCCCAGCTTTCGGAAACCGTCGTCATCGCCGATTCATCACTCAGTCGATCAGGTGAATCGACTTGAACTTGGTCTTCTTCCAGTGGAAGCCCCGCCTCTTCAGCCGCGTTGAGCAGCAACGCATGTAGCGATTTTCCAGAAATCGGTGGGCTGACTTTCATCGAACGAGAAACCATTTTTTCTTCCGCAAGCATGTTGGTTTGAGCTCCAGGGGCTTGGAAATCTCCACCAGCTTCTGCTGCACCTGCACCTTGGACTGCATCACCACCACCAGACATAGCCGCCGCACCTGGCGTTTCAGCCGGAGTGGTCTGAGCGGGTGTTTGAGTTCCCGTTGTTACGGCCGGTGTTTCCATTGGCGTTGTTTCAGCTGGTGTAGTCTGAGCCGCAGGTGTGGTTACCAACGGTGTTGTCTGCGCCGGTGTGGTTTCAAGCGGTGTTGTCTGCGCCGGAGTTGTTTCCAGTGGTGTCGTCAGCGCCGGAGTTGTTTCCAAGGGAGTTGTTTCCAACGGTGTAGTCTGAGCAGCCGGTGTGGTTTGCACTGGCGTTGTTTCAGCTGGCGTTGATTGCGCTGGAGTTGCATCCTGATAAGTCAGCATTGAACTGGTCAGCGACGTTAGGCTTGTCGCCGGAGCCGCTTGCCAGTAACTGGCAGCACGTGTTCGTTTTGCCGGTGAAATACTTCCCATTCCGATACCGTCGATATCGACACGGTGACGTTGTAAGCGGTCGCCAAAGACTTCTTTGATACGATCTTTCAACTGTGGGAATTTAGGGCCTTTGCCTTCATAGGCTGGAAGGTTGCTGTCAACTTTGAAAATTTTGTTTGCCATGTTTGGATCGGGGTTACCAAATCCAGAAACTGAAAAATCAACTTTTTCATCGTTGTGCATAAAGGCTTTTTCTTTCAGCTCTGCACGAAGTTTTTCAACGTCTTGAGGTTCGTTGAACACCATTCTCAACGTTGAGCCACCGCGTAGATCGTGGTTAAGAATTTTTGCACCCAGCATGTAAACGCTGGCGATTCCCGTGACGATCAAAGCCGCCGAAAGAATGCCAGTCAGTCCGACTTTGTTCAAGAAATTGTATTTGGTTTTGTCCATGATTCGCGTCATGTTCAATTTGGTGACCCAACGCTTTCTTTCGAATATGTCAAAGATCAAACGCGAAACGAAAATCGCGGTGAACATACTCATCAAAATACCGAGAATCAACGTGACCGAGAATCCTTTGATTTGCTCGGTACCAATGACGTACAACACGATCGCAGTAATCAAGGTCGTAACGTTGGCGTCAACAATCGTCGTGGTCGCTTTGTCAAAACCGTTTCGAATCGCCATCCTCAACGCGGCTCCTCGATCAAGTTCTTCTCTGATCCTTTCAAAAATCAGCACGTTCGCGTCCACGGACATACCTACCGTCAATACGAGGCCTGCCAATCCGGTCAGCGTGATCGGCTGATTGATCGCCATCACCAATGACAGGATCAGGATCAAGTTAAACAGCAGCGCGATGGCTGCTACGATTCCTGAGAACCGATAGTAGAAAACCATAAACACAAGAACGAGGATTAGCGAACAGGCGATCGCCCAAATTCCTTTTTCCTTAAGTTCACGTCCCAGATTGGATTCGATAAAGGCACGACTGATTGGGGCTTTGTTTAACGCCACGTCCAGTTTACCGCTTTCGAGGTTGATGATCAGCTCTTCAACTTCTTCGGGGGTGAACTCGCCGGTGATTCGGCCGTTTCTGTAAATCGCGGATTGAATGATTGGAGCAGAGTGGAGTTGATTATCGAGGACGATTCCCATCGGGCGTTGCTCGTTTTTACGCGTGAGCCTGCCCATCTTTGAACGCCCAGTATCCGATGTTTTGAAAGCAACACTTCCGCGGCCTTGCTCGTCCGTTGTTGAGCTAACACTGACCAGGTCTTTACCTTCAACGTTTTGGGATTCATCAGGTTCCACAACGAGAATCTGCGGAGTTCGCACTCCCATCGAATCGCACCAGACTGCCAAGTTGCGCCCACTGAATCTTTCATCATTCAAGTTGACTTGAGAGAGATTCAAAATGCTGCCGGTGCTTTTGTCTCGCACCAACGAGCTTCGAGGAGGGGTGTACTTGAAAGGTGTGATTTTGGGAGCGGAGCCGTCAGCAGGAATAATCCGAGCGAGGTTAACCCATCTGCCGAGCGTTTCTGCTTTGCCATTAACGGTTTCGGTGACGCGTCGGCCACGATTGCCGGCGGCTGCCATTTTTCGGGCAGTTTCGATCAGCTTTTTGTCGTCATCTCCGTTGGCCACAATTCGGAATTCAAGTTTTCCGGTTTTGACTAATCGGTCCCAGATATCGTCGGCTTCCTGGTCGTCGACCGAGGGAATGGTGACTTCGATTTGATCTTCACCCAAGGCGCGAATCATAATCTCTTTGGTTCCCGAAGGGTTCACGCGCTGGATGAGTGCGGGAATGATGTCTTTCGCGGTCGGGCGGGTCCCTGAATCATCATCGTTCCAGGCATCAAGGTTAAGCGAACCAATGATGTTGATTCCACCTCGAAGGTCGACACCAAGCTTCGGTGCCCACTTGGCCCAGATCATCAAACTGGCCACGAACAAAGAGATCGTTACGATCGTCATTCGTCCGTTGTACTCAGACAGCTTCAAGCCATTCGTGATGAATTTTGCCAAGAACCAACCGGCGACCACCGTCGCGATTAGCAGTAAAAAGACCCATTGGCCGGATTGGAAAAACGAGGGCGCTACCTTTTCGGGCTGTCCGAGAAGGTAAATGCCATTGGAAAGGGACTCTAACATCCGAGCAATTCCTAAAGTGTGAGGTAAAGAAGTTCTGCGTTCTTATTTAAACTGAATTCGTCTGACCCCAAAAACTGGAATCAAAATGTCTTTCAGTTGACGATTCTTATTCGGTTAGAAGCTCAAATTCTCAAATGAGATTCCAATCGATTAACTGGACGGCCTTTCAAAAACTGAAACGCCGTCTAGCTGTCTTTTGCGTCTTCATCAGACAGAACGCGAACGATTGATTTGGCTAGAATTTGCATTCTTGCATTGGAACTGTCATCCACCCTGATCGTGACGAATTCAGCGTCGGATCGAGAGTTAACTACGGTGCCCAAAATTCCCCCGGCAGTAACGACGCGGTCGTTCTTTTTAAGGGAAGCCAACATGTCGGAAGTTTTGGCCTGGCCTGCGTCTTTGGGTCGAGCGGTTAACAGAAAATACATCACCATGATGCCGATCAAAGCCGGCAGCATGTAAGGTGAGTTAAAGAAGCCTGGAGGCGCTTCGTTTTTTACAGCGCCTGCTGCATCTTCAACGGCTTTTGAAGTCCCCGCCCCTTGGGCTTGGGCCAACATAAACCAACAGATGTTGTATAGATTTTCCATAAGTCCTTACTTCGACCGAGATTGCCAGAATTGGTTGGATCGCCAACCACAAAGCTTTTCAATCAATCGCGGTGTGTCAAGAAAACACGTATAAAGGCCTGACTCATTGTTGAAGAAGTTGGTTCGGCAAAAAAATGCTGAAACTCATTCATCCCAAACGAGAACTGCCCTTATTTCAAGCCGATAATGATAAAACGAACCCCCTGCCCCAACAAGGCCAAGTGTTGTCTGAATTGCTCCAAATCCCCTTTTATTATCGGAGTTTGGGCCGCTTGGGGCTAAGTGCCAATCTCTGCTTCGCTGGCCTGTTCTGGCGGAGTTGCCCAGCCTGCCATTCGTTCCCGATAAAAATCCATAAAACTATCGTTGGCGATCGCATCGCGAGCTTGCCCCATTAGCCGTTGGTAGTAAGCAAGGTTGTGGAGCGAGAGCAAAATGGGCCCCATCATCTCGTTGGCTTTGAAGAGATGGCGAATGTAGGCACGGCTGAGGTGTGAATACTCGGTTTCAATGCCTTCTTGGATCGGTCTGGGGTCGCGAGTGTGCACCGCATTACGCAGTTTCAACCCGCCTTCATCGGTAAAAGCCATCGCGTTTCGTCCGTTTCGCGTCGGCATGACGCAATCGAACATATCGACCCCGCGCATGACTCCTTCGATCAAGTCCTCCGGTCGGCCAACGCCCATGAGATATCGTGGCTTTTCAGCGGGCAGCTCGGGGCAAGTCACATCGAGCATCTTGTACATCTCGCTCGGTGCTTCGCCAACGCTGAGCCCGCCGATCGCATAGCCTGGAAAGTCGAGTTCGATTAGTTTCTTGGAGCATTCAACTCTCAATTCCGGGTCCAATCCGCCTTGGACGATCGCAAATTGGACTTGCGCGTCATGGGTATGGGCGTCTTGGGAACGCTTGGCCCACCGAATCGTCCGCTCCATCGCATCTTTGACATTGTCTTTGGAGTTGGGAAGCTCGATGACGTGATCGAGAACCATGGCGATATCCGAGCCAAGCTCCTGTTGGATTTGTACGCTTCGTTCGGGAGTCAATTCGATAACCGAGCCATCGATGTGCGAGCGAAAAGTGGCCGCGTGCTCCGTGATCTTGGTAAGTTTGGCCAAACTAAAAAGTTGAAAGCCACCGCTGTCGGTCAACATCGGACCGTCCCACCCCATGAATTTCTGCAAGCCACCGAGTTCCTGAACAAGGTCCGATCCAGGTCGCAGTGCCAAGTGGTACGTATTGCCCAGGATGATTTGGGCGCCGGTTGATTTCACAAGCCCTGTCGTGAGGCCTTTGACTGTCGCACAAGTTCCCACTGGCATAAACGTTGGCAGTTCAATGACACCACGAGGCGTAGTCAGCCGGCCAAGCCGCGCGCCACAATGTTTGTCGGTGTGTAAAAGTTCAAATTCGAATCCCGTTTTATTCATGCCGAAATTCTATCGGTTTCGATGATTCGATTGAACCGGTGTGATTTGAATCTGATGTCTGGGTGTTGATCGCACTGAGGCGACCTGCGAATTTGCTGCTCAGAGAAAGAAAGAATTGAAACGCAGAGGGCGCAGAGAAAGTAATAACTCGTTGAATCCGGTAGACAACAACCACACTGATCGTTGCGCTGAAGCCACGCTTAAATCCGCTGCTCAAAGAAAGATTTGAAACGCAGAGACGCAGAGAGCGCGGAGAAAGTGATTGACTCAAAACTCAGCGCCCTCTGCGTCTCTGCGTTTCTACTTTATTTAGAGCTCATTGGATCCGGCACCGCACTGATGGTTGGATTGAAGCCATCCCCAACATCAGCTGCTCAATGAAAGAGAGATTTGAAACGCGGAGACGCTGAGAGCGCAGAGAAAATGATTGACTCAAAACTCAGCGTCCTCTGCGTCTCTGCGTTTCTACCTTTTTTTAGGAGCTCATTGGATCCAGCAATTTGAAACGGACTGCCATGGCGCTTAATGTTCGCTACCGCAAAGGGCGTCACGCCTGCCCTGCCCTTCTTTGCAATAAAAAAAGACTCCGCTGAAAACAGCGAAGCCTTTCCGGAGAAACACAACTCAGAAATCGTGTTAGGTTTGGGGGTGGTTTGTCAAACAAGTCAGCTGCGAGGCGACTTCTTCAGCGACGATTGTGATTTTTGTTCGAGTTTATCGACGAACTTTTGACAGGCTTCTTTCGAGTGACTGTTGCCGCACATCACTTCGAAGAGATCAGTTTTTTGTTCGTGGTTAACAGTGATCGCGTTGGTAGAGCGTTTGGTTTTGTTGATCATGTTTTCACTTTCTCAAAACAATTTTGTAAAACGTCGTTGCATGTTTATTGGATGCCTGGTTTGAGAATTGCTTACTTGCAAAATGAAATCAGGGTGCTGCAAGTCACTAAACGCAGAGGTTGTGTATGCTGGCTTTCGCAAATCGTTGCACAAAAAAAGCCCGCTACGCATTTGCGTAACGGGCTTTGGAATCTTTTTCCAGCAACTCTAGAAACTTACTCGCCTCGGAGGCTCAAGTTTGCTTGAGTCAACTTCTCGCGGACTTCGGTCAAACTGGTCACACCAAAGTTCTTGCACTCAAGCAAATCGTCTTGTGATTTGCGGACCAACTCACCAATGGTGGTCAGGCCCAATCGTGTCATGCACTTACGAGCACGAACCGAAAGGTTGAGATCAGAAATGGGTCGATCAAGCAACACTTGCTCTTCGGGAGACAAGTGGCTCATGTCGACTGGCTCGTCTTCTTCGTCTTTTTGGTGAGCCGTTTGGCCGATCATCAAGCCTTTGTTGGCCATCATCTCGCGAATTTCAACCAATGATGTTTCGCCAAAGTTCTTACTGTTAAGCAATTCCATTTCGGACACGCGGCAAAGATCGCCAAGTGTCAGGATGCCCATTTTCTGCAAGCAATTTCGGCTTCGAACAGAAAGCTCGAACTGGGCAATCGGAATGCCCATGACGCCTTCGACCTGTGCGCGGTGACGCTCGCGGTCGTGGTCGTAGTGCTCGTCCATTGAGGCAATCGCGTCTGTGCGATAAAGCAAAGCCTGCTGGTGGGTCGGGAACGATTCAAGGATTCGGTCATAACAACGGGCTGCACGCTCGTACTGATCGTGGTCTTCGTAAATCAAACCAAGGTTCAGCAACGCACCCACGTTGGCAGGGAATGCGGCGGCGGCACGTTGATAAAGCTCAATCGCTTTTTCATCATTTCCACGACGGTCGTTTTCCAGAGCCAATCCAAACAACGCACCAGGGTGAGTGTCTTCGAGTTCGACCGCACGCTCATAAAGCTTGCAGACTTCGTCGGGGTTGTCGCTCATCGCAGCGATTGTCGCGCCGCGTTGGTATAAGTATTCAGCAGTCTGCTCGATCGGGCCAAACATGTTGTCCAGAATCGCCATCGCACCAGGCAGGTCTTTGCCCAGTCGTTTTGATTCGGCGATCGCCAGCTGACACTGGTCTGCGTTGTAGCCGGCTTTTTGAGCTGATTCGTAAGCTTCACAAGCTTTGTCGAAATCAGTCAAAGCAAAGTGTGATTTGCCTTGGTAGAAATAAGCCAAAGCTCCGCCGTCTGCATTTTGCAACGTCGCGATTGCAGAAGCATAATTTCCGATCATGTATTGGCAAACGCCAAGTCGGACGGAGGTCGCCGGAGTTCGTTCGTGCTGGCCTTCCAACACGTCAGTAACTTCTTTCAAACTCGGGAACTGCGAATAGTCATTGCAGACGCGAGTTGAGATCAGGGCGATTTCGTTAGGACCAAACGAACTGTTGGACAGCAAAATGTCTTTTAATTCGAGTTCTGGAACCTGAGTCATTAAGTAACCTCTTGCTCTGGCAGAGAGTCGATATAGACCATCCGCGGTGAGTGACAAACAAATGGGAAAGAAAGGTAGAAAGGGGATCAGCGCATATCCATCCCTGTCCCGACAATTTCAACTCGTCATTTTGCCATTATCCGGGAAAAATTGCAACGGCCATCATGTTGGACTCCATCTACTGGCAAGTCCACCCAATTCTCTTCAGGATCCCAAATTGGTTGTTAATTGCAGGCCCATCAAAGCCAAAAGCAGGCAAACTTGCCTTGGGTTTCCCGAGTCGATCCTGTTCAGCTGCGTTTCCAAACTATTTGTTGCGTATTGTGGATTCCATGACGAAAAAAACGTCATCATGAAACAGACCGTTTTCCACAGCATTTGAAATTCTGACAATCCAATCTGTTACAGAATTTCCTACGATGTCTAGAGTCATTTCTGCAGCGTGAACGACTTGGCCCATAGTACCGCCTTTGGCTGGCATCAAGTCAACAAAGATAACACTTCTACCCTCTCTGGAAGTTGCGATAGGAATCCAATCGTCAGGCCAAACGCTGACACTTTCACAATACTGAAGGCCGTTGGCAGCAGACACAGTATCATTCCAACAAAGAGGGGTGCCCTCGCTATCCGTCAGGTCCAGATGATCCTGTCGTATTCTAGTTTGAGCATCAACGACTTGGTCTGGAGAAAGTATTTCATAGTTGGGCAAATCAGAGAATCCCAGCCCAAACCAATTCTCCAATTCTGGATTTGTCTTGAACGCAGGATCTTCAATAGAAACCAGGTTGCCGCTTGGCAGCCAAAGACCTTTGCCATATCGTTTTTCAACCCGACGAGAAAGCTCTTTGATCACTTCAAACATTTTATTCATTGACTAATACCTTGCCTGTTTGGAAAGAAGCTTGCGATCTGATCGGGCGTGTCATTCTCGAACGATCGGTTTCTATTTGTTGAGCGACGCGTCCTTGCGGCTGTCTGAAATTTGAGCGTCGAGCTTGGCGACATAAGTTGCTGGAGCAGCTTCGATCTTTGGAATGCACGGTGGGCAACAAACGAAAATTTTACGACCGTTCACGACGGTTGATTTCATGGTTGCGTCAACAGGTTGCTCCATGACGGGGCAGATCTTTTGTGCGGTGGCGAGATTTGTTTGAATTGTCTTCCAGTGTTCGGCTTTGATCTTTTGACCAACGCAGCCTTTGCAACAGAGAAACGCGACTTCTTCACCGACCTTGACTTTGACCGGTTCGCCCATCGAGCCGAGTTCTTTTCCGGTGACCGGACAAATGCCTTGGGCCAATACGTGAATTTTGTCGCTCGCAGTTTGACGTTCTTTGGCAATGAATGCGGTGTAGTATGAATTGACTTTCTTCAACGAGCCTGCGGCGTCTGCTTGGATTTTTGGAATGCAAGGCGGGCAACATACGAACACTTGCTGCCCATTGACGACGGTAGATTTCATTGTCGCATCGACAGGTTTTTCCATGATCGGACAAATGCTTTGGGCAGTGGCGATTCGCTGTTGAATCGTCCCCCAGTGTTTTGCGTCCAACTTCTTGCCCTGACATTCTTTGCAACAAAGGTAAGCGATCTGCTCGCCAACTTTGACTTTGATCGGTTCGCCCATTGAGCCAAGTTCGCCACCAGAGACGGGACAGGTCTTTTGAACCGCGATCTGCAAGCGATCGTTTTCTGTAAGGTTCGGTTGTTGTCCGGTTTCCTGAGCGTGAGACACCGACACGAAAAACAATGTCACAAAGAGCGTGAACAGATTTGCAGTTAGAGTTTTCATAACAATCCTTTATCAGAAATAGTTGAATGTATTGCTAAGCCGCGACCGGCTCTTCGTCCGGTGAGACAACTGAAAAGCGGTTGTCGTGCAGACCGCCTTTCATTTTTATTTCCAGAAATCCGCAGTAGACGACTGGGACGACAAACAGCGTGACCAGTTCGACGAGCATCCCGCCAAAAACGGGAATCGCCATCGCCCGAGCCACATCGGCACCGCGTCCTGTCGCCAGCAACACTGGAACAAGGGCAATCACCGTCGTGAAAGTTGTCATCAGGCAGGGGCGAATTCGTTTAAGTCCGGCTTCGACAACCGCGTCGCGAATGTCGGACGGGCTGCGGAGTTGTCGATTCTTGAGCGTTTGATTCAAGTAAGTCGCGATGACGACGCCGTCATCAATCGCGATTCCGAACAGGGCGATAAAGCCAACCCAAACCGCGGTGTTCATTTGAAGGCCGGCGATTCCGCAAGCGATCATGCCGCCACCGAAGGCGACTGGGATTCCGGCGAACACGATCAGTGTTAGCGGCAGGCGGCGGAATTGCAGGTAAATGATGAAAATGTTCAGCAGCAAAACCAATGGGATGATGATCTTCAACCGCTGGTTGGCTTCGATTTGATTTTCAAACGAGCCAACGGGTTCGAGTTCAAAGTTACCTTCCGGAAATTCCAATTCGCCCATCTGCCGAGCATTGGTCAGTGATTGCATGACACCTTCAACGGTTTCCAGCGGCCCAATGTTGGGCTTGGGAGCAAACGAAACATGGGCCACTAACCGTGCGTCTTCGCTGTTGACCATCGCTGGACCCCAAGTCGTTTTGACGGTAGCCAATCGACCAAGCGGGACCACTTCGCCCGTGTTGGTCACGACCGGAATCTTGCCAAGCTCATTGATGTCGTCGCGATAGTCGCGTTGGTAACGAACTTGAACGCCGTAGCGCTCGCGGCCTTCGACCGTTGTCGTTGCGATCTTGCCTCCCAAAGCTGACTCGATAATTTCGTTAACGCCGCGCACTGTCATTCCATAGCGAGCTGACTCGGTTCGATCGACTTCGAATTCAATGTACGGTTTGCCTAACACGATGTCGGGGCTGACGGCGTCACCGTTGACCATCGGATGCTGTTTGACTTTTTCGGCGACGGCTTTGGCGGCTTCGGAAAGTCCTTCCAGCGTGTCGCCGTAAACGCGGATCGCCATCGAAGCCCTAATGCCACTTTGCAGCATCACAACACGACCCTCGATCGGATGAAGTTTGTCGGCGATCGTGATGCCGGGCAAAGTCGCCAGTTCATTGATCTCGTCCCAGATTTTCGTTTCCGTCATTCCGGCTCGCCATTGGTCACGCGGTTTGAGCATGATGTAAGTTTCGATCATCGCGGTGGGTGCAGGGTCGAGAGCCGATTCGACGCGTCCGATTTTGCCAAGCACCTCGGCGACTTCCGGAATCCGCCGAATCATTGCGTCTTGAGTTTGCAAAGTCTCCATCGCCTGCGAGAGACTGGCGGCTGGATAAAGCGACGGCATGTAGAACCAACTCCCTTCGTCGAGTGCGATCCAGTCATCCGATGAAAGGCCGGTGAAAGTATGTTTGAAGTCAACGTACGCCTGCGAACCATTGAAGTCCGTCCCGAGATGTTTCTTGGCCAGTTGATCGATGGGACTGAGGATCGTTGGCAGTCCGATCCAAGCCCCCATGCCAAAAAAGAAAATCAGCAGCGGAACTGCCAGGAAAGTACGCTTGAATCGTAAAAACAGCCGTAGCGTTGGTTCGTAAAAAAAGTTCACCGTTCTGGCAACCAAGTTCTGTTCAACTGGGCGAAGTTTTTCACGCAGCAAACAGTAAACGGCCCCTCCGGCGATCAAGCTAAGAAGTGCCGTAACAAAAATCGGCTGGAGCGTAGAAAGTTCGTTTCCGCTGAGAAACTGGTCAGCAAATTGTGCAAGCTGAGCGTTCAACCAGTTCGTCAGCGATGCCAAATGTTGCTGCCAAACGAAAGTACAAAGTGCCGCGGTGATGCCTCCAAAAACAATCGCCGCATAAGTCGCCAGCCAGCCTTTGCCTTTCGGATTCTTCAATAGCAGCCTGGCCAGCGGTGGAACAAGCAACACCGCAACGATCAAGCTTGCCATCAGCGAATAAGTTTTCGTCCAAGCCAACGGCGCGAACAAACGATAGTCGCGTCCGGTAAGAAAGAAGACCGGCAGGAAACTGATGACCGTCGTGCTGACCGCGGTGATGACGGCAGGAGCAACTTCGCTGGTCATCTCCGAGATCTTTGAAAGCCGACCTTCCTCGCCACCGGGCTGGCCATCTTTTTCCCAATCGGCGATCCCGCGAAAGACGTTTTCTGAAATGATGATTCCCATGTCGACCATCGTGCCAATTGCGATCGCGATCCCTGCCAGCGACATGATGTTCGCGTCGACTCCGAACGTATTCATCGCGATGAAAGCCATCAACACGGCGACCGGTAACGTTGTCGCGACCACGATGCTGGCGCGGATGTGCAGCAGGAAAAGCACGATGACCACGATCGTGATGGCGATCTCTTGAGCGAGTGCTTCGGAGAGCGTCGCCACGGTTTCATCGACCAATTGCGTCCGGTCGTAGATGCCTTTGATTTTGATACCGCCAAGTTCTGATTCCAGCGAGCCGATACGTTCCTTGACTCGTTCGATGACCTGTCGCGGATTTTCGCCGTAGCGCATCACGACGACACCACCGACCGCTTCGCTTCCGTTCCAGTCCAATGCACCGCGCCGGAACGCTGGGCCAAGCTGCACTGCGGCGAGATCGCGAATCGTGATCGGCAAATTGTCTTTGGTCGCAACGACGGTTTGTTCGATCTGTTCGATCGTTTCGGCTTGGGTCTTTCCCGCTCCAATGAATCCGATACCGCGAACCAGATATTCCATGCCGCTGGACTCGATCGTTTTCGCACCGACATCGATGTTGGAATCGCGGACAGATTTGAGAACCTTATTCAATGTCAGCTCGTGTAGACGAAGTTTGTCCGGATCAATTTCGATTTGATATTGTTTGACGTAGCCACCGATCGATGCGACTTCGGCGACGCCATCAACGGATTGCAAAGCGTATTTGACGATGTAGTCCTGCTTGCTGCGGACTTCGGCCAAGTCCATACCGGGCGGCGGGTCGAGCACGTAGTAGTAGATCTGGCCAAGAGGCGTCGCATCGGGAGCCAGGACGGGGCTGGTTCCCTCGGGCAGTTGATTGCCGACGGTCGAAAGTTGTTCCGAGACGCGCGAACGTGCCCAATAGAAATCAATGTTGTCGGAAAAGGTGACTTGGACAAAGCTGAAACCGAACATGCTTTTGCCGCGCACGCTTTCGGCACCCGCGACCGATTGAAGCGCCACCGAAAGCGGATACGTGATTTGGTCTTCGATGTCTTTGGGGCTGCGACCCGGCCAGTCGGTGAGGACGATGACCTGGTTTTCGCTGACGTTAGGAATTGCGTCGATGGGTACTTTTTGAAAGGAGTACCATCCATACGCGATGACAGCTGCGGTGATGATGAAGATGACCAGCCGTTCGCGAACGCAGAAATTGACGATGGCATTGATCACTTGGGAGCCTCCATCTGTGGAAGCTGCATTTGAGGAAGCTCCATCTGAGGCAATTCCATTTCTGGCAAACTCATTTGGGGCAAGTCCATTTGGGGCAAGTCCATTTGGGGCAAGTCGCCAGATTCGTCGGTTGGATTTGTGACGTTCGATCCGGCAGAACTTTCCGATTGACCACTGTGATACTTCTCAAGAACTGCAAAGTTTTTTTGCGGATCTTTGAGGAGACCTTTTCGACAGCCCTCGCAGCAGATCATGACAGGCGTACCCTCAACATCGACTTTAATGGGAGTGCCCATTCCCAGCGTTCCCAAACGAACTTCGGTAACCGGACAAATGACTTGGCTTTCGGCCAGCTTGCGATCTTCGGCGGAAAGTGAAGCGAAGGACTGTTCGATCTCCTTCGCCTCGGCGGCATCTTTGGCAAGTTGCGATTCGTTCTTGCGTTCCGCACGGTTGGGATCGATCAGTGAAACTTTGCCTTGAATGTTGAACGTCGAGTCCAACATGAACACGCCCGAAGCAACGACTTGTTCGCCAGGTTGGATACCCGATGCGATTGAAACTTTGTCCTTCATGATCTCCGCGACTTCGACTTTGCGAAATTCAAACCTGCCGGGTTCCGTTTCGACATAGGCGACGCTGTTGGCTCCGTTCATCAACACGGACTCGCGAGGAACGATCACCATTTGTTCGACAGCGCCGCGCGACGATTGAATTTTTGCTTTTCCAAAATCGCCGATTCGAATCAAGCCCGCATCGTTTGGAATGACAACGCGGACTTTTACGGTTTGAGTTTTTGAATCAACCATCGGATCAATGAAGGAGACGGTGCCTTCGAAGGTCTTTCCGACTTGAGACTGAATCGAGACGCTGACGGATTGCCCAAGTTTCAGGTTGGTTGTGTCGGCGGGGTACATTTCCAGCATCAACCAAACTTTGGAAAGGTCTGCAACTTTGAGAATCGGCATTCCCATTTTGACGTACTTGCCTTCGTCAACGATTTTTTCAACGACCGTGCCTGATGCAGGAGCGTAGATTTTGATTCGGCTATTCGCTTGCCCACTGGCTTCGATGGAATCGACTTGTGATTCCGGAAGACCCATTTCGACCAGCCGCCGGCGAGCGCTTTGGTAGAGGCGTTGGTTGGATCGGTTCACGCGATCATTGGACGATACTCGGCTGGCCGATTGTTTGGCTTGGAGCAAACCGACCTGGTCGGCGTAAAGATCGGGCGAATAGATGACGGCCAATTCATCGCCTTTTCGAATCGTGGCTCCGGTGAAGTCGACCATCAGGTCTTCGATCCGGCCATCGACATAGGCGGAAACGGTGGCTTCGGTGGTTTCGTCATACGCGATGCGGCCGAGCACTTCGGTTTCGTTTGCGACCCGCATGTTAAGTGCCGCGACGGTTTTAATATTGGCCAACCGGCGGGCTGTTGGATCAATCGTGACGCCAAACAGATCTTTCGGGTCACCCTGCGGTTTGACTTCCTGCAGCTCCATTCCGCAAACGGGACATCGACCGGGAGCCTTAACGAATACGCACAGCATTGAGCATGCGAACAGGGAGTCTTCTTCGACCGCTTCGTTTGTGGCTGAAGATTTTGCGTCGTTGAACCAGTCGTAATTCTTTTGCGCGTATCCAAACAGAAACACCAAACCAACGATCGCAGCGACTGCCATGATCGGCTGGGCAAACAAGTTAAACCAATACGCACCGATTCGAATCGCCCGATTCCAGGGTTGACGACGCACGTTGTATGAAGATGCAGGCGTTGACTCGGCCTGAACGGTTTGCTCAGGCGATTGTTGGCCGGTTGTGGGGTTGGATGTATTTTCTTCTTCGCTCATGACTTGCCTTACGGCTGACTGGCTTTGAGGAAAAGCGCAGCAGGTTTCAGAATTCGAATTGGGATTACTTGAGGCTTGCGCGAACTCGGCCTGTAAACAGACGAAGCACTTGGCTAGAGCTTAAGGCGCGCAGCTACGTTGTTGAAATTTGGTTCAACACGTAAATCGCGAGAGAAGGACGCACATTTCTTGTGACGTCAGGGAAAGGCCGCAGGTAGCAGAATTGGTATGCGAGTTGGAGTCGGCATCTGACCATGGTAATTCTATTTGGTCAAAGGAATCCAAAAACGCAACAAACACAAGTTCCGATTGGCTCTGGCTTGTTGGTGCGAGCGGTTTGGGGGTCGGCGTTTTGCCTTCGCCGCATTTGCAATCAACACAAGTGCACACTGGTTTGGGTTGAGCGGCAACTTTCTCGCTGCAACAACAAGCACTCGTTTTCGGTTTTGAGCAACAGGTCATTTGGGCACTGTTGTCGAGGTCGCCATCGTTGTCTGAACTTTGGCAGCAGCACTGGCTTGTTTCGGCTTGGCAACCACAGTCGATCACTCTGGTGGTTGTCACTTCAGCGCAAACCATCAGCACAAGAGCCAGAAAACAGGCTCCGAGTTTGACGGCTTTTTTAGCTTTGAAGCTTACAGAGTTCATTACAACATTATTTTCGACCGAATTGTCGAGTCAACCTTAGAGAAATTATAGCTTGCAAACCACATGGCTATTTACGGGAAAGCCACTGAAATTGAAATCTGCCATCAAATTCAGGGCGTTTTGAACCACTTGAGATCGTGTTTTTCCATTCAATCCAATATTCGCGGCGATCAGACGCGAGACATCACGCTACTTGTTTTTTTGTTGCCATTTGGATCATATCCAAATTCGATCTGGTTTGCGTTTGTGGCGAAGACGGGCAACTAGCGCCAATCAATCTTGCCACCAGGCATTGATTAGCTTGCCGTGGAATTCGTTTCCTGATTGGTCTTCGAAACGATCATTGGAGATAGAGTCTTCTTTACTGAAATCAAACAGCATTACCGTATCGTCAGTTGCCTCCAAGGATTCTTGTGGATCGAATGAGCCTGAATACAACGCCTTTGACGAGACACGGAATGATCGCATCAAGCAGCGTAGTTGCGGAAGATCGTCACCGAAAACAGTTCCACCAATTCGAAACGGTGCGGCACCGTCGATGCTCGGCCACGGACGTTGAGCCCTAATCGGTGTGTTTGTCGGCGGCGCGAGCCGGACTTCAACTCCGTTGACGAAGATTCGTCGACCATCCTTGTAGCTACAAACTGCCAAGTGAGTCCACTGCTCGTTTTCAAAACCAGAAACGGGAGCGACGAAGTGAACTCCATCGTAAACGGTGGCCCAACTCTTAAGTCGTCGCTGTTCGATCTGAGACCAATGCGTCCCTTTGTCGGTATACTTGGATGAAACTTGGGAAGCCAAAATTGGATAGTTCTTATGGGGATACCAGCCGCCGCGTACCCAGGTTTCAATGGTGCAACTTTCGAATTGATCAAAAGGAATCGGTGGTGCAACGATGCTTGCGTTCCCATGAAGCAGGATACACGGATCGCCACCCGATAGTTTTCTTTTGCTGGACACGTAATCAGCGAGCGCCAATTCGGCCTTCTTTTCTTTCGCGTAAAGTTGCCCGCGTAGAGCAAGCAGCCATGGGTTTTCGTCAACACGTTTTTTATGGGACGCCAACGCACCAAGCACCTTTGCCGAATGCCGTTGGGGGCCAAGCGAACTTGATGAGTTGTCCCGACTCAACAGTCGTTCAGGATCATCGGCGGCCGACCAAATCCGCACATGATTGCTCCACTGCGAAGCCGCGATTCGTTTACCATCGTGACTAAAACGAACCATCGGCTCATATTGTAGATCAGAATATCGTTGATCTCCTTTCAACGTCATCACGACTTCTCCATTGGTATCCCACAGCGTTACTGATTCGCGGTTCACGCCCGCCAATCGCGTGCCATTTGGGTTCCAAGCCAAATCAAAAATCGCACCTGGACCTGTTTCAGCAACAAACAACCGTTTGCCAAGGTCATTTGATTTAGGATCGGCTTGATAGACATTAAGAACGCCCGACAGGTCGCAAACCGCAACTTGATTTCCGTCTTTGGAGAACTCAATAGCTTTGATTTCGTCCCTGCCAGAAAACGTTTCCAAGTCCACGGTCTTGCTGGTGCTCAAGTCATGAACTCTGAGAAAATTCTGCAATCCACCCGCGGTGGTTTGACCCGCAAAGGCGACACGTTGCCCAGGCCCATCAAGCGTCAACGCCGTAATTCGAGCATTCTCAAATCGTCTGTGCCAAATGGGTGCTTTTGCGTTTTCGGCGTCGACGTCCCAAACCAGCAACTCACACGGATTGGTCTCGCCTTCACCCATATCCTGTATTGAGCACGCGACTTTTTCTCCCGACGCGCTGATCGCAACTTCGTGGGTTGCCTGGGCCAAAACTCCGGTCGTGAAGATCTTTTTGCGAGTCTGAACATGGAGGACCGAAATGGACTCGTCGGCTTCTGCAAACACTAATCGTTTGCCCTTGGCATCGAACTCGGCGTTGCGTTCGTAGTAACGATATTTGATATCAATTTTCGACTCCGAAATCAGGTTGCCTCCTGCGGCTTCAAAAGTATTCAACCAACCGTTTTGCGTGTACTGCCGGCGGACGTCGCCGTTCAGCGTCCGGTCGCCAGCTTCGCAAACGGACACACCGTCGTTGGACTCATCAAACGTGAGGGCCTCGATATAAGAAGCTTGATAAATTCCAAATCGAGACATCAGGTTCACCTGGTCAGAAGCATCGTCGGGCTGCCACAACCGGACTTCACCATTCCAATCTCCGGACGCCAACCACTTTCCTGTTTTACTGAACGCCATCTCGTTAATGGTTGCGTTGTGTCCACGAAGCACTTTGTCGAGTGTCGTGTGACTCATATTCCAAACTCGAATACCTCCATCCGTTGCTCCGGCAAACAAGCGACTATTATCGGGATGAAACTCACAAACCGGCTCCCGCCCATTTTGTCTGACCAAGTAATTGTCATCCCCGGAAAGAGCTTTCCACTGACGCGAAATCAGGTCTGTAAGCCTGATGGAAGTGCCGCTGACGGCAAACTGACCATTGGAAGAGAGGACTGTGTCGAAGTAGGTGGCCGGTAAATTGCGAGTGACTTTTTGATCCGAAAAATTCACGATCTGTCTTAAGAGTCCGCCATCCTTTACGCGTTTAAGCTCGACTTGTTCGCCGCCGTCGATCACCCGCACCAACTGGGATTTTTCGACGGCCCAGATCTTTTTGCCAGTCTGTACGTCCCATGCTGCAAACTCCAACGGAACTGGTGTTCCATACCCTCTGTACTTGGGCCAGGTCGTTCCGAAGATCACGTTTCCGTCCGTGGAAAACGTCAGTTCGTCGACTTTGGTTTCCGGATCTTTCTCAAGCTGGACCAACTTTTCGCCCGTCTTCAAATCCCAAAGCCATGTCGGCCCGATCCACGAACAAGCGAAAATAAATTTCGAGGACCGCTCAATATCGCTCACTGCGATTCGCTGATTGTCCGAACTGATGGCGACGGAATAGCCAGTATGTTCAACCGGTATCTCCTGGATCAACTCGGCGGTTCGAGGATCCCAAACGGTGACCCGGCCTTTGACGTCGGCATAAGGTCGAGAAAATTCTGTTCGTCCTGCACCTACCGCGACCAGCGAATTGTCATCGCTGAATTTGATGTCCCAGATCCAGAGCGGATGGTCCGCGCCGCATTTCAGCACCGCCAACTCTTGGTGCACCAGGTTGGTCAAGTATCCCCATTCCCAATCTCGACGGTCCGTTTCACCATCTTTGGGAATCAGTTGTTGCAGTAGCTTTCTTGACGTCTGCATGTCTGATTTACTTGTCACCTGCGCTCGATTGATCGTGCTGCGGTAAATAAGCTGTTCCGATTTCTCGAGACTCTCGGACGCTCTTTTGAGTGCATCTCTTTCGGCCCGCGCAAGCGTCGAAGCTTCGCGTTCTTTGTTTTCGGCTACCGTCCGTGCGGCCTCGGCTTCTCGCCACTTCCAACTGACCAGCGCAAACGAAGTCAGGAAAAGCATCAACAGCGCCGCACACAAAGAAGCGATCATCGGACGGCGTCGAACCCATTTTCCAACACGTTCGGTGGTGCTGATACGACGAGCCGCGATAGGTTCGCCATTGAGAAAACGTGTCAGATCAGCCCGCAAAGCCTCCGCATCCGAGTAGCGCCGTTTAGGATCGCGGTCAATCGTCTTCATCACGATCGTTTCGAGGTCTCGCGGGACCTTGCGATTGATTTTACGTGGACTGGTCGGTTCTTTTTCTGCGATCGCACGCAGCAATTCTGTTCGGTGCGTCTCCACAAACGCCGGCTGGAAGGTCAGCAATTCGTAAAGCGTTAATCCAAGGCTGTAGATGTCGCTTCGTGGGCCAGGATTGCCTTTACACTGTTCGGGCGACATGTATCGCAGCGTTCCGATCAGCTCGCCGTCACGCGTCAAGTCGTCTTCTTCCAGCGACTTGGCCAGTCCAAAATCGAGCACCCAGACGATGCCCTTTTCATCCAACATCAGGTTGCCAGGTTTGATATCGCGGTGAAGTGTACCCTGCCCATGGGCGTAACTAAGAGCGTCCGCGGCCTGGATGCCGATACGCGCCACGCTATCCCAGTACTGCGCAAGACCTGATTGAGAATCAGCAGTCGATTGGCCGGGCAAACTGACTTTGTTGTCAACTTTTTCGACACTCGGCGTTTTGGTTTCTTGGAGCGACGAATCGGAGGCAGAAACCAAACTCGATGCTACTTCCGACGCGACGGAGCGTCCAAAACTTCGAACCGAAATGTTTGAAAATCGCGTCGTCGAATCGGGTGTGTGCAGCAAGACTCGCAGCTCTTCAATGACTTCATCAAGCGTCGCGCCGCGAATCAATTGCATCGCGTAATAGAGCGAGCCTTCCTCTTCGCCCACTGCAAACACGGGAACGATATTGGTGTGATGCAGCATCGCGGCGGCGCGGGATTCACGCCGAAAACGCAGACGATTGCGAGAACTCATGCCTGTGTTCAACGGGCAAACTTTCAACGCCACGTTTCGATTGAGCGACTCCTGAACGGCTTCGTAAACAACGCCCATTCCACCACGGCCGATTTCCCGCTTGATTCGGAAATCGCCGAACTGACTCAGCTCTAAAGGCTCATGCTCGTTGGGTTCCTCGTTGGGCGCGTTCTCCTCCATGAGCAGCATCATGGGAAAGATCTCGCGAATGTCCTCAGCAAGTTGCGGATGTTTGTCCGTATACTCACTGAGAGGCGGTGCTTCGCCATTACGACATCGGGCAAGGTATTCGTTGGCCAGTTGGGAAACTTTTATCGAGTTGTCTGAAGAATCAGTCATGCAGGTGAATTGGCTTTTAAGGTTCGGACTCGTATTTCTTCATCGCTTTCTTAAGCTTCGCCAGCGCCCGCACATGCCGCGAACCGGTCGCGTCTTCAGAAAGCTCCAGCACGGCGGCGGTTTCTTTTTGAGAAAGCTGCTCAAAGTGACGAAGCGAAAGGACTTCACGGTCCTTCTCATTCATTTCGTTGAGCGCCATTTCCAATCGCTGTTTCATCTCCGCACGAACTGCGGCTTGGCTGGCCGTCGTCAGTTGTCCTACTAACTGTGCCGCCAGAACAGCCGAGGTCGCCGCCGTAACGTCACGGTGAATCGAAATTTCACGCGCCGCGTTTCGGGCTTGAGTACCCAAATGCGTTCGATGAAACTGGGCGACTTTTTGAATCGCCAGAAACCGAAGCCATACAAACAGCGGAACTGCTGGATCGGCCAGGTATTCGTCAACTCGGTTAAAGGCTTCGAGACTGGTTTCCTGAATGATATCCGATACATCGGCCCGACCGCGAATCCGGTTGTCGAGCCGAAGCTCGACCAGTCGTTTCAATCGCGCACGATGTTTTTGTAGGACCTGGCAAAACTCAGCCTCGCCTGTCTGACTCGCATTCTGGACTTGTTCAAATTCAGTTTGATCTTTCTGCAATGGCGTACCCTCCTACCGTGAGTACTGCGAATGTAGCAACTTGCCGGCACGAAAAACAACAATTATTCAGAAAATTTTTTCTTCCCCAGACGCCATGAAAAATCAAGCAAACATCTGCATTTCTTCGAAGTTTTGAGATCGGTGCTGCAGTAACTCACTCAGGCAAGAACGCAACTCATTTACAAGTTACAAACAAGGAGATCCAGATGAAGACATTTCCAATGACAGCTCTAGCAGCAGCCATGTTTTTCTGTTTTGCAGCCAAAGCAGATGCTCAGCATTACGTACAACAAACCGCCGTCTATCCGACGCCGAGTTACACCCAAGCACCACAAACCGCTGTCTATCTGAGGCCGAGTTACACCCAAGCACAAGCAACCACCGTCTATCCGAGGCCCACTGGGTCGTTTAACTTTGGTGGTAACCCGATCATTAAGGCCACTAGGGCCGTGAACGGCCGTGTCCAATACCCCAATCCAAAAAAAGCTCTGAACTGGACGAAACAACAATTTGATCGTATCCGCCAGCCGCCGCTTCCACCGCGATACGGAATCAATCCTCCGCCAACAGGTAACCAGCTTCCCGGCGTTCCCAACTGGGCAACCAACACGGTGAGGGGCGCTCAAGGTACCGTTCGAAACTTCGGCAACAAAGCCAAGTCAACGGGGCAAAAGTTTAGCAAAGGGATCGGTAAACTTTTCGGAAAGTAAACTCACGTCGCAACATTAACTTTCTTTAAAAGGCAAAGGGCAGCGGATATTCCGTTGCCCTTTTTCGAATGCAAAAAGGACTTATTAAAACCCGACTTGTTTAAGTCATCGAAGATGATGGCCACGATTACAATTCTCGGTTAGGATTGAGAGCAGTAGAAACAATCAGACTCCCTTATCTGCATACTCTTATCCTCCCAATCAAAGATATCCACAATGCGTTTGGCCATTACCGCGACCTTGATGTTTTTATCATGTGCCATTGTTGGCTGTGGCGAGCAAGTCAGTACCGAGAGCATCGACCAAGGTTCAATGACGCAGACCGAGAACCGCAGTTCCAACTCGCTTGTGGATCAAGTCGTTGAATTATCTTGCGGACAATGCCAACTTGGGATGGACGGCTCCGGGTGTGACCTGGCAGTGCGAATCGACGGACAAAGCTATTTTGTTGACGGAAGTTCTATTGACGATCATGGTGATGCCCATGGAGAAGACGGTCTTTGCAACTGCATTCGCAAAGCCAAAGTCACCGGCGAGATTGTTGACGGGCGTTTCAAGGCGAATTCGGTAGAAGTAATGCCCGCTGAGGAAGATGAGTAAAACTACTCGTCTTCTGGATCGTCGACCAACGAAGCATCCGAGTCTTCCATTTCGCTGGGACGCTCATTTTCTTCTTCAATAGCTTCCTCATCCAATACTGGCTGAGTATCGAATTCCGGTCGAGGCGGAATAGCTTCCGCGCCAGAAATAGGACCAAGTTCACCAATGCTCCGAACAAGCGAAGCCAAAATCTGGTTGTACTCGGCGATCAGGCGCGATTCGGTGATTCGGTACTTCAATAACGCTCGCCAGTTTTCAATCAGCTGAACATACTTCACGTCGCCATTGGTGTACTCTTCGATCGACAGATCCAGCGTTCGTTCGGATTTGCGGATGATGTCTTCCTGAAGCAATTGCAAAGTGTCAGCCGTGCCTTCGGCTTTGGCGACGAGATCAAAAACTTCTTCAGCGACTTCGTCTTTGAGGCTTTCGAGTTGGCTTGCCGAGGCGAGGCTGGATTCCTTGGCTTCGTAAATCGCAGCCTGGATCCGGCCTTTGCGAACCGGCAAGTTGAATCCGATTCCAAGCAGCAACGCGTCATCGCCATTGGCCACGGGACTGATTCCGTCCGAGGAAGTTGCGATCCAGTTCAATCCGACCGTAAAGTCCGGTATGTTTTGCAAGTTCGCCAAGTGAACTTTCTTTCGCTCACGTCGAATGTTGGCAAGCTGAGCGGCCAGTTCGGGCCGAGCTGAAATCGCCTGTGAAGTCAGAACGTTCGCATCAAGCGGACCAAGTGTCAGACTCAATTCATCGAGAATGTCAAAACTGGATTCGGGACTCAAGTGAACAAGCCTTGCCAGTCTCGCTTGATAAGACTTTTCTTTTTGCTGCAGAGCAACAATCTGATTCTCGACTTTTGATTGTTCAATCTGGACGTTTAAAACATCCTGTTGCGAAACTGATTGTTTGACTTCGTATTGACGCAGGACGACCTCGCTAATCTGCTCCAGGGACTCAGCATCCTGTTTGGTTATCTCAATTGTCTTACGCACAAAAAGTAGTTGGTAACATGTGATGCGAATCTTTTCCGCAACTTCCAACTGAACGACATTCAAATTTTGTTCCGCCGCCCGAACGTCTTCCAAAGCGATCGCGGCCCTGGTTGCAAGTCGCTCTGTGTTGACAACCTTTTGACTCACGCCAAGCGCAAACGCTTGCCTGCCAGCCGCGGTTTCAACGGGCGACAAGTGAGTCGTCGTGTTGACCATTGGATCCGGCTGCGAAAGTTCTTGTGGAATCCGATGCCGCAACGAATTGATTCTGTGCTGTGCTGTGGCGATAGCAGGGTTTTGTGCTAGCCCAAGCTGCACGAAGTCTTCGATCGTACGCGCTTCCGTAACCACGGGAGTGTTCAATGTTGGATTGAGGTGGCCTGATAGGCACGGATTACAGTTCTCTATCGTATGCAAAGCGGCTTGTGGTGACTGGCAGCCACCCAAACAGCAAAGCAAAATCAAAAGAAATGTCAGGTCACGCATCCGTATACCGAGTGCAAGAGTTGAGCACAAAACGACGATTTATTTGATATCGTCCGCACAACCAAGAAAGTTTGACATGCGCCGTTTCAATGAGGCTAACCCGGATATCTGTTAAACTTTAACATCTACAATTCAACGGCACGATCACTTCAGTGCCTGAGCCAACATCATTCTGCCCGCTGGATTCGGCTTGCTTCGTCGAAAACGCTAGTGGATATTTTTTTAGTAGCTCGACTCTTCGAGTCGAAATTTACCGCATCAGAATCGACTCGGAGAGTCGAGCTACTATCGATTTCTGAACGGGCTATCGCTCAGCAGCATGTTACTGCTGACTAATTTGTGGATCATTTGAGTGCGACAGTAGAACAAGAGCCAACTCGCCTTTGCGTAGATGAAATGTTCAGCTGCTGGAGGCATTTTCCCGCCAGCGTTCAGTGGGCTTGGCAATTCGCCCGAAGTCTGGCGACATCGGCTACGTCCAGACTTGGCCGTGCGGCTCTCCTGTTTGGGTGAAACCAGAATGGTAAATTAGCCATTGCGCCTTGCACGCATTTTTGACATCACCGCATCGAATGAATTGAGTTCGACTGAACCATTGTCAATGCTGGTAAGTCGTTTTTCGATTTCATGAGCCCATGCAGCATCGGTATTTTGATCGGGCGCGGCATCCAAGCTACGGATGAGTGTTGCGGCTAGCTTGCCACGTTCGTCTTCCGAAAGAGCAAGTGCAATGTCAAGTATTTGTTTTGGTTGAGTGTCCATGGTGTGATTGTAGACGCAAGATACGCATTGGACAATCTTTGTGACCGGCTTCCCGGTTCCATGAAACCTCATTTGTGTTGGCTTGTTAGATGCCCAGTCAATCAAGCGTGTTGAGGAAGCTTTCTCGGGAATGGGATTTTTTCGCGAGGCGGCAACTTCAGGCCGGTTTCTTCAAACCAGTTTTCGCGATCTTCGATGGATGCGTAATAGCGTAGCCATGACTCTTCGTCTTCAACGATATCAAGACACTGCCATTTCAAAAACTTACTGTTGAGTACGACTTTCTTTTCTTGTGCCGGCAAAATATCACGGGCGATCAAGCAGTAAAGTTGACGGTCGGACAAATGGTCGGTGTGTACCAACAAGATGTTTTTCTCGTACAAACGACCGATGACTTGATGCAGCTTTTGCTTGAGTTCGGCGTCGGACAACGTTTGGTGGTCGGCCATCGATAACTCAGGCTCGAACCATTGTGAGATCGGAAGCACAGGAGCTTTCTCCCAAGCCAATAAGGACGTGAGGAACTCGTTTTCGTGGCGGACAGACATTTTGTCGAGGTCCACGAGGAAAACCGACTCATCGAGAAACGGCTCCATTTCATCTCGAAGGCGTGCGTTCTGCATCAAAAGTTCGACGTCTGACATGAGAGTACCAAGAATTAAAATTGGTGATTGTTAAAGTGATTCAAGAGAGGAAAGATCGCTTCCTCTTTGTTTCCGTTGAATGAATTTACCAATCCCAAATCCATCGACAAGAATTAACTTTAGCAAATGGCGAAAAAACGAACTTAGAAAATTGCAGTCGGGAGTATGACCCGCATTCGCGTTAATGTTTAACATTTTGAACCGTTGAAACCGTGATATTTTGACTTTAAATGCTGTCAGATTTGACCCGGCCACGCCCGGACTAGAGAATGAATTCCAACCAAAATCGGTTTTGTGAATGTCGTCTGTAACTGGGCGGCATGTGAATTTTGAAAAACTTCTCAAAAAGAGTGTGACGAACACCACGCAATGGCAACTTAATCCTTGAAGACCACGACCTCACTAGGAAAGCGTCGTTTTGAACCAAGAACAATCTCAAATATCCGAAGTCGGTGTGGCTGATTCTCCTCAGGAGTTTCAGGAGATTGTGTTAGAGCATCAAGCCACCGTCAGGGTGTTTTTGGCTCGATATGTTCATTGCTCGCAGCAGGTTGATGATCTTGCACAAGAAGTTTTTATTGCGTGTTTTCGTAAGCTGAAGGACTTTCGCGGAGAATCAAAAATTTCCACTTGGTTGTTGGGAATCGCCCGCAACAAGGCTTTGAATTTTCTTCGTTCAGAAGTCAGACGTCGTCAGAATCAAAAATCGTTTGCATCCTCAGACGTATGTCGTTTGGCGTTGGAAAGATTGGATCGAGATGATGACGCGGAGCTAAACGAATGTCGCACGCAGGCGTTGGAGGCTTGTCTTCAGGCGTTGCCTTCGCAGTCAAGACTTTTGATTAAGAAGTTCTATTTTGAGAAGAAGACTTCATTGGTGATCGGTGAGGAAACCAGCCAATCCGACAGTTCGGTGCGCATGAAGCTAAAACGAATTCGAGGCGTTTTACAACGTTGTATTGCTTCAAAAATGCCCAAGTGCGATTTGCCCAAATTCGTACGCCCAAGCCAAGAAAAATTCACAAGGTGATGTTATGAATCATGATCCCGCGAACCAGGATTTCGACGAACAAGAAAATTTTGAAGACCTTGCAATGGATTCGGTGCTCCATGAGTATGGAGAATCGTGCGCTGAAGGTGCGGAGTTCCTCAGTCGAGTCGAACTGCGAATGGATTCCGATTCGTTTTTTGGTCGTCGGTCGTTGATGGATCAAATTGACAAAGCATCAACGGCTGCCAATTCTAAATCCGCTTCAGCAAACGGCTCATTAACAAACGCGTCAACAGTTGGTTTGAAAGCAATAGCCGAATTTTGCCCGGCAAATGGGAAAACGGCTTCGGCGCGGTCGGCCATCACGAGTCGAAAACTGGCTCTTTCTGTTTGTGCTGCAGCCACCGTGTTTGCAGGCTTTGGACTCGCTTGGATGTTTTCAGCTGGCTCCGATTTGCAATTCAATGTGGCTGAGGCGGGGTTGGTGGGCCCTGCAGATTCAGCGGTCAAGCCGACCGAGAATTTAGTTGCCGCGACCGAGCTGGATGCTGCGAATAGAGATGCTGTAAATAAACATGCCGCAAACAAGTCAGTCGATTCAGTCGTTGCGAAAAATGATTTGCCTGCCGATGGTTCAACTGCAAATGATTCGCCTGATAAGGGCAAAACTGTTGATCCAACCAAAACGGGAGGCGGTGATCAAGTTGCCAGCGTGACTCCTGTCAAGCCTGCCTACACTGGCCCCAAGCCGACTTGGGATATGGTGGTCCAGGTCGAGGGGCGCAGAAACAGGCTGGTCGTTTCGATTAACGACAAGAAGATATCGAACACGTTTCCGATGGAGTCGTTTGATTTGGTGATGGCGAGAGTCAGTCACGAAGTTGCCAAGCGGGTTCACTTTCTGAGTCCCATTTTAGAGAAGCATTGGATTGGCCGGGTCAAATTTATCGGGCGTGAGTTTCAAACCGAGGTTCGATTCGACGGCTTGGATGAAATGTATGATTCGATCAACACACTTCGAAGCCGGGTTGCGAAGTCTGCAAAACCTTTCTCAGGCAAAGTGCCCACCATGGAAAGGGAGTTAAAAAAATTGGAATCGACTATCGCAACAAGACGTCGAGTCGACGCTTTTACAGCCAAGTCTTTGCTCTCGTTAGCCGCAGTGCGGAGCAAGTCTGACCTCCCAGTGATTGACGCCTGTGTAAATGAGGCGGAAACGGTGTTGAAAGGCATGTTGGGAACCGAGCTGAACAATGGCGGATTGCTGTTTTTGGAGTGGGGCGAGCGGGCGAAATCGGAACGCTTTCAAAATTATCGTACGGTGACTGCGTTGGAGCTTGAAAAATTTGCGGACTCTGGAAAGCTTCCAATTCCAGCTGCCACTGATGCTTTTTTGCCTGAAACCTCAATTCAGACATTGGCGGCGGCCAAGTTAAAAGATGAGTTGGCTGACTCAGCCGTTGAGATCGGGATCTATCGCAATCGTAATGAGTTTTCGAGCGCCCAAAGATTGATTTCGGAAACTTCACTTGCTGGTGGATTGGCTTTTGAAGCTGAGCAGTTGCTTTTTGAGGCTCGGGAAATTGGCAAGAAAATTAGTTCATATCATAAGCAAAAATCTGAAACCAATGACCGTGCGACTTTTATGAGAATCGCTGCTACCCTGCGAGGTTTGAAGCAAGAGCAGGATCGATTGACCAGAGAGAGAAGGAGACTTCTTGAGCAGTCGGGAATGGCGGCTGCACAGGTGACCAAGCTAGAGGGGCGAGATGAGCTGGAGCCGATTGAGCCGTTGGTGATGTTGTTGCCCAATCGTGAGGACTTGCAAGGATTGAATTTGGTTATGGGAGACGCGTGTCATTTAGAAGAAGACAATGCAAGGACGCTTCAATTTGTGTCGCTGACTACAGGCTCAATTCTTCAAGAGTTTGATCCTTTCGGAGCTCGGGTGGCGAGTAGGAATACGAAGCAACGGATGGGCGCGGTGAAAAAAATGATTGCCGATATCGCGGCAAACCCCAAAGCAACTCAAGCTTTGACCACGCTTGATCAAATGTTGCAAATCGAGGGCCCTGAAATTCGCTTGGAATTGGTAAAGGCGCTTCATCGTACCAACTCCAAAATAGGTTGCGGTTTGTTGACTTGTTACGCTAGGTACGATTTGGATCCAGAGGTTCGCGTTGCCGCCGTGGATGCGCTGCGAAGCTACCCAGCGGAGCTTTATCGGTCTAACTTGCTGGATGGTTTTCAGTATCCCTGGCCACAGGTGGCCAAGCATTCGGCCGAAGCGTTAGTGCGGCTTAACGATACCGACGCAGTGCCGGCGTTAGTTGAATTGTTGAGGCGACCAGACCCACGCATTCCCCGTCGAAAAGGTGAAGACTTTGTTCGCCGTGAGTTGGTTGCGATCAACCATATGAAAAACTGTACGCTATGCCATGCCGATTCTCAAAATCCGGATGACACAGGACGCGGGCTGATTCCAGTTTGGGGGTTGCCGCTTTCTCGGCAGTACTACCAGTCGAATTCAGGCGCCATGGTTCGCGCCGATGTGACTTATCTACGACAGGATTTTTCAGTCGTTCAACCTGTCGAGGACGCTCGTCCGTGGCCAGAAAATCAACGATTCGATTATGTGGTTCGTGAAAGGGTCGTTTCCCATCAGGAAGGTATGGAGGTCGCTGAAAAATTGACTGCGAAACCTAACGAGTACCATGCCACGATTGCGAAGGCACTTCGCATGTTGACCAAGGAGACTCCGGCTGATGATTCTTATGAAACGTGGAAGAATGTCGCCGCCAAGTTTGTGGCTGCGAAAAAGGCCGCTCGTTAACGATTTTTCTTGTTCAACGCGGCTGTTTATTCTGAATTGAATCGGAGTCAGAATTGAACTCCGATTCAAAATTGATTCCGTTTCAGGCTTCAATTCCAAAACTTGTTCTAGCCGATCACTTGAAAATCGCCATCGAACAAAGCCTAATCCAAACGACGTAAACGTAAGAAACGTTAACCTCGGCGAAAACCAAGCATCAATTGGGCGTCTTCTTCTTCGGCGTTCGGATTGAGCTCTTTGTAAAGCAAGCTTGGTTGGATGTCGTGGTTGTTTTGGTATTTGCCGCTGGAGTATTCTTTGATCGCGCCATCGATTTGGTGATAAAAGATTTGGCAAATGGAAACACCAGGGTAAATTCGAACTGGCTGGATCGCAAACATCTCAAGCGTCCAGAACCCTTTGAATCCGACGTCGCCGAATCCAGCGGTGACGTGAACAAACAACCCTAAACGTCCAATCGAGCTGCGGCCTTCAATCATTGGCACAAGGTTGTGCGTCTCAGTTCGCTCTACGGTTCGCCCAAGATAAAGCCGGTTGGGTTCGAGAACCAATCCGGATTCAGGAATCACCATTCGCCGGACGCGATTGCTTTTCCGCATATCGAGCACAACTTCTTCATACGTCACCACGTCTTCATGCAGGGTGAGGTTGTAGCTGTTGGGATTGATGTTCTCCGGATTGTATGGATCAATCTTGATGTCGTTGCCAAGTTGCCGTTCGATTTCTTCGCCGGAGAGAATCATGTTTTGCTTTCGTGGCTAATTAATGATTGTGGCAGATAGATTGGGGAGTCTGAGGCGATCCATCAAAGCGGCCAGTTCAAGGCCATTTAGTGCTTTGCGTCCAAGCGAAGTCACATCACGAAAGGGATTGTGTTTCCCATCTGCCGAACTGTCAAGGTATTGAATTCCAAGTTCACGAAAGTCGCGGCTAACCCGTTTGAATATCTTGGTCGTCCGGTTCAGGAGGCGTGCGTTATTAGGCGGGGCTGGTTTCGGATTTCTATTCTAATTGCGCTAAAAATCAAATGGACCTGCGTATTCTGTCCACTTCAAATTCTTAAGGAGTTCCTTGATATCGGGCGAGAAGACATTATCAATATCGTCCACTAGCCAAATCAGGTTCAGGCAAGACAAGGAACTTTCGGGATTCGGGCTCCAGGTTGACACAAACCATGCGTCAACTCGAACCGAGGGAATTGGATACGCAGTGATGAGCTCGGTTTGAAGAAAATACTGGTGGCCGCCCTTGTTACCTTTTCTCCTTCGAAGCTCTTCCAGCATTCTTAGCGTACCCCGTTCAGTCGGTTCACCAGCTCCCTGCATTCCAAAAGTTGGCTTTATTTGCAGGTCATAGAGACTCAAATTGTGGCCAACTTCTGTATTTTCAATTTCGATAAGACTCATCGATACCTTTCATCAATTCTCTTTGACTGTTTCCTCGCTTTAGCGACTTGAAGCCCACTGTTTTGTAGGATGGACATTCTTGTCCGTCTTTTTCAGATTCGCCAATGGCGGACAGGAATGTGCCATCTTACGTATCTGGATCGACAAAAAACGACGCTAATGGAATTTCAAGTATTACGCATGGGGTTCCAGTTTTTAAAAGTAAGCAAGAAAGTTGGTTGTCTCCCTCGCAGCGCGTCGGGTTTCCAGTTAAGCAAAGACCGCTGTTTACCCGCTTACTCGTCGAGTTTCCAGTTTGGTGGCTCATGGCACCATAAAGTACTAGCCAGCCAAACCACTCCAGCGCAAGTAACCGCACGCTATCGCGTTGCGGCTGAGACCACGAGAAACCGCGACCGCCGGTGCAGCAGCAACATCAGCCGCCTGGCGATAGCCTGCGGTTTCCACCGCAACTCCACCACCAGCCAAACCAGTATCGCCGCTTCTTCGCAAGGCCGTAGCCGTTCTGCGAGATTGCCCAGTTAAATTCGAATATCTTTTGAGGCCCAAAAACCGTACATTTCGTGTAAAACATTGACGATACTTAGATAACTATCTACTCTATTGGGGGAAGATTAACCCCGTCTTTTCAGTCACTTCACATAATTCCAAGGTGTTCTTAATGAGCCAAAATCCATATCAACCGTCCTCCGAATATATGCGGCCGACAACGGCTGAGTTTGCGTCAGTCGATGCTCGCTCAACATTTATTCGACGAACCTACATTCACTTGCTGGGCGCGATTCTGGCTTGTGTAGCACTTGATGCGATTATTTTGAATGTGTTCCATGATCAACTCGCGCCATTGGTTGCTTGGGTGACTTCTGGCTGGCACTGGCTAGTGTTCCTCGGCGGATTCATGGGGATCAGCTACGTTGCAAACATGTGGGCACACAGTAACACTTCACGCCAAATGCAATACGTGGGCCTTTGCTTGTATGTTGTTGCTGAGGCTCTAATCCTCGTGCCGCTTCTTTATATGGCGGAAAAATTTGCTCCCGATGCGATTGCGTCTGCAGGTTTGGTTACCGGCGTCGTGTTCGGCGGATTGACTTTGACCGTGTTGGTTACCAAGGCTGATTTCTCATTCATGAAATGGGCGATCGTGGCAGGTGGCTTTATCGCAATGGGCTTGATCGTGGCTTCGATCTTTATGGGCTTTAGTCTTGGACTTTGGTTCTCAGTTGCGATGGTGATTTTGGCTTCTGGAATCATCCTTTACACCACGTCGAACGTTCTGCACACCTACAACACCAACCAGCACGTTGCCGCATCGTTGGCATTGTTTGCTTCGGTAGCATTGTTGTTCTGGTACGTGCTTCAAATTTTCATGTCTGGCGACTAATTGAATTTCCAAAATTCCGTGTCGATCGTCGGCGCGGAATTTTTTTTGCCATCAAGAAAGTTCAATCTCACTCACTGCAGTTGGGTGGCTTTCTACACACGTTCACTAATGCGGACACGTTAAATGTCGTTGAACCATGCAGATCTTTCTCTGCCTGACGGATTTGCAAACATCGTCCGTTTGTTTCCATTGCCAAACGTTGTGTTATTTCCCGGCGTCGTTCAGGCACTCCATCTCTTTGAGCCGCGCTACCGCGTGCTGATGGACGATGCATTGGCGGCTGACGAATTGATCACGATGGCCTATTTGAAACCGGATTCAGTTCCGACTGAGGCGGTCGATGGCCAACCGGAAATTTCCAAAATTGTTTGTGTCGGGAAAATCCTTTCACATACATTGTTGGACGATGGCCGATACAACGTTTTTCTCGTTGGAACCAAGCGTGCAGCGATTGTCAAAGAACTGTCCATCGAAACTCCCTACCGAATGGCGGAAGTTCTTATTCTCGACGACACGGTCAAGAACAGAGACAAGATTGATCGGCTAAGAGTTGAGATTGTGTCCAAGTTTCGTAAATTGGCAACGCTTCGGTCGGACTGGAATGCCGAAGCAATGGATCAGTTTATCGATGAAGACTTGTCTTTCGGGCAGTTGGTGGACATGATTTGCTACGCGTGCGGAGCCTCGCCGGCCCAACAGCAGTTGGTGTTGGAAACTCCCGAGTTGGGCCAACGCGGCGAAATCGTTTTGCGATTGTTGGACGAGCAGATCCAACTGCGAAGCACCGAGCCAGCCAAGCAAGATTTCCCGCCTGGGTTTAGTTTGAATTAGATCAATTTGAACGAATTAGGTTGGCTCGAATCAGATTGCTCGAACGGGGGATGAGCCCGTGTGAGTTTCGTTACGCAGAGTTTTCTTGCTTACGCAGAGTTTGCTGAACAGAGTTTGTTAAACGCAAACAAAACACCAATAGATAAATTGCTCGATAGATAACAACCAAAAGGAACACAATGAAAGTCTCGATTGAATACTGCCAAATGTGAAATTACTTACCGCAGGCTTCCAGTTTGGCAGCCGAAATCGAGTCAACATTTGGTGTTCAAGCTGAATTGATTCCTTCCAAGGGTGGATGTTTCGAAGTCGTCGCAAACGAAACGAAAGTCTTCTCAAAGAACGAAGCAGGTCGGTTTCCAGAAAATACCGAAGTCATTGCTGAGATGAACAAACTGGCTTCAAACGACTAGATCCAAAAGTCGAATGCCGCCTCAAAACGGCAAATCGAAAACCACGAAAACAACCGACTCGAAATTCCTTCCATATTTTCGAGCCCGTTGTGTATCGTGGTTTTTTTGTTGGTGGTGGGCGATAGTCGTGATCCAGCAAATGTCCAATCTGGATTTGCAAAGTCATCTATGGTCAAACGTTTTAACTGTTTAAGATTTCGAATTGAATGTCGAAACAGATTAAGTCCAAAAAGTAAAATCATTTTAACGAAGAGGGTCCAGTGAGTAACGAATCCAAGCCATGGCAGCAAACGATGTCTGACGAGCGTTTCGATTTAATGCGAAGAATTCTGGATGCACCCAGTCCGATTGGTCTGGAAGCCGCAATGACACGTGGCGTTCTGGAGCCTCACCTTCGTTCGTTCATGCCTAAGGATTGGGCGATTCATTCTTTCAAAGGCAACGCTGGTATTGTGATGGATACCAAGCCCAACGATCCGGATGCGTTTTCAGTGATGGTCATTGGGCACGCCGATAAAATCCGTATGCAGGTCCGCAGCATTGGCGACGATGGAAAGATCTGGGTCAATTCGGATTCCATGCTGCCAACAACGTTGATCGGCCACAAAGTAAAATTGTTCAGCGAAGACCCTGAGAATTGTGGTACTTGGCGAGTGATCAAAGGCGGAACAATCGAGGCCATTGGCGCGATTCATTTTGCTGATCCAAAACTTCGTAGCGGCGACGATGGCATCAAGACAAAAATGATGTACCTCGAACTTCACATTCATGGCGAAAACAAAAAGGCGCAGA
This sequence comes from uncultured Pirellulaceae bacterium, assembly GCA_964448575.1. Lineage (GTDB taxonomy): Bacteria > Planctomycetota > Planctomycetia > Pirellulales > Pirellulaceae > Mariniblastus. The sequence goes on from CAYUWY010000007.1 coordinate 212,386, forward strand.
TCGAAGCGCTTGGTATTCGACCGGGCGACCCCATCATTTACGATCGCCCAATCGAAAGAGGATTTTCTCCAGACACGTTCTCCGGCGCGTATCTTGACAACGGATTGGGCTGCTTTGTTGCCGCCGAGATTGGACGCCTGGTCGCAGAGTCATCGCTTTCAAATGTTCGCTATCTCGGCGCGTTCGCTTCCCACGAAGAGATCGGTCGATTCGGCAGTCGTGTGTTGGCTGAACACTTTCGCCCCGACGTGACGATCGCCGTCGACGTTGCACATGATTTTACGGCCGCCCCAGGAATTGGTGACCGTCGCTACGAACCCGTTGCCATGAGCGAAGGCTATACGTTGACGCATGGTGCGGTGACAAGTGCCGCTCTCAATTCGATGATCACGTCCGTGTCGCTGGAACATGGAATTCCCGTTCAGCATGAGTTGGCTGGACGTGATACTGGAACTGATGCGATGGCGGCGGTTTTGGCGGCTATTGATTCTGCGTGTGCGTCAATTGGATTTCCAATTCGCAACATGCATACGATTTCTGAATCGGGCCACACGGGAGACGTTGAAGCTGCGATCCATGCGATCTACCAAACGATGCGACGTATGGATGGAATGAACAATGGATCGGGCATGACCGCTGATGACTTGCGAGATACGCATCCGAGATTGGACGATGCGGCAGCTTTGGCTCACCGCCCTGCTCCACCCAAAGACGATGTTTAGAGGTAGTCAAACGATTTAGTGGCGGCCAACAATTTAGAGGTAGGCCAACGATTTAGAGGCGGCCAACGACTTAACAAGCGTATGGTCGCCAGCTGATGTAGCTGGACTCGCCAGAGTTCAGGATGGCCTGGCAATTCGCCCGAAGTCTGGCGACTCCGGCTACGAAATCAACTGTTAGTTCAGATGCCAATCCCAGTAAACCTTGATCATCAAAGAATGATTGTCAACGAAACGAAGACGTCAATCCAAATGGAATTCTTAGGTCGGGTTTGAATCTCTAAGTTCTTTTGATTCCAAATCGGCAACTTGTCGTTTCAATGCCGGTGGAAAATAATTCGCAAGAAGTTTTGGTTTGCCAAAGAATTCTTCGGGGTCTTGGTCAACCAATATGATAAACGAATCAGGCTTAAGTCCCGATTGAAGCAAATCGGTGTCTCGCGGTGAGAGGGTGATCGTTCTTTTTGGGTTGCCCCAGATTTCAAGGAATGTTGTTTCAATGGAATCAGGGATTTCACCTGCTTCGATGTTCCATTCCCGGCGAAATTTAATTCGCTTTGTTTTGATGTCGTATTCTTCAACATTGGCTGCTGAGACTAATTCAGACTCGAGTTTGAAATAAGTCCACCAGCGCCAATCCATTTTGATTGACATGATCTGTCACATTTCGTTGGAAGGAGGTGAGGTGCTCAGGAAGAGCGTTTGAAGTTTTTGGGTGAGTGAGGAGGCGCGTTTCCCGCGTAAGGGGCGGGTTTGCGCTATAATTGTCTTCGTTCCCCATTTGGGGAAACTTTAATAAGAATACAGCGCCAAATTTATTTAATATGATTACCATCCATTCGGGCTACTAGCTTTCGACAAAAGTTATGAATAAGACAGCTAACCACCTTTACCAATCGGATTGAATATTAAAGGTATAATAATCTATCTATATGGTTGAATTGCGAAAGCGAAAAAGCGATATCAAATTTTGGATTCTCTCAAACAGGTGGCGTTGAGTTGCCGAATCGGTGCATCAAACACTTTTTCTCAACGGTTCCATGTTTTCTATGGCTCGCTGATGACTTCATCCAAGATCTGAGCAAACTGTTGAATTGAGAATTTCATGCGCCCAGAAGCATAGGCGCACATCTCTTTTTCCATTTCGGCCATTTCACCATCGACAGCCATAAGGCGAATCATTTCCTTAAGCATCACGACACGGTCTTCAAATGAATCAGGAATTTTGACTTCGATTTCACCAGATGAGATTCCGACAATGGTTGATTCAAATTCGTCTACTGGAATGTTCCATTGCTCGGCGCGTTGGGCAAGGAACTGAATTTCTTCGTCGGTGAATTTTTTGTCGATCGCAGCCAAATTTACAAGGTTGCGAAAAAGATCGATGTTGCTCATGGCGTTTCCTGATTCGTAGTTTGGGGTAGGTGTTGAAGTCAAACATGGAAGCAAGACCACTCTGACAGTTTAGCGAGTATTTGGGAGAAGCAAAACGGGACGCCGGTTTATAGTCAAACTCTGCGTATGAAATCTGCGGCATGGCTGCGGACTTCTTTTCCATTGAGGACATGAACCATTCGTAATTGCTGGATTGTTGAATCGCTGAATCGCGACAGGGGTAAATGAACCCACTTTTTCTTGAACTGTTTGGCAATCTGTTTCCAGGCTTGACCCGGTGGCGACGCGCTCAACAACGCGATATGTGGGCATTGGCTGTGCAAACACGCGGCGGCCAGTAATCTTTCTTCCAAAGTTGTTGCAAAATCAATTCGAGGGTCCTGCCAGATATCAGGAATCGCCACAGGAGGAAAAAGAAACATAGCACCACCATAGTTCGCCAAACATATGCCAGGCCCGACTGGCTGGTCGGTAAAATCCGTCCCATAAAACGCCAACGTTGATTCGTTTTTGTGTTCTGCAAACCACGTCGTTCGCCAAGGATACTCACGCGGGTCCGCTGGCGAATCAAACAGCATCACCGAGCAATCCATTTTGCCACGATTGGGCGGCAGGACTTTGACGTGGATTTCGCCGTCGTACCAATGTCGCACCGTTTCCCGGATATCGATTCCATCTTTGATGCTGGTCGTAAATTTTTCAGTTTGAGCCAGGTCAGCGCCCATGACTTCCAGTGCGCGGTCGTAAACGGTTTGACGAAAGTTCTCAATCAGTTCGTCTTCTGGAGGCCAACTACATTGCGAAAATGGATTCCATTGTTGCTGCCAATCTTTTTGTTGCTTTTTGTCTGGTCGCGGTACTAACTCGATCCGACACGAAGTCATTGGCGGCCCCGGCAAACGACTGACGACCGGCATGACTTCGTCTTCAGGAAACGCAGCCTGGTCGATAGACATTCGGACTTCTGGCAAGAACAGGTTTTCAAAAAATGGAAACTGTTTTGCTTTTTCCAATACGTGAAGTGCGTATCCGTCTCCCGCAATTTGTTGTGCTGCCGTCACGATCGATGGAAGTTGTGGTGTGATGCGGTGTTCAATCAAAGTCAAATTGCGGGTGTACTTCAAGCATTGTGATAGAAGCTTGGGCGTGATCTTCCTCGCACGGCTTTTGTATTCGGCTTGATAATCTTTTCGTGATGCAATCAATAGTTCTTTTAAACCATCGATTGATAGATCGGCATCATCTTCTAGTTCACGTCGGGCATTTTCGTAGAGCCCGGTGATGTATGGCAACTCGCCAAGCAAAAAGTACAACGTCTCTTTTTTTACTTGGTAGGTTTCAGCGTCTTGAACCGCGTCGTTTTCTGGGCACTTTAATTCTCGGTTGTTGAATTGCTCGCGAATCCATGGCCAATCAAGAATGCTCGTGATGAACAGAATGTTTTTGTAGTCGACCGAAAGCTGACGAAGCTGCCAAGCCATATGGCGAACGCGTTTCCGCCACTGCGAACAATCGGGCGCTTCGATATGTGGGACGACTGCTGCTGCGAACCGTTCGATCGGTAGCTTTTTAAGCGCGTAAGCATCGGGCAGATAGGCCGAGTTGGGGCGGTAATGGTTGGTCTCAAGGTCAACAAAATGTCGCGGGATGTGATCGCCCATCGCAGTTCGCAGCGCCGCGATGACTGGCTGACAAGGATCAATCGGCACGTAACTGGCTGAAGGATTCTCTTCGTCTTCTGAATCGTCATCGTCACCGGGACCGTCGTCGCTTTCTTCGTCGGACGTTGACTCAGGGGTTGGTGTCCATTGTTTTGAATAGACCGGCATCTCTTTTTGAAAAACCGCACTGGGGACTGGCAGATTCAAAATCGCTGACTCAACCGTACTTTGAAAAGACGGCGGAAGCGGGACGGCAACGCAATCGAAAGAATGCTTCAACATTAACCGGCGCACCTCCCACGCAAAATCGCCACTGCCATGAACGACTGGTAGCGCGGTTACGTGAGGCCCGATTTTTAAGAGTTCGTGAATCATTGGCTATTGAAGCAAGTTAATTGCTGTCGTCTTCGTCATCTTCATCGTAGGAGTCAATATCGGGATGCAGAGGGTCTTCGGGTGAAAAAAAGAAGTCACCAAAACCCATCGGGACGGCTTGTCCGCCCAGCGTCATGTTTCGTTGTGACGAAAGTTGTTCCAGATCCATTGCCTCTTCGCCCAGGCATTTCTCTAGTGCTTCCCGCCAGGCGACATCGTTGGCCACCGGGTGATCGGGATCTTGCGCAATTCGTTTCATCGCAAATCGCAGCATGTTGATTCCGTCTCGCGTTGAGAAATCGAGCTTCAACTCATGCGACTTTTGCAAAAAATCTACCGTGAGCGCCAACATGTCGTCGGAACAAAATGGTAAATGGTATTGGAGAATGTTTTTCTCGTCCTCACGCGTGGGAAACTTTAACTGTAGCGTTGGTTGCAAACGACTAAGAATGTAATCCGGAATTTCAAAGGTCGATTCGTCCTGATTCATTGTCACGGCACAACGAAAATCAGGATGGGCTTTGATTGTCACTCCGGCCACGATCGACTCGACGTAGCGGCGGTGATCCAGAAGCGGAGCCAACGACGCCCACGATTTTTCGTTCATGCGATTGCCTTCGTCGAGCACGCAAACACCACCACGAATCATCGCAGTTACTAGCGGCGAGCCGTGGTAGGCAATTTTTCCACTCTCGGCCAACACCGGGGTAACCAGTAGATCTTCTGGCCGTGTGTCGGCGGTGCATTGGTAAATGTAAAGCTCCTGATTGCGAGCTTTGGTAGCGGAAATCGCAAGGGCGGTTTTTCCAATTCCTGGAGGGCCGACCAATCGCGGAGTCAGCGGCAAATCGGCTTCGTTGACTGAAAGCCAACAAGCCAGAACTTGCTTAAGGATGTCCATTTGACCAATCCACTCACCACTAAATTCGTGCGGGTCGGATAGGTGGAGGTTGATGTTTTGAATTTTGTAGGTCTCACCCATGTGTTGGTTTGGCCTTTTCGTGGTAACGCATGCAGTTAAAAAAAATCGTTGTATGGAGTAGATTTAATTGTGTACCGAGGGCAAGCAACGAGAAAGGGGTGAAGGCATAAGTTTGGTCTAAAGGTTCACTTGTTGGCCCCCAAAAAATCCTCTTTGGTTAGGACACCGTTTGAAGACGGCCAAAGCAAGAGTGTTGGTAGTGCAACACCATCGCCTTTCATGGCGAACGAACTTTGAAAATCATCAAACTTTTCAGGTCCAACCGATTCGGCCAAGCTTGAGAAGAACTCGTCATCGATCTGTTTTAAGCCGTTGGTAATTTTGTCCTTGGTAGACGTCTTGATCGCTTTCAGTTTTTCTTTTTGTTCTGCCGAGACCTTAAGCGCGGTGCCTAGCTCTCCATCCGTCAGGCAATCGAGAATGCCGCGCGTAGTAACAAGCCGACGGTAAAGCGTACGTTCAACGGCGGCAACTTGTTCTGGCAACATTGTGTCCATCAATAATTCAAACTGCTTTTGTTGCCATATTTGACCCAACTCCTTCGATTTTGCAGCGTATTCTTTTTGGGTTATTTTCCCGCCTTGAAATTGTGCGTTATTCTTTTGGGCGATGGATTGCATTTCCTGTTGGGCATTGCGAACTGCTTCGCTGCCTCCTCTCATCAACCCGCTAACTTGTTCTGACAGGAACTCTGGTGCTTCAGGGTCACCATAGATTTTTGATCTCATCATTTTTCCTACTTTGAACATGATCGGGCGCCCGGGTTGAGGCACAAAGTTCAGGGTGCCAAGAGACGAAAGCTCGAAAATTCCGTCGTACTCAAGGTACTCGTCTATCACACTTTCGAATGACTTTTCATCTTTTGAGACCGAGGCGTTCAATTGATACAAAAGAAATTCGGGCGACCAAGTCATTAGATTCGCGAGGTCAGTTCCAAGCACCTGAGCTAGCTCTTTAGATTGAGTTTCGTCCAGCGCGGAGTTGACTTCTTCGACAAGCTCTCGAAGTGTCTGAGTTGTCAGTTCTTTTAACGCGACCTGGGCTTGGTCAACGGATTGAGCGAAACCTGATTCATCTATTTCAATCCCTTGGTTTCCAAGCGATTGTTTCAAGCCGGATGCAATCAGATTTCTTCGCTGCTTCAATCGTTCGACGGCGGTTCGTTGGCCGGATGTGAGGACTTCGTGTACTTTTTCTGTTATTTCCGCCGGGAATCCCTCTGCAAATTTTGAGTATTCCTCTTTGCTCATTTCCTTGGTTGCAAGTTTTTGATAGTTCTCACGCGCAAGGGTTTCGAGGTCTTCTTTGACGTCTTTTAGTTGTGACGTCTGGTTTTCATTAAGACGCAATCTCTCGGCGACATCATCTTTTAGAAGCTCGTCATAGATTGGAGTTCTAATCCCAGCCTGTTTCGTAATATTTCTACTCAGGCGGTTGCCGTTGTCAAAATAAAACTCAACCCGATCCGCAGTATTCGATTCGCGTGCTGAATCCTCTTTGTCTTGCTTGGTTGCATCCTGAGCTGTAACGATCGTCGCGAAACACAAAACAAGAATTTGCAGGTAAAGAACTCTACGCATCGATTTTCCTTCCAATCATTTCAACGTTGATGTTTTGGCTTCCAAGTGGGGAGCATGTCGTATTCTGAAATGGAGCCGAAATATTGTCATCCAAAAATCGTATCGCAGATTTGGCTGAATTTTATTCAACAAAGTTTGCGACTTGATCGTCAACACACAATGTTTTGGCCGCAATTAGGGTCGTTGTCAAACAAATTAAAAGTGAGAATACTTCGAGCATTGCGACACATTTGGCGCGCAGAACGAACTCCTGCCGGCTCAATCGGGGTTCGACAAACGCCGTCGAGCCCTGGTTGGCTGGTTGGTGTTCAGAGCGACCGACGTGTCCCGCGAATCGCAAGAGCACAAGCCGGCCGGCCGGTTCAATCGACCCCGACCGTCGCCTGGCGCTATTTAGTAAACCAATTTTGGTCGGTTGTTACTTGGCAATTGTTCGACAAGCGATTCGTCAAAGTGTAAACCGCCACCTCCTGCGAATGTGAGGGTTTTTCCAACAATAGAGCCGAAAAAGCCAGAGCCGTTTGCGATGGTCACGTCTGATTTCGGCGCGTAGATTACCGCGTGCAACTGATGACCGCCTTGAATATTAACGGGCCCGTCACCAACATTTAATTCGAGATTCCGAGGTTGATGGCTAAGGTTAGCTACCGTTCCGTTGTCGAATCGTAATTCGCTGTCGACGTAGATTTTGACTTCACCGTTGATATTTAGCTTCGAGCCGCCTGCAAGGTGCAGGTTCCGAAAATGGTAAGTACCCGCTTGCAAAGTAATATGGCGCCCGTTGTTAACCACTAAATCGCCTGTCGATGAGTTGTAGAATGGCGGAGCCCATGTTGGACCACGTTCAATCGTGTAGTTGTCGTTTATGAACGCCTCTGAAAAATCAATGTCTTCAAAGACGGTGCCCATTGGGGTTTCGATTATTGCACCTGAGACTTTTGCATTGCTTCCCGGTTGTATTTCAACATCTGCACCTTCTGCGTCGCCGTAAATGTTGACCGCCGATGACAGATGGATATTTCCTCTACTGCGAACTCCTCCATTTTCATATCGGTTGCTTCCGCCGTAGTTTCCTATCGTGGAGTCGTAACTGTCGGTGTGGGCATTGTTACTACCGTTCACTGCATCGATACCAACAAAACCTATGGTAGGAGGCGAAAATCCCGCAATCGCTTCGGCACCCACGTTTGCAAAATCGGTTCTTCCTAAGACAGGCGCAAAAAAGAGACGAATTCCGTTGCCTCGTTCTTTGCTTCTGATCAATCGTACTCTAACTGCGGTTGCTCCGTTGGGAATTGACGCGCCCGAGTTGTCAGCCACAGAGCCAATTCGTTTGATCGGAGTAAAGGTTTGAGAGTCCGAATCCCAATTGCCGTATTCGACGCTTTGTTCGAGTGAAAACTCGATCTCATGTCCAAACAGACGGTTGGAAGTTATGGTTTCAACAGCGGCAAGGTCTGCCATTTTTGGGTCATCGGCGTGAGCCATCATGGCAGCCATCGCGCCCGCGTCGGCAGCGTTTTGCAATTGCAGCTTGGCGATACTGATTACTCCATAATCAACGGCAAACGCGACTAGGGCGATGAATATCGGTAGCAAGACTGCAACCAACGGAACCATGGCCCCGCGTCGATTCTCAACTCTGGTAGGTCGGACGGACTTAGTTTTGGAATTCAAGGTGGGTTCCAATCTAACAAGTGGTTTAAAATGGAATGGCAACAGGAAAGGTTCAAGTTCAAAGAAATTTATGAGCTGAACTTATTCTTGAGTCAGCATCGACGCATATCCACGTACGGGGTTTCCGCCAAAATTGAACGGGTCGCTGATAATACTCACGTCCTCGTAATCGATTTCGAGAGCGCATGAGAGCGAACGAAATCCAGGGACGGCAGATGGCTCGTCTTTGAATTCAAGTCTGACGGCATTAACATCAAAGTAGCTTTTACGGATGTAATCTTTGGCAACTTGAGTCGCCATATCTTTGTCCGCTTGAACTGAATAAACCCTCGTTGCTTCCCGAGCGGCTCCGGCGACAGCATGCAATCCCATTAGGAATCGGCTCGACTCGATCATCATGAAAAGAAATATCATGAGAAGAGGGGCAACAAGTGCGAACTCTGCTGCTGCGGCGCCTTGTCGACGATGACGAGTCTTTGGACTGGATACAGCTGCCTTTCGGGGCAGATTGCGTCGTCTTGGCTCGTCCGAATTTATGGACTTGCTTTTGTTCATCTAGTTAAGTGAAAAGTTGGGGCGAGGTGGAAATGGGGAGGGGATTTTTTTGGGGACCGCATTTCAAAGCGATATTTAACCTTAGTTTTTTGTTCTATTGGAAGTCGATTTATTTTGAAACAAATCGGGTAAATAACCTCAGGGTTCACCCCTTGGAGGGGGCTGGTTTCCGGTCGTGTTGGATTCGCTGAATCTGCTTCTTTGCCAACTCCTTTGCCGGAAAGCGCCTTAGAAAGTCCGCCAAAAATCAATGTCGTTTCACTTAAGTTAGTTTGCCATCGGGCACACCGCTTTTGTTGAAAAGCTCAACTTCTTCTCAAAACGTTTTGAACTTTCGCGTGCATGTACAGCGCGGTGTTCAATGTCGCGAAGTAGGCATCTTTGAATTGCCAATTCGATTCGCACTACGAATTTAAAGCCAATCCGATTTTTGGTTTGGGGAACGACGACAGCCACGACCATTACGACAAGCGACGCGAAAAGTCGGCTAATGTTGGACGGAGTTAGGGTCGAATCTTAAAAAACTGGACGAGCGCAATAAAGATAGCTATAACAATTTACCTCCTTGTCTTTGGCCCTTTTACTTCCCCAAGAATCAACTTCTTGTTGGGGCATCTAATCTCTTTTTGCGAGCACGTTGCCATGAAATCTCTTCGTCTGTACTGCATTTCAATCACTTTCTTGTCTCTGGTATTTATCCCCTCACTTATGGTTGCGTTCGGGGCGCAGAAATCTGATCAAGACGATCGTTCCTATCCGACCATTGCACTGTCCGAATCTTTCACCGGGCTTGCGGTTTCAAATGATGGCCGTCAAGCGTTGGTTTGGAAGCAAACAAAAATGGACACGAAAGCTACGTTAGGTGGCAAGGGGCATGCTGTCGGGAAATCTGGAAATTCAATCGCCTTGGTTGATCTCGAAGCTCAAAAAGTATTGAAAGCTACGGCCCTGGGTTTTGATATTTTCAATGCGGTGGTCGATGAAAATTTTATCTATGTGGTTTCGGCCGAAGAGAAGCAATGTCATGTGTTGAATAAAACTACACTTCAAGAAAAAGCGATTCTTAAAGTAGGCAGGTTTATAAGTCACATCGAAAGTGACAATAAGATTTTGAGTCTCAATAATGAGCGCTTCAAATTGCCTGGGCTTAAGAAAACGACTTCGGTTTCCAGGAGTAGTGTTGTAGCGTTATTAAATGTTACCGACGTTAGTGCACATCGGAGTTCGGCCGGTATTACTTCGATTCAGGCAGTCTCGCTCTTGCCTGTTGACAGGCACGTATTCGTTCGACCAAAGCGTGAACTAAAGGCCGAAGAGCTTAAGCCAAAGCTTTTCATGGCAAACGTCAGCCTTATTGGGAAAACGATTCCCCCCATTTCCGCAAGAGTTGTAGGATGGAAACAAGGTGGCGGACGTAAAAAGGCGCGAGTTGTTGGGTTGGATGTATATGCCGTTGTTAATGAACAAAAATCTAAAACAAGGGCCAAGCGTCCAGAAATTTTGGAAACGATTGTGTTGAGCGAAGAGAAATCGACGCATGGTCCAAAGACCTCGGTTCAAATGGCGGTACACGGCAGCAAAGTCGTTGTGTTAGCGGATGATCAACTATTCATTTGGGACGGCTCCGATTACACGCATAAGGAAAATAAGAAGCCCCTGGTACTTGCAAAGTCCAAACCGAAATTGCTCAAGACAACTGGAACAACCACAGTACCGATTAAGGTCATTGACGGCGGTAATGGACCTTACAAATTCGAATTACTAGAGGCATGCAAAGGCGTCACGATAGATGCCACTGGAAATATTGTTGTCAACAACGAAGAGGTGAAAAAAGACTGTCAAAGTCTCTTCATCAAACGTGTTGGAAAGCAATTTTCCAAGGTGACCAATTTCGATAAGTCCCCAGTTGATTACGTTGCGTGGTATGAAGAAAAAATCGCCACGCCCGTTTGGAAAATGACTAGCCAGAGTTCTCGAGGGCTACCCGTCAAAATAAGTGTGCGATACTTGGTGACTGACAAAGACGCTCGAATCGGAAAAGGCGAATTGCAACTCTTTGTGGGCGTAGATAAAAAAGAAGTGACTGACAGTCTTCAAAAATTCTATGTGGATATTCCTTGGGTTGTCGAAGCCAAGAAAAAAGCGGCTGAGTCTAAAAGATCTAATATGAGTAATCAATTTCGGAAGGGGCTTGAAGAGTTTCAGGCGGAATTTCAAAGACTCAGTTCCGAGGAGCGTGAAAATTTGAAGAAGCGTGAAAACGCCGTCGCCGGATTAGACAAGAGATTGAAAATTCTTGAGGAGAGAATGGATCGGCTCTCAAAGCAAATGGACCGAATTGAAAAGCTGTTAACTGAAGGAAAGAAATAATTTCTAGTCAGCGAAGCAATCGTTGCTCGAAACCATGTCGGTTCAGCGCAGTCTATTCCGCGTCAACGATTCGAGCCATTCGCTGCCGCGGATTTCAGTTTCTGAACCTACTTTTTTGCGCCAACACCTTCGCCAGAAAGTGCCTTTAAAAAATCCACCAAGAAATTGATGTCGTCTTCGCTTAAGTTCAGTGGTTGCATCTCTTCATCGAGAAGTTTGTCTTTGGGCGCACCGCCTTTGTTGTAAAACTCTACTACTTCTCGTAGCGTTTTTAAGCTTCCGTCGTGCATGTACGGCGCGGTGTGTTCAATGTCGCGAAGCGAAGGCGTTTTAAATTGGAATTTGTGTTTCTCGTCTTTCGTCGCTTCCATTCGTCCGGTGTCGCGGTCGGAATCATCGCCCTCAGTAAATCCAACTCCGGTGTTGTGAAATTCTTCATCCGACAAATTCGTACCCGAATGGCATTTCCAGCAGCCGCCACGGCTTTCAAAAATCCACAGGCCTTGGCGGGCAGACTTTGAAAGCGCTTCATATTCCGCAGCACGAAAACGATCGACTTCCGAGTTACCAGTCGTAAGTGTACGCTCGAAACTGGCAATGGCTTTGGCGAGGTTCTCAGTCGTCACCAGGTCTTTGTTTGATTTGCCATCGCCAAACACGTTTGAAAAAGCTTTCACATAATCGTCGTTTTTCTGAATGTTGGCGATCACCGTTTTGACATCGCCACCCAGTTCGGACTCGCTCGTCAGTGGGCCCATGACTTGTTGTTCCAAACTGTCATCGCGGCCGTCCCACGAAAAGTGCGAACCAAACACTCGGTTGAGAATCGAAGGGGCATTCCGTTTTCCCTTTACTCCGCCAATCCCAATGGCAACAGGATTGGGGCTGGCGAAACCGTGTTCCGGCTGATGGCAACTCGCACACGAGACCGTTCCATCATTGGAAAGAATTGGGTCGAAAAAAAGTTTCCGCCCAAGTTTGACTTTGTCAGGCGTCGTTGGGTTGTCCTTGGGAGCTGGCGGAAGTTTTTCAAAGCCAACGGGAACTTTGTCGATGCTGATTTCCGCAGGCAAGCTATCGGCGGGCACGATCGGTTTGTCATCGTTGATGACGATTGGCATCGCGGCCACTGAGCTGATAAACACAAAACCAATAATCAAAATGGTTGTAAGAAATCGAGGCATCTTTAAGCACCGTAAGGAACGTTCTAATTCGATTGTCTATTCTAAACGCTCGCTACCCAACCGCCAACGGTTTGAGTAAATCAACTTTGTTGCGAATCGTACGATGGTAACGGCAATTTACAGAGGCCTTTTAGCATTTGTCCAAAGTCCAAGCCACGACTCGCGTGAATTTTGCGAAATGAAGAACCGGCGGAACGTCAGGTAGGTCAATCCCCAGCCAATCTGTCATCGTGTTTTGCTTTGTGATCGCTTGAGCCTCACGGAGCTCCCACGGATCGTGTTCGATTTCGCCGCGATAAATCTCATTTTTGGAATTGGCAGAATACAGGCAGTAACGCGAAGTCAAAAAATGCTCCAGCGTATCGGGTTTGGCCTCGAACGAGTCGCCAATCGGACGGTAGTTAACGTTTAAGGTTGCCGGTTTCTCGCCGCGATGCGTCCGTGTTGAACGATATCCAATCCACTTGCCTGTGTTACTTTCCTGGCTGTTTTTAAGTTCAATTTTCGCGTCCATATACGGTAGGTGGAAAAATTGTCGAGCGACGCGAACGGCGATCGGGTTGGTGGCCTCTAAGCAGAAAAACCAGACGCCGGGTTTGCCATTAAGCGTCACATAGGTTCGCAAATTCAATTCTGGGAAGCTTGAAAAAAACGGGATGCTGGGGACCATGCGCGGCGCAACTCCCGTCATCCTGAACGGCACGACGCCAATCCAAGGGCTACCGTCGAACGAGTCGATCTCCAGCGGCTCCGGAATCAGAGCACGCAATGAGTCGTAGCTCACTCGCCAATGCATAAACAGAAGGTCGTGCCAATTCATCTTCATCGCCCAAGGCTTTGATGGAACCGGCCAGGTGCGATCGGACTGTTTAGGTGCAGGTTCTATTGTGTTCGACGGCATCAATTGATCTTTGTAGAAAAGTGAGGTAACGCTACCAACCTGGCAATCTCCAGCGAGTGCGCCCCGCACTTATTGAACCGATTCGCGGGCCGAGTTGTAACCAAAAACATCACAATTTGGCATGAAGTTGAAACATACTCGTGCGCGACCGGGTAAAATTTACGGCTGGAATTCCCACTTGGGAGATTGAGTTAAATTAAGTTAAGTTAGTTCCGAGTCGTTTAGTCTAGTCTTCAACTTGCCAACTGGATCTGGGGCCATGAAGTCAAAAATAAAGCCGTTTTCAATCACGCTCCTGTTACCAATTGTTTCGTTGCTGTCATTGGCATCTTGTGTTTGTGCAAGCGATGAAAAAGATACCAAGCAGATCAAGCCACTTGAAATCGGTCAGGCGATGCCCGAGTTTGAGCTCAAGGGGTTTGACGGAAAGCCATGGAAGTCGAACGAACTCAAATCCAAAACGGTCGCAGTTGTCTTTGTTGGCGTTGAATGCCCGCTTGTCAAACTCTATGCCCCTCGATTGTCCGGTTTGCAATCGGAGTTGAGTTCGAAATTTCAAGTCATTGCGATCAACTCTAATCGGCAAGATTCAATTACTGAGATGAAAGAGTTTGCGGCAAAACATGACGTCGATTTTCCAATTCTCAAAGACCCGGCCAGTCGAGTCGCTGACAAATTTGGTGCCCAACGAACTCCGCAAGTGTTCTTGTTTGGCCCCGATCGAAAACTGGTTTACACCGGTGCAATCGATGATCAGTACACTTACGGGCGGCAAAAAACCAAAGTCGAAAAAGAGTTTTTGAAAGACGCCGTACTCGCAACGATTGATGACAAAGCTCCCGCAATTGCCACCACGAAACCGGACGGCTGTATCATCGGGCGAGTGTTAAAAGCATCTGAATCAAGCAAAGTCACTTACGCCAATCAGATTTCTCGTATCTTCAACAGTCATTGTGTCAGTTGCCATCGCGCCGGCGAAGTCGCTCCCTTTGCCATGACCGATTACGAAGAAGTTGTCGGGTGGGCCGAGATGATCAACGAAGTTGTCGCCGAACGAAGGATGCCGCCGTGGCATGCCAATCCTAAGCATGGGAAATTCAAGAACGATATTAGCTTGTCCAGCGAGCAACGTGAGTTGATTAGAACTTGGGTTGAAAACGGTGCTCCGTTGGGTGACAAAAAAGACTTGCCGGATCCACCAGAATTTGTTGAAGGTTGGGGAATCGGCGAACCAGATCTCATCGTGCCCATGGCTAAGAAACCCTATAAGGTCGCCGCCACTGGAGTGCTAGAGTATGAGCACTTTCTTGTTGACCCAGGTTTCAAAGAAGACAAATGGATCACGGCGGCTGAGTGTCGAATCGGAAATCGCGCGGTCGTTCATCACATTATTGTGGCGGCCGATGGAGGGCGAAGGAAAAGTAAACACGAAAGTATTCAGTCGGAGTGGATCACTGCAACGGCTCCGGGCGCACCGCCAATGATTTTGCCAGAAGGTTATGCAAAATTTGTTCCGGCAGGATCGAAGTTGGTTTTTCAGCTTCATTACACACCCAACGGAACGCCCCAAACGGATCTTAGCTCAGTCGGTTTCAAATTTGCAGATCCAAAAACCATTCGCAAAATCGTAGCCACTCATGAAATCAGGACACGTCGATTTGCGATCCCACCGGGCGCGCCAAATCACGAAGTCAAAAAAAGTATGACGGTTCCCAAAGACGTTTTGGTGCTGAGCTTGTTTCCGCACATGCATGTTCGCGGCAAATCATTTCGTTACACGGCCACTTATCCGGACGGCAAGAAAGAAATCCTCTTGGACGTTCCCAACTATGATTTCAATTGGCAAAACGCCTATGAACTTCCTGAGCCCAAGCTAATCAAGAAAGGCACCAAGATCGAGTGCGTGGCTCACTACGACAATTCCAAAGAGAATTTTGCCAATCCAAACCCCAATAAAACAGTGCGATGGGGCGATCAGACGTTCGAGGAAATGATGATCGGTTATGTAAATGTTGCGTTGGCCGATCAAGACCTGACGCGTGATCTCAAGAAGGAGTAACATAGTCGCTGCACACTGATCACTTGGATTTGACAGTGGATTAGCAAGCGTCGCGAAACGATGAAAAAAGGAAATGGATTGCTTACACGAAATCAGTGCCGACAAGCGGACGAAGTTGCGATAAATCACTTTCGCATTCCCAGCCTTGTGTTGATGGAAAACGCAGGACGCAACTGCGCTGAAAAACTTCTTTGGCATTCACCCCAGTCGCAGCTTTCTGAGCAAGCGGTTGTGATTCTTTGCGGCCCGGGCAACAACGGTGGTGATGGTTTTGTGATCGCGCGTCAGCTTTATAACCTTGGCGTAAAAGTGAAAGTCGTCTTGTTCGCGCCGCCGGAGAAATACACGCTCGACGCACGGACTAACTTGGATGCACTTTCTCAGTTTCGAATGAAAGTCGTCCAGTTCGATTCGCAGTGGGATGACAAAAAGGTTCGTTCGGTTTTTGCAAAAGTCAAAAGAGCCAAAACAACCTGGATCGTCGACGCCTTGTTGGGAACAGGTTCAAAAGGCCAACCGAGACCGCCTATGGCCAGTGCGATTGAACAAGCCAATCAAATGAAAGTCCGCCGCATGGCCATCGATATCCCAACCGGATTGGATTGTGATTCAGGGCAACCGGCGACGACAACTTTCAACGCCGATGTGACTTGTACGTTCATCGCTCAAAAAATCGGTTTCGAAAACGCAGCCGCTCATGAGAGTCTTGGTGTCGTTTTGGTCGTCGACATCGGAGCGCCGCCAGCGATCATTGATTTAGTTACGAAGTCGTAATCATGATCAAAAATGTCGGTTAAGCATCCCAGCTTATGAGCCATCCTGTTCGTGCAGAAATCTAGTCAGCCGGTGGAGCTTCGGGCTCCAGATCTTTCCACTTCATCGCCCGTTGTAACGGTTCGATTCTTAGTACGACTTCTCCGTTTTGGAAAATGCGTACCGTGCCACTGGATTGGCTGATCACCACCGAAATGGCTTTGGTGTTTTTGCTGATCGCGGCACCTGCGAAATGTCGCGAGCCCAAACCCTGGGTCATTGTGATTTCCACTGGAGACGTATCAATGATCCGGCAGCAGCCTTCTACGGTTCCATCAGCCGAGACGATAAACATTCCGTCCAATTGAGCGATCTCTTTGATCCCTTCACGGACTTTGTTATCGAACAGGCTGCGCTCTTTGCGAGAATAGCCCTTCACCAAGTCGAAACCGCCGGGCCGACTTTCGGCAAGGACTTTTTTGTGATCGCCAACGACAAACATCCCACCGACGGCTTTTCCTTCACGTCCTTCGCGGCCAATGTCGACGGCCAGATCGACGACCGTTCGTAGAGTATCCAGTGGGACCTTGGTTTCGAGCTTGCGAAGATCGCGAGCGGTCAATCGGCCCAAACGCTCGGTGAGTTTCACCACGCTGATTGTGTCAATTTGTTCGGTGTCGAATCCGCTGTAGACCGAGACAATCGTTGATCCTGGTCGAATGAACTCGGCAGCAACACTTGCCAAAACGGCCTGGCTCATTTGCGTCTGCACCGATGACTCGGGAATTTCCAGCAAAATCGCGTTGATTTCTGCCTCAGTCGCCGCGGCATGGATCGCTTCGTCGTTGGTTCCGACGACCAATGTGGTGGCCCCTGCCTTTTTCTTGAGCCGTTTCCAGTCTGTGTTTTGCTCCAAGATCACCAAAATCGCATCCGCTTCCGAAGCCTTGCCGAGTTTCAAGCCAGCATCGACGAAGGAAAAAAACGGTTTGGTGTTCTTCTTAGGTGGAGTCATCTACGGTTGAAAACAGAAAGTAGGAAGGGAACTCTAAGGCAACGCGACACATCCTTAAATTTAAGGTGGCCAGCAAAAAGTGACAAGCACAGATTGACGCAGATGCCCGAATCGATTGGAAGGTTTGCTAGAACTTTGAGTTGGAAGTAAACGTCCAGTTCGAATTCAAAATTACTCGCCAAGCTGGCAAGCCAGTTGATGAGCCCTTAAACGAACTTGGTTTTGATGCGATAACTGTGTCTAACGATGATTCGCCGATCGTCGTGCCTTGCTCTAAATTTCCCCTTCATTGAATGTCATTTCCCATGCCTATTGATCCATCACTCAAAGAGTTTTCCGCCGCCAGCAATGAAGCCGCCAGACTCGGGGGAGAAGTCCTTTTGAAATGGATGGGCAAAATCACTCCGCAGGCAAAAGGATTCAAGGATTGGGTCACCCAAGCGGATTTCGAATCGCAAACGGTGATCAAAGAGTTTTTGACTAAGGAATTTCCTGACCACCAATTCGTTGGGGAGGAGACGCTTGATGGAGACCAGGCTAAATCTGACCAAGCTAAATCTGACCAAATTGCGGCTGATCAAAATAAGCCAAATGGTTCCCACCAGTTTTGCTGGATTGTTGACCCTTTGGACGGGACCACCAACTACGTCCACCAGCTCCGGTCTTTTGCTGTTTCGGTCGGACTTCAGAAGAAGTCAAACTCCCCTGCCCCAGACGGAAAACAGAACGCGATTGATCAGCTATTGGTAGGAACCGTTTTGGATCCTGTGCTTAACGAAGCTTATTCCGCGATCAAAGGCCATGGTGCGACGCTCAATGGTGATCCGATTGGTGCAAGCGGTTGCAGTGAGCTTGAAAAATCACTTTTTGTGTTTAGCTTCAGCCGTGGTGTCAAACGAAATGATCCAGAAGCCATTCGTTTCCTCAACGTGCTTGAAAGTGCGGGCAGCATTCGGCGGCTTGGCTCGGCAGCCTTAAACTTGTGCTACGTTGCTTGCGGGCGGACGGATGGTTATTGGGCAACGGCACTTTCAAAATGGGATGTCGCCGCCGGCTGGTTGATCGCGGTCGAAGCAGGGGCAACGTTGGCGGACTTTCGAGGCCAAGACCTGGATCTCGAAAAACCGCATTTTTGTGTCGCCGCAACGGCAGAGCTTTATGATCAAATTAAACCGCTGCTAAACGTTTAGTGTCCAATGTTTGATTGGGCTTTGTTTTCGTTTTTCGTTTCGGGTAACTAAGGAATGAACCGCGTGATCCAGGCAAAACACATTTACGAGACGGTGCTGTATGCAAACGATTTAGATGCTGCGGCAAAATTTTACGTCGAAGGTTTTGGATTAACGTTGCTGAGCCAAAACGAGCTGATGATCGTGCTTGGCATCGGTGAAAGATATCTTCTCATTTTTGATCCTGAGAAAAGCTCCGCAGCCGGAAGAGACGTTCCCGCCCACGGCTGCACTGGCCAAGGCCATGTCGCCTTCGTTGCCGACAGTTCCGAACTTCCTGAGTGGCGAAAACGGCTTGGCGCGGCCGGTATTGAAATCGAGTCGGAAGTCTCGAGAGGCACTTCGATTTATGTTCGTGATCCAGCTGGAAATTCGGTCGAGCTGGCTCCATCGGTTCTTTGGTCACATTTAGAAAGCAAGTAAATCAAATGTCCCAACGAAATATGCGAATCCGTTTGTCGAGTATCTTTATCCTCCTGATTCCATGTGGAGTTGGATTTCTTTGGTTAAGTGACCACTTCAATGACCGGCCAATCGAATGGGTGAACTACTCGCACAGCAGTTTCGACAAACTCATGGACGAGGGCCAACCAGTTCTTTTGTTTTTCAACGCAGATTGGGATCTAACTGGCAAGGTTGTTGAGCGTGCTGGAATCGATGTTCCTAGCGTCAGAAAGTTCATGCGAAAGCACGAGGTCACTGCGATGCGTGCAGACTGTACGGATACGTCAGCCAATAATGAAGCCAGTGTAAAATTAAAGTCGGTCAACCAGATGACAGTCCCTATCGTTGTGATCTATCACCCTGGCTCAAAAGTTGACGAAATTAAATTGCCTGATCTAGTTCAGGAGAGAGAATTGATGGAAGCATTGCAGACTTCATTGGATGTTAAACCGGAATTTCCACTGGCCTATTGGTTCGCGATCGCTTTGCTCGTTTCTGCGGTGCTTTGGGTACTAAATAGCCGGAAGGAATTTACGCGCGAAATAGACCGCGTAAAATGATCGCACAAGAAAGAGAGGAAGAAACGTTGGGTTATCGAGAGCCAATCAAGTGTTTGGCTACCAAGACACGTAGTTTTGCGCGTCCAATCGGTTCGGGGAATTTCTCAACTTGATCCAATGCGGATTCAATTTTTCCCAGTCCAAGATCGGTTTCAATTAATGCTTTTGCAATTGCCGCCTGCCACCAATTTTCGGTCAATGCGTTTGAGATCGGAGCGAATTCTTCAGGCCCAAATTCTTTAATGAAATCGATTGTGAATTTCTCGATCCGCTCACTCATTTCCTGGACTTGATACGATTCGCCCAAGTGAATTTTCATCAATTCGCTGAGCATTTTAAGCTGTTTCTTTTTTGTGAATTCGTCAAACAGCTGTTTCATTAATTCCATATTGAAAAGAAAGCCAGTTTTCGAGGCCTGCAAGCTTTCCAACGCCAGCGGGGCAACGGCTGCACGGACTCGCTCATCTCGCGTCTTGAAGACGGTCAGAAGTAGCGCAGGTCTCTCCGAACTGTGCGCTTTGGAAATAAAATCGAGCTGTTTTTCAAGATTCCAGTTCTTGCGAGCCTCAGCAAAAAAACCATGCAAGTAAGGTTCGCCATCTTGTTGAAGTTCGATTTTTAGAATGGTCTCCGTTGCCAAATCGGTTTCGCCCCTCTCGAGCAATTTGTCAGCGGTTGTTTGTAGATTTATTGTGTCACCAGCTTCAATGATCGCGATCGCCTGCTTGATCTTTTCGATTGGCAGGTCGTCAATCAAGTACTCCATTCTGCCTGCTAAGACGTTAGATTTGTCTGAAACGCTAAGTGGTTTGATTTCTTCGATGACTTGCTCGAATGTCATATCAAGGTAATAAGTACGGCGAGCAATGATTTTTGCAATTATGATTTGTTTGTCTCGGACTGTTGTGATCTTTTCAGCTTCAGCGCGGGCCAAGCTTGAAAACTCAAGCCATAGCTTTTTATTTTTGTATGAAAACAGTCCCCCGATTGCGTGGAGCGTGTCAGCTCGCCAGTAGTTGTCTTCAATGGCCATCGCAACCAGCGTCGCATCTTCAAGCCTTCCTTTTTTTGCTAAATTGACTGCGATGCGATGCAGAGGCTGCTGATTAAATTGCAGACCGTTCCTTGCCGCATCGTGTCGACTCCAACTACCCGAAAGCTTAATCGCCCGATCCAAGTCACCCGATTCACCAAATTCACGCGACAATGTATTCATTGAGAAACTTGGAGTATCCGAGGGCGTTTCGGAATTTAGCTCACCCGCTTCAAGAATGGCTCTCGCCTCTTTGTTTTTTCCTTCGCTTCGAAGCAGTTTGGCGACGGACGAGTGAAGGTAGGTTCGGGCTGTCTCCAATTCGTTTAATCGTCGCAGCATCTCCGCGGCTTTGGTGCCGTCTTTTTTCTTTTTCAACGCAACATTCAACCTTGAACGAACCCATTTGGATTCTGCATTCGCATCTATGTCTTTGAGTAGCTCGTTGATCCGAACTTCGACATCCGGTTCAAATTTAGCTAACTCAAAAATAGAGATGCAAACGTGTGCCCGCGCGGCGTTTTTGTACAAAGCCGCAATTCGAAGTGCTTCGTCAATGTTGTTGTCATCCCGAATCAATGAAACGTTGATCCAGAGAGCGGCTTCAATCGCAGGATCACGTTTTGAGTTTCCAATGGCTCCACTTGGCGGGACGCTGAGTTCAGACAAAAGCCGTTCTGCTATGCCGTATTTCTTGGCTTTGGCAGCCCGGGCGATCATCCTAACCACCATCGAATCGAAATGATCCGTTGATGAGCGATCGGGGGCGACACCTAATCCCTCGTCCCTGAAGAATTTGATAACCGAATCAAAATCTTCAGGCTGCGTAGCCGATTTGAGACGATGGGTCAATTTCGACAAAGGGCCATCGTACCCTCCACCATCGTCCGTCTCGTTCATCAAATGTTTGAACGTATGATGGGCATTCCATAGGTCACCCATTTCAAATTGAAGTGCACAAATAGAGGCCAGCAATTCCGTGTTTACTCGTGGGGTAGACATGGCTTCATCGGTCGCTTTGGTGAGCTGCTCTTTTGCGAGCTTTTCGTCCGCAATCCATTTGTTATTCGCGCTGCTCCCGTTTGCGCTGACAAAAGTCCCGATCTGGACAAGCAAACAAATGACACAATGTGCCAGTAAGTTATTCATTTGCTTGCCCTTCTATTGAATGTTCCAGTCGTTTCCGATGTAGCCCGATAAACATTCTACTACATGTACCCATAAAAAAACGAGCGGCAATCAAAGGCCGCTCGCTCAGTTAACTGTTCTTCAAAGTTATTGCGAAGCCAACTGATCACTTCTCGGTGGAAATTTGTTTGACGCCATCGATGAATATTTCTTCGTCTATGATTTCAACTTTGTTGGCACGGATATCGAGGATTTTACCGTTTTCCATGAGATCGCCTTCCATTCCAACATTTCCATTGAAAACAATAGAGTCGCCAGAAAAGAGAATGTGGTCCGCATGTGCGGTAGCAGCCTTGTGTTTTAGTTTTGCTAGTTTTCCTTCCAATTGGAATTCGCCACTTTTGCAATTCAATGTCAATGTTACGCTGTCTCCTTCGATGACCATTGCATCGATTTGTACCTTGCATCCTTTGGACAATTTTAGACAAAGCTCGTCGGGTTGCTTGATCACCATCTCGAACAGTCCCGCCTCAAGAGCAAATTGTGAGGCTTCGGCTTCCTCTGAGAGTTTATCAGTCCACACGACGTCCTGCCCACTAATAAAAGTCGTGTCTTCGATGACTTTGACAGCGAGTTCTCCATCGAGTTCAATTTGAATTTCAAATGGTAGAAGTACCTCGTTGATCTTACTTACATCCTGTGGCGTGGTTGGTTTTTTCGCGGTCGTTACCGAAAGTACGGTGATTTCCGGCGGACTGGATTTCAATTCATGATTGGCATCTTTCAGATGCAGGATAGTAGCAGTTGGTTGGGCATTGTTTTTCCGATTCGAAATTGCAATTGGTTCGGTAAATGTGAGCAACTTGCCTGCTTGGTTCCTGTGAGAGTTAACGACCATGTCGTTACGATTTATCGGTTTTGCACCTTTTGCTGCGACGTAAAGTTTTGCTGGTGTGGACTCAAAAACGACGTTGCAGTCAATCGTTGCCAGGAATGCAGATTTCTTCCCTGCTTCGCCATTCATATATCCGCCCACGACCATTGTGTCATTTCGTTTGATATCGAGTGAGCACTTAATCTTTTGTGTAGACAGTTCTGGAATCTGAATGGTGATAGGTTTACCACTGGATTCAATTGGCAGTTCCTCCGTTTCTACGCCGACGATATCCCAGATGTCGAATTCCGATTTCAAATTGACAATTCCATCAGGTTTTAGTGTTGGCAGAAACGTCAGCATGGCTGCGTCATCGGCAGGGATTCCCCTGACTATCGGCTGTGGGTTTTTGCCGAGTTTGCCGGAGTCGTCAGTTTTGTAGCCTACGATGAAAGGTCGCTCGGTTCCACTAAAAACGGAAGCCTTCAAACCAGTGTTTGTCACCAAGGTTGGCGATATATTTGTTTTGGCTTTTAGTTTGCTTAGTCTATCCGAAAGTTGTTTTGCTGATTCTCGATCGATTGTTGAGTAAAAAACGGGATAGTTCTTTTCAATAAACGAAGCCGCTTGAACGGGTAGCGAACTGGAGTTGGCGTTTTCAATCTCAAGCGAGGCTTGACTGACTTTTCTTTGTTGTTTGGGCGACGATTCCGATGCAAATGCAAGATTCGGCAAGTTTGGCGAAGCGACCGACCACGTCAAACCAAGCTTTTTCAATTCGTCTCTTTTGAAGTTGGAGAACGAGGAGTTAATGACAATGTGTTCGAAACCTCGTAGCTTAAGTCCTGCAACGGTTTTTGAAATCAAGTTTTCGATTTCCTTGGATTCGAATAGGTAGAGTTGCCCATCAATAATTTTTAAGTTTGGCTCGGAACCACCGAGTTGGATTTTGGTTTCCTTTAGTTCAAAACGATGCTCTTTCCCAATCACTGCCGGCAACTCGAGAGCGTCGCACTTTTCGCGGACGGGAAACTCAAGAAGCAAACGCTGCTCGGGTGTCAGGTCTTTGAGGTCAAACTTCTTGAGCTCGGAAAGTAAATCTGAAACGTCGATCGTTTTGAATATCCACTCTTGGTCGCTTGCGTTTGCGATCTGGGTTTTTGTTTTCTCTTTGTTGGCCGTTGGTGCTTCTTTCAAAGGCGTGCTGCCGAGACTTGGCAACCGTTCCTTTTCCTGTGCGAAAACGAATGCTGCTCCGGGAAGCACAATGGCTCCCAAGATCAGCATGACCAGCCAAGTCCAAATCGGCGTACGTTGGTGACTTCCATGTCCCAATTTCATAACTCTCTCCAATCGAGCTGAGGTGATATCTACCGGTCGCACGCCCGGCAACGCCGGGGCAACACGCAAACGGTGTTTGTGTTCTAAAACTTCCAAAAGGCCGCGAGCGTAGGTCACCGGTTGGCAACCAAGGCTCATGACCGTTTCTTCGTCGCAACTTTTTTCTGATTCACGAGTCGCGATTCGAGAGGCCAGCCAAACGAGCGGGTGAAACCAAAACAGGCTGGTTGCAATCGTTTGGATCATTGCCCACCACAAATCGCCGCGACGAATATGGATCAATTCATGTGCCAGTAGTGGTTCGAGTTCGCTGGCCGTTTTTCCTTCAACCAGAGATTTCGGTAATAGGATTGTGGGCCGAAAGATTCCCATCACAGCGGGACCGACCGGTTGGCTCAAAATTTGGATCCGCACCCTGCGCCGAATTCCGAAACGTTTTGAAAGTTGCTTTATGATTTGGTTGGCTTGTTCGTCTTCGCAACATTCACTTCTTTTAAGCCAAACCAGGAAGAAACAAAGTCGGATTGTCGTTATCAGGAGGCCAGTCATCGCGCCGACAATCCACATCCACGAAATCGCAGCTCGCCAGTTGAAAACGAAAGGCGGTTCAGAGGTCGGTAAAGGTTCAGTTGAATGCGACGACGTGGTGCTTTCAAGTGACTCCAGAAAGTGCGGTGCCAATTCGGTCGACTCGACCTCGTGTGTTCCGATCAATGGCGATTGGTCGAACAATTCTTGCGTTTGGCGGAACTCGCCACTCGAAATCACGGTAGATTCTGCGATGTTGATATGCTCAGTCGTTTGAGTCGGTTGCATACTCAACCAGGAAAATGGACTCGTCGGGCTGCAGAAAACCGGTGGCGTGATGCACTTAATTAAAACCAACATCCACAAAGCATGTGCAAGATGAGGACGATCAGTCGCGAAAATTCGAGCCAATCCCCAGATTAGAATCGCCAGGAATGTGACTTGTAATGTCTGGGTAACCAGCATCGAAAAGAGTTCGTTGCCCATCATTTTTCACCCCCTTTATCAAGCCGGTTTATAAGGTCGCGAAGTTCCGCCAGTCCACTTTCGTCGACACCCCTTTCTTCGATCAGATGCCGAACGAGCGGAAGCGTTTCCCCGCCAAAAAGCCGATCAACCAAATCATCGACGGTCTCGCGGATGACGGTGCGCGGTTTAGTGCGGGCAGTGTAAACGCGTATGCGGCCTTTGAGTTTCGAGCTGGCATAACCTTTTGATTCCAAACGACGTAGATACGTTTGGACAGTGGAAAACTCGATCTCACGATCCAACTGGAGGAAATCGAAGACTTCACGGACGGTTGCCGGACTCACGTCCCACAACGCTTTCGCGACTTCCATTTCGCCTTTTGACAATGCTGGACGGTCAACCATGACTGCTCCCGGGTATGCTGATTGTTCAAGTACGTTTGTACGTCAATAAATCTACACGTACGCTTGTACGTGAGCAAGGGCATTTTTGAGAGAAAGGTATGCCAGCAATTCTGAGGCGATACTCATGCGCAGTAAGAGCATGCTTACGCTTCTCGTAAGCATGGCACCCATCAATTCGGGTTTGACTGACGTACCACTAGTTTTTCAGTCGACGCATCGCCAGAACGGCAAATGGTAAGAAGATCAGCACGGGGATCCACGCCGCCAACGCTGCGGGACGGATGATGCTGGTCGCGCCGAGTGTGGTGCAAGTTATTGTTGTCAACTGAATCGCGCCGACAATCCAAAAACCGATTCCGGCAGAAATGAAGACGTTACGTTCGGTGCCGCCGATCACCATCGGAAGGCCAAGCATCAAAAGCGTCATGTCGAGAATCGGTTTGAGCAATCGAGAATGGATGTTGGTTTGCTGTCCGTTGCCAAACCACTTTTTGGGCTTTCGCAATTCGGCGATCATTTCAGGTGTGGTCGCGTACTCATTTAGTTTCTTGCCGTAAGCCATTTTTTCGACTGTGAAATTGCAAGCCACAAAGCACTGCCCGCGGCCAAGCCATGGGTTGTCTTTTTGCGAAAAGAAAATCGTTTCGCCCGTTGGTGATTTGAGCGAGTTGTACGCTGCGATATCTTTCGGTGAATCAACGGCATGCATCCAAAGTCCAGCCGGGTGCATTTCGTTTGCCGGTTCAAGGATTCCCCAAGTCGCGTGAATTCGTGGAATCAATGTGCCGAGCTTGCCAGGGAGCTGAATGTCGGCTTCCGAAACTCGTCGTTCACCCAAGAACAATTGGTCGCCACGGAGAACCACGCCGTTTTCAAGGTCTTCTTGGACAGCAACGTCCATTTGGCCTTTGTCGCCCCAGGTTTGCGGCGTGCGAACAAGGCTTTCTTTTACGCTTGGGATCAGAATTTCACGATTGGCTATCGAAAGCCCAATGATCACGATGGCCGTTAGAAAAATCGGTCGCAGGATTCTTGATTTCGTAATCCCTGCGGCTTCGATCGCTGTCATCTCACGCCGACGTTGAAGCAGGCTGACTGAAAAAATCGCGGAGACGAGCATCAGGATGCCGGCCGTTTTGTCGAACATCTGGGAAATGCGAGGAATGTAGAATTCGAAAAACAAATTCCCCCATCCGGTCGTTTTGCTGATCTCGGTTAGCTCATCAAGATTGCTGAACAGATGCACAATCACGAACAGGCCGGCGAAGCTCAAAAAGCACACCAGGAAGGTCTTGACAAAAAGAAAAAATAGATAGCGATCAACAATCGTCATCTTGTGCATCGCTCCGAGTAAATTTATTCCATCAAATTTAAATTGGACTCATTCGGCAACCCGACAGATAAAACGAGCCCGAACAATCGCCGCGACCAAGCGTTCAATTCCTTTGAGCTTGGTGACCGGGAATCCGATTGTAAAACATCGCTTCGCTTAAACCGACATCAGTATTGTGTGGGGAAAGTTGTAGGATCCGCGTCTGACTCGGAGAATTTAGAAAAAGAAATGCTAGCAATGAGGATGCGTCTGCTGTTCAAGGCATCTTTAAGAGGGAAAATATAGTGCCCTGACGGACAGGCTCTTTTCTTAAACGGAACACGGACGTGCTTCAAATTCCGCAAAACCTGCTTACTCTTGTCTTTCCCGCGAAATGTTTGGGCTGCGAGAAAGAGCTTTCTAATCCCGCGCGTTCCAATTCGTCTTTTTCACTTGGTCGTGAGCAACCTGGTCGTGAGCAACCTGGTCGTGAGCAACCTGATTGTGAGCCAACTGATCAAGCGAAACTCGGATTTGATTTTCTCGGAACGTTTGATCATCACTGGTGCCGAGATTGTTGGCGAAGTTTGATTGTCGATGATGCACAGCGGTGTACGAAATGCGGCGCGACATTGACGCATCACAATCCTTATGACGGATCATGTGCGCTCTGTCATGAACACGACTTGCGTTTCGACCAAGCCGTCGCGATCGGCAACTATCGAGGGATGCTTCAGGAGCTGGTGATTCGGATGAAGAATCAGCATTTGGAGCAAATGGCGATTCAGCTTGGAACCGTTCTTGCGTTTCAGGTTTCGCAAAGCAATTTTTTTGACGACCTCGATTTGGTGGTACCGATTCCCACTCATTGGTTGCGGCGCGTGCACCGGGGATTCCACGCTGCCGAAGTGATTGCCGAAAGTGTTGCCCATGCCTGTGAGTTGCAGTCTTCGAGTCAAGTTTTACGCTTGGTGCGGACAACGAAAAAACAAGGCACTTTGTCGACCGCTGGCCGGTTCAAGAACGTCCGTAATGCCTTTGTAGTCCGCCCCAAAGCAACGGTGAAAGGGCTAACGGTGCTCCTAGTCGATGACGTAATGACTTCTGGGGCCACGGCCAGCGAAGCCGCTAGAATCTTGCTCAAGGCCGGCGCGGCGAAAGTTTATATTGGTGTCATCGCGAGAGGGGCCCGCGTCAGCTAGACTGGGAATCAGGCAGACAGGGAGATTCTCGACCGCAAAGGTCGGAATTAATTAATTGGCAAAATCGGCAAACCTAAAACGTGGTTTGTTTGCTTGTTCCTGTTTGCCGATTAGAAAGTGAGCAAAGAAGTGCTCGCGCGAATCACCCAATTGATTGGGCCATCATCAGTGGCGACCGAATGAACTCCGAAAACGAATCAAATTCTGAAATAGACGATTTGGATTCGCCTCAAGTGGAGTCGGAGAAAAAATCGGGTTGGCTTCGGAATTCATTTAATCCATTTCGAATCGCGACGCTTCGCGGTTTGGCAGTCGTGCTTCCACCGCTGCTTACCATCATGGTGTTCGTGTGGGCTTGGAATACGATCGACCGAGCCATCTTGCGCCCCGTCGAGTCGTTGGCCAAGACAGTCACTGCAACTTTTATCGAAGACATTCGCGAGAATGATTCAATCGCTGCCGAGCTGGCGGAAAGTCCATCCCGCGCAAGATTAAACGAAGTCGATGGCCAGCAGGTTTTTATTTCGGGTGATGGAACCAAGATGGTCGCCGTGGAGGATCAGTGGCTTCCTAAAAATGTTTTCGATCTCGTCGACGGAAAACGTGGCGAAGCAAAATTGACCAACGCGCATTCTTTCTATGAACGCTATGTCGAAATCCGATTTCTCAAAAGGCATTTGGTCATCCCAGCCTTTCTGGCGATCTTTATGGCGTTGCTGTACATCGTTGGAAAACTGTTGGCAGCGGGTGTAGGAAGAATTTTTTGGCGTGCGATCGAATCGTTGATCAATCGGTTGCCAATCATTCGCAACGTTTATTCTTCGGTCAAACAAGTCACCGATTTTGCTTTTAACGATACAGAAATTCAGTACACCCGCGTCGTCGCAGTTGAATATCCACGCAAAGGCATTTGGTCGATGGGGTTTGTGACGGGGGAGAGCTTGATGGATATTCGCAAAGCCGCCGGCGAACCGATGCTTAGTGTGTTGATGCCGACCAGCCCAATGCCTGCTACCGGATTCACGGTCACGGTACCCAAAAGTGAAACCATTGACCTTAATTTAACTATCGATCAGGCGATTCAATTTTGCGTAAGCTGTGGTGTGGTGGTGCCCGATCATCAGTCGCCAAAATCGGCACTGGAAGGCGAATTTCGCCGTCGTTCCGGAAGCTCGTCTGTTCCTGCGCCAAAAGTATCTAAAAACGGTTCGGGTGATCGACCAGCGATTGAGAAACAGGATTCGGAATCGCGTTTGGAAGAGGAAGAGTAAAAGAACAGTAAGTCATGGCCGATACCTCAAACAAGAAAATCCGATTGGGCACGCGAGCAAGTAAGCTTGCGATGTGGCAAAGCAATTGGGTCAAATCCGAGTTGGAAAAGAATGGCGTCACCGTTGAGCTGATCCAGATCAGAACCGAGGGCGACACTGCGACCGGCCCGTTGGCTCAGATCGGCGGCCAAGGCCTGTTCACCAAGCGGCTGCAGATCGCATTGCTTGAAAACGAAATTGATTTGGCTGTTCACAGTCTCAAAGACCTTCCGACCGAAGACCACGACGACCTCACCATTGCCGCTATTCCCCAGCGCGAAGACACTGCCGATGCGTTCGTCTCCAACAAATTTTCAGATGTTGATTCGCTACCAGCCGGAGCGACGGTTGGCACGGGCAGCGTTCGCCGGGCGGCTCAAATTTTGCATCGTCGCGACGATTTGAAGATCGAAGACATTCGCGGCAACGTTGATACGCGTTTGAAGAAATTAGATGATGGCAATTACGACGCGATCATTTTGGCCTGTGCGGGTTTAAAACGGCTCGGCTTAAGCGATCGGATCACGCAATCGTTTACACCAGATGTATTGATGCCCGCGGTCGGACAGGGCGCGCTTGGGCTGGAGATTCGGAAGAACGATCCGGCAACAAAAGCTTCGATTGAAAAACTGAATCACTTGGAGAGTTACCATCGGGCGATGGCCGAACGAATGATGTTAAAAACGTTGTTCGCCGGTTGCCTTGCTCCAGTGGGCGCCAACACATGGGTGGAAAGCGGCGTGCTGACGCTTGAAGGCATCGTGTTGAGCAAAGACGGCAAAGACAAAGTTCAATTTACGGCATGCGATGACTTGGCGAAGTCACTCTTGATTGGCAAGCAAGTCGCCGAGCAGTTGATTGAAAAAGGTGCAAGCGAGTTCTTGAAGTAGTAAGCAAAAACGCCGATAAAAACATGGTTTCTGTTCCCACAATCTGGACACCCTTTCGCCCGATCTTCTTAAGCAAATACAATCAGAACAGCCACTTTTCTTCACTTGAATTTCTATTCGTCGACTGTGATTCTTGAACCGCAATTCGCCTTTTGCAAAAGCTGACCATGCCTGAAATTGAAAAACCAGATTACGCTTCGATCGCCGCCGAGAGCGGAGTGGACTTGGACGTTGTCAGTCCACTTTCAGATTCGCAGCGTTGGGAAATTCTTGAGACAACTCTTGCGCGAACCGATGTTCCGTTTCCAATTCCTGTTGAAGCGCAAAAATCATATTTGGAAATGGCTAAATCCGGCAAACCGTTTTCGATTGGACCGTTTGGTGAGGAGACGCTTACCCTTGGTGAGTATGCCAATGAGCAAAAATACAATGGTTACACGTTTGAAGAACATTTGAGTTGGGCTTGTCTTGTCGCTCAGCAGCAAAAAACAAAACACCAGTTTGCTTGTAAGGAGTATCTCGAAGGCGAAGAGATTTTCGAGATCGGTGCCGGAGTTATTCCAGATTTCTATTTGCTCAACACAAGAATCTATCAACACACGCAGTGGCAATTGGCCACGGTGAATATGATCATTCCTGCTGAGTTGTTTTTTACCTGTCACAGCAAGCGGTTTTTTCCTGTCACGACATTCATGCGGCCACTCGGGACGGACTATCTCGAAGAGCCCGATATCGGCCATGATGTTGCTGGTCACGTGGCAACATTTACGATTGCTGCTGTTGCAAATGTAATGAAAAATCATGGCGAAACGCGAAACATGATTTATGCGGAACGGGATGAGAAAATCGCAGCCGCGGGCGATGATCAGGACGCGATTGCGAAAATCAAAGAAGACGCCGATGACCTGTTGATGTATGCCGGCCGGATTTACTGGTTCACTGTTGAGTTTGGATTGGTAATGCAAGGCGACGAGGTTCGCGATTTTGGCGCGGGCATTTTGTCGTCACCTGGCGAGACGGTTTACAGTATCGGCAGCCACGAATCCAACCGGATCTTGATCGATCCTTCGGACGATGCTGATTTAATGCGTTTGGCGAATACGGATTACTTGATTAGCGAATTTCAGAAAACGTATTTCATCTCAAAGAGTTTCGACTTGCTGCAATCGTTGACTCCCGAGCGAATTTTGGCTGCAAGCAAACTGGCTCGAACGCTACCTGATTACACATGGCGCGAAATCGCTCCCGGCGACGTTGTGATCGATGTTGGTACCGTCGCGATGAGTCCCAACGAAAAATACTACCGCTTGATGGCGGGACAAGAGCAAGATGAATGCCTGACGCGGGCGGCGATCAAGAATCTAAAAATGTACCGCGATGGCATTAGTGAAGATTTGCTTGCCAAATTCAAAAAGCCACCACCAGAGGTCCCAGCAGAAGTGTTGGAGTGGTTTCGCGAGAATTATCCAGCGTAGCTGCGAAGTCGGAGTGGAATTGACTGACGGGTGCCATGTTTACGCCAAAGCGTAAGCATGCTCATGCTGTGCGTGAGCATGCTTTCACAGCACCTCGGGACAAACTATTCGTTTCAGCTTTAACGAACCACTAGCCCACGTTCTGAAGTCCAGCAGCAATTCCGTTCACCGATTGTAGCAACGCGTGACGAATCGCAGCGCTGTTTTCGCCGTCCGGGTCGGCACGCAATCGTTTTAGCAATTCGACCTGGATATAGTTTAGCGGGTCCACGTACGGATTTCGAACGCGTATGCTGTGTTGCAGCCAAGGCTCGGTGTGTAGTAGCTCGGCGCCACCCGTGATTTGCAAAACGTGTTTTTGGCTTAACTCAAACT
Source organism: uncultured Pirellulaceae bacterium (assembly GCA_964448575.1). GTDB lineage: Bacteria > Planctomycetota > Planctomycetia > Pirellulales > Pirellulaceae > Mariniblastus. The sequence goes on from CAYUWY010000007.1 coordinate 244,185, forward strand.
CGTTTTTGATGTCCGCAAATACAGCAGCACCAGCATCGCCCGCCAGAGAAGCGTACAGCGACGAGATCGCCATGTCCGCTCGGCCCATTCCAAGATGAACGTTGCTCAAGAGTGTTCGGAAGAACGGCCAGTTCTTGTACATTTCAGTCAGTGATTTCAAACGCGAATCAAAATCGCCCTCCCCCGTTTCATCGTTCAGCCATTTTTCAAAACCAGTTCCCACGCCATACCAGCTTGGCACGTTGGTTCTTGTTTGCGTCCAGGCAAACACCCAGGGAATCGCTCGCAAGTCATCCAACGTCTGTGTCGCTCGGCGATGCGAAGGACGTGAGCCGATATTCAACTGCCCAATCTGATCGATTGGTGAAGCCGTTTGAAAGTAAGCCAAAAAGTCATCACGTTCGACCAATGAACGATATTTTTGATGGGCAAACTGTGAAAGCGAATCCATCACGTTTGACCACTCTCCGATTTTGTCAAACTCGGGTCGAGTTCCTGTCGAACAAAGCACCGCATGCATAAGCTGTTGCAAATGTCGATGTGCAATCTCCGGCTCGCTGTATCGAGAACTGACAACTTCGCCCTGCTCCGTGATTCGAATTCGGCCGCGTACCGATTCTGTTGGCTGAGCCAAAATCGCACGATTCGCCGGCCCGCCGCCTCGCCCCAGTGAACCACCACGACCGTGAAACAACGTCAGCAAGACATCGTTCGCTTGACAGACTTCCGCCATCTGTCGTTGGGCCGTAAACAACATCCAGTTCGCACGGAGATAACCTCCGTCTTTATTACTGTCGCTGTATCCGATCATGATCTGCTGCTGCCCGCCGCGCTCTTTCAAGTGTTTTGCGTAGGCGGGGTTGGCAAATAACTCATCCATGATATTCGGCGCGGCTTTCAAGTCATCAACCGTTTCGAAAAGCGGAACGATATCAATTCGTCCAAACAATTCGGCATCGCTGGCCAGAAGCAAAACTTCCAGCATGTTACTAACGCCCTCAGTCATGCTGATGATGTAAGTCTTTATCGCGTCGGGCCCGTTGGCGTCTTGAGCGCTTCGGATCAAACGAAACAGTGTGAGCAGCGAGTTCGTCTCGTCGCTAAAACCAAATCCGCCGTCCGCTTTGATGCCACCTGTCCACGAACGCGGACATTCTATCTCAGCAGTTAACGCAGCATTCTTTTCGTCTTCAGTTTTCGATTCGTAATCATCACTGGTTCTATTGAGCTTGAAAATTTCTGCCGTCGCCGCACGATGATGTCTGGCATGTTGGCGGATGTCGAGAGTCGCCATGTGAAATCCGAACACTTCAACCGATCGAATCAGTCTCGCAAACTTTCCACGAACCAGTCGCTCGCCTTTGGCTTCCAGCAAACTGTCGCGAATCAAGTAAAGGTCGGCCAGAAATTCATCGACTGTTTCGTAGGCTCGCGGGTTAGGCGGCGCGCCCCACGGCAATTTGTTTTGCTCTCGCGTTGCATTGATGCGGCGAAACATCATGATGAATTTTTGGCGGTATGGCTCTTGCCCAAAACGCTCCAGTACTTCGAATTCTTCTTCAGGGATAAGCTGTTTGTCTGATTCCAGGCTGTCCATAAACGCTTGGCTGAACTTGGCCCGTGTGATGGAAGGGCTGAGCAACTCATACATCGATACGACTTCTCGCCCGTATTGTTCAAGCACAAGCTCTTTGTGTTCGCGCAACGTATCCTCAGTGACTTGGGTTGTCACATAAGGGTTCCCGTCACGGTCGCCCCCGATCCACGATCCGTAATTCAAAAAGGACGGGATCTCAAAATCAAAGTCGGGAAACGACTCCTTGAGGGCGACTTCAAGTTCTTCGTAGATTCGCGGAATCAAATCGAACAAAGTGTTTTCGAAAAAGTACAAACCGCTGTTGCGAACTTCGTCCATTACCGTTGGACGGCGGTTACGAGTCTCATCACTTTGCCAAAGCAAAACGATATAGTCATGAAGAATTTCGGCGATGTCTTTCCGCTCATGCTCAAACAGTTCTCTGGAATGGGCTTGTTGAAGCAGGCATGAGACTTTGTTGAGGATCTGGCGAATCGTTCGTCGTTTTGACTCGGTCGGATGGGCGGTGAAAACTGGCGTAATCGCCATCGTCTTGAGAGTTGCTTGAAATTGTTGGGCTGTGATTCCTTCTCGCTTAAGCGTCGCAATCGCGGCTCCAATTGTCTCGTCCATCGGCTCGCCAGCTTGAAAAGCCGTCTCGGCACGTTTGCGCAAAACGCGGACTCGCTCTCTTTCTTCCGCGAGATTGACAAGCTGAAAGTAAGACGAAAAAGCCTTGAGGTTGGCCGAAGTCAATGGAAGGTCGTCAACGAGTTTGGGAATGATCTCGCCAAGCCTTTTGTTCGCCGATTCGTCGCCGCTGCGCCAGGCGATTGCGAGTTTGCGAATGTCTTCTTCCATGTCAAACACACGGTTGCCTTCCTGGTCGATGATCGTTTGGCCAAGTAGGCCACCAAGCAATCGAATTGTCTCACCCAACTCATTAGGTTTTGATTCCATTGATTTGCTTTGTGGTGAATTCGAAGCTTCGGATTCAGGCATGTTCATATTGGTTGTTTCAGTTGGGGCATTCAGGCGGTTGTATGCGTATGTATCTGGATACAAATTTACAAAAGAATGGCGTGCAATCGAACGCCCAAGACAAATTTTGTTTTGTGGCTTCGTCCAATAACAGGAGATGCAAACTCATGTTGCCCATTTTTCGGGCGTCTTAAAGCGCCTGGTAAACCCCAATTGACGCACTAAGGTTTGCATCGCACCCGTGCTGATTGTTGGAAGTAGTTGGTTTGGCGCCATATCCCAAGGGGGTTGAACTCCAGAACCCAGTGTCGCGAAGCGCACGCTGGGACATTGCCACCAACACATAACGAACCCAATCGGGGTTTAACAATTCTCGTGTAGAACCCCGGTTGGGGTTCGGGTTGTGGGGGCGATATAAACCAAGCGTGCGCTTTGCGACGCTGGGCTTTGGAGTAAAACCCCGTTCGGGGTAAGACGCTCCTGCGAGTTTGGCACCGCAAATACCGAATGGAATTGACTTTGGCTGTTGAGTGCTTAGAATTCGAAACCAATGAACAAGCTAACAAACTGCTTTGTTTTTCTTTTCTTGAACCTACTGGCAATTATTTGTCGGTAAGCGAGGGGAGTTACAGCATGAAAATAATTTCAACGACTTGCACTTTGTTTTGCGAGTCGTTTTTTTATGTGAATATTAGGTTCAGAATTTGAACCGCTCTCTTATGCGCACAAACGGAACCAGGAGTCGACGATGACCACAATGTTTTTTGAGTCCGATATTAACCTGCGAGCACTTGATAAACTTTGCGTGGCCATGATCGGTTATGGAAGTCAGGGACGCGGTCAAGCACTCAACCTGCGTGATAGCGGCATTGACGTTGTTGTAGGGCTTCGCGAAGGCGGAAAGAGTTGGGAGCATGCTGTGTCGGAGGGCTGGCAACCGCTTTCAGTGGAAGAGGCTGCCAAAAAAGCCGACGTGATTTGCATGATGTGTCCCGACATGGCTCAGCCACCATTGTTTCGTGACGTCATCGCTCCGAATTTGAAACCCGGTTCAACAGTTTTATTCGCACACGGATTTTGTGTTCACTATGGTGCGATTGTTGTCGCGCCGGAAAACAATGTTGTGATGCTCGCACCCAAAGGCCCCGGCACGATGGTGCGCCAACTGTACGAAGAAGGAAATGGGATTCCCGGATTGGTCGCTGTGCATCAAGACGCAACCGGCAACGCGCTAGAGATTGCGTTGGCATACGGCTGGGGAATCGGAGCGGCGCGAGCCGGAATCATTCAAACGACGTTTCCTGAAGAAACAGAAACCGATTTGTTTGGCGAGCAAGTCGTGCTGTGTGGTGGGCTGACCGAGTTGATCACCGCTGGCTGGGAAACACTGGTCGAAGCCGGCTATCAACCGGAAGTCGCTTATTTCGAATGTCTTCACGAAGTCAAATTGATCGTCGACCTTCTCTACAAAGGCGGCATCTCGCTGATGCATGACGTCATTAGTGATACAGCGGCTTATGGAGACCTTGTCAGTGGAAAACGAATTGTCACTGCCGAGACGCGTGAAAACATGAAAGTCATTTTGAAAGAAATCCAGGATGGTTCGTTTGCCAAAAAGTGGCAGGAAGAATCCGCCGCGGGTGCACCAAACTTCAAGCGGATGGTGGAAGAAGACGTAGCGCATCCGATCGAAGCCTGCGGCAAGGCGTTGCGGAAACAATTTTCATGGCTCAAAGAAACGCAGGCGTCTTGATTTGTTTGGTTTCTAATGGTGCGCGGTTTGAAATCGAAAATGCGAAAGTAAGCTTGTAGCCGATGTCGCCAGACTTCGGGCGAGCTGCCGGGGGCCTGAACTCTGGCGAGCCCAGCTACGAAAACCGCAAACTTTGGGCATGCTTAAGCTTCGCGTAAATATGGCACCCGACCGCCATGAATAAGCACGGAATTGAATCGGCCACATTTACAAATACGAGTTGTGTAACGCGATACCTTGGTCGAATGTTTTCTTGCGTCACACTCAATGTGTCTGCTGATGCACGTTAGAGTCACTCACGGTGTCTGTTCTTACTTGGGAATTGGGTTTTCTTTACGGTCCATTGCGAGAGTTCTTACAACCGTGGCCAGCAGCAAGTGTGCCAAAATGTTCTTGAGTTCTCTGTCTTTGATTTTTGAGTAAGACGCCATAACCACGCGCATCTACTTTTCAGTCGCACATGGAATCGTGTCGCAACGAATTGCTCACAGGTTAAGAACAAATGAGGAGAACAGAATGATCCGCCCAGTAAGTTTCAACAACCAAACGCATCAAGAAAACAAATCTCTGTCAGCGCGAAAACTCATTGCTTGGACTGGCCAGCGATTTGGCGATCAAGCCGTCATGAGTACCAGCTTTGGTATTCAGTCCGCTGTCATGCTGCACCTTGTGAGTCGAGTCATCCCAGGCTTGAAAGTGATTTGGGTCGATACGGGTTACCTGCCAGATGAAACTTACGCGTACGCACAAACGCTGACCGAACATCTCAACTTGGATCTCCATGTCGCGCGGTCGAACATTAGTCCTCAAGAGATGGAACTGCAATATGGGCGTCTGTGGGAAAGCGACAGTGTGGAAGATCTGAATCGATATGACCAAATGCGGAAGGTCGAACCGATGAAGCAAGCACTAAGTGAGCTTGGTGCGGAAGCCTGGATTTCCGGCGTTCGAGGTGACCAAACGGATTTCCGAGCAAGACTTAAACCGATCAGCAAATCAGAAGGCGGGTGGCGAATCTACCCGATTCTGGATTGGACTTCTGCTGATATTGATCAGTATTTCAAACGCCATAATCTGCCACGGCATCCGCTTGAGGCTTTGGGTTTCACAACAGTTGGCGACGCCCATTCCAGTCGGCCACGTGGCGAGTCTGACATAACAGATCGTGATACTCGATTCTCTGGACTCAAGCAAGAATGCGGACTTCATCTTCACGCTCCGGTGGCTAAGAAACACGAAACGGTGTAAGCACTGGATTTTCGCTTGGGCGTTCTTCAACTGTTTCGATCAGGCACGATTCGTGTTCTGATCGTAACCATGCCCGGCCGCTGCGACTGTCCGCGCGGCCTTGGCCTTGAAAAATTTCATCTGAAAAGTGTCATCACAACTGCAACACGCTGACATCGAATTGACTTCGTTTGGGAAGTCCACTCTTCGTCAAATGCGGACAAATTGCTCTTAAACGCGTTGGTATGTTACTTGCTCCTACTGTGTACTACATCAATCTGATGTTTTCCCCCTCGTTTTTTGGAGAGACCATGACCCAATTTTTTTCACTCAAATCAGCGGCGATGCTTTGCGTCGCAACCCTTGCGATGTGTTTCGCTGGACAAGAAGCTAGTGCCCAATGCGGTGGTGGCGGGTTCGGTGGATTCTCGGGCGGCTTTGGCGGCGCCAGCTTCTCAAGCGGATACCGTGGATACAGCAACTTCGGTGTAAGCCGTGGCTATGGAGGGTACGGAGGCGGCTCGTACAAGTCTTATCGCCCGTCGTATTCACGTTCGTTTAACTCATCCCAATTTGGCCGCTACGGTGGACGTTCGTATGGCAATTATTACCCATCACGTTCACGGTCTCGGTACGGCGGTTACTACCGCTAGTATTGCGAAACTATGAGCCGTTTTGGCGATAGCCACGGTTCCCAGCACATCGATATTTCTCTTCGCCAACGGCGTTGAACTTCAAAGCCCAGCGTCGCGCAAAGCGTACGCTGGGTTTTTGTTTTGCCCGACAAACCGAACACCAATCGGGATTACACGCGGGGATATTGTTGAACCCCATTCGGGGTTCGTTTCGTATGCGAACCGCCAAACCCAGCGTGCGCTGCGCGACACTGGGCTCTGGAGTTGAACCCCTTTGGGGTAAGCGACCGTGCAAAGTGCGCGGGTGTGAAAGTCGACTCTACGCCAACGGCGTTGAACTCCAAAGCCCAGCGTCGCGTATGCGCACGCTGGGTTTGTCCGTCTCGATAACCAGCAAACCCCAATCGGGGTTTCACACTGATTAGGTAGAACTCTGTTCAGGATTCGGGCTTTACACACGGTGATATTGTTGAACCCCATTCGGGGTTCGTTTGTGTCGAACTGCCAAACCCAGCGTGCGCTGCGCGACACTGGGCTTTGGAGTTGAACCCCTTTGGGGTAAGCGACCGTGCAAAGTGCACGGGTGTGAAAGTCGACTCTACGCCAACGGCGTTGAACTCCAAAGCCCAGCGTCGCGTAAGCGCACGCTGGGTTTGTCAGTCTCCGTAACTCACAAACCCCAATCGGGGTTTCACACCATTAGGTTGAACTTTGATCGGGTTCAGACGCCACGGCGATATTGTTGAACCCCATTCGGGTTCGTTTCGTGTTCGCACCGTCTAACCCAGCGTGCGCTGCGCGACACTGGGCTCTGGAGTTGAACCCCTTGGGGTAAGCGATGTTTCTTCAGCGTTAACTTGGCACAAAAAAAGCCAGTCGCGAGTTGCGACTGGCTTATCGTTTTCAATTGATTGAAATCTTGATCAGATCAAAGCGTTGGCACGAATACGTCTGCCGTGATGGCGACGGCTTCGATGCTTACCGTTTCATTGCGATCTTTTCGGGAAAGCGTGAGGTTCAAGTCAGAACCATTAACTTTGTATTCGGCGTAAAAGACTTCGCCGTTTGACTCGAGCACGGCAGTCTTTGAGGTTGACTGACGAATTCGAAATCGTTGACCAGCAGGTTGGATCACCCACTCGTCGTCGAGGATCTGAAGCGCTCGCATACCGTCATTGTTCATTACCGTTTGTCGGTTAACAATGATGCATTCGATCGCCCATTCCCCCTTTGGGATTGAACTCATAACGGACTCCACATAAAAAAATAAGATATATGCCGACTTATATTGCAATTTCCGAGCCACAAACGCTCGATTCGCATTTTTGAGGGTTGTAGGGGCCAAAATCCGGTTTGGAAGCGTTTTTGTTGGGTTCTTGGAGTCCTAAGCATCTCATATTGAGAGCAAGGTCTCAAAGTCTGTTGAATCGCTATAAATTGAAATGCACATGGAAGGTGGCGCAACCGTGGCTATCGCCAAAACGGCTCAGTGGACAATTGCACGCAACCATCACGACCGAGACCGTGCAGTGAAATTGGACTTACTTATTTGATTGATTGATATTGCTAGTCAGTCAGTCGTCGCACTGATTCACAATGTTCAAGCAATCGCCGGTTGTTGGGGCGTAGCGATCTTTGGTTCGCCTTCCGCCAATGGAAGTGCGTTGTATCGCTCAGCGACTTCTTCAAATAGGGCTTCGCAGTGAATGAATGCATCAACGACTTGCGGGTCAAAATGTGTGCCGCGACCCTCCAGGATGATCGACTTTGCTTTCTCATGCGGCATTGGTTCTTTGTAAGGACGTCGGGAACGCAGCGCGTCGTAAACATCTGCCAAAGCAACAATCCGCGCGGAGTATGGAATTTCAGTACCAGCGAAACCGAATGGGTAGCCTGAGCCGTCCCATTTTTCGTGGTGCCCATAAGCGATGTCGCGGGCGAGTTGGAGAAAATCATCGTCGCCCAACTGTTTGCCGATTGCCTTTAAGCAGTCGCCTCCGAGTTTTACGTGTTCTTCCATGATCTTGCGTTCTTCTGGAGTGAACCCACCTTTTTTTAGCAGTACATGGTCTGGAATGCCAACTTTGCCAATGTCATGTAGTGATGAGGCCAGTGCCATCATCGTGATGTAGTTCTCGCCCCGCGGCTGCTCTCCGACTTTTTCGAGATGCGCGGCCAAGATCGTTACATAAAGTCGAATCCGATCGAGGTGTTCTCCGGTATCTGTATCGCGTGATTCGGCTAGTTTGGCCAAACCGAACACAACCGCATCACGTGTTTTGCGAAGCGCGGAAGTGCGTTGGTCAACTAGATCCTCTAAGCCTTCGTTGATCGTTGCCAAGCGATTATCGTATCGTCGCATGATGTTGGTAATCAAAAATGTTGTAAATCCAACAAGCGCAAAACCCACGGCAAGACAAAGTGGCAATATTGGACTCAGTAGCCTGTCGACGGTTCGCTCAATCCCAGACGCTTTTTGGTGGACTTTGACATACGCGTTGAGTTCCGGCAGGAAGGCTGCCGCGATCACTTGAATTTCGCCATAATGGTTTTCGATGTGTCCTTGTACTTTGTCTGTTTTTTCCCACCCCGTGGTCGCTTGGACGTCGGCGTCATTTTTCGCCATCTCTGGTTTGTCCATACCTGGCTTGACCATCTCTGGTTTGACCATCTCTGGTTTGACCATCTCTGGTTTGACCATCTCTGGTTTGACCATACCAGACTTTTGCATCCCCGGCTTGGCCATCGCTGGCTTTTGCATCCCAGGTTTTTGCATGCCAGGTTTGGCCATCGCAAGTTTGTTCATGGGCTTCTTTTGCATGGCCGGTTTTTGCATTCCGGGTTTGACCATCGCTGGTTTATGCATTCCCGGCTTGACCATTCCCGGCTTACTCATGCCCGGCTTGACCATGGCGGAGTCTTCTGAAGCTACTTCAATACCGGACGGATGAGCCTCCAGTGCTGGATGACAAAGCACACTTTCGTCGTCTGCGTCTACCAGACAAACAAACCCTTCGTTGGGTAGCTGTAGGTCGCGAATGGCGCCTTGCAATTGACTCCATGAATCTACATTTTCGCGCAAGTCACCGACTTTCATTTGGTCAATTAGTTTTGACATTTGACCAGCAACCAAAATGTTGTCACCCAAGACTTGATCCAACATCGCTTTTTTTACAGAGCGATGCAGCCAAGCGGAAAAAAACATCATGCCTACACAGAGGCAAATCGCCTGAGTCAGAGTGACTAAAACAGTCAATATATCGCGACGTTTGATAGTAAATTTCATAGTCGTCAATGTAGGAAAGTGGAAGGAAATTGTGTGGTGTTTGTAAGCATAGCTCGCTATATCGCGTTGCAAAGAAAAAAAACCCCCCGACAAAAACAGTTCAATCGTTAACACCCGTTTCTACAGAATGTTCGTCTAAGCGTTCTACGGTGACGTAGGTTTTGATTGAGATATTTTGTCCGGCGTTTTGTTACTCAGAAGCCCTCCTCACCGGAAAGCGATGAACGAATTGAACGAACGAACTGCATAGACGAACTGCATGAACGAACTGATAACAACTAGCCCAATTGAAATTGACGTTTGTCATTGCGGTTTTTGCGGACAACGTATGAATGCTGAGGACAATTTCTGCCGCCACTGCGGTGAAGATTGTCGTGGCCTGATCGTCGAAGCGGCATCAACCCAGCTGAAGGGTCAAAACGACCATCGGTCAACAGAAGTCGGCGCTGTCAGGTTGCCGGGAGACTTGCAAAAAATTGTGGACAACCGGCTGATCGTCACTGGATTGGTTGCGTTTGCTGGACCACTGGGATTGCTGGCTCTTTGGTTCTCTCGACGGATCAAAAAACGGACCAAGATCATGGTGACGACCAGCTACATTCTTTTAACCGTCGTGTTGCCAATTGCGGTTGCTTGGTACTGGTTAGATGTTTCCTTGCGTCCAATCGTTGAGTTACTTAATAAGTAAGTTTCCGAATAAACTGGCGGAGCTGGTTCTGATGAGCTTGTTCGCTTGTTCAGTAGGCGACAGCCAGCATTGAGCTCACTCATACGCTAGAGAATCATTCCCGTTTGGCACTGCAACGCGTATTCGCGGATGCCCTTTGAGATATCGTTACGCTTCAAAAATTTACTTAATTTTGGGTCAACGAAGTTCGAATGGTCGTCACGCTGATGGCCGAGCAGGTGCAAGAATGATTCCTGAACCGCCGCGTGTTCATGGGTAAGCCCAAAATCAACCAGAGGCTCAACGAGTTCGATGTAGTCCGGCGAACGATGAAAGGTCAGGTACTCAATCCCGTCCATATCCCAAATCATGTAGCTCGCCGTCACCAAGGGGCCTCCACCGTGACCTTGTGATTCACAGTTCGGCAATGTTTTCGCGAATCCGTCCGTGTAGAGCGTTTTCATTGAATCGTAGAACGCTGCGAATCCATCAGAAACAGATTCATCCAGCACGTCATGAATCATTCCGGATACGCAACCGTATAAATACCAGACTGCGTCCCCCATCTCATCTTCAGTGTGTTGGGAGAAGATGGAGCCAGCGTTAAGGTTGAATTCCGTCAACAGTTCTTGCGCATTGCTGCAGTCGACGTAGTCAAATTCGTTTTTCCCTTTGACGATGGCGTCCGCGACAAATTCCTCAAGCATCCTCGGATTCCTTTTTTCGTTTTTATCGCTCAATGTTTTTACTGCTCAATGGAATGGGCAATTCAGATTCAATCGCACTGATTGTTGACGGTAATGCACCCGCACTCAGTGCACTGTTGCCAAAACAGTTGGACGTCGTCCCCCCACATCGTTTCGTCTTCATCGTGCGGTTGGTGAATTGCAATGACCTTTAACGATGGAACACGGATACTGTACGATTTTGTTTCTCCAGGAACTCCCGAATCCAATTCAAAGACGCGATCAACCTCGGCAGTGCAGTTGGGGTTGTCGCAACTATCCGAAGGGGTAGCCTGAACGAATGGATCGCAACCACGGACCTCGACAAACTCTTCGTCAGACCAGTCACGACCAATGAACCTTTCATGATGCCAGGTTGCTCGCGCGATTTTGATGGCTCGCTGCATTTCCGATTTTGACAATTGATCAATCCCAAATACTCCCTGGTATTCCAGTGCGGATTCTGCGTCTTTGGGGTTGTAATTTCCCAGTTCGAATGAGACTCCAGTTTTTTCGAAATGTGGCGGATAGTTGTCGTACGGAAAGTGTTTGTTGAATACGAGCGGATCAGGAGCAATGATTTCGATTTCCTGTTGGTTCAAAATACGATAAATAAATTCAAAGCCGTTGGAGCTGTATTGGAATCCATGTACCAGCGGCAGGAACCGAATATTCGGATGCGAAAACGGAACCAGCGGATCTGTTGTGTCGAGCCAATAGACAACATGACAAGGGTGTTCGGCGTTTACAAAGTTCAGTCCGTATTCTTTGGCCGAACCGCCAAAGTAATGTTGGAACTCAGGCTTGGGCTTTGAGAGTTCGCGAGAAATCGTGATTTGATCATGGTCAAACAGCTCGATCGGCATTGTGTCACTCGTTTCAGGAAGTTCTTGGTGTTGACGGGGCGCTCAAGAATACTGGCTGACCAATGAATCAGCAATTCGCTGGCCTTTGGGATCGAGTCTGCCGGGCTTACCACCCTCGAGATGAGCAACCGCTTGGACTGTGTAATGCCTCGACCACCAAAATTGCTTTGGCTGCTTCCCAATCGTTGGCACTGACGGCGACTTCCATTCCCTTTAGCGCCCTTAACACCCCAACCGATAAACTCAATATCGTAGCTGGAAGTGCGAAACGGCATACACAATTCGCCCTTTGAACGACCGCCAAAAAAGCTTTTGTCTGAACAATGTGATTTCACAGAATCCTCCTTTTCGAAACTTATTCTTCTGTTATCGTTATTGGGTAGGTTAATTCACACTAATCAGGATCAAGAAATGAAAAACAGATTTCTAATGTCCGCTCTGATGGTGTTACTTGTTTCCAGCATTTCGCTGGCGCAAGAAACGACATTAAGTTCGGTCGACAGTGACGGTGACGGTAAAGTCACAACAGAAGAATTCAAAAATTATGCCAAAACTCCCTTGCGTGGCTTTGACAGGTTGGACGACTTTGTAAAAAAAGTTGACGCTGATGGTAACGGCGAAATCAGTGAAGCTGAATTTGCTAACCGGCGTACTGTTCTTGGAACAATGGCCAATGGCCAAGCGGAGACTCAAGAAGGTGACGATAAAAAAGCCGATAAAGAAATGGCTGAAGAGGCAACTGGACCACACAAGGTAGGCGACAAGGCCAGCGATTTTGAGCTTCAGAGTATCGACAAAACAATTCGTCTCTCTGACAATTTTGGTGATGATGGCAAACCAGTCATTGTCGTTTTCTCGCGTGCCAATTGGTGACCTTTCTGCATGAGACAGCTCGGCGAGCTGGGAAAGAGTGCAGATAAATTTAAAGCTGCGGGTGCTGAAGTGATTGCAGTTTTCCGTGAAGAGAAAAAAGAAGTTGAAGGCCTCAAGGCGATTGTGGAGAAGACCTCGACGCCGTTTACACTTGCATTGGACAACGGCAAGAAAAAGACAAGCCGTTACAGTGCGGGCAACCGCGAGTTCACCGGTTATGTGATCAATTCCAAGGGAGTCATCACAAAAATCTTCCAAGGTGATTTGCGAAATCGCGCCAAGTCTGCAGAGCTTCTTGAAGCACTTGGAGCTAAGAAAGAGATGACAGACGGAGATGCCGAGGGGTCTTCGACAAAAGAGGCAGCTAAGGGATCTGAAACCAAAGCGACGACGCAAGGTTCTTCCACAAAAGGATCTTCAAAGAAATAGATTACCTACGTAATTTATAGTTGAACGACTAAAGCGAGCGGTTTTTCCGCTCGCTTTTTTTATTGTGAAATACAAAGTGACTTTCGAGTCGTTCTTGCGATTACTTCCGCAGTTCGCGGGTCAATTCGCTGAACGCTTCCTTCATTTTTTCGTTTTCGAATGGACGAAGATCGGGAACTGATAGCCCGGAAATCGAATCGAACGCACGGCGACTGACTGACATTAGCGCGGCGACGTCTTTGCTTAGTGCAACAGTTTTGTAGGTGTTGGCCGCGGTTAGGATGTTCTTTTTCGTTTCAAGGTTGGCCATCATCATTTGATGCTTTTGCTGGGCCAATCCGTCTTTGTAGTGCATGGCGGCTTTGTAAGTCAGTTCGTTGCTCAGCATGTTGTTCTCAAGTACCGTTCGGTCGCCACCAAGCTCGATCGCGCGTTTGGCTTCGGCAACATTTTGCCGCGCCTTCTGGGCGAATTCGTCAAGTTTTGGGTAGTACTCGTCGTCAACCTTTTCAACGAATTTTTGCTGCAACTGCGATACGGTTTTCAAAAGCATCAGGTAAACGCCGTAGTATTTTTTCGCGGCTTCGAGGTCTTCACCCGACTCGTTGGTCAATCGTTCCAGTTCAGCGGCGAACTGTTTGGCGTTATCAAAAATGATCGAGACCCGAACGAATTCATCGCCCGTGATCGATTCAAGCAGGTTGTCAATGTTTTTTGCGTCAAGCTTCATGCCGATGCGGTTGAGGTCTTGGACAAGCTGATCTTTCTCATTGCTGATCAACTGTTCGGCTTCGGCGATCTCCTGTTTGGCCTTTTTGATTTTCGCGTCGTATCCTTTTTTAGATACGGCCAACGGATTGTAAGTGCTGTCCGGGGCCGAGATTCTCTTGCGCTGATACAGCGTGATGTTGCGGCGGTTCTCGGCCATGCTTTCGCGTAGATCCGCGATTTTGCTGCGTCGTTTGCTGATACTTGAAATGCCAAGCGCTTCACCAGCTACGTCGAGATAGCTTTCGACCTTGCGCTCTTGAGATTCTTTGGTGCGGCTTAAGAAATCATAAAACGCGAGGTCGTCTTCGCCGGGGCGACTTTGGGCGTCGTCGAAAAGCTTCAACGCTTCGTCGAGTGGGCCGTGTGCCTTTTCGAAAAACGCTTCCAGATCTTTCTTTTCCTGAGCTTCAATTTCCTCGGTTTGAGCCCGCGCAACGCCGGGAGTAATTGCCCCTAGGATCGTTACCAACGCGAGAGTTAGCATGGCAATGAAGCGATTGTTGAAACCGTTACTGCTGAAGAAATTATTGATTGAGTTGTTTGTATTCATGGCCAGTTTTCGTTCTGGTTTAGCAAGTGTATTACGCTTGATCGTATTCTAACGATCAAGAAATGTTGAACAAGTTTTTCAACTAGGGTGATTGTTTTGTGCTCGAATGGACGCGAATAAACGCGAATTTTTGATATCAAATGCTGTGGTTTGCAATGCGGCAAACGCAGCTACAAATTCTCGCAAGCCGCTTTTTTCTACTTTTACTATTCGGTGACATTGAGCCAAAATTGCCAACAAATCAACAAAAAAAACGGCCGCAGGTTGTATGCCTGCGGCCGGTCCAATCGCCCTCATCACTCAATATCAACCTGGGGCTGACGAATTGAGGGACGTTCCAAAGTGTTTTCAATTTGATGAAGTGTGAGCATCCCAACTATTCAGATCATTCGATTAAGGAATAAATGCCAATCCTGTGGATACAAGTGCCTGGCGTCTGATCCCGTCGAGGCTGATCGGAATTGGATCCTTAAGCCACGGTGCACAGTTGCCCGGACGATAAAATCCAAGTGCATACTGACACTCGTTGGGAGGATTGATCGCTGTTTGGTATGGCAGCGTGGCCAGGCTTGTGAAAAAGTGTGCCGCTGATTTGAGTGGTTGTAGGAATGGTCCGTGTGAGTGGCCGTAACGCTCGAGTTGAACGTTCTCAAAGTACAGCGGTTTGTGGCAGATGGCAGATGCTTTCCATGTGTACGTTTGCGGAACCCAGTTGCGAGTTGCTGAGCCACGACTGCCAACGCTGCAGAGTTGTGGAATTTCCCAGTAGTCGGCAATAGCTGACCAATCTGTTTCACTAAGCTTCGCATAAGGAATTTTTTGAAGTCCGCCAACACTTTCGATGATGACGTAGCCTCTTCGTAAGTCGACCATTGAGCCGGTTGCTATTACGGTTCCGTTTTGATCGGTCCAGCTTCGAGAGATCGCAACGAACTGATTAAGATTTCGACTGGCCGGAGGACTCATGTCCAACGCGATGTCTCGGATTGAATTATCAAGCAATTGCTCTCGAAATTCCTGGCATGATTTTTCAGGTATGTCCGCGACGTCGTCGTCGTTACCAGCAATGTCGTCGAGAATGGAATCTGAATCATCGCCGTCTTCTTCTGCTTTTCGTTCCATCTCTTTGACCAAGTCGTCGATCTTCGAATCGTTCAGTCGATCTTGGCCAGGGTTGTCATTTTCCTGTTGGCTTTCACGCATCTTGCGAAGTTCTTCGTCGATGTCGTCAATTTGTTTCATTTCAGGAGTGGTGTCGGCTTGTTCCGGTGGATCAAACACGCCACCGCCTTCGTTATCCTGAGAGCCTAGTTGGCGACTGAACTGATTTTCTTCTTCCTCCTGTTTGCGAAGGACTGAGATCTGTCGCATTGGATTAGCTCGCTGTTGGTTTTGAGCGATGTCCACTGGTGGAGGCGAAACTTCCGGTGGTGCCTGCCTGTTGACTTGTGGCATCGAATAATTTGCGGTCGGCGTTTTCATGTAAGGCATCGACGATTGAGCAACTGTGGCTTCGCCGTCATTAAACGGATCTTGTTTAGGCTCGATCATGGCGACTTGTTGGACAGAGTTTCGGGCTGTCGGAATTGAGCTTTCAATGCGTCGGCTCAATTTGCTTACACGCTCGATCTCCATTCTGCGATTGTCGATTTGAGTTTGACGTTGCGGTGCGTAAAGCGGCTGGACAGGTCGTGGAATGCGACGGTCTTGTGTCGCTGGACGACTGAATCCAGGATCGACTTGTGGTTGCCGAGCCGTTGGTGCTTTTGCAAACTGCCGCACTCGAGAAGTGAATGTCGAAGCCGGCTGATTAAGTGCAGCTCGTCGTGATGCTTGAGTGTTGGGTTGGGTTTGTTGTGCTGATCGAGATCCAGATTGAGCAAGTGCCTTTGGGTTGGACACCGAATCACGATACTTTGGTTTGGAAAGTAGTGATTCAATTCGATCCTGAAGTCCCATCGAGCCGTTTTCCTGCAGCACGTACGGGGCTCCCTTGAGTCGGGCTTTAGGAAACGACGGCGGACCTTCCAAGTGGTAATCTCTGTTCGGATTGGAACGAGGTTGTTGAGCCTGAGCTTGATTTGTTCGGGCTCGTGGTTGTGTTGTTGGTTGGGGCCGTGCCTGAGGCCGTGCTTGAGCCTGAGTTCGTGCTTGATTGACACGAGCTTGAGCTTGATTGACACCAGCTTGGGCAAGTTGTGGTTGCGGTGGAGCTTGGGCAACTCGGGCTTCTTGGCGACGTGCCGATACCTGATTCGCTGGCACTCTTCGCTGGGACAACTGTTGCTGTTGGGCCAGCTGTTGTTGTTGCTGTTGTTGTGCAAATTGTCGCTGCTGAGCAAATTGTTGTTGCTGGGCGACGTACCGCTGCTGTGCTGCCTGAAGCGCCGCCGATTGGACAACGCGATTTTGTGGCATCGCGTTTTGCGGCAATGCGTTTTGTGGTCGAATATTTTGCTGGTAGGCGCCCGCTTGATGAACTGGAGCTTGGTGAACTGGAGCCTGATAAGCCACTTGTTCCACGGTTTGTTCGTTTGGAATTTGATACTCGCCTGCCTGGTTTTGGCCAGGGGACTGTTGGGCTGTTTGATTCGGGTATTGCTGTGGTTGGTCACCGAGCACGACGTGAGCGCCCGTTGAACTCAGTGCAGCTGCCGCACCTGGGCCCAAACGCTGAGGCGTAATATGAACGGGTGGAATGTAGGTGTTTGAATCGGTTTGGTTTGAAGCGGCTTGATTCGGTTTGGGAAGCCGACGCATTGGCGTTGCTAACTGGTTTTCGGCAACGGCTTTGGCGTGTTGAGCCTCAAGCATTTTTACGCGAGCGTTGTGTTCATCTTGAGCTTGCTCGGCCATGTATTTTTGCTGAGCTTCAAAGGCTTGCTGGGCAAATCCAGGGGCAGCCCCCTGCTCTCTTTGGGCTCGCAACATTTGAGCTTTTAAAGCAGCGGCGTGCTCCATTTGTTGCTGCGTTTGACCTTGGATTTGAGGTGCACGAAACTCTTGAGCCGAAAGAGTTGTTGAAGAGAAAGTCGCAGCGGCCATCGAAATACCAACCGCTGCCAAACCGGTTAATGTTGTCGTTCGGTGAGTGCGTGTTTTAACTGGTTGAGGTTGCAGTGACTTTTTGCCAAAGTACTCGGCGACGTTAAAGCCAAGGCCATCGTTTCGGCCCTGGCAATCGAAATTACGGCTATTGCTGATCGTTGGACGGAGCTTCCGAGGAGTAATTCGGAGCTTCTTGAGTAATTGCAATATCATGAGGGTGGCTTTCTCTAACACTCGCAGCTGATACTTGAATAAATCTCGCATCGGTACGTAGCTGGTCGATTGTCTGCGTCCCGCAATATCCCATGCCGGCGCGCAAACCGCCTACCAGCTGGTAAACGAAATCGCTAAGTGCCCCCTTAAATGGAACGCGACCTTCAACGCCTTCTGGAACTAATTTCCCCGGTCCAGAATCTGATTGTCGGTAACGCTCACTCGATCCTTTGGCCATCGCGCCGAGTGATCCCATGCCTCGGTAAGCTTTAAAAGTCCTACCTTGGAACAAAATCGTTCGACCTGGGCTTTCGGCCAGCCCAGCAAACAAACTACCAATCATCACCACATTCGCGCCTGCCGCGATTGCTTTCGTGATGTCGCCTGAATATCGAATCCCTCCGTCAGCGATGATGGGTATGTTGTGTTTGTCAGCTACCTGTGCCGCTTCGTAAATCGCTGTGATTTGTGGCACTCCAATGCCACTGACCACGCGAGTTGTACAAATTGACCCAGGCCCAATTCCTATTTTTACGGCATCGGCACCCGCCTCAATCAACGCTTCACAACCTTCGGCTGTGGCAACGTTGCCGGCAACGACATCGATGTCCCATTTTTGTTTTATCGCTCGAACTGTCTCAATGACATTTTTCGAATGACCGTGGGCACTATCCACAATCAGCACATCAACATCTTTGTCGATGAGCCGTTGAGCACGTTCCAAATCGTGCACACCAATCGCTCCACCAACTCGAAGACGCCCTTGCTTGTCTTTGCAAGCATTTGGGAATCGACGCATCATGTCGATGTCACGAATCGTGATTAGTCCCTCTAGTTTCTTATCTTCGTCAATCAGTAAAAGCTTCTCCACCTTTTTTGCCGTTAAAACTTTCTCAGCTTCCTCAAGCGTTACATTTCCCGTAGCCGTAACCAACGGTTCGCGGGTCATTACCTCGGAAACAAGCATGTCAACGGTCTCAAGAAAGCGTAAATCTCGCCGCGTTAAGATCCCTGCTAGCGTGCCATCCGCCATCACAATTGGAACGCCTGAGACATTGTTCTGCCCCATAATGTCGCGAGCGTGACCAACAGTGGCTTCGGGCGGAAGCGTGACCGGATCGCGGATGATTCCGTTGGCGCTTCGTTTTACACGGTAGACCTCTTCCGCCTGGGCTTCGGGGGACATGTTCTTGTGGATCACGCCCAGCCCACCGACTTTGGCCAGACCAATTGCCATATCGCTTTCGGTGACCGTATCCATCGGGGAACTGATCAGGGGAATGTTAAGCGGAATTCGCTTGGTGAGTCGGGTCGAGACATTGACCTCAGAGGGGACGACTTCGCTGTATCGTGGTTCGATGAGAACATCGTCGAAAGTGATCGCGGTATGTCGAATTTTGTCTTGCATTGAATGCCTCAAGAGCCCAAAGTCTGGATTGATGAAGCACTTGATTATGCGATTTTTCGCGGAAGTTGACAATCAGCCTAAAATCGACAATTGAGATTTAGGTGGGCAATCCATGCATACATCAACCTGAGCCGTTTTTGGCGATAGCCAGGTTTAAATGAAAACCCGACGCGTAAGCGCGTAAGCGAGTAAGTAAAGGACATTGAGACGCCACAAGTCGGCGAGCTTAAATCGATTCCAAGTCACGCAAAGACACGAAGGCGCAAAGAAACAACTGGAACATGGTCCCTGCGCCCCACTAAGCCTATGCGTGAGGTTTTCTGAATAACTTCATTGAAACGCGTAAAGACGGACAAGAATGTCCATCCTACTTTAGGTGCGTAACGGCCTACTTATTAATCTTGGCCAGCTTCATTAGGAACGCGAATCGGGTTGCAACCAGCTTGAAGCGATCAAAGCGACCAGACGCACCGCCATGCCCTGCCTCCATGTTGGTCTTGAGCAGCAGCATGTTGTCGCCAAGTTTATTGACTCGGAGCTTGGCCACCCACTTCGCTGGCTCCCAATATTGAACCTGCGAATCGTGCAAGCCAGTTGTTACCAACAAGTGAGGATAGCTCTTGTACGAGACCTGATCGTAAGGTGAATACGAAAGCATGTACTCGAAATACTCTTTCTTGTTCGGATTGCCCCACTCGTCATATTCAAACGTCGTCAACGGAATCGAGTCGTCAAGCATCGTTGTGACAACATCGACAAACGGAACATCGGCGATCGCTCCGTGATAAAGTTCAGGTGCCATGTTGATCACGGCTCCAATCAACAATCCACCCGCACTGCCACCACGACAATAAAGTCGAGCTGGATCGGAGTATTTCTTTTCAATCAGGAATTTTCCAACATCGACAAAGTCAGTGAACGTGTTCATTTTCTTGAGCAGTTTACCGTCCTCGTACCAGGCACGACCAAGTTCCTGTCCGCCGCGAATGTGTGCGATGGCGTAAACGAAACCTCGGTCAAGCAAACTGAGTGTGGCCGAACTAAATCGCGGGTCCATACTTGATCCGTAAGAACCATATCCATACTCAAGACACGGAGCCGTTCCGTCGAGCGGCGTGTTTTTGTGGTAAACAATCGAAACAGGAACTTTGACACCGTCTCGCGCCGTCGCCCAGACACGCTCGGTGCGATAGTTTTTCGAATCGAAATCGCCAAGCACTTCGTCTTGTTTGAGCAATTTCTTGTCTCGGCTTTTCATGTCAAATTCAAAAGTGCTTTGTGGCGTCGTCAATGACGTGTAAATAAATCGCAATTTGGTTGTGTCCGGATCAGGCGTGGCCGAAGCAGACGCGACATATGCTGGCTCTTCAAACGGCATGTAGAAATCTTTGTCGCCTTCGTTGGCTTTGATGCGTAGTTGCACCAATCCATTTTTTCGCTCGGACAAAACAAGATAGTCATTGAACAACGTGAACCTCTGCAGGTAGACGTCATCACGATGTGCAATAAGTTCTTCCCAATCGGATTCTTCATGGTTATCAACGTCGGCGGTGAGCAAGCGAAAGTTCTTGGCTTTGTCGTTGCTGCGGATATAAAATTTATCGCCTAAGTGATTAACGGAGTACTCGTGGTCGGCGCGGCGTGGCGAAAAAACTTTGAATTCGCCCTGCGGATCGTCCGCGGCAAGGTAGCGGACTTCGGTGCTTAACGTCTGGCTCGACCGGATGAAGATGTAATCGCGAGATCTTGATTGGCCCACGCCGCATGAGAATTCTTCGTCTTTTTCCTCGAACACTTCGACGTCTTTGTCAGCAGAGGTTCCCAATTCGTGACGCACGATCAAATAGGCTCGCAGCGTTTTTGGGTCTTTGCGGGTGAAGAAAACCGTTTTACTGTCTTTCGCCCAAACAGATCCGCCGGTCACATTGTCGACTTGATCGTCAAGCAATTTGTTAGCGTTGAGATCTTTGAAACGCAAGTTGTACTTTCGACGTCCAGTGAAATCGACAGCGAAAGAAATGAGTTTATTATCTGGGCTGACGTTCAAACCGCTTACTCTGCAAAACGAATGACCTTCGGCCAGTTCATTTACGTTCAACATGACTTCTTCAGCCGCATCTTCTTTCCCGTCGACTTTGCGGCAGTAAATGGGATACTGTTTGCCTTCTTCGAACCGGGTGTAATACACAAAACCACGATCAGAATACGGGACGGATGCGTCATTTTGCTTGATGCGGCCTTTGATCTCTTCGAACAGTTTCGTTTCAAGCGGTTGGACATCCGTCAGCATCGCTTTGGTGTAATCGTTTTCCTTGTTCAAGTAATCAATCACTTCTGGATTTGCACGTTCACGAAGCCAGTAGTAGTTGTCGGTTCTCGTAAAGCCGTGGCTTTCCAATTGTTTGGGGGCGATTTTTGCAACAGGAGCAACAGGTCGAGGCATGGACGATCTTCTTCCAAAGGAGTTTTGTGTTTGAATTCCGTCACGCGGTAGCAAGTGGTCCAAGTTAGCCGTTCCCAAGGCGCCAAGTGCGATCACGATCGAAGAGTGTTTTTGGTACTCAGGTACTACGGTTTCGTAAGTGTCAAACTGCGTGTGATGAGTGGTTCGATAAGTCGCTCGGCCACGCTGATTCCAGAAAAATCCTGGGACGCCGGCTTGGATAAACGGCACGTGATCGCTGCCACCACGCGGACGCATCGTTGGGACAGTTTGAATCTCAAAAGGTGCACGTTCATCCAATTCCATAGCGGCCGCAAAGACCTTTTCAAAGTCGGGCCTCATCGCTTTGGTGCAGCGAATTCCTGAAACGTAGTTTGTACCGCCATCGTGAACGAAAACAGCAGACACGTTTTTGATAACGTCGGCACGGTTCTTTTTAACATAGCCTTTGGACCCAAAAAGTCCTTGCTCTTCACCCGACCAAAGTATGAACCTGATCGTTCGTTTGGGTTTTACTCCAGCGGCCATCAGGATTCTTGCTGCTTCTATTGTGGTTGCACATCCAGCACCATTGTCCGTCGCGCCAGTCGCTCCGTCCCAAGAATCAATATGGCCTCCCACGATAACCATCTCTTCAGGAAGCTCGGTACCGGGAATGTCTGCGATCACATTGAACTGAGGGATCGGGCCTTCGCGAAAGTGGTTGCGAATATCAAACGCAAGTTCAACTTTTTCGCCTTCAACAATCAAAGCCTTGATTTTATCCCATTGTTCTTTCAGCAAAGTAATGCTGGGAATCGTTGGTAGTGTGTCCATCGTGATGCGATAGTTGCCAGAAGTAAGAATCAACTCACCGGAAGTCGATCTGATAACGCCCGCCGGTTCGCACTCCATGATTCCGTCGCTCAACTCTTGACGCTGTTGTCGCGTAAGAGGTTTGGGTTTGTCTTTCTCATCCGTTTTTTTATCTTTTTCGGCATCCCGTGGTGCTGGTTGCCTGCGCCTGCGACTGCGGCGGGGAGTTGGCTCGATGAGGACGAATGAGCCTTTAAGTTCTTCCCGCATTTCCTCAAGTTGTTCAAGCGTTTTGGGAGCCATAACAGCCTTGCGAAGGATGCGGCCTTTTGTTCCGGCAGACCAAGCGTTGGTGCCAAACTCCAGGTTCATCTTTTTGGGCGAAACCATCATGCCTGTTGCTGGCCCACGTTCGAATCCGACCTCGAATTCTCCCCACTCCTCAAGACGGCTTTTCAGTCCCATCGATTTGAATTCGTCGCGAGCCCATTCGCAGGCGGCTTGTAATCCTTCGGATCCAGAAAGCCGTGGGCCAATTCGATTGGTCAGATAGTCCAAGTGTTGTTGAACGCGATTGTCTGTTTTACCAATCTCGATAATCCTGCTCGTTTCGTCGCCCGCTGCCTTCGCAGAGTCGTCCGAAGCCTCCGACTGAGTTGGTTTGTCCGTTGCGGTTGCTTGGTAAGCAATCACAGGTTGGGAAATTGCCGCGCCAATGAGGAGCAAGCCAATAGAAAGTGATGAAACAACAAGCTCACGAATAACCATTGTGGAATCCTTGGGTGTATGTACTGCTACTTGATTGACGGTCAGAATAAATTGGTTTGATTAATTGTGATTGGAATCCATTTTCCAATCCAATCAATATGCTGCTCAGTATATCCAAACCGCAGCGTCGCCGTCGAATAAAATAAATGTGAACGTATTTACAGATTGCCAATGACGATTCTTTCGTATTGGCGATTCGATTTCACAACCAAAAAGACCGGCCTATTGTTGGTAGGCCGGCCTTTGAAGCGAGTCGAAGTTTGTAGGTCAGGCTGTGCCTGACGAGAAGCTAATTCAAAATTAGCCACGTCAAATAAGCATGCACGCGCGTTGTTGCCCGAGTCGGAAAGAGAATGAGCAACCGATAATCTAATGCGCGACGCTGGGCTTTGGAGTTCAACGCTGTTGGCGTAGTGTGCGCATTGCAAAGCGCTCGTTTCGCGCAGAGAAACCTTGCTTTTACCCCAAGGGGGTTTTACTCCAAAGCCCAGTGTCGCGC
>CAYUWY010000008.1:0-251856 GCA_964448575.1 uncultured Pirellulaceae bacterium
CACAGCGTTGGCGAAGAGAGTACGCGAGCTCAAAAAAAAGAGTCTTTTTAGATTGCCAATATGTTTCAGGAACGCGTTGTTATCCGACGATGTGGGCCTTGAGTTGAATGTTCCATTCGTGTCGGATATCGGAAAGCGGAATTGAAAGTTTGTTTTCAACCGCCATCCAGTCTATCACCCCAGATTCTACACCACGCCTTCGGTCACACGAGAACGTTTTCCAATGCTCAGGCATCATTACCATTGCCAGAACATACAACCCCCGTCCGGCGAACGTCGGAGTTTGGTTACCCACCATGAAAGATTGGAGTCTCGCCTCTCCCATGACAGTCGTGTCGTAGCTAAGCAGCACGTGTAAGGTATCGTGGTGTTCATATTTTGGCAAAAAACACAAGTTTCGATTCGCAAGAAATGTATGGGTTTCGCGACCCCATGAATGAACCGGAAAATTCTCTAGTTCGTCAAATTTCGTGTTCCATGGCAGTCCCTTGCGAAACAGATTCAGCGTCGGCACCGCTTTGTTGATCAGAAACCCAAGTAGCCATTCCCTGAAGATGAATGTTGCCAAGAAAGCTCGAATTGCGCAAACACCAAGCGCAAAGCCAGTTAAGGAAGCAGCAAGGTCAGTAAATGAAAAAGTCCGGTGACCAATAAACATCTGGCTGAATTCTTCTGCGATTATCCCCGCCGTGACCAAGCCAATCAACGATCCGTCATGCTTAAGTGTCCCCTTCAAGCAAAGTGACAGCGCAAACCCGAGAGCACCGTATAGCCCAAAGTGACCGGTCAGGTCTTTGCCCGGCAGCAGTTGAACGAACCGAAGCAGTGAGTTGCCCGCACCAGAATTCGCCACAAGCGTGACGAAAACGATCAATGACGCGATGGTAATTGCAGGAAGTCTCATGTTTGATTCCGTCAGATAACGACCGCGATGACCGAGTCGCGACAAATAAATTAAACATTAAAACCCGCGACAATCGCGACTTCGGTCCATCGCATTGTTATTCGGCATCTTTGGGTCGGCGTTCCAGTTTGAATACTTGAGACTGACCATCAACTCCGTAAACATCTAATTGAGGTAAGTGTAACTCAATTGTAGCAGTTGACTCCGTCAAACCAAGGATTGTCAATTGGCCTTTAAATTCAGGATCAGATTCACGTAGCGTAACAAGCAGCGGATTCGAAAAGTATGTGATGGCAATTTCAGATGGATTCATCAAGGAACGTTCGCAATCCATATCTGATAGAGTTGGATAGATCTGGCGTTTCGAAATCGGTAAATTCAAGTCGAATCTCTGCCAACGGCGAACAGCATCGGGCAACTGTATTTTGATTTCGGTATTTGCTCCGCCCGTATGATATTTTCCGTAGGTCATCCATTTCAGTGAAACGACCGAGGCAGTACCTGGAATTGGTTGAGAAGGCGCCCAAGCAAAAGGTTCTGGCGACGCGTAGTCCAATTCGACCATTCCGGATGCATTGTCATACCAAATGAACTCAGCAGTGACTTCATCACCATTTGGCGCCGATTTTGTGTACGACCGAAGTCCATCCGGAATTGGCCAGAAGTATATACCAATCGCTACGATTGCCGTAAGGGCCAGAAGAGCGGAGATTGAAAATCGGAAATGTTTCAATTTGCATCAAGCCGAATAACTTCCGTGATCACCGAGCCGGAACGGAAATCATGCAAGCAGAAAAATCCACACGCAAGTCCGGATTCGTGTGCATCACTTTGTTATCTGGCGATGGCCATGGTATTGGTATCTCGATTTACGCCACCGATAACAAAGTCGTCCAGATCAGATAAGTTGTGCTTTTCTAGCAAATCTGCAACGTCCCAAGCGCGAATGATCTGTTTTTGCGGCTTGGGGTTCACAAGCTCCTGAATAGTTGAAGGCGCCGCATCAGCGAACAAGTAATCTTCATCGACAAGTATTGATTCTGGCAAAACGATAACAACATCTGATTTTTGTAGCCACAGTTTTCGCCAAACACGTTCCTGCTCAATGGTCGAGCGTAAAGTTTTTACGTCAACAAACTCATCTTCAATTGTCACAGTTTCGGAGGTTTGAAACGTAACTATGATTTGAGGCTGTGGTCTAAATTGGAATACACCAAGAGCCATCGCCACTGTTGCAGTGAATAGCAGCAGAAATTTGATTGAATAGCGGTGCCGAAGGCGCATTTTGTAACTCTAGCCAGATAACTTTAGTAAATAACCCTCCCAAAATGGAAGGATATTGTTGAATATCATATTTTATACGTAGCGCATAGCATTTTTATACATAGCGCCCTTGGTGGCAACTTTGAAATTGGCAATTTCAAATTACGGCGAATGCGAAAATAGGGACGCAACGTTTTTGGTAGCGCCTGAAACCGTACGGTAAAGCGTCGATGCTATTTTAAGCTTACGACCGGACCGGCAACGTGATCCGTTACAACGGTTCCCATCAATGTGAAAGCCGCTACTTCGTAGATTCCAATCGGAATCGTCTGGCCAACCAATCGTCTTGTTCCATCGAACACAACGATGCGATCGCAATGGGTTCGACCGGTTAGTTGAATCGGCGTGCCTTCGGAAATTGGCTCGCCTTCAGAAAGATCGTTGACCGCGGCGTCATGTCGCTTGCTCGGGCCTTCTACCAACACCTCGACCGTCTCGCCAAGGAACTTTTGGTTGTCTTCTTCGCTGATTCGGTTTTGTACATCCAACAGTTCGTTATTGCGTCGTCGTTTGACTTCGAACGGGATATCATCAGGCAGATGATCTGAAGCTTTGGTGCCTGGGCGTTCAGAGTATTTGAAGATGAAGCTATTTTTGAAACGACATTCCTCAACCAGTTGAACCGTTTCCTGAAATTCGTCTTCTGTTTCGCCACAGAAACCGACAATGAAGTCACTGGAGATCGCGGCTTTGTCACCTAACGTTTCGTCGATTCGCGCCATCATTTCGCGATAGTCGCCTACGGTGTAACCACGTTTCATCCGTTTTAGTACCGCATCAGAACCACTTTGAAGCGGCACGTGCAAATAGGGTGAGCACTTTTTCAAATCTCGAACCGCGGTCAACAGATCGTAACCCATGTCTTTGGGATAGCTGGTGACGAATTTAATCCGTTCAATGCCGTTGATGTCGTGCAGCTTATAAAGCAGATCCGCCAATCGGGTTGTCGTGCCGTCGCCATCAACGTGTTTGTAGCTGTTGACGGTCTGGCCAAGCAGTGTGATTTCCTTGCAGCCCTGGTCGGCGAGAATTTTCGCTTCATCAAAAACCATTTTCGGGTCCCTGCCCTGCTCCGGTCCACGCGTCATCGGCACAATGCAGTAAGTGCAGAATTTGTCGCAGCCGATTTGGATTCGCAAGAAAGCTTGAAACGGCGTCGGGCGCATGGTTGGATCACGAAGCGGGTCAAACGTTTCGTGGCTGCGTTTGATCTCGGCGACTTTACCATCACGGCGGCCAAGACTGACGGCGGTATGTTGTCCACCTTCCAGACGTGCCTTTTCAATCAATGAGGGAATCTCTTTGAGCTGTCCGGGGCCAACGACGATGTCAACGTAAGGGGCGCGTTGAAAAATCAGTTTCTGATCTTTTTGAGCCATGCAGCCCATCACGCCAATGATCTTTTCCGGGTTCTTCTTTTTCTCCGCGCGAAGCCGACCCAGCGCACTGTAAGTTTTGTTTTCAGCCTGTTCCCGGACGGAGCAAGTGTTAAACAAAATCGTATCAGCGTCACCGACGTTGTCCGAAAGTTCGTAGCCTTCGCGACGCAGGCTGGCAACGACCATTTCGCTGTCCAGCATGTTCATCTGACAGCCGACGGTTTCGATGTAAAGTTTGTGAGTTTTGGTTTGGGTAGACATGGTTGTACGCGGTTGATTGTCGGGCGATTCTTCTGGAATACTCTTTTTTTCAAGCTCGCCAGTTTACCACGGCTTGATTCGGCGACGCGAGGCGAAATGTCGAGAAAATTCGGGCGAGAATCAAGGTTTAACCGCTGGTGAGAAGGCCTGAAATTGCTTGTGCGAAGATGGTTTACCGATTGAGCTTCAGGCATTGATTGAACGTCAGGCACAGCCTGACCTACGATAGCTTGAGAAGGACCTGAAATTGCTTGTGCGAGCAGGATTTATTAAGCGATTTGATTGGAAGGTGGTTTGCCGATGGAGGGAGCTTCAGGCCTTGATTGAACGTCAGGCACAGTCTGGCCTACGATTGCTCTCGCGATATAGGTTGACTGATATTTGATCGGCTAAGGATTTTATTTAAGCCAGTCACCCACGCTTGGTGGTTTACCTCGCAGGAAATCCTGCACGGGCATTGGTTTCTTTCCGGCAGGTTGAATTTGCTCAATCGAGATCAGGCTGTCACCTGCCTTCACCAACAAGTGAGTTTTGTTGGCAACGACGACTTGGCCTGGCTGGAAATTTTCAATCTCAATCGAAGCAGCGATGTTGGATTCTGTTTCATCAGTGCTGTTCAAATCGAACACCGATGCGCGATGGATGATCAATCGCATCGGTTGCTTGAGTTTTTCCGATTCCCAATCCGAGTAACTTCCAGGCCAGGGTTGAAAGGCTCGAATTTGATTGACGATTTGCAAGCCAGTTTGGGACCACTTGATCAAGCCATCTGTTTTCTTCAGCCGCGGCGCTTTGGTCGCGAGCTTTTTGTCTTGAACCTCTCCGATGATTGAATCGCCATCCCATTTTTCAAGCATCGCGATTGCTTCGTGGACTGGTTGTACTCCTAACTGGGCAAGCCGTGGTTCAATTTCTTCTGATGTTTCCGTTTTTCCGATTTCCAATTCTGATTTGACCAAACAGGGGCCACCATCGAGTTTGGGAGTCATGTGAATGATTGTGATTCCGGTAACAAGATCGCCGTTGTAAATCGCCCAATTGATTGGAGCGGCGCCACGGTACTTTGGAAGCAATGAACCATGCAGGTTGATTCCGCCAAGTCTTGCCGCCCCGAGACACTCGCGCGAAAGAATTTGGCCGTAATCGCAAACAACAAACAGATCGGCTTTCAATTCAACAAGCTGCTGAACGAACGCGTCTTCGTTGGCGCTTTGTGGATCAAAAATTTTCAAACCGTTTGCCTCGCCTGCGTCACGAGTCGGGTTCTCGGCAGTTTTTCGTCGCTTGCCAGAGTCGGCAATCGGTCGAGTGACAAGCGCCAGGACTTCGTGTTCTGATTTGAGTAATGACTCAAAGGTCGGAACGGCGAACGGGCCTGTTCCAAACATGATCAAGCGCATGAAAATTCTTCCATGAAAGAAAAAAGCGGTTTATAAATTTTTTAACAACGGCAGACGGGGTGAATGGGCGAATACGAACTTTGTTCGAGCAAAATCACTAGTGCATCAACGAAATGCACGGCATCCGAAGGTTAAGTACAGTATTTCGCTACGATCTCATCCAGCCGTTTCGCGATCGCTTCGTCGGTTGGAATCTCGCCTGTCGATTGCTGGTTGTGATGGTCAATATTGAAGTCTTCGAGTTCACCCTCGATTTGTTTGCGTGATGATTCGCTGATGCGATCGATAAACATGACGCCATCCAAGTGATCTGTTTCGTGTTGAATTGCTTTGGCGAGCAATCCATCAACGGTCATGTCGATCTCGTTTCCGGCTAGATCATAAGCGGTCACGTGAATCTGTTCCGGTCGTGCGACCATCGCGTTGACACCGACAAGGCTCAAGCAACCCTCTTCGGCTTCATCACTGCCTTTGGGAGCGCTCAGTACTGGATTAACGAACACGAGTTCTTCACCCGCTTCACGGTCGCCTTTTGTGTTGATGATGAAAAGCCGCAACGGAAGGTCGACTTGGTTCGCCGCCAATCCGATTCCTTTCGCGGCGTACATGAGTTCAAACATCTGCCCGACGATAGATCTCAATTCACTATCAACGCGAGTAATTGGTTTTGATTTGTAACGCAAGGCCGGGTGCGGGTATTGAACAATTTTCAACTCAGTCAAGCTCCTAAGCAGATTTTTTGCCGCGTCCATAAAATTGTCTTATCAAAAAAAGTGCTGCCATAAATTTGATCGAGGGTTAACCTCGAGAGCAACAGCATAGCTGTAATTCAATGCAAAGTGTAATGACAAAATAATCGCGCTGGAAACTGCCGATTTTTACCGGGCGAAATAAACCGACTTGATTACTGCTTCGGGGTTCCGCACCTTGAGGTTTTGATTTTTAAAACGATTGTCTGTCGCGATGTTCGATTTTTTGAAGTGATGAAAAGTGAATTAAGAGAGCTAAAAAAAAGTTCATAAAAAAAAGTTCGCAAGACTTGCTTGACAAGTTTCGATGCGTCACCAAAATGGGCTCGAGTTGAGAACGCGTTAAGTTTGAATTAAAACTTGACCAACATTTGATGAGAAGCGAACTTGAATTTTTTGATTCGGAAAAACTATTTGAAGTCGTCCGAGAATTCAGTTAGCTATTGATTGGTTCCCCGAGTAATCCCCGCGATACTTACCTGCAGTTGGAGTCAAGTTTTGATTCTTACTTTCGTTTTCGTTCAAAAAGTTTACTGATTTCCTTTTGACATCATTTTTTTGATTTAGTTTTTTTCTTTAAGACATATGAGAGTGCATGAAGCACTTTCTTGACATTGGGTGGCGGCGACCGAGGGATGCGATAGTCGGCGACTATGTCGTGGAGCGGATTTCCACGCCCATTAATTTCGCTTGTTTGATGATGGTGGACATGGATATCCAATAAATTCTTGGCTTTCCAAGGATTTATGATTCATCTTGGTGGTAGGAACCAACAAGCAAATTTTTATATTCTGGTTGAGTTGGTATTATTTGACGATCCAGAACAAGGCGGCGAAAGGCTTGGAGGCCAATCGTCGTTTTTTTATGCGCTTGATCGGTGCTGGCGATGTGAAATGAGTTGGCAGCCCTGCAGGAATGACCATGAGACCAGAAACTGAATCAAATGGTGAATCGCCAAACACTCTCGCGCACGATTCTCTGATCGCGTTTGGTTCAAACCAAGGGGACAGCGGTCAGATCTTTGAGCAAGCGATCAAACTGATTGATAAACAATCGAATATCAAAGTCACGGCCCAGAGCAAACCCGTGACCACACAGCCTGTGGGCGGTCCTGTGGATCAAAGTGCCTATCTCAATGGGGCGATTCGTATTCGAACATCGCTTTCTGCTGAACAACTGCACCGTCGTTTGGTGGAAATTGAATCGAGTCTTGGTCGGGTCCGACGAGAACGCTGGGGAGCAAGGGCGGTTGATCTTGATTTGTTACTTTATGACCAGGAAATCGTCCTCACACCGAAGCTCACCGTCCCGCACCCAAGAATGTCATTCCGCCGTTTTGTTCTTGAACCGGCCAATGAAATTGCCAGCGAGATGGTCCATCCAAACTCTGGCTGCTCAATTGGCGAATTGTTAAACCATTTGGATCAAACCGATAACTTGATCGTTTGCGTATGTCCCAATTCGAAAACTGCCGAAATCGGAGTTTCAGTACAAAAAAAATTGAGTGAGAGCTTGGGTAATCAGTCCGAGTTTGATTCTCAATGGGATTTCGTATTGGTCAGTGACTTGGATGAGTTGGGGCGATTCAGTGAGTTCAATTGCAATTCATTCCCGGAAAGAACTCAAAAAGCCCTCGATTCAAGACGAGTGCCTAAACTGGTTTGTTGTTTTTTGCCGCAATCATCTAACGGTAATAAAACGAACGAAGATCTTTTTGCCGCCGCGAGAGCGTTTGTAGGCCCGACGCTTGAGTTAACCGTTGACCAGGAGCAGGCATTGATCGAAATAAAAGCCGCAATTCAGGGCATGAAGGCGATTTAGCTGCTTTTGATTAGTGGCTTAAGTTCGATTGAGTGAATCGGTTCGTCGATTTTCCGCTCGACCGGTATTCGATTTCGGTTCGAGATGAAATATCATTAATTCACTGAAACACTCCCACATTGAACCACTTAAAACCCGCCCATGAAAGTTCTGTTGGCCAGTAGCGAGGTTGTTCCTTTTGCCAAAACCGGTGGCCTAGCGGACGTCGCGGGTGCGTTGCCTCGTGAGCTTGAAAAACTGGGCCATGAAGTGACGGTTTTCATGCCAGCGTATCAGTGCGTTCGAAAGTCTGGTGTTCCAGTCGAACCGACTGGGTTACAGCTGGAAATTCCAATTGGTCAGAAGGTCGAAGAAGGCAGTTTGCTAAAAAGTAAATTGCCCAATTGCAACGTCACCGTTTATTTTGTCGATCATCCAGAGTTTTTTGATCGACCGTCGTTATATGGCGAAAACGGCAACGACTACGATGACAACTGTGAGCGATTCACATTTTTTTCGCGAAGCGTTTTGGAAGTGGTCAGGCTGTTGGAACTAACACCCGATGTGATTCATGTTAACGATTGGCAAACCGGTTTGATCCCGGCACTGTTGGAATGTGAGTACGCGAACAATCCGGTTTACCAAAAGATTGCTTCGCTGATTACGATTCACAATCTTGCCTATCAAGGTTCGTTTGATCATTCAAAGATGGCCGTAACTGGGCTGGATGCAAAATATTTCAACTGGGAACAGATGGAATATCACGGCAACTTGAATTTGCTTAAGACGGGAATCGTTTTCGCGGACTCAATCAACACCGTCAGTCCAACTTATTCGGAAGAAATTCAGTCCAGCGAACAGGGCTGCGGTCTTGAAGGTGTGCTTCAGCATCGAGCCGATCGTTTGTCTGGAATTCTCAATGGGATTGATTCGACTGATTGGAATCCCGAAACAGACAAGCACTTAACCGCCAATTTTTCAGCTGATTTTGACATCAAAACAGGCAGTGAAGGAAAGGCGAAATGCAAATTGGATTTGCAGACGGAATCCAAACTCGACATCAATCCAGATGTGCCGTTGATTGGAATTGTCGGGCGACTCGCGTCACAAAAAGGCTGGTCGCTTATCTTGCCGGTACTTAAAAAATGGCTGGACTCGGTCGATGCGCAGTGGGTAATTTTGGGAACGGGTGATCCCGACTACCATCACGTGCTGACTTCACTTCACCGAGCGCACCCCAGCAAACTCGCACTGACGTTAGGTTTTTCAAACGAGCTTGCTCATCGGATCGAAGCGGGCAGCGATTTGTTTTTGATGCCCAGCCAATACGAACCGTGTGGCTTGAATCAAATGTATAGCATGGCCTACGGAACGATTCCCGTTGTTCGAAAGACGGGTGGCCTAGCCGATACAGTGGTCAACGCAACAGCCCAGACGATCTCGAATAAAACAGCAAACGGTTTTGACTTTGAAGAGTTCACTGCCACTGCTTTGGAGTCGACGCTGACCAAGGCAGTCCAGATGTACAATGAAGATCGTGCGACTTGGAATCAGTTGAGTTGGACCGGAATGAATCACGATTGGTCCTGGAACGCGAGTGCAAAGCAGTATGAGGCGCTGTACCGTGAGACAATTTCAAGACGATCAAAATAAAGTTCGCGGCAAACTCGAAAACTGAAACCCAAATCCAGGACCTGAATCCCGAATTTTGAAAACCGGAAAAAGCTGAAACCACATACCACTAACCTTCCAAAGACCACTGCATGTCCGACCTTCGCCACGACCCAATCAACGATCAGTGGGTTTCTGTAGCGACTAATCGTCGTGAGCGACCGATGGAGTTTGTTCCGATGGAGCAAACATTGCAGCGAATTATCTGCCCGTTCTGCAAAGGCAACGAAGACGAAACGCCAAATGCATTGGCTGCTTATGACGAATTTGGCAATGCGATCTCTCGAGACGAAGCAAGCCCTTGGAGTGTCCGGGTCGTCCCAAACAAGTATCCTTCTTTCTCGAACAAAAATGGCGAGCTGACTGCTGAGTTAGTTGAGCCGGGCTCTGGGCAACCTGATTCGAGCGACCAGTATAAATCTGGCCCGTTTCGAGTCAGCACCAATCATGGAATTCAAGAGTTGATCATTCCTTCCTCTCGACACGTAACATCGTTGACCGAGTTGACGGACGAAGAGTTGAAAGTCTCTTTCAAGGCGTATCAAGATCGAATCAAACACGCCCAGTCATTGGACTACATTCAACACGCCATGCTGTTTATGAATTGCCGATTGGCGGCCGGTGCGTCGCTTGGACACATTCACACGCAGTTGATTGGTTCGCCGGTAGTCAGCAGTCGTTTGCAAACTCGTGTGAATCGCAACCAAGAGCATTTTTCACAGCATGGGTGCTCACTGATCGAGACGCTTGCCAACTGGGAAATCAAAGAGCAGTTGCGAATCGTCAAAGTGACCGAGAATTTTTGCATCGTTTGCCCGTTCGCCAGCCGATTTGCATTTCAGACATGGATCATCCCTTTGACACACTCGGCCGACTTTCTCAAATGTCCTGATTCAATGCGTGATGAGTTGTCAGTCCACTGCCGAAACTTGGTAAAGAACATGGAGCAGGTGATCGACAATCCCAGCTACAACATGCTGCTTCATCTTGATCCATTCCAACGGATGGAAGCTAACGAAAACACTCAACCAAATTCGAGTGACCGGGCACCGTCGAGTTGGTACGTCGAATTGTTTCCGCGTCTCACCCGCGCCGCTGGTTTCGAGTGGGGTACTGACATTTGGGTCAACCCGATTTCGCCTGAGTCGGCCGCACGTCGCCTTCGGGATCGCGATTAATTCAAACGATAAACGGGTCACCATTTCGTAGGTCATGCTGTGCATGACGTGATTCGCTAAGTCGCAACGCAACACGAGTGGTACGTAACCTGAATTGACGGGTACCATGTTTACGGGAATCGTAAGCATGCTCATGCTGCGCGTGAGCATGGCACCCAGAACCCTGGGACAAACTTTTCAACTTTGAAGAATCACTAATGAGTCTTTTTTGTGTAAGGGTCGATTCCAATATCAATTTGCGCTGGCCAACCGTAAACTATTCCGATCGGTTAATCTTTTCAGGCAATCCGAGTCGAAACGACTGCAATAAAAGTGAGTATTTTGAGCCGTATGGTTTTTCGACCTTTTGACACAACGCAAATACGGTAAAACAATAATCCTTCGAATGTCGACAAAGTAAAAAGGTCGTAACACAAAACGCGAACCTGAATAATCCAAGCGGAACCCAGCGAAATAGCAGCCCAACGAAATGAATAATCCACAAATTCGCCTGTGCCTTGTTCTTCATAACCACCAACCTGTCGGTAACTTCGACGGCGTATTTGAAGAAGCCTATCAGGATAGCTATTTGCCTTTCCTTGAGGTTTTCGAACCGTACACGGATCTGAAAATTTCGCTGCACACCAGCGGCCCGTTAATGCAGTGGCTGCAAACCAACCATCCGGATTATCTCAATCGTTTGGCTCAGTTGGTCGAAGCCGGTCGTATCGAGATCATTGGCGGCGCATTCTATGAGCCAATCCTGACGATGATTCCAAAGCGTGATCGAGTCGGCCAGATCACCCGGTTTTCAAAATGGCTTGAAGAGCGTGTATGTTCCCAAGTCAACGGAATGTGGATGCCAGAACGTGTTTGGGAATCGAGTCTTGCCGAGTCACTGGCTGATAGTGGCATCAAATACACGGTACTGGACGATTATCACTTCCGTCGTGCCGGTTTGAAAAATGAAGAGCTCACCGGCTACTACGTCGCAGAAGACGAAGGCAAAACCGTTGCCGTTTTTCCTGGCAGCGAACATCTCCGTTACTTGATTCCGTTTTCAGAACCGCACGAAACGATTCAGCATTGCCGCATGTTGGCTGAGCGTAGTCCCGATAGCGTTGTTGTGTTTGGTGACGATGGCGAAAAATTTGGAACTTGGCCCAATACTAAAAAACACGTCTATCAAGACGGATGGCTGGAGCGATTTTTCACCGCCCTTACAGAAAACAAAGATTGGCTTTTGACAACAACGCTTGGAGAAGCCGTTGAAGCAACACCGCCACGTGGAAAAATTTACTTGCCTGATGCGAGTTATCGCGAGATGACCGAATGGGCGATGCCGGTCAATCGTCAAGTCGAACATGACGAGCTCGTTCACCAACTAGACAACGATCCTCGTTGGAGCCAAATTCAGTCGTTCATGAGCGGTGGATTTTGGCGGAACTTCAAAGTCAAATATCCAGAGTCCAACGAGATGTACTCGCGGATGATGTACGTCAGCCGGTTGCTTGAAAAAGCCACCGCCGATGGCTGCAATCAACAGGTGCTCGATTCCGCCCAAGATCATCTTTATCAAGGCCAGTGCAATTGCAGTTACTGGCACGGTGCGTTTGGTGGAATTTATCTTCCGCATCTTCGCAACGCCGTTTTCAAGCACTTGATCGCAGCCGAAACGCTTTTGGAAAAAGGCATGGGGCGAGCGGATGCTTGGGTCGAAGCCACGACAGACGATTACGACTTTGATGGCCGTCATGAAATTCGATTGGCCAACGACAAATTGGTGACTTGGATT
This sequence comes from uncultured Pirellulaceae bacterium, assembly GCA_964448575.1. Lineage (GTDB taxonomy): Bacteria > Planctomycetota > Planctomycetia > Pirellulales > Pirellulaceae > Mariniblastus. The sequence goes on from CAYUWY010000008.1 coordinate 12,440, forward strand.
AAGCCTAAACAAGGCGGGCAGCTTTACGAGTTGGATTTGCGAGAGATCGGACACAATTTGGGTGCCACGATCCAACGCCGACCTGAGCTGTATCACGCAAAAGTTCTCCAGGGCGAGAACGAAAACGGCGATGCTGCGGCAAGTATTCACGATCGAATCGTTTTCAAACAAGCCGATCTTGATGAGCGTTTGCAGTATGACAGTCGCATGCGAAACATGCTGACCGATCACTTTTGGGATGATGATGTCGATGTGATCGCAATTCAGGATAACCGTGCACTTGAGCGTGGCGATTTTGCAGACGGAGAATACGTGGGCGTCATCCGTCGTAACCCAGATCGTGTTCAGATTTTGCTGACACGCGAAGGCAACGCTTGGGGCATTCCGTTGACCATCAAAAAAGGCGTCACATTGAATGCGGGCTCAAACGTTGTTGAGATCGCATATATGATCGAAGGCCTGCCACAAGATCGCGATCTTCACTTTGGTGTCGAATACAATTTTGCTGGTTTGCCGGACGGCCAAGACGATCGTTTCTTCAGTGATCAATCAGGCGAGCGATTGGGCCATCTTGGGTCGATCTTAAGCCTTACCGATTCCAAGCAGATTAAGTTAACCGACGGATGGCTGGGGCTGGACGTAGAATTGCAATCCGATCAAGTCGGAGGGATTTTCACTTACCCAGTTCAAACTGTCAGCCAATCCGAATCGGGTTTCGAACTCGTTCATCAATCCGTCTGTGTCCAGCCTCACTGGGTGGTTCGCGGCGATTCCAATGGTCGTTGGGTTTGTCGAATGAACTTAATGTTGCAAACGCAATCTTCAGGGCTTGAGCAGCCAGCCGATCAAGCGATTTCAGCTTCGTAGCTGAGCCACTGTTAGTAGCACTCGTCAAGAAACATGAGCCGTTTTGGCGATAGCCACGGTTTACTGGCCCTGAATACAATCTGAAATGAACCGTTGGTTGGCCCTACCGTAGCAAACTCGTCAAGAGTTTTGAGCCTGCTGTTAAGCACGAAAAAAGGGTAGCCCAGATTCTTGAATCTGGGTGCGAAAGCATAAGAGGTAATTTCTTGCGGTTCGAACCAAGTGAGTAGATGAAGTCTTAATGCTGATGCTTCCTGCCGCTTCGCGGCACCGATTCAAGAATCGGTGCTACCCTTGAGTTTGGCGTCACTCAAAAAACAGAACTCTTGACGAGTTTTGCTGCCAACGCTGTGCTTCTTTACTCGATTCGTTTTAGAATCATCAAAGCCTCGCTGTCGGCCAGTTTCTCTGCATTCTTCTTAAAGAAAACTTGTAGCTCTTTGGTTGTTGCCTCGACAGTGAATGGCGTCCATTTGTTTTCAGGATTCTTTTTGTATTCTTCCTTTTGTTTCTCGGTCATGAATTTTCCAGCCAAACGTTTGGCTGTTATTTCTGACTTGAAAAAGTCTTCGTCGAGCCAGTGAACGGTGAACCCGGTTTTGGTCGGCTTAAGAATTACCATCAAGTAACCGTCATAGTCTTCCGGATTCCATTGGGTGACCTTTTTCGTTTCGTCGTCACCCTCGTCGTTTTCTCCAACTGGGATATTTAATAAGTAGTAATTGCCAATTTTCGTTGCAAAGCAAGGGTCACTATCCTTGACATTGATCTCGCCGCTGCTTGCATGGCTAACGTCAATCCATCGAATGAAACCTTTTGGGAATCCCTTGCCTGCTTTTCCGAGGTGAAGAATGGAAGAACGTGGCTCGTTCTGGTCTTTTGCAAAAGCAAAAACACCTGCATCTTTCATTTTTGGTTCTGGTGGCTCTGTAACAACAAACGACCCCAACAGCTCGTCTTGGAGCTCGGCATCGGCTGGCGCAACCAAAGGGTTGGTGAAAGCCATAAACTCTAAATCGAAGCAGCCAGTGGTTGTCACCAGCAATGGCGCGGTAAACAAAACGATGAATCGGATAAATGGTTTCATCTTTTCCTCCCGTAACGGATTCGAGGAGATGCCAAACTAATGGCATCATTCTCGCCACCGAACTTTTCAACTACGACTTTCGAATACTAAGTTGTCGATTGGCTGTTTATCACTCACTTTGATTTAATAACAACGAAATCCAAACAGGGTAGCACCGATTCTTGAATCGGTGCCGCGAAGCGGCAGGAAGCATCAGTGTAAGACTCCATCTGCTCGGTTCGACCGGAGGGAAGTTACCTCTTGTGCTTCGCACCCAGATTCAAGAATCTGGGCTACCCTTTTCTCGCTTTAAAAACAGGTAGTTGCCGTTATTTGTCACTGGTCTCAAAGACCTTTAACTCAATCCAGCTTTCTGCCTCCGGTTTGTGATAAACAGTGTGCGTCGCCTTGATAAAGTCTTCGGCTTTGGCTTTAAAAATATTGTCAACGTACTTTTGCGGATTGCGATCAATCAGCGGGAACCAAGTGCTTTGGACGTGCACCATGATTCGGTGTCCTTTTTTAAATGTGTGACAGATGTCTTGGAGTGGCAAATTAATTTCCGCCATTTCGCCAGCAACGAAGGGTTCTGGTTTCTCGAAACTGTTGCGAAATCGGCCACGGATCACTTCGCTACGAACCATTTGTTGAAAACCACCAAAATTTAAACCCGGTTCTGAGCCTTTAAGAAACCCGTGGGTGTCTGGATACACGTCGATTAGTTTTACGACCCAGTCCGCTGATGTGCCGGTGGTTGAAACTTTGAGATGAGCCAAAATCTCACCGGTGATGGTGAGCGGTTCAGTCAAAGGCGGCGTTTGGAAAACCAAAACGTCAGGTCGTGCAGAAGCGAATCGTTGATCGTCGGACATGTATTGTCGCGGCGTAAACTGCATTCGCAGGTCTTGGCGGGCGCGATGCGGGACAGGGTTGCCAGGATCACTGACGAAAGAAGATTCAGGTGTCTTTGCATCGGTCGGTGCGGTAGTAGAAATCGAGCGATTGCCGTGAAGATAGTGCTTAACAGGTTTGGCGGCGGCGGGTGGCCATTTGCTAAAGGTACGCCAGCCGCGGACTCCCGTGTCGTACATCAGGGCTTCGAATTTTGGTTTCTTGCCAGTGCCTTTGAGAAAGTGACTAAAGTAAGGAGCTTCAACTTCGCGTTGATAGATCGTTGAAACGTTCTCGCCAAATGCGACTTTGCCAACGACGGCATGCTTATGTTCCGTTGCCCAATCTCCGTGACTCCAAGGTCCCATCACGATCACATTGAATGTGTCTGGATTGTTCTTTTCGATTTCCTTGTAGATGTTAAAAGGACCGTAAAGATCTTCCGCATCGAACAACCCACCGACCGTCATCACGTTCGCTTTGATGTTTTTTAGATGCGGAAGGATACTGCGTTTCTGCCAGAATTCGTCGTAGTTGGGGTGTTCGACCAACTGCTTCCAGAAAAAGTTACTGTCATCATACAAACGTCCCGCGTTACTCATCGGACCAAGCGTCGTATAAAACGTCCACGGGTCCTGCGACGATGGACTAAGCGACGAGTACCACTGCCGCGGAGTTGGTCCATTGTGCTGGTAACCAAATGTTGAAGTGGCAACGAAGTAGCTTAAAAGATACGCGCCGTTGTGATGGAAGTCATCAAAAAAGAAATCGGAGATGGGCGCTTGAGGTGAAGCGGCGACCAAAGCCGGATGGTGTTCGGGAAGTGCAGCCGTAGTGTAGAAACCGGGATACGAAATGCCCCACATGCCGACCTTGCCATTGTTTTCGGGCGTGTTTTTAAGCAGCCATTCAATCGTGTCGTACGTGTCAGAGCTTTCATCGATCGCAGCATCACCAGCGACATGTGGCCGCATGTTGTCAAAATTGCCCTCGGACATCCAGCGTCCTCGAACGTCTTGATGGACGAAAATATAGCCGTCCTTTTCCATGTACTTTGAAGGCGCGATTCGGGGGCTGTAACGAGAGTCGTCATACGGTTGAATACTGTATGGCGTGCGTTTGAGCATGATTGGGTATTTTTTTGTTTTGTCTCGCGGCGTATAGATGGTGGTGTAAAGTGTTTTTCCATCACGCATCGGGACTCGCACCGAACGCTTTTCATAGTTTTGCTGAACACTCGTTTGCTGAGCGTTTGCTTGTTGGTCTGGGGCAGGAATCCATTGGGAATTCGATGAGCCAAAAACAGACCAACCAAATACGCTGGCGAAAACTAAGACGAGAAACAAACGCGGCTTGAACATTTAACTTCCTTTTGTCGGGAGTCGTTGGAGGAATGATTCGAAGTTTGAACGCGATTATTTTACACAGTTTTTCGCTTGAGAGTTGTTCCCTATTTTACCGGCCTTTGGGTGATAGCTTTCGTGAAAACGATCGTGTGTTCGTCTGGTTTTCCTCGATTCAGATCCCCAACGCGGTTTATCTAATAGGCTGAATGAACACGGTTGGGTAAACGCTCGGTAGCAATATTCGTTAGCGCATAAAGAAACCCGGCGAGGTCACCGGGTTTCATTTGATTGTTACTTTTAATTCGTCGTAGTGGAACGACTGAACTACTGAACGATTTTTATCGTTGAGCTGTCGGTTAGAATTCCAAAAACGTCTCTTGAGTCTTTGTCGCTTAATCCGATACAGCCGGGATGGCCGTCGGTGGCAGAATCACTGACCGCGTGGATACACAGACTACCGGAGAGACCAATCCAGTTTGGTCCGTAACCATTGGATGGCGAACCAGGTGGATAGTCTTTGCCGCTTGCGTCGCGCCAATCATGACCTTTGGCTGATTTGATCAACACTCGGAAAAGACCTGGCTTGGGTGTGCCAGAGACACCAACGCGAATGGCGTAGCGTCCGGCATAGAGGTTACCCAGAAATAGCGTCATGACTTTTTCGCTTAAGTCAATTTCTGCGTTGAACGGACCTTTGACTTCTTTTAATTCAGTACCACCACTGAGTACCGCAGGGTTTGGAATCTTGGCGCGGTTGATGTTGTAAATCAACTGAGGTGGAACTTTCCAGCGTTGACTGATGTCTGCCAACGATTCGTTGGAAACAGTGTAAGGGAACTCGGTCAAATGATGCTCGGCGGAAAAGATGACTTTACCCGCAAGTGCGTCCAGCCAGCCAATCAGTTTTTGACGGTGTGGGCCAGACAAGTTCTCTGTGTGGTAATGCTTAGATAGTAACGCCAGTGCATCACGAAATTTTTGTGCTTCAACCAATTTGTCGATTTGTGGCCAAACCTGTGAAAGCGTCACCGGTGAGCCTGAAGCGAAACCACTGGGCGCTGACAAGTTGGGCGATAGTGTGTTCGACTCCGGAGTGTCCGGCGAAAAAGTATCAGGGGCAGCGAGTTGAATGTTGAAATCAGAATCGTCGTCGGACTCGTTTATGGCTCGATTTTCAGAAGCCAAACGATTGAATGACGAGTCAGAAGACGGAATCGGTTGCGAAGTAAATTGGAACTCGTTTTGGCCAGCCGAATTCATCGGCGGTTGAATTTGAGCCGGTGACTGATTTACCGCTGGTGGATTTATAGTCGGTTGATTCATGACCGGCTGATTCATCGCTGGTTGGTTGATCGCCGGTTGATTGATTGCCGGTTGGCCACTGAAACTCTTTTTGTTGGCAGCAAATTGATTATCAAGTGCCGCTATCAAGCCTTGGTCACGGGCAACGCGATCATCAATGGGCTCACGTGTGACTGGTTGGTTAATGTTGGGTTGGTTGGCGGCAAACGAATTTGCACCAAACGAATTCGTTGGGGGCGTTGTGTGCGCAAACGATAAATTTTGTTGAGCGTTCACCCCAGGATTTGAACGTTGGTTAGAAGGGGCGGGCGCAAATGCGTTGGGAGTCATTGAATTGGTTGAATTATTAGCGAATCCATTAAACCCGATTTTGTCTTTCAATTCCGAGGCTTTTTCGCCAATCCGATTAGCCATTTTCGAAGCCGCCTCAGAAGCCATGTTTTTGGCTTGATCCAGATTCGGAAGCTCTACATTGGGAAGCTCCATGTTGGGTAGCTCCATGTTGGGCATTTTTGACTTGAGCGAGTCTATACCTTGCGCTGCGAAGTCTTGAACTCCATCAAGCCCATCAGAAATATCGAGGGCAGGAATCAAGTTCGATTGATCGGTGTCATTCTTGGAAGAAGCCTGATAAAACAGGAACGAGAGTCCAAGTAAACAAACGGCGACAACGGTATTTTTGATAGAATGCATTTCAGTCCTCCCTGACTGTTCTGCTGTACTCAGTGTTTTACAACGTGATTTGAAATGGATGACGAACTTGATTACGTAATTCCCTGTCCGCATTGCGGTGAGGAAATTCATGATGAGGCTGAGCAGTGTCCGTACTGTCGTCAGTTCATTTTGGCTTCCGATTTTCAAAAGAAGACACCAACTTGGATTGTCGTTGTCATCTTTCTGACGATCATTTCGCTGATCGGAATGTCGATCGGGGCGATGCGATTCTTTTAACGTCAATGGAATCCGCTGGAGAGTATCAGGAATGGTGGCTTGACGCGATATCTCTTGACGTAACCGATCTACAAGTTGAAAAAGGGCTAGCATGGGACCAATCAAGACCCAGTGGCTAGTTCTTAAACGGCAAAAACCGGTCAAAACACAGACCGATCCACGCGGTAATTACTTCTTTGCTTTTTTCAGTTTCTCGCGGATCGTGACCAATCGCTGTTTTAGATCAGCTTCAAACCCACGATCGACTGGCTGATAATATTCGCGATCTACACCGAGATAGTCCTGACTGGAAACGCCATCGTCTTCGTCGTGCGAATATTTGTAGCCCGTTCCGTGACCCAGCGAATTGGCTTCCCGATAATGGCTATCTCTCAAGGCACGTGGCACGGGTAAGATTCGATCTTCGCGGACGTCGTTTCGGGCAGCGGCGATCGCAGCAGTGGCGGCGTTTGATTTGGGAGCACACGCCATATAAGTGACGGTTTGCGAAAGCGTTAACTGACACTCGGGCAAACCGATCTGCTCACAGGCTTGGGAGCAAGCCACCGCCAACGGCAATGCTTGTGGGTCAGCGTTTCCAATGTCTTCGCTGGCGAGAATGATTAAGCGACGACAGATAAACCGAATGTCTTCGCCACCTTCAATCATTCGAGCAAGCCAATAAAGCCCAGCGTCGGGATCGCTTCCTCGGATGCTTTTGATTAACGCACTAACGCAATCGTAATGCTCGTCGCCCGTTGGATCGTATTGAACGGCGCGGTGACCGACCGCGGTTCGCATGATTGGTTTGGTGATTCGAATTGCATCGCCCTGCCCTTCTTCGTTGTCTTGGGCGCGAGCTGCGATGACGGCGGTCTCGAGAACCGAAAGTGCTTTTCGGGCATCCCCGTCGCATGTTTTTGCAAGAAACTCCATCGCGTCAGAATCAATTTGGATGTCCGAGTTACCTAGCCCGCGTTTTGTGTCGTTGAGGGCGCCGTTGATTAATTGCTCGATCTCGATATCCGAAAGCGGTTCGAATTGGAAGACTTGGCTGCGACTGACCAACGCACCATTTACGGCAAAAAATGGATTCGATGTGGTTGCTCCGATGAGCGTCACGACACCATCTTCTACGTCGGCTAACATCGCATCCTGTTGTGCTTTGTTAAAACGATGAATCTCGTCAATGAACAACAGCGTGCCGCGACCGCCCGAAGCAAGATTGTCTCGAGCGCGCGAGAGGACTTCGCGAAGATCTTTTACGCCGTGCATGATCGCGCTCAGTTGTTCAAACTCACGTTCCGTCTCGCCGGCAAGGATTCGAGCAAGCGTCGTTTTGCCAGTGCCGGGCGGTCCATAGAAAATGACAGAGCCCAAACGATCCGCTTCTACAAGTTGACGAAGCAATTTTCCCTGGCCAAGAAAATGTTGCTGCCCGACAAACTCTTCAAGGTTTCTCGGTCGCATCCTGGCAGCAAGTGGCTTGGCGGCGTCAAAGTTCGCGGCTTCTGCTTTTTCAAATAATGACATCAAGTCGCCTTGGGCCTAATTCCGTGAATATATCCAGCACGATTGGCTGGTACAAAACAGTATCGCATTTCCAAAGCACGCGTTAAAGCGGTTCCTTTTCGAAAAATGTGCATGATGTCACATGTGTTTTGGCGGCGAAAAACTGCAATTGGTGCATGTGGGCAGCAAACATAGAATTGGCTCCCTATCTCCTCCCTCCCTCTATCTCCTTTCTTCCTTCCTTCCTCCCTCCCTATCAACTACCGTGTCGCAACATCCATACGAAAATCTGCCGTTTGTTCTTGTTTCCGGGCAAGCTCGCTCAGGAACAACCGTGCTGACCAAAGCCATCGGTGAACATCCCGAGGTGCATTCCAATGGCAAAGAAAGTAACTATGTCGCCGATGTGGCGCGGCTGCTGAAAAAGAATCTTGATAAGCCGCATGTGGTTAGCGAGTTGATCGAGTCGACTGATCACTTCGTTGGGCAATTTCGCACGGCTCTTTTTAGAGTCCTGTTTCCAAAGGTTTTGCTATCCAATCCGCAGCACGATGGAACGCATGAAAATTTGAAAAGCGAATTGAGTGTCGGGTTTCCTTCCGCGGTATCAACGTTTTCTTCATTGCAAATTGAAATGGTGGAATCGTTGAAAATTCTGTTTCCAAAACTATTGATCGCCAATATCGTTCGCAATGGAATAGAAGTCGTTGCGTCACGAATGTCTCATGAATCGATTGGCAAATTCAGCTTTGAGAATCATTGCACGGCTTGGGCTCACTCGATTCACATGGCACGTTGGGGCGAATCAAATGACAGTTTGTTCTTGATCCGACACGAACAGCTAATGGATTCGGAATCAGCAGCCAGTATTTTTGAAACGCTTCAGCAGAGAATCGGCATCACGCAATCGACGGCTTGCGCGAAATTCGTGACCAATAATCAGATCAACTCAAGCTTTAATTCAAACAACTCGGAATCACGACGCGTCGAGTTGCAAAATCGAACCCAGCGCTGGCGGCAATGGGCGGAAACTCAACGGCAAACGTTTGAGGAAATTTGCTCCGAGACGATGGATTATTTTGGCTATCCAATTCCGTGGAAGCTTGAACTGAAGACCAAGAGCGCCTAGTGGTGCATCAGGTTCTGATTTTAGGGTAGCTGGATTCGCCAGAATTCAGGCCAGCCCAATAAAACGAAGTACCGAACTCTGCCGACTGGCCAAGGTAGCAATGCGATTTTTTCGCTTACTGAGTCACCACAAACGTGATCAGCATGCAGGCCCAGACAACGTCCAGAAAATGCCAGTAGCTGGCGCAGTGATCAACCGCCCAGTGGCGTTCGTGGTCGTAGCGGTTACGAAACGCTTGGTAGATAACGAAGCCAAGAAAGATCATCCCGCCGATCACATGAAGTGCGTGAATGAAGGAAAGCGTGAAACTCATCCCGTAGACTTTCATCGAACCGTCGGACACGCTGAAGTGCTGCGAGAGTAGGTCATACATTCCGAATCCTTGAATGCCCACAAATGCCAGCGAGGCAACCAGCGACCACATCAACATGCGGCGGAATTTCGCTTGCTTTTCCCGACGCACCATCCAGCAAGCTCGCTGAAGAAACACGCTGACGAAAATGAGGGCGACGGTGCTCACCCAAAATGACATGGGAAGCTTTAGCGAAGTATAGACTTCCGGGCCCATCGTTGCGATCGAATCGGGAACCGCGTCAGGGATTGGGTTGAACGCTTGGTTGCGAACAACCAAGTACGTCATCAAACTCGCGATGAAGAACATCCCGAGTGAAGCAAGGAACAGGTAAAACACCATCTTGGCCTGATACAGGTCGCGTCGAGCGGGCGCCAAGTTGATGGATTGCTTTAACATCGTTCAATGCTGCATGGTTTAACAATTGTGATTAGTGTTCCGCAGGAGCTTCGGCAGATGGGGCTGGAGCAGCCGCAGTATCGGCTGCGCCAGGAATTACCGGATCGGGTTGACGTGGAAACAAGTCGATCGTGTCCTGATAGTGGCTTGTATCAATGAGAGTCATTCCGACAAACATGCATACAAACAACAGCGAAGACAAAAACGCCATGATGTTGAAGCTTTTGTCCCACCACATGTGCATGAAAAACGCACACACCAAAAAGGCTTTGGCGGTCGCAAAAATCATCGCGATCGGAAACATAAACGCGCCGGGAATTCCAAGCGATGGTGCGGCTGCCGATGTTACCACGGTCAGAATGGTCAAAAAGATCAAACCAAAAAAGACCGCAAACAGCATCTTGATTGGTGCTGGGTGGCAAAACGATGGAAGATTGTCGTGGTCAGACATGAATAAATCAATCAATCAAATAAAGCAAAGGAAACAGATAAATCCAAATCAAGTCAACAAGGTGCCAGTACAAACCAACATAGTCGACGGGGCCAAAGTAATCGCTTCGCCAGTGACCAAGCAATGATCGCCAATACAGCCAGGCCAAAGCCATGATTCCGGCGATGATGTGGATCGCGTGCAATCCAGTCATGCAGTAGTAGATGCTGAAAAATACGCCAATGTCACGGTCCAGTTTTGAAGGGTCGGTTCCGTGGTCGTTGCCAGAGTGTGAGTGATCACCATCATGACCTCCACCCGCATGTTCGTCATGAGTTTCGCCAGGAGCGTGCTCATGTCCGTGTTCGGCCGTTTTGTCATGGCCGTCGTGTTTTGCTGAATCAACTTCCTGAATCGCAGACATCGCGTGCAAGTTCATGGTCGCTGACGCGTGGGCGCCATGTCCACCACCGTCTTTGGTCCACTGATAAAGCTGACCGCTAACGGCACCGAGGAAGTATCCACCTACCATGATCGCCATGCCCAGCATGAATTTCGAAATGTTAGGTTTCGCGGTCAGCATTCCAACGGCACTTAATACGAGGAAACCAACCAGCAAGATCGTTGGGATGATGCTCAGGGTGACCAGGTAATCGGAAATGCCAAGTGCTTTTCCAATTTCACCTGATGGAGCTTGGTGAGAATGGAAATCAAATGCACTTCGCACGAAAATTCCCATGTCCCATTTGTGACTGTATTCAACGGCTTTAACGCCAAGGAACATCGAGGCACAAACCATTGTGATCAGCAGGTAAACCGAGCAGTTTTTGTTCTTGCCCAACTGAGCAGCGCGAACGGCCAGAGCCATGGTCAAGCTGCTGAACAAAAGAACAACGGTGTTCAAGCCGCCGAGGATTTTGTCCAAGTGAACATGGGCTTGCTCGAAAATCTCGGGATGATGATTTCGCCAAAGTGTATAGGCAACGAACAAGCCACTGAAAAACAGAATTTCAGTAACCAGGAACAACCAAATTCCCAGCTTGCCCGAATCAAATTGCTGCTCGGGTGAATCAAAGTGGTGTGCAATGAACTCACCATGATCGTGATGATCATCATGATGTTCGTCATGCGTATCGTGAGAGTCGACAACGGCCATTTCCGGCTCCGAAACTTCGGCTAATTTTTGTGTTTAAACGACGCCAGCGAACTTAATCGTTCGCCGACGAACAGTAGTAATAAGGTCAGGCGGATAAAAGCCCTACCAACGATCGTTTAGTGATGTGCAGGTTCTTCTTTGCGAGGAGGAACTTTACTTGGATCAGCAAACTCTCGTGAAATATACGTATCCAATTCTTCGTCGTAGACTTGCGAATCAAAGTCATACGGATCGTTAAGAACTGGGTTGTGAATAAAGTTGTGGAAGTCTGGTGGTGAACTGGATTGCCACTCAAGCGAAGCCGCTTTGAATGGATTGCTTCCGCAGCGAGGACCCCAGAATGCAGAGTAAACGAGGACAACGTAAGAAAGCAAAATTCCAATACCCAGAACAAACGCACCCATCGTTGACAACTGATGGAAGATTTCAAACTCAGGATCGTAAGAAGCGTAACGACGTGGCATACCACGTGAACCCATCACGAACTGAGGAAAGAACGTCAAGTTAAATCCGGCGAACACGAGGAAGCAACCAACACGACCGAGAAAGTCGTTGTACATCCGGCCCCAGATTTTTGGCCACCAGTGGAAAATGCCACCCAGCAACGCGGTCAATGTTCCACCCACCATCACGAAGTGAAAGTGAGCCACAACAAAGTAAGTATCGTGCAAGTGAATGTCAGTTGACAATGCTCCAAGGAACAAACCTGTCAAACCACCGATTCCAAACAAGAAGATAAACGACAACGCGTAACACATTGGCGTCGATAACAGAATCGAACCTTTGTACAGCGTCGCCAGCCAGTTGAACACTTTCACCGCCGACGGAATCGCAACGGTGAATGTGATCGCACTGAAGATCAAGTTAACCACTTGAGATTGACCACTTGTGAACATGTGGTGACCCCAAACCAGGAATCCCAACAACGCGATTGCGACGCTGGAGAACGCGATAAAGGAGTAACCGAAAATTCGTTTCTGAGCGTAGACGGAGATCAATTCGCTGATCACGCCCATCGCTGGAAGAATCATGATGTAAACGGCAGGGTGAGAGTAGAACCAGAAAAAGTGCTGGAACAAAACCGGGTCACCGCCGTACTTCGGATCAAAGATTCCGATGTGCATTGTTTTTTCCGCAATCAACATCAGCAACGTGATGCCCAACACGGGAGTCGCCAAAACCTGAATGATCGCAGTCGCGTATAGAGACCAGATGAACAGAGGAAGCTTGAACCAGCCCTGCCCTTTGGCTCGCATTGTGTTAACCGTCACCAGGAAGTTCAGACCGGTGAAGATCGAACTGAAACCCAGAATGAACGCACCGAACGTCGCGTAAATCACGCCGGTTTCGGTTTCAATACTATACGGCGTGTAGAACGTCCAACCCGTATCCAATCCGGCACCCGAGAGGATGGCGGCCATCAAACATCCGGTTCCGATGATCCAGAGGTAAAAACTGGCAAGGTTCATTCGGGGGAACGCGACGTCTTTGGCACCGAGCATCATTGGCAGAACGATATTGCCAAGTGCTGCAGGAACGCTTGGGATGATGAATGAGAACACCATGACCGCACCGTGAAGTGTGAACATCTGGTTGTACATGTCATCGGAGAGCATCTGCCCATCGAAATTCCACAAGTGACTTCGCAAGACCAAAGCGAATGTTCCGGCCATGAACAAGGCGATCGAAACACCGATCAGGTACATGATGCCGATTCGTTTATGATCAAGCGTAAACGCCCATGACTTCCAACCCTTGGTGCAATTCAAGAAGTTGGTTTCAGGGGTGCTAAAAAGCTTTTTTCGTGTTGCTGCGTCTACCATAATTTCAACCTTGGTTTAAAGCTGGTTAAGCTCTTCGTTATTTTAAAGTTCCGTTTGTCTGCGGTACTCTTCTCTAATTTAGTCTTACTTCGCGGCGTCAGTTTCTTCTTTAAGTTTCTTGAGGTACGCGATCACGTATGAAACTTGTTTTTGCGACAAAATGTTTTTGAAAGAATTCATTTTTGGGGCGTAACCTGCAACGATATCTTTGTTTGGTTCCCAAATGGAATTCAAGACATAGTTGTCGTCGACTTTAATTTGAGCACCACCTTCAAGGTTTTCCATCGTGCCCCAGATCAAGTTAAGTGCAGGACCCGTTGCAGCTTGTCCGTCAATTTTGTGGCAACCAGAGCATTGGATCTGGTAGATGCGCTGACCGTTTTCCCAATCCAAGTGGTCTGGCTCGTTCCATCGCGTGGCACTTTTTCGCTCTGCTTCGGTCGCATGGACTTTAGCCATTGTTCGCATCTTTGAGTGACCTGTTCCGCAGTACTCGTTGCAAGAAAGTCGATACTCGTTGACTTTGTTGGGCTCAAGATACGCATAAGTGTATCGGCCAGGAACGATATCCATTTTTTGACGGAAGGCCGGAACGTAAAGACTGTGCAAGACGTCAGGCGACTGCATAACCAGTTTCACAGGACGGTCCAAAACCAAATGCAATTCAGGTGAAGTATCACCATCGGGGTAAGTGAACAGCCAGTTGTATTTTTGAGCGACCACCTGAATCTCTTCAGCGTTCTCTTTGGGAATTCGCATCGTGAAGTAACTCTCGGCTCCGACGTAGAACATCCAAACCAAAAGGATACTTGGCAAAACTGACCAAAGGATTTCGATCGCTGTGTTGTGAGACGAACTTGGCTCTGGAGCGATCACGCCGCCTTTGCGTCGATACTTGATGCAAAAGTAAACCATCACTCCAACGATGGCCACGAAGAATACCAATGAGATCCAAAAGATCGCCATGTAAAGGTAGTCGACCTCGCCCGCGAATGTAGTGGCTTGCTCAGGAAACCAGTACTCAGTCGTAAATGGATTTGAAGTTCCAGTTCGCTCAAGCGCGTGCTCTGGAACCTTCGTACCCTGTTGAGTCGTTTCTTGAAGACGTTCCAATACGGATTTGCCTTCGGGATTGGATTGAGCGAGCATCAGTGGTAGTTGCCAGTTCATCGTATGTATGTCGTTAAAAAAGTTGTTGTTGTTTTGTGTAAGTCAGTTGTTCGTGTGCTGCTGTTTAAGTCGAAACCAATTCAGGTTTTGACTTGTCTTTGCCAGTTTGTCCGCGGCGGAAAAACCAATAAGGCACCAAAGTCGCGACCAGCAAAAATGTCGTCAATGCACCGCCGAGTCGCATCGCCGCCATGGCTTGAAAAGTATACTTGCCTGTCGATTCGTTAAACAAAAAACAGCCCAGTCCGTAACTCAAAATGTTGACGGGTTGTCCAATGATTCCATCTGCCGTTTCGTCAATCGCTTTTTCAATCACGTCTGGATCATAAGTCAGGCCATGAATGTAACGGGCAATCTTCCCGTCCGGTGCAATCAGGATAAAAACGGGCATGTGCGAAAATAGTTTTTGCTCACGAATGTACTTGTAACGGAAGCCGCAAATGTCGGCGGCTGCTTCGATGTTTTCGACTTTGCCAGTCAAGAAATGCCAACCCTTTTCGGCACCCTTTTTGTTGTACATCTGGGTGAATTTTTCTTTAGTCTTAAGCGCTCGAGAAGTTTGTTCGTTAGGATCAATGCTGATCGAAATGACTTGAAAATCTTTGCCAGTAACCTGTTTGATCTCACGCATTGCAAGCGTCATGTTTTGCAACTGAACACTGCAAAGTTTTGGGCAGTCCGAATAATTGAACGACAACATCACTGGCTGCTGTCCGTCAAAGTAATCGCCCAGTTGAACCTGAATGTTACGCTCGTCTTTGAATCGAAGCGACATTGGCAACATGGCACCAAGTTTTGAGTCGACGCCAATGCCTTCTGCGGCGGCTGGCTTTTTGGTGAGCCCGTAAGGATCAGTTTTGGGATCAAACACAGGTGGCCGAGTGTCATAACCGTCGTCGTCTTTTTCGTCAGCCGATGCGGTAGCACTTGAGTCAGCGGATGTGGCTTTCGTTTCTTGGTCGTCGAACGTTAAACACGCTTTGACTGGCGCACCAAAACTCACCCCTGTGATTACCAATGCAATCAGGAGAGCCAAGTTTCGAATTGTCCAGCTGGTGTGTTTCATTGTCGTTGTGTGTTGAACTTCAAATTGTCGATCGCTTGATGTTTGTGATATTTGACTACTTGCCGAAACGGGAGACTACGTTTTTCATTCCATCTTCAATTGAGAGCAATCCATTTTCGCCATTGAGCATGGCCTTCTGTCGATCGACTTCTACAACGGCCGGCATGTTTTCAGCTTCCATCGAGCGCTTGCGAATGAAGCTGTTTTGCCAGTGGTAGCAAAGGCCTTGAACAAACATGATAGTCAGCAAAGTCACCAACGCGGCGATGGCTCCAACCAATACGATAACCGGAGTGTTAACATCATCGTAACTTGGAGTTTCGTGGGCGTGGTCGTGTGTGGATTCAGTCATCGTTTCAAATTTCAATATTGAACGTTTTGAAAACGGAAAACGTTCAGGTTAAGTTTGATTTTTGTGGTCGTTAATTCTCTTTGATACTTCAGCACTTCAATTGTGCAGTTCGTTAGTGAACCGTGTGGTTCAACGCTTCACCCAATCGTGGATCTTTCAGAGGCACAAGCGGACGATTTCTGGTAACCAGACAGAACAGTGCGATATACACTGCAATCATTCCAATCGCACATGAGATATCCATCAAAATTCCGGCACCTGAGAACGTGAATGTTTTGGCTTGCCAATTCATTTGTGGCATCACCAACCAATAGTGATCGACCCAGTGCATGACCAAAATCAGGCAGGCTGAAATCGTCAGCATGGTTTTGTTTCGACGCAGTCCGCGGCCCATCAGCAAGAAGAATGGGATGAACAAATGTCCGGCAACGAGGAAGATCGAAAGTCCTCGCCAGCCAGGTTCGTTAATTCGCAGTTGGTACCAAAACGTTTCTTCAGGAATGTTCGCGTACCAGATCAAAAGGAATTGGCTAAACCCAATGTAGCCCCAGAAAATCACAAAGCCCTGCATCAATTTGCCAAGGTCGTGATAGTGCTCTTTTGTGATTTCGTCAGTCACGCGTCCGGTTCGCTGTAACCAAAATCCGGTCAGCATGATCGTACAAAGTGCACTCAAAAATGCACCGGCGAAAAAGTAAACCGGAAACATGGTGCTAAACCAAAGTGGCGAAAGCGACATTTCCAAATCGAACGAAGCGAACACAACTGAGACAGCAAACAGAATCATCAACGGCGCGGAAAAGGCTTGCATCTTTGCCGTCAGTTTTTTGTCACCCGATTCGTCTTGTTTGAGTGAGTTGCTTAAGAAGAACCAAGCCATGCCACCCCAAACCAAGAAGTAAGCCAACACGCGAATGCTGAAGAAACCTTTGTTGAGGAATTTGGCTTTCAAAACTTCGATTGGTGGTCGGTCAGCAAGTGGTTTGGCATCAATGGCGGCACGACCAGCGGCATCAGCATGCATGTCCGAGAAACCACCCGAGTTCCAGGTGTAAATTGTGTCGTCACCCATCAAGACGGGAATCAAGATCGGCAAAAATAACAGGAACATCGGAAACGCACACATGGCCCAAAGTTCCGCGATTCGGCGAACGGTGACGCTCCAACCGGCCCGTGTCAGGTGCATGATGGTTACGAAGAACAAACAGCCGACCGAAATGGAAAGCACGTAACAGAAACATGACAAGTAAATGTGCATGAACCGCTTCATGCCGTCACTAGAGCCCCATGACATAAACAAAGCGATGCCGATTCCAATTGCGCCGACGATCAGCGCGACGGGGATCGTGCGAACGTAACCTTCGTTCAGCGAGACGATCGGCGAAGTGATTTTTGCAGGTCGAGTTTCGTGCATTTCAGATCTTGATTTGGTTTATTGGTTTGGGCGGTTTTTCAACTGCCCGGATCTAACCGTTTTGTATTGTTTAACTTGGTCGTTTTAATTTCTATTGAGCGTCGTCAGCGGCAGCATTTCCTTCGCCGGCTTCACCAGCAGCCGGTGCTTCGGTAGCGGGTTGTTCACCAGCAGCTTCTCCACCACCATCCGCTTCGTCTTCAACCACGGCAGCAGCAGGTGGCTCGATGCCTGTTTCCTGAAGTGCTTTGACATAAGCCACAATTGCCCATCGGTCTTCGGCAGGAATTTGATCTCGGTATGGGCCCATTGTGCTGCGACCGTTTGTGATCGTGTCAAAGATTCGACCGACTGGGTTTTGAGCCGGGTCCTTGACGACGGGATCATGAAGCGATTTGGCCGCTGTCCAGGTTGCTTTTGAGGTTGCAGCCAAAGCCATCGCTCGCTGGTTCACCAAGCCATCACCGTTTCCGGAATAGCCATGACAAGCCGAGCAGTAAATGTTGAAGCGATTCTGACCACGCTTCAACAATTCGTCGTTGACTTCGATGCCGGCCGGAAACGTCGTAACGTACTGATTGAGGTCTTCGGCAGGTGCAGCGGCTGCGTCTTCTTGATCCTGTGCACCAGTACTTGTGAGCACAGTGCCGCGAGCCGTTGAGACGGCAACCGCAACGTAGCCTTCTTTAATGCCGCGATACATCTCGCTGTCGGCTTGAAGATTGCCACGGGCAACGGCTCCTTCTACGGGAGCTCTCATCGCACGTGCGTCCAAGAAGATTGGATTGGTGCCGGCAAGCATCGGGCTGGCCGTTTGTGTTTTTGATTTGTGTTGCCAGTCCATGTCGGGCATGACGTGCAAACGAGGCGCACGATTGGTTTGGCCCATCGCTCGGAAGATCGCAACGGGTGGGAGTAGCAATAGAATCGCGCCCATCAATGCGACCAAGCGAAGGAAGCTTGGCAATTTGTTGTCGGTAAGGTCTTGGCGACATTCTTCGATTGCGACCGCGCCCCATTCATTAAGTTGGGCTTCGGTTGCGCTGCGATCGAATTTTCCATCGCGCTCTTCGATCATCAAAAAGAATTTATCGTTGGTGGCTCGCTTGAATCGTGAAATACGATGCAGCGGATTTGAAAGCAAAGGCAGCTTGTTCAAAAACCACATGCCAAAGAACGTTGCAAACGCACTTGAGAGAACGATGACTTCAAACGTAACCGGAATGTTGGCCGGCAAACTGAATAATGGCTTACCGCTAATCTTGAAAGCGTAACCTGGGAAGATCGGTGACCAATCAGCTTTATTGGTGTACCACTGCATTCCCAAACCCAGCACAACCGCACCACAAGCGACGCCCAGCACGATGAACGGCAGGATCGAACGCTTGATGCCGATCGCCGGATCAATTCCGTGTACCGGGAACGGCGAGAAGGCATCGGTTTTGGTGTAACCGGCTTCGCGAGCATTGTTACAAGCACTCACCAACGAATTGGGGTCGTCAAACTGCGCGAGCAATCCAACGAGCTTCGTTTCGTTTTGTGCCGTTTCGTTATTGTTTTCAGCCATGATATTTTCGTTTGTTTAAAACTGTCTCTTTGAGTTTCGTTGGCGGCCAAGCGTTTGACTTGACCGCTGAATCCACTCGTGTCCGCGTTGCAACTCTTGCTTACTGATTACTTACTTAGTGATCGTGCTCAATAGGCATCACGCCCTTCACTTCAGCCATCGCAATCACCGGCAAGAACCGGCAGAACAGCGTGAACAAAGTAAAGAACAAACCGAAACTTCCAATGAGCATCATGATGTCCACCCAAGTCGGATGGAAATAAGCCCAACTGGACGGAACAAAGTCACGACAGAGCGAAGTAATTGTGATCACAAAACGCTCGAACCACATGCCGATGTTCACAAAGATGCAGATGATCACCATGAACCAAGGCGTCGTGCGACACCACTTGATCCAGAAAACCTGCGGAATGATTACGTTACAACTGACCATGATCCAGTAAGCCCACCAGTAGTTACCGAACGCGCGGTTGTAGAACGCGTAGGCTTCCCATGGAACTCCGGAATACCAGGCGATGAAGAATTCGATACCGTACGCGGTACCGACCATCATCCCCGTGGCCATAATGATTTTGTTCATGTTCTCGAGGTGACGCAGCGTAATCAGGTTCTCGAGCCCATACATTTTTCGGACCGGAACCAACAACGTGACCACCATCGCGAATCCACTAAAGATCGCACCAGCAACAAAGTAAGGCGGGAAGATGGTCGTGTGCCAACCGGGAACCTGAGAAACCGCAAAGTCAAAACTAACGATCGTGTGAACCGAAAGAACAAGCGGCGTCGCCAAAGCAGCCAGAATCGTATAAGCGATTTCGTAACGGTGCCAAGCTCGTGCTGAGCCTGTCCAACCTAGAGAAAGCAAACCGTAAACGAATTTGCCGATTCGTGATTTACAGCGATCGCGGAATGTTGCGATATCGGGAACCATGCCCATGTACCAGAACAACAATGAAACGGTCGCATAAGTCGAAACCGCGAAAACGTCCCATAGAAGTGGACTTCGAAAGTTCGGCCACATCGCCAAGTGTTCTGTTGGAACCGGGAACAACCAGTAAAACGCCCAAACGCGACCAATGTGAACGCCCGGGAAAAGTCCCGCACAAACAACGGCGAAAATTGTCATCGCTTCAGCAGCACGGTTAATCGATGTACGCCAGTTCTGACGGAACAAAAACAGAATCGCCGAAATCAGCGTTCCCGCGTGGCCGATACCGACCCAGAAAACGAAGTTAACAATCGGCCAACCCCAGTACGCTGGGTTGTTGTTACCCCAGACGCCGGTGCCTTTCATGAGCAAGTGATTGACGCAGCCGCCAAGCACAAGCAGTAATGAAATCGCAGCACCCAGCACGATGTACCAGATCTTGGGAGGTTTTTCCTGCTCCCAAATATTGCAGACCGTATCCGTAACGCCAGCGTAATCCAGTCCGCCCAAAATCAGCGGTGAACGTTCTGCTGCGTCATCGTAGGTGTTGTCCAATGAAGGATTAACCGTAGCCATCTATAAAATCTCGTGTTTGAGTTTTGAATGTGTTTTGTAGTTGTAGCTTGGACATTCCTGTCCGAGTTCTATGTCTGAATTCTTATCTGCAAGACGGGCGGCATGCCTGTCCTGCGAGTGTGGTTCCTAGTGATCAGCTGCTTTCTTCTCGTCAGCATGATCGTCATGTTTTTCGTCAGCGTGGTCATCGTGTCCGGCAGCGTGACCGTGGCCGCCTTCGCCAACGGCTCGTCCACCTGGATTGCGATCGTCCCAATCGACCAACGCCAAATGAGGATTTCGAACGCGTGCCAAGTACATGGTTCGTGGACGGTTGTTTAATTCTTCAAGCATTGAGTAAGCACGCGGGCTGGCGTGAGCTTTCGCCACACGGCTTTCTGCGTTGTGCAAGTCGCCAAACTCAATCGCGTTGGTTGGACATGCATCCTGACAAGCAGTCGTGATTTCGTTTGGACCGATGTCGCGGTGCTCGTTCTTGGCTTTGATTTTTGTGTTTTGAATTCGCTGAACACAGTAAGAACATTTTTCCATCACGCCTCGGCTGCGGATGGTGACTTCCGGGTTCATCATCAAGTTTTGCAAGTTGCGATCGCCAGCAGGCAATTTGTCCGCACCTGGGTACTTAAGGAAAGTAACCGCGTCGCTGTAGTTAAAGAAGTTAAAGCGACGAACTTTGTAAGGACAGTTGTTACCGCAGTAACGCGTACCGATACAGCGGTTGTAAACCATATCGTTCAAGCCTTCGCTGCTGTGAACCGTTGCCGCAACAGGACAAACCGTTTCACAAGGAGCGTTTTCGCAGTGGTGACAGGCGACCGGCTGGTGAATAATGAGCTTGTCGTCTTCTTTGGCTTCAGCGTTGTACAAGTTATCGCCGTAGTAACGGTCGATGCGAATCCAGTGCATTTCGCGACCACGCCAAACGTCGGCTTTACCAACGATTGGAACATTGTTTTCTGACTGACAGGCAACCACGCAAGAGTTACAGCCAATGCACTTGTTGAGGTCAATCGACTTGCCCCAAACATTGGTGATGGTTGGGTCGTCGTTTTTGTAATCTTCACGAGTACCTGGCGTGATGTCGAACAAGTCATGGTGCATGTGAAATGCAGTAGGCCACTGAGCCTTGTGTCCATGACCATGATCATCGTGGCCGTGATCGTCACCATGTTCTTCGTCGTGGTCGTCTTCTTTTTTGACGTAGCTAACCTGATTCATCACAGGCAGAACACCGCTTTTGGCAATCGCTTTGTGGTGCGTGGTGGCTTTTGGTTTAGTCGAAGCCGAATCATGTGACTCGATTGGATGTTCGGTCAGGAACTCCTGGTAACTCGCAAACGTGCCTTCGCGAATCAAGCTACTTCGATCGCTTTCGGTTTTGTTGTAGTTACGGAACATACGAGCTTGAATCTCGTCGCGACCCGTTTCGTCGATCGCCCAAGGCTCTTGAACGACGGCCAGTTTGTAATTCGTTCGCGTCTTGATAATGGCGTCTGTTCCGGCCGGTGCAACCAACCAGTTTTCGATTGAACGAATCCCACCAACGTCGTGGCCGACTGGATCGACTTTATTATCGACATCGCCACCGACTCGGCCTGCCATCGTTCGACCGTAGCCAATTTCAACACCAATAGAACCGTCTGCTTGACCGGGCTGGATGTTGACGGGAATGTTCTGCTCTTCGCCGTTGAGCTTGATGGTGATCTTCGTGCCTTGCTTAAGTCCCAAAGCATCGGCGGTGCGAGGGCTGACCGAAGCCACGTTGTCCCAAGCGATCTTGGTAAAGAAATCTGGCAGCTCTTGTAGCCAAGCGTTGTTCGCGAATCGGCCATCGTATAAAGAAAGGCTAGGTACGAACACAAATTCGATTGAGCTTTTGTCCCAAGGCTTTGACCAAGCGTCGTCTGCTGCGATCGAAGGTGATGCCTTTGCGGTAGCTTCGACTGCTTCGCCGGCTGAACCGCCAACAAAGCCATCGTGAACGGCTTTCTTCCAATCGGCTTCGCTGAGCCCCAATGTTTCGCGAATGATCGCCTGACCTGAAACGTTTTCGTTACCCAGCAATGTCGCAAGCGTTTCCAAAACGGACTTGCCACCGAACAGCGGGTTAATCAACGGCTGGCCAACGAGGACGGAACCATTGTTTGAGAAACCGTCTTGCCAAGTCTCCAATGGATGAGCCGCAGCACTGACCCATTTACAAGCCATGCTGGTTTCGTTTTTGTAGTAACTAACGTGAACCGAGTTGCCTGCCTTGGCGATGACTTCAGCCAAGTTCAAAGAACGCGGTGCGTCGAAGACAGGGTTGCCGCCAAGAATCACAACAGACTTGATTGCACCCGAACTAACTTGTGCGGCGAAATCCTTGATTGAGTCAAGCGAAGAAGGCCGGTCAGGATCAGGCAGTTTTGCAAACGTGATCGTTTTGCCGTGGTTGCCAAGTTTCTCATTGAGGCTGTGAACCAAAGCGTGAACCTCCGCCGACTGACGTTCGCCAGCGAGGATGACTCCGCCGCCTTGGTTGGCGACAAGATCCGCTGCCATCGCAGCAAGAACTTTTTGTCGGTACGGGAGACTTGCGTCAACTTTTTCTGCGTCCGTTGTTGATGCGCCCAAACGACGATCGACTTCGGCGAGAAGTGACGCAGCAAAGCCAGCGATTTTTGAACTTGGAACCGAGATGCGATGATCGGCCGCGGCACCGGTTGTTGTGTACTGGCTTTCGACCGAATACATCCGGCTCATTTTTTCGTGATCGGCGTCACGACCTTTGGCGAACGCGATGCTGTTGGCGATGCCGCCTGTGTTAATTAGCAATGGGTCGGCGTCGAGTGTGACGATGACTTTGGCTTCGTCGAATTTATAGTGGGCGCGATGGGCTGCACCGAACGCCATCTTTGAACCGGCTCGCGTGTTATCGTCTGAGATCGCAGCAAATGTGAACCACTGACCACCTTTAGATGTGAACTCGCCTTGAAGACGCATCAAACTCGGTGAAGAAGTCGGCTCTGCCAAAACCGCAACGCCAGCGAGGCTAGCCGGAAATTTGCATTCGCGAGACAAGCTTTCCCAAGTCGTTTCTTCGAACTTGGAACCGGCTTTCATTTCCGGACCTTTAACTACAAGCGGTGCTCGCAAGCGGTCTGGGTCATAAAACTCAAGGATTCGGGCCTGCGTAAAAGTCGTCGAAGCGCCCATTGAATCGGGATGGTCAGGATTACCATCGAGCTTGATCGGGCGACCATCGTAATTCGTGGCAAGCAATGGTTCAGCAACGCCACCAAGCTCCGTCATCGTCGCGAATTTTTCAGGAATGCCTGGCAATCGCGTGGTTGGTCGGAATGCAAACGGAGCGATTTTTTCTTCTTCGTAACGGCAACCTGACATGCCGCCCAATGCCAACGACGCACCCATCAGTTGAAGCCAGCGACGACGAGAAAAACCGTCGCCTTCATGGCCATCAATCGCTCCACCAAAGTCGCGTTCAATCGCTTCATTGAATTCGGGAGAATCCGTTGGCAATTTGGTTTCAGGCAACTCGTTAATTTTGTTGTGTGGTTTATTCATGATCAGTGTTTTGATTTTTTCGCGTCGTTACAAACTGAAAAAGCGAATTGAGCGGGCGTTGTTGTTACTTGGGTTGGCCAATTGAAAGTTCAATCGAAATTGGCCATTGACTAGCGATGGCAAGTCGAACAGCTGACGTCCGGTTTGATGTTAAGTTTCTCTGCCCAGACTTTGCCGTATTCCAATTTCTCTTCTGGAGTCATTTTGGCGTTGAAGTCCAATTGCGTGACCAACTCTGGGTCGCGAATGTTGGCTTCTGGGTTGCGATGACAATCGAGGCACCACTTCATCGAAAGCGGTTCGACTTGAGTGACGACTTCCATTTTGTCGATGCGGCCGTGACAAGAAACGCAGCTCACGCCTCGGTTGATGTGAGCGCTGTGGTTGAAGTAAACAAAGTCAGGCAGGTCGTGAACTCGGTCCCACATCATCGGCTCGCCTGTTGAAAGGCTATTGCGTATCGGCTCAAGCAAATCGCTGGTTGGATGAATTTGTCCCAAAAGTCGTTCGCCTTTGGTTGTCAATTCTCCACCGTGGCAGTTTCCACAAGTCGCTGTTGCAGGAATCGCAGCGTGACCCGTTTTCTCAACCGTGTTGTGGCAGTAACGACAATCCAACTTCAGCTGTCCAGCGTGAAGCTTGTGACTGAACGGAACAGGTTGCTTTGGCTGGTGACCAACGTTAACGATCGATGGATGGATCGCCGCAAACAGACACGTTGCCAAGTAGCCACCGACTGCGATAGCGCTTACGGCTGCCAACAAAGTGAACTTGTTAACCCAAGTCGGGAAATGAAACTCTTGCATCAAATCACCAAGTACGACCTGTGAGGTCGCTTGTAAAATGTAGAAGCTGGATGAAAAATGGAGGAACAGATCGAACTAAAATCGGCACACCCGAGACAGAAATACTGCCTATTCATCGGTAAATTTAAATCAAACACCCACAATGGTCGACGTGTAAAAACGTCTCAGTACTTTTAGGGGGTTCGGTATCAGGAAGTGCTTATAGGGATTGGATAAGATAACCACCATCAACCCAGTATCCAAGGACAGGCTAGCTAGAGGTTTTTTGGCGCGAGTCGAACGTGATTTTCGGGGCGAACATCAGACGTGGTTTGGGCGAATTGGCGAGAATGGGAAGTGTCGGTGTTGCAAGCATCAACGGGATGGGATCGCGCACAAGGTTGGATTTGTGTTGCCATGATCAACGTTGCTGGGGTTGAGTGGAGTCGCTGCTTTTGCCAAGTCACAGTTATCCAGTGGCTTTAAAAGTCACAATCGCTTGTCAGCAAGCACTTGTTTCCCCAGTTGATCACAACTTCTTCACCCAACCTTCGACAGGATAATGTTGAAATTTTGCGTCGTATTAGTTACTGGAATAGGATGGAACTTCAGATTGGCTTGTCTTATCCAATCTAAAACGCTGGTATCATTCTCCTCTTACAAGATCTGATCAATGCTTTCAAAAAACATCTCGCGTTCTCTGGCAAAACGAATCAAGCAACTGACCAACCGGTCTCGAAGCGGGGCACGAGGTCGGTCGGCCCAAATGCGTCGAAATGGGCTCGGATACGAGTACGAGAAACTTCAAGAGCGCGCAATGATGGCGACTTTTTCTGGTACGGAAGCCCAAGACCTGGTTGAAGTCATATTTGAAGATGGACGACCAGCGACCATCGTGATCAACGGCGAGTCATTCGACAATCCTGATCCAACACTTGAAATTTCGTTATTGGGATCAGCGGCTGCCAATGGCAACGAATTAACTTCCCCGGATCAAATTCTTTTCACGGGTGCCGATTTTGACATCGACCTTTCATTGAATCAAGGAACCGTTAACGACGGTGCGGTTACATTCAGCTTCATCGGTTCATTAACCCTTTATACGGGGGACGGTAACGATAC
Source organism: uncultured Pirellulaceae bacterium (assembly GCA_964448575.1). GTDB lineage: Bacteria > Planctomycetota > Planctomycetia > Pirellulales > Pirellulaceae > Mariniblastus. Next base: position 38,190 of record CAYUWY010000008.1, read on the forward strand.
GATCGAAGAGGACGGATCGTTTATCGAAAACTGGTTCACTACTATCGACACAAGAGGTGGCGATGACACATTTATTCACAATGGTAGCGGGCACCTATTACCTTTTTTCGGCGTAGCACTAGGCACGTTTTCGGTTACTCTGGGTGATGGGGACGATCACTACATCACCAATGAACCACCATTTAATCTTCCAAGAGCTGGAGCTCGAGTTGGATTCGATGGCGGCGACGGTCATGACATCTGGGAGTCTCGATGGGTCGACACCCCGCTGGAGCTTGGTACCCACGCTAATTTTGAGAGGCTTATTGCTCCTGACCCAGGGCTGTCAATCGGTGGTCTCACCAACAGTTTTGTGAACCCTGAGATTATTAGCGGGCTCATCGAAGACAACACAGCAGTTATCTCGTACAGGGGAATTTTCGGAACGGTCGATGAATTATTTGAAGACATTCAATTCGAGAACTTCAACTTTTTCGACAGTACTGAACCTTCCGCCGGAGGAAGTTCAGAATTGGCGAGTTTCGTTGTCAACAGTTCCACTAACAACATAACAATTCGAGGGGCTGAAAGCGTTAGGCTGTCCGAACTGAGTGGCGACACGAGCCAAATTGAAGGGCAGATTTTCGTTGACAATACGAGACTATTGGTCGTCAACGGAACGTCAGAGACAAACGATCGCAATATCTTTGTCACTCAGCAGTCGGTTCCTGAAGTTCCAGAAGGCACGAATTTGATTCTTGGGCTGACTCCCAGAGTGCTCTTTGTAAGAGACACCCAAAACACCGTTTTGGAAGGTGGCCAAGGAGCAGATAATTTCTTCGTCAGCGCTACCGATGAAGGAAGCCTGTTTCTTAACGGGCACGGTGGCGAAATCAATCGCTATATTTTTGGTGCGAGGCAAGGCGGTGGAAGAAGTCTTTCTAGCATCTTAGGCACCGTAGTCGTGAATGGTGGAGACGGCTTTGACCATGTCAGAGTGGATGACGACGGCTCAAACGTCAATCGCCATTTTAGATTGCGAGAGAATTGGGTTCACACGGCTGGCAGTTCGCCGGTCCAGGATTTTAAAGGGATAAACTTCAACGGTGTCGATCGAGTTGACGTCAACATCAACAATTTGACAGACAGAGTCTTTGTATCACCATCGACTGAAAATCGGTTTATCGTTTCTGGTGGCAGACCTGGACTGGGATTCACCAATGTCTACAGACTGGTTCCGCCTTACACAGGACCAAAGTTCTTGGTGAATCCCGGTAACGGAACTTTCACTTACGTTTTCACTAGCGGAGCTCACGAGTTCATCTTTGTAAGTTACCCGTCGTAGTGATTCACTTACTCTTGCGTAGTATTGAGAGGGGCGGCTGATTGAACTGCCTGTTGAATGCCTTTTTGAATCTCCTGCACCGAATCAAAAACGGACGCACAAGATTCCTTGCGAAACCTTGCTTGCAGAATCCGCGAGTACGGATAAACCAGCCATGCCAAAAAGTGCTTGGGGCGAGAGACGGCTTCGATCTCGTAAAAGACTTCGTCGGAAGCATGATCCCAAGTCAACAAGAATCGTTCTTCGCCGGCCTCAACATGCCCGCGCACAGTGCCGTAAGTAAATCCAAAGGTGGATGTTCCGGTTGAGCTCGGCGTACTTGAGCCGTGAACTTCGATGATCCGTGCCGGATTGAAAGACCAAACGACAAAGACTTTTACAAGAACGCCCACCACACGGTCCCGTTCGATCGGTCCCGCGTTTTTGATTTCCACCATGCTCGATGGCATGAACCGCCATTGGTTAAACGACTCAACAGCCGCATCCCAAACGGCTCGGCCTGCTCCAAGCCAATGACGACATTGGTCACGATTGAAACCACGTGGCGTTTCGGATTTCAAGCAACCGAGATGGGAATGGTTGAAATCATCCGACCGCGCGATCGCCAGAATCGTTTCACACTTTTCGGACGATGGTTTGATTAGCGACAGCATGTTTAGTCAGATCAATTAAGAGAAATGCGACTCACTCGCAGGTACCTAATTAACAAATGTTCTTTTGACTTCTGGTCGAATCAGTAAAACGAATGCCCAGACTGCAAACGGGATACCGAGAATGAGGCATCCGGTACAAAGTGGAATCATGCCAATGATTGCTCCGAGCCGAGCGCTAGAATGGTTTTTCAATCGAAGCATCGAATTAGCACCCGCAACGATTGCCCCATTGGTACAGAGGGGAGCCAAAGAACCAGCAAGTCGACCAACAGCTTCCGCTTGGCTTGCTGCGGGAGCTTGGGCTGCATCGGGAACTTGGCCTCCAATGGGAATGACACCTGCTAAATCGAGAATCGTGAATCCCAATTGAAATAGACCGCCAATCAACGAAAGGCTTGAAAAGATGATCAGGAAGATGGCGGGCACAATCAGTGGGTTTCCAGCTGGTTGCCCATGATTTTGGCCTTTGTATTGAGGCGCCAGATAAGGGTTTGGTTGATTGAAGTCTTGGCTCACGTGGATTCCATTTTGATTAGCTGATTGAATCGAAAAGGCTTTAGTAGTTTGCCCAAGCAAATTTAGTAGTGACGAGGCAGCGCGTCCTTTTATGCAAAAGAGACCTCTCCCTCGTCCACTACCAAATACTAATTTCTATTCGTAACAGCCATCAGTTCACATGCAAGCGAAAATTCGTTTGTTATCTATTCGGCTTTAATTCGAACCAATTCATCTTCGGTGCGAATCAGCAAATCGTTACCAATCAAAACTGGACTGGCCATGATTGTCTTGCCGAAATCGTTGGTGGCAACTTGCTCGAGTGTCGAAGTGCATTTCACGACCGTTACCAAACCTTCGCGGCTGGAAAAGTACAGGTTACCTCCAGCAAGCAATGGTGACGCCGAATAGTTACCTTTGACGCGATCGCGATGGATTTGTTTTCCGGTCTTGGCATCTACGCAAGCCATGATGCCTTTGTCGGTGACGGTGAAGACCTGTCCGTCTTTGGCGATCAAACTTGGCATCGTTGTGGCGCCGGGTGTTCGCCAGGCGACGTTAGATGCAGTGACATCGCCTGTTCCTGTTGGATCGATGGCGACTAATTCAGGACGCATGTAGCCAGTTGAGAAAACGACCAAACCCGATTCGTAAACCGGCATTGGCGTTACCGAAAAACCCTTTCCGTGTTTTACTCGCCAAATCTCTTTGCCGTCTTCGGGAGCATAAGCTGCGATCCACTGAGCACCTGGAATGACAAGCTGTTTTTTGCCGTCGACTTCGATTTGAATCGGAGTGCAATAAGCTTTACGGAATTCGCCGCTATCAGCTTGCATTGGCGGACGATTGGTTTTCCAAACTTCTTTGCCCGTTTCTAGATCCAGCGCGGCGATATATTGCTTGTTCATTCCGTCGCAGACAACAATCACTTTGCCGTCAAAGATCATTGGTGAACTGCCCGGCCCGACGCTGTGTTTGACAATCAGTTTTTCATCCCAAATTTGCTCGCCCGTTTTCGCGTCAAGGCACCACGTTCCGTAGCTTCCAAAATGACAAACGACTTTGCCATCCGCGATCGCCGCCGTTGGCGACGCGTACGAGTTCATCGGGTTGATCGGTTCGAGTTCATTAATTTCGCCCAGCAATATGTTATGAACGATCTCGCCTGAGTTGGTGTTAACGCAGACGGCATGTATGTTCGCCGATTTGGCCATTGTCTTGACGCTCGCCATCGGGTCGCCTTTGAGCTTCGCAGCGATCTCGGCTTCGGTGGCTTTTTTCGTGACCGCAGTTGTCAGCCAAATATTCTCGCCGTCGTAAACAGGAGAAGACCAGCCCGTACCCGGAATTTTGGTCGACCAGGCCGTTTGCTTTTCCAAATCCCATTTTGTTGGCGGAGTTGCTGATTCGTCAGCGACCCCAGTTCCGTTGGCACCGCGAAACTGTGTCCAGTGACTTGTCGCTTCCTGGGCTTGTGTAGTTGCCAGTGTTCCCAGAAGGAAAAAACAGATTGTGTAAGTAATAGAAAGAGGGGAACGCATTGAACGACCTTTGGTTTCAAGCTAGGAAATCAGTAACTCAGAGTCCGCATAGCTTAGCAAAAACAAGCCGGATTTCACCTGCAAACAGACAAACGTAGAACGTAATACTCGATTCATTGCCTATATAGAAACCATGACTATCGCCAAACGTCTCACGTTCCTGTAACCAATTTAACAATCAAAGATTAAAAGCCTTGGGTGAATTTACACCCAAGGCAAAGCTAAAATGGAAACCCGACGCGTAAGCGAGGGAAGCATACGACTAGCAAAGCGACAATCTCACCAACTGCTTGATCATTTCCGAATACTCGTTTTTTACTGGCAGTTCAAAATCGACTTTCACTCGACGACGAGTGGCCGTCTTCATCTCACCGGTCACCGGATTCTCAGCAGTTTTGAAATACTGTTCCCAATACAAACCGACTCCTCGTTTCTGCCAATTGGGAAGCGTTTTGAAATTGATACCGAATTCCTCGTGCAACAAATCATGTTTGCTGCTGATGGAAAGCCCGATCAATCGACGAGTTGCTTGTTTCGATGTTGCACCCGATTTTCGCATCGCCCAGTAGCAATGTGAGTTCAGCGAATTTCGAAGCGCATCAGCACTTCGCCAGCGAAAGTAGTCACTGACTAAATCGAGGTTTGGCAATTGCGAAACGCGGCAGTCAAACGCAGCGACTTGTCCAGCGTCCAACGTAAATCTCGCGCTCGCCTCTGCGGCCAACACGGAGTTGAACTTTCGAAGCTTCCGTTTGAATTGCGTTTCAGTTGGACTGAACAGCAAAGAAATTTCATCGCTTTGGATATAGCCATACCGCACATTGAATCCATCGTGCATCAACGATTTCGCGGTCAAGACCATCAAGTCGCGAAATCGAATGTCGTAAGGTGCTTCGAATTTCAAAACGTTTTTTGTTAGGCGTGTAAAGCTCCGACCATCAAGCCTGGCAACGAAAAACATTTCCGGCAGTACGCAGATGTCAGAAGCAGTTTCGAAGACACGCATCTTGGCGTCAAATTCATCAAATGTCATTGTTCCACTCCGAGACGATAAAGTTGTCATCTTTGATCTGTACAAAATTCAGCGACGAAAATCCTTCGTCTAAACGGGGTAATTCCAAGCGATTGATCGTGCCTCGAATTGCAAGATCGGAAACACGTTGAAGCGATTTCCGGTTCTTATTACGAACAAGACATTCACGCCCGATCGATTGAAAATAGAATCCGACAATTCGAAAGTCGTCGGTCTGAGATCTGCAGTCGGTCGCTCGGCTGATATAGCGCAAGCGATCTTTGGGTGTGGGATTTGTGTTGTCGATGACGATGGGCTGGCCGGCTGAGAGGCAAGCATCCAACAAAATCCGTTCGCGATTTCGCGTTTTCAACATGTCGAGATTGATTCGCATGTGAGAGTGAAAAAAACGGTCTTTGTAGAAGCTTGATTTCCCTGCAGCTTGGGCGCCCATGAAAATAATCATTTCCATGTTGGTTCCAGTGCGTTGTAGGTCGTCGGCTTTGGAAGTTGCAGTTGTCAGCTGCGGTCAAAGCGACATAAATCAGACGTTTCCGTTTTTTTCGCCAGAGACCCGTATCGACAGGTCACAGAAGAGCGTCGCAAGTGAGATAGCGAAATCCAAACAAGGTTCGCGCGTGACTAGTTGAGCTTTGTAGGTCAGGCTGTGCCTGACAATGTGTGCACACGAACCCTCAAAATTGCTTTGAGCAAATAAAATACTGCTCGTTTTAGGAGTGGAGACCTCAATGGAACATCGCGTCAGGCACAGCCTGACCTACGGATATTGAGCGTCTCCTAGGCGATTTTACGGAGCGTTTTTTTTCAACTTCCGCTGAAGAGTCCTGCGCGGAATATCCAAACGCCGCGCGGCTTCGGAAATGTTTCCACCTGAATCGGCGAGAACTCTTTGGATGTGTTCCCACTGGGCTTCGGCAAGCGATGGCGGCGGAAATTCTGGAGTCGGCGTAACGGGTGATTCTTCGAACGCGGCCAGGACTTGGTCGGCGTCGGCGGGTTTGGTGATGTAACCAACGGCGCCTAACTTTACTGCTTCAACTGCGTTGGTGATGCTGCCGTACCCAGTGAGAATCACGCATTTGGTATCAGGCGAAACGTTGCGAACTTCGCGAAGCACATCCAGCCCAGACATTCCCGGCATCTTCAAATCAAGCACCGCCCGACTCGGCTGTTGCGTTTTGGCTTGCTCGATCGCTTGCTCAAAACCGTCAGCCGTAAACACACGCCAACCGCGTTTGGTAAAAGATTTCTCCAAACGGTTTCGCAATACATCGTCGTCATCAACGACAAGTATGGTTCCGAACTGCGACATGGTTTCTCCAAACTTTGCGTTGGTCATTCGCGCCGTTTTGTAGGATGGACATTCCTATCCGTCTTTTTCAGACGCGAGTGTCAGAAAAGAAAATCCAACTTACGTGTCACGGCCAAAACAACACTAACCGCAACTACAAAACTTCCGTGCTGACCCATTAATATCCAAGTATAGCATTTTTTTCAAGCAACTGGCAGCGACACAGTGACGCAGGTTCCTTTGTCGACCACCGACTCAATTTCAATTGAGCCGCCTAAACGCCGAAGCACGTTTCGCGCCAGGAAAACACCCAGCCCCATCCCCTTCCCCGGTGGCTTGGTCGTGTAAAACGGCTCGCTCACGCGGCTTAACTGCTCTTCAGACATCCCGTGGCCTTGATCGCGAATTCGCCAAACCCAATTCGACGTTTCCTTCGCCCCCTTGCCTCCGCCTTTCACTTCAACTGCTTCTTTGGAAACGTCGATGTTGATCGGTCGGTCAGTCGGATCGGCATCAATTGCGTTTTGAACAAGCCCACGCATGGCTTGGCTCAGTCCAACGAGTGGCACATTTAGTTTTTCCGATTTCGCGTCATCCGAAAGATTCAACTGCACTCGGCCGTGGCCAATCAACCCCTCAAGACATGCCTCAGCAATCTGCTCAATCGTGACCGGCTCGATCGGTTCACCAATCGTTTCACCTGCGTGGCTGGCCATTCGATCAAGGATTCCACGACAACGATCCAATTGACTTCGAATCAAGTGCACGTCGTCGATCACGTCTTGGGCGCCGGGAAAGTTTGGTGGATGTTCTTCGAACGCATGCTCGACATCACGAGCCACCACAGCGATCGTACTCAACGGCGTGGCCAGTTCATGAGCCGTTCCCGCGGCGAGTGTTCCGAGGGCTTCTATTTTTTCGCTGTTGGCTCGCAAGCGTTGGGCGTTACGAACTTCTTGCTGTTGGAGTCGAAGTTCATCCGTCAAACGCGTCATAAAGTAAACGATCACGCTGGAGCAAGTCGCGAACGCCACCAGCATACCGGCATGTTGAAGCGAAAAATCCTGCCAGCTGCGTATCGGATCCAAACCGGAGCTTAATTGCGACATTTCATGGTGCTGAAACATCAATCCTGCAAAGCAAAAAATCGTCAGTACGTTAATCGCCCACGCCCATCGACGGTTTAACATCAAGGCACACAAGCAAAGGTTCACAAAGAAGAAAAGGCAAAACGGATTATTCGGTCCGCCAGTGGTAAACAAAAGCACCGTCAAAGACAGCATGTCCATCACCAAAACCAATCCCAAAATCAAATCCCAGTTCAAGGGGGGCATTTGAATTACCAATTTCGGTTGCGATGTTCGCAGTTCGTCCAAATGTTTCCAACGGCGAAACCAAAATGTCAAAAACAGATTTGAAAACGCGGTCAGCAGGATCACGGTTCCCATCGCCCGTGCCAACGGGATCTCAAGCTGAAACAGAAACACCGACCCAACGATCGTCACTAGCTGACCAACGACAGCGACCCAACGAAGCTTCATCAGCCAAGTCGCATTGAGATAGTGATGGTTATTGGGAGGCATTTTTGATCAGCAGAGTTGTAAATGTTGGGTTTAGTTCCGGGTGTTAGCCGTATTTGTGTTTGCTGTTTGAGTATTGAGCGGTTTTTATTCAGAAGTTGCCAGCGAAGTTTCGTTTTGCCGGATTAAATAAAATTGCTAAACGTTATAGTATCATGAACATCTAACCGCAGTTGTGACCTTGAGCAAAACCACCGAGTTCCGATTTAAGCATGTCCGAAAACCAAGTTGAAACGCTAACAATGCCGTCCGAGCGCAAACCATCCGTTGATCAATCCAATTTTGATGGTGCGGTTTCGCCGGAACAAGGGAAAGTGCCACGTCTCAGCCATCGCAATTTGACCATCATGCTAATGATGATGTGCCTGGTACCAATGGTCACCATTGGATTGCTTTGGAGTTACCTGCCTCCCGTTTTTGAAGGCAAGCTTGACGCAAGCGTTGAAGCGACGGGGCTTCCGGTGGCCGATTATTATGCGATCGAATATCACTTGCGACCGCCACACGAAGGTGGGACTTTGATTGTCGAAAACACCGGCGACGATGACTGGACTCACTTGATCAACATCCAGGTCAATCGTCACTATCAGGTTTACGATACCGAAACGCTTCCTGCCCACAGCAAACGCGAATACAAGCTTGATCGTTTTTGGAATCGTACCGGAGCGATTTTTAGTCTGCGGTACAACGAGCTAAAGACCGTCAGGATTTACGCGCGACGCCCCAACAACGGACGGGCGACTTTTTTCCATGACTTTACCGAAGAGTAAAAGTCATTGTCAGTTGGTGGTTAGCAGCAAGTCATCCACCACGCATATTCAAATCGCAAAATATTGAGCCGTTTTGGCGCTAGCCACGGTTAACGCGCGAGGTTGATGCACGAGGAACCGAGGCTATCGCCTAAACGGCTCAACAAGTCGTCGTAGTAGGTCAGGCTGTGCCTGACGTTGCTCATCCAACTGCCCAACATTCGCGTCATCTATTTCGCCAAACTCAACTCAACGGTTTTTTGTTTGGCAATCGGGATGGTGGGTTTTTCGTTATTTGAAATCGGCTTGTGGTTTTGGATTTTGAAACCAATGGTACACGGCGTCAGGCACAGCCTGACCTACCTTACTCAAATCGCAATTCCTGCAAAAACCACCAGAATGCCGGTTGCCTGCCGTGCCTCAATCGGAAACAATTCGATAACTTCCAATCGTCCCTTGTTTAACCGAGTACCGATCGTGGCAAAGATCCTGGTAGTCGAAGATTCATCCATTGACCGCATGCTTATCGGCGGTCTGCTGGGAAAAGAAACGGCTTGGGATGTGTCATTCGCCAACGATGGCGCCGAAGCCATTCAACTTATCAGCGGGCCTGCAGGCGGGCCAAACGGCGGCCCCGATTCAAACGGTTCAAGCGAATCAACTTTTAAGCCAGATGTGATCCTCACCGATTTGCAAATGCCCAACATGGATGGACTGGAGTTAGTCCGCCATGTCCGCAATTCGCATCCCGACGTGCCGGTCGTTTTGGTGACTTCGCACGGCAGCGAACAAATCGCTTTGGAAGCACTTCGCGCGGGAGCCACCAGCTTTACTCCAAAAACTTTATTGCGTGCCGACCTCAATCGCACCGTGCATCAAGTCTTGGAGATGTCCAAGCATATGCGGTACACGCACGACACCAAAATACTTCCCGCGCCCAAGCAAGTCGCATTTGTGCTCGAAAACGAAGCCAGCTTGATCGGTCCCATGATCGAACATCTCCAAGAGAATCTGCCCAGCTGGTCTGACCGCGATCGTTTGCAAATCGGCATGGCAATGGACGAAGCGTTGGTTAATGCGATGCACCATGGTAATCTCGAAGTCGACTCGCGGCTTCGGGAAAGCGAAAACGAAAAACAGTATTACGATCTAATCCGCTCTCGCAAAAACGTTTCACCGTTTTGTCATCGCCGCGTACGAATCGAAGCCGAGTTTTCCGACCAGCATATCTGCGTACAAATTTCCGACGACGGACAAGGGTTCAATCCGGAAAATATTCCTGACCCAACCGCCGAAGAAAACCTCCATCAAGTCAGCGGCCGCGGATTGTTCCTGATCCGCTCGTTCATGGATCAGGTCGCTCATAATATCGTGGGCAACCAGATCACGATGACAAAACTCCGCCGCGAAGCGTAACGCTCGCAATCACCCAAACACAATGGGTGAACTCTCGGCGTTCTGCGCGTTGTGCTGCATTCTGTTGCCACAAATCGTGGACAACAATCGAGAACGATTTTGAACCATCGGTTTCTTGCTCGGTGGATTGCCAACTTTTGATCAGTTGTATGAAGGTTAGTTACCCGTCTTGTGTAGATTCGCGCGAGGTCAGCACTTTGGGCTTTTTACCGGTTGCCGCCAAGCTTATATTGGCTCGTTTCAATCGTCCGAAATCGTCCGTCTGTAACTCGAAACATGAAGTATTCGTTTACACTTTGCATCGCGCTAATCATAACTTGGCTGTGCTGGTCTGGTCATCTCGAGCCGTTTGTCCTTTTTCTGGGCGGGGCTTCGTGCCTTTTCAGTCTTTGGATTTGTCAGCGGATGAAAATCGTTGATGAAGAAGGCGCCCCGGTGCAACTTGGGATTCGCCCGTTCACGACTTACATGCCTTGGTTGATCAAAGAGATCATCGTTTCGAACATCGAAGTTGCCAAAATCATTCTCTCCAAAGACCTCAAGCTTCAACGCAATATGATCGAAGTGGGCGCGCACCCTAAAACGGAACTTGGCAAAGTCATCCTGGCCAACTCCATCACGCTCACACCGGGAACCGTTTCGGTAAACATGGAAAACGATCGCATCCTCGTTCACGCGCTTTCGTTCGAGGGTGCCGAAGAAGATCTCTCTGGCGATATGGACCGGCGAGTTTGTCGTTTGGAAGGCAACATTGCTGAAAAGGTTGGCAGCGAAAAAGATGTGGAGACCGGTCGCTGATGTTCATTCAATATGCGTTTGCAGCGACGGCGATTGCGGTTCTTGTGACCATGACTCTCGCCTTGGTCCGCGCGATGCTTGGGCCCACCGTATTCGATCGCGTTTTGGCGCTCAATATGTTCGGCACCAAAACGGTAATCTTAATGTGTGTGGTCGGGTTCATGATCGACCGTACGGATTTTTTGGATCTGGCGTTACTTTATAGCTTGATGAACTTCATCGGTATGGTCGCGTTTTTGCGTTTCTCGGAATACGGCAGCTTTCGCGATGACGGAAGCAGTGTGACAGATCAAATCGTTAATCAAAAATCAATTCTCGCAAAATCAACATTCGGAAAAACGACAACTGGAAACGGAGCCGAATCATGATCTTGCTCGACATCCTCAGTTGGATTTTTCTAATCACCGGAGCGTTCTTTTCGATCGTTGGCGGGATTGGAATTGTGCGCATGCCGGAGTTTTATTCACGGCTGCATGGCGGTGGTATTACTGATACGCTTGGAGCCGGCTTGATTCTCATCGGTCTGTTGTTCCAAACAGGATTTGAACTGACAACCGTCAAAGTTCTCATGATTCTGTTTTTCCTGATGGTCACCAGCCCAACGTCTTGCCATGCACTTGCCAAATCGGCGTTAACCCAAGGCGTTAAACCCGTCCTGGAAATCAACACCATCGAATCGAACAAGGATTAGGTTACCGCTAGATGATTCCCGTTGAAATCATTGTCATCCCGATACTCACGTTGCTTGTTGCGACGGCGATTACCATTGCGCGCATTCGCAATTTGTGGGCGGCGGTAATGTTTACCGGGATCTACAGTTTTCTCGGCGCCAGTTGGATGCTGATTCTCGATGCCCCTGATGTCGCGTTCACCGAGGCCGCAGTGGGTGCCGGTATCTCGACGTTCTTGATGCTCGCAACGTTGGCACTGACGCCTCGGCGAAAGAAGAATGCGAAAGCGGCGAAGGGCCGTCTGGCCGGTCATCTTTCAAGCGAGAATTTTCAGGAAAAGGCACCGAAACGATCGCCAATCATGCCACTGATCGTTGTCACCATCACCGGCTGTGCGTTGATCTACGGGACATTGGACATGCCGAAATTCGGAAGCGAAAACGCGCCGATCCAAGTCTATCCCAATCCGTCTTTCGTCGAAAAATCACAACCCGATATGCACGATTTGCCCAACGTTGTGACCGCAGTTCTGGCAAGCTACCGCGGCTACGATACGCTTGGCGAAACGGCTGTGATTTTTACGGCCGGGTTGGCGGTGCTTTTGATTCTTAGAAAAAACACCAAACAAGACGAAGAGCACGATTTAAAGTTGGCGGCCCAAGACGAAGAGCGGATTATGAAAGCCAACGAATCGAAAAAGGGGGCTGTCTCTTGAATTCGTTCCCAATCATTCGTGTCATCACCAAAATCCTGATCCCGTACATTTTGCTGTTCGCGTTGTACGTTCAGTTTCATGGTGACTTTGGGCCGGGCGGTGGTTTCCAAGCTGGTGTGATTTTTGCTTCGGCGTTGATTCTCTACGGTTTGGTTTACGGACTGCCCGCTGTTCACAAAGTCGCTCCGCCGATGGTGATCGAAAAACTGATCGCACTGGGTTTGTTGCTTTATGCCGGAACGGGTGTCGCTTGCATGTTGTTGGGCGGAAACTTTCTTGACTACGACGTGCTGGAGCATAATTTCCTGACGGAGGTGCCCGCGTTTCTTGAAGCCGTGCCTTTTAAAACAGATCACTTTATTCCGACAGGCCAGCATCTCGGGATCTTCCTGGTGGAGCTTGGCGTTGGGATTACCGTAACCGCCGTGATGACCATGATTTTTTACGCGTTCGCGGGACGGGAGCAAGTCGCATGATTGGGCTCTACAACTATTGGATCGTTATCTTTTTGATGATGACTGGTTTTTACATCGTTATCGCGCGTGAAAACTTAATCAAGACAATTATCGGTTTGAACATTTTTCAGACCTCCGTTTTTTTGCTTTACATCACGATGGGCAAAGTCACCGGTGGTACCGCTCCGATTATCCAACCAGGAAATGGTGGCGAAAGTCATGGTGATGGTCACGGTGGCGGCCATGGCGATGATCATCATGGGCCGGGTGAGCATGGTGAAACACTTGACCACGCAAAAGAACATGCTGATTCGGGTGCCTCAACCGTCGACCATCTTGTTCGATCCGTTGGACACAACGACGATCCGGCGACGGCAACCGATACCGTTCAACATGCCGTAGGTCACGCTACTGAAAATGCGGCGGGTATTGATGTCGCGTCAGTTGTCGATGCGGCCCATCCAACCGTCTACCATGGCGTGTCCTATTCCAATCCATTGCCTAGCGTGCTGATGCTGACTGCGATCGTGGTTGGAATTGCAACGACAGCGCTGGCTTTGGCGTTGATTGTCCGTATCCGAGAAGAATACGGCACCATTGAAGAAGACGAAATTTTGCTGATCGATCAGGAAGACGAGGAAGTCTCTTGATCGAACAGAATCTTCCAGTCTTGATTATCGTGCTACCGCTCATTGCCGCGCCGTTGTTGGTGTTGCTTGGCAGTCGACATCTCGCGCTACCTGTTTCACTGGCCGTTTGCTGGAGTGTGTTCGCAGTTGCGGTTGCAATGATGGCGCGGGTGATGGAGTCGGGGACGATCACTTATGAGTTGGGCGGTTGGCCGTCGCCTTATGGGATCGTTTATGTTGTCGATTATTTATCCGCGTTCATGATGCTGTTCGTTTCAGGTCTTGGCGCGATTGTGATGACGTACGCGCCGCCAAGTATCAATCGCGAGATACCGCTTTCGAAACACTATCTGTTTTATGCAACGTATTTGCTATGCCTGACGGGATTGCTGGGCATGTGTATCACAGGCGATTTGTTTAACGTGTTTGTGTTCCTTGAGATCAGTTCGCTTTCCAGTTACGCGTTGATCAGTTTGGGAAAGACACGCCGAGCCCCGTTGGCGTCTTTGCACTACTTGATTGTGGGAACGATCGGAGCGACTTTTTTCCTGATTGGAATTGGTTTGCTCTATCAGATGACTGGCACGCTCAACATGGCCGACATCGCATCACGGTTGCATGCGGTAGATGGATCACGAACGAAGCTTGTCGCATTCGCATTCATGACGGTCGGTTTGTGCATAAAAATGGCGGTGTTCCCGCTGCATACCTGGTTGCCAAACGCTTACACCTACGCCCCGTCTGTTGTGACGTGTTTCATCGCCGCGACAGCCACCAAGGTTTCTGTCTATGCGTTTATTCGGCTGGTCTACGGAATCTTCACACCGGAGTTTGCTTTCGAATCATTGCCGCTTGATCAAGCGTTGATGATTTTCTCGTTGATCGGGATCTTTGTGGCTTCGGCTGCCGCGATTTATCAAACCAACATCAAACGCCTACTGGCTTATTCAAGCGTTGCCCAAATCGGTTACATGTTGCTGGGCGTAAGCATGGCCAATGTCGGCGGTTTGTCGGCCGGGATCGTTCACATGTTCAATCACGCTTTGATCAAAGGCGGCTTGTTCATGGTGGTCGGATGTTTCGTGCTGCGAATCGGATCCTGCAAATTGGACGACCTACGTGGTGCCGGAAAAACGATGCCACTGACTTCGTTTGCCTGGGCGATTGGTGGACTTGGACTCATTGGTGTTCCGATGACGGCCGGATTCATTAGTAAGTGGATGCTTTTAACGTCCGCTTTAGAAGTCAACGTTTGGCCGGTTGCGATTTTAATGTTACTCAGTTCGTTGCTGGCCGTCGTTTATGTTTGGCGAGTCGTTGAGACGCTTTATTTTTCCGAGCCATCTGAAAAAGCCGCAGTCGCAACCGAAGCTCCATGGCTGATGATCATTCCAACGTACATCGTCATCGCCGCAACGGTCGTGTTTGGATGTTGGACGGTTTACTCAAATGGAATCGCCGTTAAAGCAGCCAAAATTTTGCTTGGAATCGTTGAAACGGGAGCAACGCTATGACTCCTGAAAACATGATTTGGATTTCAATGCTGTTGCCGTTGGTTGCGGTGGTGTTGATTTTCCTGTTCGGCAAAATTCCAAATATTCGTGAAGCCTGCACGATCACCATTTCAGTCATCCTGTTTTATGTGACCTGCAGTTTGGCCAAACACGTGTTTGCTGGCGAACGGCCGACTTGGGTGTTGGGCGAAACGATGCCCGGTTTCGAAATCGCATTTACGGTCGAACCGCTGGGAATGTTGTTTGCACTCGTGGCTTCCGGGTTGTGGATTCTGACAACGATCTACGCGATCGGTTATATGCGTGGCCATCACGAGAAGAATCAAACGCGGTTTTTTGCTTGCTTTGCCGTCGCGATTTTCGCGGCCTTGGCAGCGGCGTTTTCTGCGAATTTGTTTTCGCTGTTTGTGGCCTACGAAGTGATGACGATCTCGACTTATCCATTGGTGACCCATCACGGAGATGAGAAAGCCAAAAAAGGTGGCCGAGTTTATCTGGGAATTTTGCTTTCAACCTCAGTCGCGTTTTTCATGTTGGCGATTGCTTGGACGTGGACAGTTTGCGGCACCTTGGATTTCACGCAAGGCGGAATTCTCGGCAAGGCTGTTGTCGAAGACAAAATTACAAACTGGCAGTTGGCAATTTTGCTTGGCCTGTTCGCGTTTGGAATTGGCAAAGCCGCGTTGATGCCGTTTCATCGTTGGTTACCCGCAGCGATGGTTGCACCGACTCCCGTAAGTGCCCTGCTTCATGCGGTCGCAGTCGTGAAAGTCGGCGTGTTCTCGATTTTGAAAGTCGTTGTTTACATTTTCGGAATCGATTTGATTCGCGAAACAAGAATCGGCGAAGTCGGCGCGGAAGTCGTCATGAGCGATTGGCTGTGTTATGTGGCCGGGGCAACGATTTTGCTGGCCTCGTTGGTCGCGATGACAAAAGACAATCTCAAAGCACGGCTCGCGTATTCGACTGTTAGCCAACTGGCGTACATCACATTGGGCGCAGCACTGGCAACCCAAGCCAGTATCATCGGCGGCGGAATGCACATCGCGATGCATGCCGTTGGAAAGATCACTTTGTTTTTCTGCGCCGGTGCGATTTACGTCGGTGCTCATAAGACAGACATCAGCGACATGCGAGGTTTGGGCCGCGCAATGCCGCTTACGATGGGCGCGTTCCTGTTGGCGACGCTAAGCATTATCGGGCTGCCTCCCGGTGGCGGTTCGTGGAGTAAATGGTTCCTTGCGGTAGGTACTGTTGAGGCGGGACATTTGTGGTTGATGGCGGCGCTGATGATCAGTTCGCTTTTGAATATTGCTTATTTGATTCCGATTCCAATTCGAAGTTTCATGACACCCAAAGGCGAAAAGCCGATGAAGTTTAAAGAAGCCCCAATGATGTGCGTCGTGCCGCTGTGCATTACCGCTGTCGGAAGTGTGGCTTTGTTTTTCTTTGCCAACGAAATTTACGAAGTGTTGTTGCCGATTACATTGCCATTCAAAGGATAGAAACTCGTTAAGCTGCGAAGCTAAAATTTGACCGCAACGTTGATGAAAAATTGATGAATACTGAAACCGAAAATTCGAAACACGAGCCGGGCGATAAAACCTGGTTTGAAAAGAACGTCAATTTGATCATTGTCGGTTTGGTGGTCGCGTGCGTTTTGACGGTGGTTGCCCAACTGGTTCTGCCGATGATGGGATATCCGATGTTTGACGACCATCACCCGGCACATTTTCCGGGTATCGAAGACGTGATCGGGTTCCAGGCCTTTTTCGGTTTTGCTTCTTTTGTCGCGGTCGTGTTTTTGGGCAAATTTCTCCGTCTGATCATTATGCGAAAGGAGGATTACTATGATTCATAGTCTCCCTCCCGGCTCGATCATGGTCTTCGGCGCTTTGTTGCTTCCGTTTATCGGAAAAAGATTGAGCGCCTACGGTGCGTTGATTCTTTCCGCAGTGAGTTTGGCAGTATTTCTAACAGCTCCTGAAAACTGGGCCGTTTCGTTGGAGATACTTGGCCAAGAACTCAACATGGTTCGCGTTGACCGGCTGAGTTGGATTTTCGGATTGGTGTTCCACATCGCCGCGATCACTGCCGCGATTTATGCACTTCACGTCAAAGACACGAAACAACATATCGCCGGAATGGTCTACGCCGGCGGCGCGATTGCGGCTTGCTGCGCCGGCGATTTGATTACGCTGTTTGTGTGTTGGGAGCTGACGGCGGTTTCAAGTGTGTTTTTGATTTGGGCCAGCAATTCTCCGGAGCGCGAATTCCAGGAAAACGAGCAGGCATACAAATCCGGCATGCGGTACTTGATCATCCAAGTCATCTCGGGCGTGTTGTTGCTTTCGGGTGCGATCATTCATTTTGTCGAAACTGAGTCGTTGGCGTTTGATCATTTTCTCGCACTTAGTCCTGGCGAAACGGCGAAGATTGCCGATTACGGACTTGGTCCGCAGTTGATTTTGCTGGCCTTTGGAATCAAGTGTGCTTTTCCGTTGCTGCATAACTGGCTGCAGGATTCATATCCGAAAGCCACGCCAACGGGCACCGTTTTTCTTAGTGCGTTTACAACGAAGCTTGCGATCTATTCGCTGTGTCGCGGTTTTGCTGGAACCGAAGAGCTGATTTGGATCGGCTGCACGATGACACTTTTCCCGATCGTATTTGCTGTAATTGAAAACGATCTTCGCCGAGTGTTGGCCTACAGCCTCAACAATCAGCTGGGGTTTATGGTCGTCGGAATTGGCATCGGAACGGAATTGGCGATCAACGGAACGGCCGCCCATGCGTTTTGCCACATCATTTACAAAGCGCTTTTGTTCATGTCGATGGGCGCGGTGTTGCATCGGGTTGGAACGACAAAGGCAACGGAGCTGGGCGGTTTGCATAAATCGATGCCGCTGACCACGATCTTTTGTATGATCGGCGCGGGAGCGATTTCCGGGTTCCCACTGCTAAGCGGTTTCATCAGCAAGTCGATGATCATTTCGGCGGCTGGCGAAGAGCATATGAAAATCGTTTGGATCATCCTGTTGATTGCGTCGGCAGGTGTGATGGAACACTCCGGAATCAAGATTCCTTTCTTCGCTTTCTTCGCTCATGATTCGGGCAAGCGTGTCAAAGAAGCTCCGTGGAACATGTTGGTCGCGATGGCGATCGGGTCATTTTTCTGTATCGGACTTGGCGTTGCGTACGATTATCTTTATCGGCTCTTGCCATATCAGGATCATTTTCACTATACGCCTTACACTGCTTCGCACGTGATTATGCAAATGCAGTTACTGCTGTTTGCGGCACTCGCGTTTGTGTTCTTGATGAAGGGGAATTTGTATCCTGAAGAAAAGCGATCAACGAACCTCGATACCGATTGGATTTATCGCAAGGCGTTGCCCATCGTACTTGGGATCGGCGCGACAGCGATCGGATCAATTGACCGTGGATTACGAGTAGGATTCCTGGCGACTTTGAAATCACTACTGCGATGGTTCAGCCGCTTGTTCAGCGAAAAAGGCACCTTGGGTAGCACTTGGTCGACCAGCCAAATGGCTTTTTGGGCCGCAATGCTGCTTGGCGTTTGCTTGGTGCTTTACTATTTGTAAAGCAGATTTGTTGTTAATTGTTTTCTGTTTGAGCGACTTGCAACTATGCCGTTTTCCCTCGATCTGAAAACGCAGCGACGATCAGCATCGACATACCCATAATGTTGAGAAGGACTTTCATTGCTGCGACTGCGCTGATGACCGAGTTGCTGCTTTCTAATGAACCGTAGTCTGCCACCGTCGCACCAATCCAAACAGCGATCTGTCCAACGACCATCAAAACCAATCCACCCATCACCCATTTGGCAGGTTTCGGAAAAGCGTCCATCTTTACAGCAGCCGCAATGATGCCGGCGATCAAGAAAAGAAAAAAAAGTATATCGGGGAGTGAAGCCAAGAAGTTTTGGAAGAAGCTCATGTTCATCGGCTCGTTTGAAATCGGGACACGGATTGAAGCAGGAAACAGAATTGCAACAATCAGCTCAAATTGTAAGCAAAAATTTAGACGAACCCGACGAAATGTGAATTGTTTAGCATCCCAGTCGCAATTCGCCGTATTTGTCAAAGGAATCACTTCTTCGATTAAAATAGGTGAGTCAAAAACATGCGACTAAGAGTAGGTTGAATTAAGTTCAGGCAAAAACGAGCTGATAAACCACCTATCTGGATAAGTAATTTAAGACGACAATTTACGCAGACTTCCGAAAGCAATCTTTTTAGACAAAAAAACACGGCCACTCACTTCACTTCCCACCTCACACTCTTACTTCATTCAACTTGTAACTAACAAAAACAGTTATTGAGATGGATCAATTTCCATTTGCCTATGAGAGAATCGCCGGCACGACTTGGGCCTACATGTCGTCCCTGTTGATGCTTGCGCTGTTTTTTAAGTTCAACCGATTCTGGAGTTTTCGTAACTTCGATTTACTGCTGATCATTTTGCTGGCTCCTGGTTTGTTGATGGTCGAAGGCGGACGTCGCTGGGTTGTGAACTACGATGCTCAGGAAGCTGCAGTTATTCGTGCGATGCAGAAAAACAAAGTTGATGCTCAGGCCCCAAATAGCGGCGAGATTCAAAACGAGGGCGAGCGAAAAAACGCAGATGAATCGGGCGGTCAGCTTGTTGTTGACCCGGAAACCGTTCCGCGCATCAAAGACGATACTCCAAACAATGTTTTAGATGGACCCAATGTCGGACTGACGACAACGCCAATCGAATCCTCACCGCGCGACCGGCTCGAAACGTTAGGGCACGACTATCAACGACTGGGTTACTATTGGCTGTTTGTAGTCGGCGCGATCATGCTGGTTCGATTGTTGGTTGACCCGAGTTTGACTCGCAGACCGATGTTGGACCCCAATCTGAGCATTGGTGGATTGGTCTTTTTTGCCTGTAGTTTGATGATCTTTTTGTTTGCGAACATCATCACCTCGGAACCGACTCCCGAAGACCTGCGTGGTGCACGCAATGCAGTCAAACTTGTTCAACGCGAAGCCGCAGCCGAAGACGACACCAAAGAGCTTCGCCGACGCGGGCCTGGTTACACGTTGTTCAATTTGGTGCCGATCATTCCGTCTTTTGAAAGCGGCAATGCAATTCTTAGAACCGATGCCGACCAAGAAGCGAACATGTCCAAGTACGTGATCGCTGCGAAATCATTGGCGATCGTGAGTCAGATTTTAATCGTGTTGGGCTTGGTCGCGTTTTGTCACTACAACTACAACAATTTCAAGGTTGGAGTTGGGACGGCGACGGTGTATCTGATGTTGCCTTACACCGCGATTTTTACGGGGCATGTTTTGCATGTGCTGCCCGCGGCTTTGATTTTGTGGGCCATGGTCGGATTTCGGCGACCCTTGTTAGCTGGGTTTTTGTTTGGGTTGGCAACCGGCGTTTCCTACTATCCAATTTTCCTTTTGCCGTTGTGGGCAAGCTTTTATTGGGAGCGTGGGTTCGGGCGATTCTTGCTTGGAGCGCTGGTTTCGATTGGAATTTGTATTGGCGGATTGGCGTTTACTTCGGTCGACATGACAGATTTTTTCCATCAAGTCCAAGCGATGTTTGGTTTCTGGAGCCCGATCATGGATGGACTGGAAGGCATCTGGGCACTCGGTTGGAATCAATGGTGGCGTCTGCCGTTACTGGTTGCGTTCGTTTTGTTCTGCGTTTCATTTGTGGCTTGGCCAGCGGAAAAGAATATTGGAACGCTGGTGAGTTATAGCGCAGCGGTAATGGTTGCCGTTCAATTCTGGCATGGATTTGGTGGCGGACTTTATATGGGCTGGTATGTTCCCATGTTGCTACTGGTTGTATTCCGCCCCAATCTCAACGGCCGCGTCGCATTAGCCGAATTGCGAGAGCCAAAACGCCCACGTCGCGAAACACCAGAAGATCTCTTGCCCGCGGCGTAGTACTGATTCGCAGAATGGCATCTTGCGTAGTCGAGCGACTTTCGTGGCGGCAAGATGACACGGTCGTGGAAATCTTGCACGCTGATGCCCAGACTCACTTCACAGCGCCTCGGAACTACGAAATTTGAGCGCTCATTTACCATGGCTTTGGCAGCGTGGGTTACGCTCAATGGCACTCGCTTTAGATTTTGTTAGCCACGAAAGTGGCGATAGGATGTAGCCCGTGGCGCAAGCCATGGGACCTTGGTCTGAGTAAATGTCTTTTGCCTCAACTCTAATCTTCCAGTCTCGAAAATCATAAAGCCACGATAGTGGCGGCAGGAAATTTACTTTGCGTTCTTGCCTTGTTGTTTAAATTGCCTGCCGCCCTTTCAGGGCTTTGTAAAACTAGCCATTTTTTCCCATGGCTCACGCCATGGGCTACAACCTATCACCCCATTCGGGGTTCCAGTGACTATCATTTGAATCGAAAACCAATATCTACTTCATCTTTTTGCTCAAACGCTTTCACATCCAAAGTAAGTGCATTAGGGCTACGCTTGCGAACGAGGTTTTGGGCCAACGGCCTTTGTCACCGTAACCTGGGGCATCGCCCTAGGAACTGCAGCAAGCTGAATTCGGTTGGCTGAAGGCCAACATCACAGTCCCAACTCAGCGCCAAGTTTGAATTTTCAGTTTGGCATGACCGTTGACAGGACGCTTCACGTTTGGATGCGGGCTACGGCGAGTGAGACCCTGGTTCAACAAAACTCAACTCTGACGATCATCCGGAAAGAATCACCTGTGTGGTTCATGCTTTCTGATTTCGCCATCGGCATCGACTGATCAACCGAATAAGCGGCTTGGATCAAAATCTCTTTTTGCTCGCTTGGACAATCACCGATTTAAGAAAGTGAAGGTGAATTTTGCAACTCTAACCAATAGTAGCTCGATAATTCGATGATGAAATCAAGGTTTCTAAATACGATTGTTCTCGCCTCGATTATTGTTGTCGGAATTTGGGCGTTGCTTAACAAGGACAGCATCCAAAAGCCTGGTGATCTCGTCGGGCTGATCCAGCAAAAATGGAATGCGCTTCCTGGTGCAAATTCGAATTCAAATTTGAATGCAATTCCTGCTGGCTACGGTGAATCAAACGGCTATCCAACCAGCCCATCGAATGCGCGACTGGCTCGGCGACCGCAATTTGTCACCAACGTAGTTCGGATTGCTTCTTTTCGATTAAGCAATCATGTAGTCTCCGATCGAACAGGACATTCGTTGTCCATGTTGGCAAACATCTGTCGGCAATACGATGCAATTGCGTTCCAAAATGTCGTTGGAAAAGACAACTCGTTTTTGGCTGGGTTGACCGACGAAATGAATCGGATTGGAGCCGTTGGGCGTCAGAATTTGGCCAATGATGCTACAACCAAAGACGACTATTTCTTTTTCTCAGATCGTTCGTATCGCGTGGCTGGCGAATCGCAATCGGCGATTGTGTTTAATCGCCGCACATTGCAGCTGGACAATTTCAACAATGGCCAGGCTCAGCGTTACGCCGTCAACGACCCAGATCACGTTCTCAGTCACGAACCATTGGTTGGTCTTTTTCGGACACGCGGTCCGGATCCGAATCAAGCATTTACTTTTACGTTGGTGAACGTCCAGTTTGAAATGAAAAAATCTGGCAATGAAATGATCTATCTGGGCGAGTTGTTTCGGGCGATCCGAAGTGACGGCCGCGGCGAAGATGACGTATTGATCATGGGCGATTTTGGTGCAGGTGATCGAGAGCTTCGCAAGATGGGCCAAACGGGTTTGAGGTGGGTGGTTTCCAATCAAACGACGGATACTCGCAGCAAAGTCCAATCAGACAATGTGGTTTTCAATCCAGCAGCGACGGTCGAGTTTACGGGGCGCGGTGGAGTGTTTGACTTTATGCGTCAATACAATTTGCGGCTGGATCACGCGCTTCAAATTTCAGATCATTTGCCCGTGTGGGCAGAGTTTTCGATTTTCGAAGGCGTGAGTGATGTTCCAGTTGTACCCGGCCGGTTGGCCAGTGAGCGCAATCCCGCTCACCACTAACAAAAGTTGGTCGTAGCGATTTTGCAAAATGACAAAACTCCGCAACTCGTAATCGGCTAACTTGAAAGCGCCGAAAGCTCGAATGTTTCGCAGGCCCAAAGAGCAACGTCAACTTTTGCTCCGCCGATCGCTAATTGATGCTTACTGCTTCGCAAATTCGAAACGCCACTCATGTTTAGTTGCGGTGTTTTCTCACTCGCGTCAGCCGTTCCTGATGGAGACTCTGGCATGATGATCGCGTCTGGTTGCCGATTGTTTTCGAGATACTTGATGATGGAAATTCCCTCACCGAAATCCAAAACGCGGCACCCGATGTTGACCAGATGGCAGGTCATTTCGTCCCGCAAACGATCGTCTGATTCCAACAGTAAAACAATCGGTTTAACGTTATTTGAAACGACATAGCCGGATTCAGGTTCGCGAACGGTTTCGGTCGTTGACGTGAATGAAGAATCAGCACTCAAAGAATCGGTGTCGGACTCAAGATAAACCGATGCCGCTTTCATATCAGCGTTCCCGAAACCAAGTCCGAGCGTGGAATCAATTGGATCGCTGGGATTGAGCGATTGGCGAGGATCAAATGCTTGGCAATCATCTTTTTGCAAGATCGCGTTTTCGAGGTTTTCAAGACATTGAAGCGCATTGTCCAATGCCGCCTCAGCGTTGTTCGCTAGTTTCTGACGAAGCTGATTTTGAGCAAGATGAATTGCCAGGTTTGCGGCATCAAGGCATTTTTGAATTTCCTGATTCGCATGAAGTGATCTGGCTGGAGCGTTGGATGGGCTGGGTTGTTCGTTCGAAAGATATTTGCTTGTGTCTTGTAGCTCCCCGCGAATAACACGAATTTCTTTGGGGGCGTTGATGCCCATGCGAACGGTTTTTCCCTGAACGCGGGTGACTTCGATGGAAATGTTGAGCGAGGGAAATAGAACTTTTTGAGATTCGTGGCGCGATAGAACAAGCATTGGGATTCCTTTCCAAGATTGGAATGTTTTGCATGGCGTCTTGCCAAATGTGATGCCAAAGAATCCTTTTGCCATCAAGATTCTTTTAGTTTTGCGATTTCCCAATCCACGTCAACCGGACTTACTGTACAATTTTACAGTAAGCTGATATTTGCTAGCGATCCGCATTCTTCCAGAATGTACAACCCGCAATCTCACCTGCCGAGTTGAAGGTTATGTCAACAAAACACGGCGTTTGTTTGCCACCGAGCGCACACAGTTGAGCACAGAACGGGCACAGAATTAATCTTCCAACACCAAGTACCAATTCTCTGCGACCCTGGTTTTGGCAAACGAATTGAACCGAAGACTTTCATCTTCCGAAAAAATGAATCCGTAACGATCGCTAGATTTTGAACCGGAAAACCAAAAACCGATATCATCCGAACCAAGTCTTTCTTGTTTATGGATTCGGTAACATCCGGCGTAAAACGGCGTGTCCTTGGGTTCATCAGCGAGAAGACTGTGTCTGGCTACTTCCAAAGTCGACTGCGCCAGTTTGAATGTCACAACTGCAGGCAAGTGGTTGGTGAATAGGGAAATGGCAAAACAGACAACGAACACACCAAGAAACCAGTCCTTCAGGTTCTTGGGAAGAAAGCAAAATCGCACGAACATTGCCACCAGTGCGGACATGAATACCATCAGCAAAAGCAACGTTAGTGTTGAGTCTGCAACCCAGCCGATTCCGCAAGTTAGAATGGTGGGAATCAGCAATTCTGATTTCGATTGTCGATTTTGCTTCGATTCCATTGTTTCGCCAGTCGCGATCGAACTTCTCGTTGAGACGGTTGCGTTTGCCCGCTCTGATCTGGTTCAGCGTTGCCGTCGTTTCGCTGTCTAGCGTTGGGATTAGATTCAGTTGCTTGTCGCGGTTAATATTCCTCTGCTGATACAGTATAAAGGTCAGAGAATCCGAATCCAATTTGAATCAAGCGAACATGAAATATTTCGAACATCAATTTGACAATGTCGAAGGCTACCTTCATCACCGAGCGCCCTATTTGCTGGTAGAAGAAGTCATTTCGATCCAGCCGACAGAAATTCTGGCACAAACAAAACTGACTGGCGATGAGTTTTTTATTGCCGGCCATTTCCCTGGTGCACCGATTTTGCCGGGTGCCATGATGCAAGAGATGACGACGCAAACAGCGGGATGCTTGATCGCGGCGAAATACAATCCGATGGAAGAGTACAACACATCGGACCCTTTCTTTAACGAGTACGCACTTGGTGTATTGGTCAGCGTCAAGCAATCGAAGTTTCGAGGGTTCGCTCGACCGGGTGACAAACTGGAAATCAAAGTCACGTTGAACGAACAAGTCGGAGAGATGTTTGATTTTAATGGAAACGTATCGGTTGATGGCAAAACGATCATGCGAAACAATTTCCAGCTCATGAATATTCTCTCGAGCGTGCTTCAGGGCAAGCAGAACTCGGGCGCTTAGATGATCCCAACTGAAATTATTCCCAGCGTGAAACCTTGCGACTTGAGCCCGCGGAAGGTTGGCAGCGAGTTCATGTCGTTGCTTGAAAATGGTTGGCCACTCAAAATCTCTGGGCTTGCCCGCACGCAACCGGATTTGCTTTTCTCAAAAGGGTTGAAGCCGAAATTCAAAATCGAGTTGTTTGGCAATTTGTTTTACTTCACCAACGTTCGCCAAATTCCTGAGCTGCGATTTTTTGTTTGCTATTTCGTGCAATCGAAAAAGGGCAAGTCATCGGCCAATGCGAAAACCCCAATCTATCCCCGGATCATTTACAAAGATCTTTCGTTGTCATGGCGAACGGCCTCCCATTTTACTTTTCAGGACGAAGAAATCTGGGTCGGCAAAGGCGACGTGCGGAGTGAGTTTCGCGATGGTGAAGAGATGGTTGTTTCCGCAGAAGAGACAACCGATCTGCCTACCGAAATGCAAACGGCGGTCGAAAGCTTAATTGCGCTAGGTTCAAAGCCACGATCGGGAAATGGCATTTTGGACCTGGTCCTCAAACGAGCGGCCGGCGATCGCGTTGAGCCGTTTCGAGATTTCATCGCCCCGCGCGAGAAGGCTCAGGCGAACAAGAAAAACCTGATTCATGGCAACAAGCCGATCGCGCGATTTACCCGTGCCAATGATCCGCGCTCTCACAAGTTCGTGAAAGGCTTCGAGCCTGATTTTAAGAATGGGATCATCGAAAAAAGTACGTCAAAAAGCCAGCTTTATGGTGGAACGCTTCGTCGATTTCGAATTCTCTCAACCAATAAACGAGTGCAATATTACTTCATCGCCGGCGCGACCCATGTTTGGATCATTCCACCCCAAGCAACCACGACTGAGCTTTCGAGTTTCGGCGTAAGAACGATAGACGTGATCGCCGATGATGACTTGTTTCTTCCAGGTTATGAGTACCACTATTACGAAGAAACCGAAAATGGAATGGAGCTTTACTCTCAAATTCCAACCGGTTTTGCAGGCGATGTCTGCCCTCACGATGACGCGAAAGCCGACGCTTCACCGTGGTTGAACGAAATTCCGATCATCAAGAAGTTTCGTCGGGAAGTACTGGATAAGGCTTAAGTTGTCGGGCCTGAAGTCAACGCATCTGATTAGCGTTTATTTAGACGTTTTTGAGGTTTCGCGATCTTAAAATGATAACAGTCGTTACATCTGGACCCGCGCCAAAATAAAGCCGGTGTTTTTCCTGCGCTGGCGTTTTCTTAAGCTATGTTTCAGTATGGAAAACGATTCAACCATCTTTGCGTTGCCAGAACCTCTGTCTTGTACCTTTCGAAAGAAAGTGCTGATCATTGATGATGTTGAATTGGTTTGTCGGGTCGTGTCTAAGCAATTGCGATCCGCCGGATTTGAAGACGTCCGCTATGAAAGCGATCCACGAAAAGTGATGGATCTGCTCGCTGAGCACAAACCAGATATGATTTTGCTGGACATTTTTATGCCGCATATCTCGGGCCTTGAGTTGCTGCAAATGATCCGACAAGTTCGTGAGTACGATGACATTATCATTCTGATGCTCAGCAGCGCTGGAGCCGACGAGCAGTTCAAGTCTTTGGAGCTTGGCGCGTTCGGTTTTGTTCAGAAGCCAATTACCGCTGTCAATCTTGTACAAACAATGACAAGCAAGTTTGTCATGGCAGCACGGCTTGGGATTCAGTAATCCCGCGTAAGTCTGCTGTGCCCCAGATTCAAGCGACCGCGTGTACGATTGATTGCCGATACGCACATCAACGAAAAGCGGATCAGTTGGTGTTTGAGTCTATTTGATTGTTAATACGAATCCAATATTCGCCTCGATAATTTGGCCCTCGTATTCGATAGTCTACGACAATGACTGGATACTCTTCGCCGTTGTGTTGAAGTACAGCAATTTTCGTCGTGTCTGAATTGTCACACAAAAAATATTCATGTTTGACGTCAGTTAAAAGAAATACCCATTCTCGAGGCGCGTCGCGTTTGAACCAACAGTTGGTTGTGACGCTTTGGCCGCAGGGAAAGCGGACAGTGCAAGATTTATCAAAGTGAATTATTGTGTCGGTTTGAAACCATTGTGCCACTACGATCCCAATACCGACCAATGCCAATGCGACAAGCAGTCCTTTTAATCCGAATTGAAGCCGGTTTTGTTTAGACATCGCGCGCTTTTACATCGCATTTAGACTCCGCATAGCCACCAGATTTCGTTTGATGACTAAACCGTCAAATCTCCACATCTACGCTAACCACGTCATGCGCAAAGCCTGGCGATAGTCCTCGGAACGACCTGTGCGAGTGCGTTTCTGTTAGAGCTTCTTCTTGTCAGGATCAGACTCTGGCTCCCAACCAAGCATTTTTTCGCGAAGATCTTTTGCCGTTTTGTCGATCGCGGCCCAGTACTCTCCAGATCGCAAGTTGCCTTGGCTTGAGCGAATTCGTCGAAACTCAAGAACGTAGGGAATCGCGCCAGGGTTACCGATTCGAGAGAGGGACTTCAGGACCGCCAATTCGTCGATCCCAAGGTCAAGAATATTGTTTTCGTTTCGCGCGATTTGAACTGGGTTGGTCTTTTTGATCTCCTGCACCTGAGCGTCATGTTGCTTGGTCACATAAAGCAAGATTTGAGACAGGGTTTGCCAATCGTCCGCTTGGGCAATGCGATTAATTGCCGCCATCCGGTTCTCAGTTTTCTCGCCGACTTTGCACGCCACAACGATGTCTTCTTTTTTCTGTTGGTTCGCTTGGACTGGATGTGTCGGATGTGTCGAACTGGCTTCCGATACTTTGATTGGTGAACTCAATGTGAGAAAGCCGCCAAGGAAAACGGCGACAACGAACTTTGTCATGAAATTCTTACAATTCATTTTCCAGACCCCAAACATATCGCGAAAAGAGAGCATTCAATAGCTAATACAAGGATAGCGAATTAGAAGGGTTTTTCTTCGCCGAAATAGATCTGAGCCAAAAAAAACCATCGAAAAAGCCAAAATTTTAGTCTTTGCATTACGTTTGAAACTGATTTTGGTTCAGATTCAAACGTCTTACATTCGTTCGATGCTATCAATCCAAGACTGTTGACGATTCGCCATCGTTGCATTGACTGGCATTTTGAAAGGGGACCACGTCCACACTTAAATTTACAAAATGGGTTGAGCCATCACAGAACACAAAATTAACTCCGCTGGTGTGTGCTGATCCGAAACGAACTTCGCAGCTGATTGCTTCATTGTCTTTGCATGGCAACTGAGTCCCCCAGCGAACGATGTCCCAATCCCATCCGGACGTGAATCCTTCGTTGTCCGCGCAACTGAATGTGTTGTAGTGGTCTGGATGAACGGCTTTTTCACCTCCCAGGATTGTGTTGGATGTTCCATCGGTAATCGTCGAAAAGTCAACCAACTGATAGGTTCGCCGAACGATCACACCACCGACTTCACCATCGCTCCATCCTCGGCTGTTATTGCCTAGCCCAGCGTTGCCCGCAAAGTCATTCATGGCCCTAATTCCACCAAGCACAGTTGGCGGTCGACGACTGGGGCAAAAGTAAGTAGGCACGGCTGTTTTCTGAACGATCGCATCGTCATCGTGCGAGTACAAATTGTTTTCCTCAAGGAATGGAAGAACTTGGTAGAGCCAGCCCCAGTCTTGATTGGGTGCATTTTTTGGAATCGAACCTTGCTTGCTACGATCCGCGAACCAATTCAAACCACCATCGGGAAAGTTTTTGTGCGCACTTTCATAGTTATGAACTCCAATTCCAATCTGCTTTAGATTGTTGGCACAGGTCACCCGCCTCGCGGCTTCACGGACTTGTTGTACAGCAGGGAGCAACATCCCGATCAGGATTCCGATGATGGCAATCACGACCAAGAGTTCTACGAGAGTAAAGCCGGAACGTTTTGTGTTAATGTTCTTCATTTTAAAACCGTCATTTATTCGGATGAGGAAGGAGGTGAAAAGCCTTTGGGGAAATCGCTATTTAGAAATTCTTTGTCATGCATCGCCATAACGCCCATCGTGGTCATCACCATGCGCTGGCCATTCTTTCCGTTGGCTTCATAAGCGATCACAGTTGGAATGGGGTTTGGTGATAATGCCTGTGCTCCCCAGTGAACGATGAAAGGCTCACCATCGCTCGCGGACACAAATACCTTTTCAGGGTCTTGGTTCGCTTTGGTCAAAAGCTCTTTCAGGTCGTCAGCTGATGATGGCGGTTCGCTTTGCGCTTCAGTGAATTTTACATAAGCCTGATAAATCGCGTTAAGTTGCACGAATGAGTCACCTTGCGTTTCATCTGCAACGGGACCACTTCCACATCCTGCAAACAGGATGCAAACAACAAGTAACAAGGAAGAAGATAGGCGATACATCGGATGGTTTCGCGAGACATTGAAATGGCAAATTATTATATAAAAAAGCGATTTAGTCTCTACCTTTTAAGTAAGTTATTCTCATTCAGATAGCGGCACATTATTTGGTTGAATTGACCAATAGGCAAGAAATATCAACGCAAAATCTAACAAACCGAATGAAGCTGTCGATGGCCATTCTGTTGGTTCAAATTCCGCAGCAATGCGTCGCCCTACGATTTCGCCACTGCATTTGAGCGAGCGATTTTTCTTCTATGGACTCGCGGCGTGCAGCGTTTCATCGTTGCTGTTTCTGGATCGGGTTTGGATTGCGATGATGCTGACCTACCCGCCACGAATCGCTTTGATGGCGTTGGCTTTGGTGATGGCAATCGGATACTTGCTTTTCCGCCGTTACGTTCGGCTAACATTTGTGATCTTGTTTCTCTTGCTGCTGATTCACGATGTGCCTTGGCAAGTGAATTTGGCATCGGCAGAAAACCAAGCCAGTTCAAACAGCGAATTAACGCTTTTGAGTTTCAATGCGAAAAACGATTTTGAGCAGCGGCATCAACTGGCCAAGTTTTGCGAAAACAAGCAAGTCGATATTCTCATGCTGCAAGAGATCAGTGCTCACAAGCGGCAAAGATTCGTCACCGAGTTGCCAGGTTACTTTTTCTTTTGGGGCGACAAAGAGCACTCGTTTGAGCATGATGATCGGCGCGTTTTTTCTTGTTTGGTTGGGATCAAAAAGAACTTGGTCGATCAAGACTCGGTCGAAGTCTTCACCGGAATCACCGGCTACCGAACCATCGCGGTCGATTGCCAGTTGCGGCTAGGCACTCCTGTTCCGTTTCGATTGGTGAATGTCCATTGCACCAAGCCAGTGACCATTGAGCGAGGAGTGGTCGAGCTTGTTCGGCAATCGGCTTCTAAAGCCGCGCGGCATCGAACCGAAAAACGCGATCTTGATCGTTGGATTGAACAGCAAAACGACGACCGCGCCACGATCATCGCCGGGGACTTTAACGCACCCGCAAACTCGTTTAATCTTCGATTTAATAACATGAACCATGCGCACCGTCATTCTGGCAGCGGACCGCACTTAACGTTCCCGCGATCGTTTCCGATTATTGGTATCGACCATGTGCTTGGGAGTTCAGAGATCGAGTTTCTGAAGTGTGAAACAGTCGACCTTGGGTTCAGTGACCATTGCGGGCAGTTGGTTCGGCTGAGAGTTCGTTAGCGGAAAAAGCGTCGCCTAAATGTGCAGTGCGGACTGTTTCTTGTCTGCCTTTTTCAGGCTTCGACTGTGGGACAGAAAGTAATGTCAAACTGCGTGTATTTGTTGGCCAAAACATTCTTACCTTTGTCTCAGCTGAATCCATTTCGTTTGATTTTTCCAACCCATTTGTCAAGAATGGACTGACCAAACAAAACGGCCGATTAAGATATGGCCGCTGCACATTGGGGCTGCCGCGGGCTAAACATCGTTGACTCGCGTCATGTTTACGCACGTTCATGTCCTTCGTCTATTTTTTTAACCCAGCCTTTAATCGCCCAATGAATATCTATTGCATTCACTGCGGCGAATCGTTTTCGATCACCAAAGATCAACTTGGGAAACGAGGAAAATGCCCCCACTGTCGCGCGACGGTAATCCTTCCCAAATCCAACCTGCAATACGGCAGCAAAGAGCGACAGCTAACCCCTCCCAGTCGGTGGATGGAAAATTCACTTTCTGGGATCAGTGCCATCATCATTCACTTAATGGTATTGGTCTTGTTCGCGATGATTCCCTGGGGCAATTTTTCAAGCGGTGAAGGTGGCGAAGGCGACCAGATCATGATCGGCCAGCTTTCGCGTGAGCAGTTGGTCGACAGCCCGGTTGATAGGCTTCAATCGATGGAGATTGAGAACCCAATCGAATCGACTGCCGTTGATGTGCTTCAAAATGAAATGCTTTCGCCTACCGATCTCAATCCGCTGGCCGATAACGCGATGGATTTGAATCTTGGTGCAATCAGCGGTGGAGCCAGACGTTCGTTCGAGATCGAATCTGAGAACCAGTCATCCGTCTTGGCGGGTGGTTCCGAAGCGTTTGGCAAAATGATTCAACGACTTCAAAAAGACGGACTCGACATCGTGATCGTGTTCGATAGTACTGGTTCGATGCAGGGTGAGATTGATCAAGTCAAAAGTAAGATTCAACGAATTGGAAACGCACTTCGGGGCATGGTTCCTAAAACTCGAATTGGCATTTGCACTTATCGAGACAAAGGCGATGAGTATGTTGTCAAAGGGCTCCCGCTCACCGATGACATTGGCGCGATTGTGACTTACCTTTCTCGGATCGGTGCCCAAGGTGGCGGCGACCAACCCGAAGCCGTTAACGAAGGTCTTCGCTGGGCGATTCAAAACAATCAGTTTCGACGCAGTGCCCGTAAAGTAATTTTGGTCTTTGGTGATGCCCCGCCCCACCATAGCCAAACGGTGACTTGCCAAAAATGGGCCTCAGATTTCCGCAACAAGCAACGTGGAATCGTCAGTACGGTGACGTGCCGCAGCACTAAAAAGCTTAAAGAGTTCGAAGCCATCTCGCAGATCGGAGGCGGCGAAGCTTTTCTGACGACCAACGAACGCGAGATCATGAAGCAGCTAATGATTCTCGTTTTCGGCTCCCAACACCGCAGTAAAGTTCTCGAAGCTTTCAATCTGCTGGAACAGAATTAGCGTATCGCTCCGGTGTAGCTCATCTCGTCAAGAGATTCGGAATTGCTCTCGCCGCTAGACCTTGCCAAGACACAGAATTTCTCGTCACAGCTGGGATCTTTTCACAAGATCCACGACGGCGAATCGAGTTTCAGCCGGCATTCCCCACTGATTCCGGCAATAGCAGGTGCAGATCAATCCGAAATAGATAAGATATTGAAGGCAATCAATTTGACAATTTAAGATGTTACTTAAGCGGTCACTCAATCGTTTGTTAAACGGTTGGCGATCAGTTTGGTTGCCACAATTTCGGTAGTTTATTCGGCATATCATGAAAGCCAAAAATGGGACTTGTTGCGGCGACGAAAGCTTTTTGCAAACTTCTTTTCAATCGCGAGCTAAGCGATTCATTTCAACAGATGGTCGATGGGACTTTGGTGCCAAAAATTGCGGCTCCGACAAAAACTCCAGCGGTCGCGCCCGCTCAAAAACCGGTCAAACCAGCGCCCGCTCGTAGTGATGCGATCAGCTTGTTGGCCGCGCTGCAGCGCGAAGCCCGCTTGCTGGATATCGTCAACGAATCGTTGGATGATTATTCTGATGCCCAAATCGGATCCGCCGCGCGAGATGTGCTTCGTGATTCAGGCAAAGTCATCGAGCGAATGTTTGGACTTAAGCCGTTGACCGATGTCGCTGACGGCGAGTCGATGGAAACACCTGCTTCATTCGACCCTGCCGAATTTCGCTTAACTGGCAACGTCGTGGGCGACGCTCCGTTTCGCGGCTCAGTCGCGCATCATGGTTGGAAAGCAACTCGTTGCGATGTTCCCCAGTGGTCAGGCAAAAAATCGGCGGAGCTTGTTGTTGCTCCCGTTGAACTCGAGATTCGCTAATCCGAATTTGAAATCTCGAAAGTGGCTGAACGAACGCTGGAGTCAGCCGTTTGTTTGTGACGCGTGACGTTTGGCGTTCGTCCCAATCGAGCAGTCTTCAATAAATCAAAATGGAAGCAAAATTGAAATACACGATCGGAATTGATCTTGGTACCACCAACAGCGTGTTGGCGTATTGCGAACTTCAGGACGAAGCAGAGTCATCGTCCCAGCCAGAAATTCGACTGCTTAAGATTCCTCAACTCGTCGCAGCCGACACGATGGAGTACAAGCCTTCGTTGGCTTCGTTTTCTTATTTGGCCAGCGAAGCAGAATCGGGTGACGGTGCGTTTGATTTGCCTTGGGCCGAGAACCGACAATTCGTGACCGGTGAAATGGCCAGAACGCGTGGAGCCGAAGCACCTGATCGAACGGTCGGCGCTTCCAAAAGCTGGCTTTGCCATAACAAAGTCGATCGACGCGCACCTATTTTGCCTTGGAATGCGCCGGCAGACGTAGCAAAAATTTCGCCCGTCGCCGCGGCTCAGCAATATCTCGAACACTTGGTTTCGGCCTGGCATTACGAGTATCCAGAATCGCCAATCTCGGAGCAACAAGTCGTCCTAACCGTTCCGGCGTCGTTTGATCCGGTCGCGCGGGAGCTTACTCGCGAAGCCGCAATCGCCGCGGGACTGCCGGTCGATTTTGTTTTGCTTGAAGAACCTCAAGCCGCCCTTTACGCCTGGCTTGCAACCCAAGGCGACGATTGGCGAAAGACGCTTACCGTTGGCCAGTCCGTTTTGGTTTGTGATGTCGGCGGTGGAACAACGGACTTAACCTTGATCGCCGTTGATGAAGAAGATGGCGAATTGGTGTTGCGCCGGGTTGCCGTTGGCGATCACTTGCTCGTTGGCGGCGACAATATGGACCTTGCTGCAGCACACGCAGTCGCGGCAAAGTTCGCTGAAAAGGGAACAAAGCTGGACCCATGGCAATCCGTTTCGCTGTGGCATTCATGCCGAGCCGCCAAAGAAAAATTGCTCAGCGCCGACGGCCCAGAGTCGCACACGATTTCAATCCTTGGCCGAGGAAGCAAATTAATCGGCGGCACAGTTTCAGTCGAAGTCCAACGTCAGGAGATTGCAGATCTATTGCTTAACGGATTTTTTCCGCAGTGCAGTCTCAACGACCGACCGCAGCGGCAACCTCAATCAGGCTTTCAGGAAATCGGGTTGCCTTACGAATCAGACCCAGGGATCACGCGGCACATTGCAACGTTTGTCAGTCAACATTGCGCAACCGATGGTTCAACAGAGAGCGGAAGTTTTGGGTTGCCGAATCACGTTTTGTTTAACGGCGGTGTTTTCAAAGCCGACGGTTTTCAAGACCGAATGCTGAGCGTAATGTCCGATTGGACAAAAAGTCTGAACACAGCCGAGCCCGGTCAAGAGCCTGCTGTCCAGACGTTGACGGGTTCTCACGATTTGGATTTCGCCGTCGCACGCGGTGGTTGCTTTTACGGTTGGAACAAACATTCCGGCGGACTGCGAATCCGAGGCGGATCGGCTTATTCCTATTACGTCGGCATCGAAACAGCGGGCTTGGCAATTCCTGGTGCACCACGACCACTTAAAGCACTGTGTGTCGTCCCATTTGGTATGGAAGAAGGCACCCAAGCCAATGTGCCGTCTGCAGAAATTGGATTGGTCGTCGGTCAGCCAGTTAGCTTTCGCTTCTTCCGATCGAATTCGCGTCAGGCAGACCAACCTGGAATGATGCTTGAACATTGGAGCGAAGAAGAGCTCGCCGAAACCGATCCGCTCACCGCGACGCTTACCATGGATGGTTCAGAAGAAGCCTACGTTCCGGTAAAGTTTGATTCTCGAATCACGGAGCTGGGAATGTTTGAGCTATGGTGCGTCCAGTTTACAAGCGAACCAATCTCCGGCGACGCAGAGCCTCAAAAATGGAAACTGGAATTCAACGTCCGCGATGACAACCTTGGTTAAACGCATGAAATGTTGAAGTCGAGTCAACAGGCAAGAAAACAGAGGAATAAAGAACCGCGAATGAACGCTAATGGACGCGAATGACATCTGGATTTATTCACGAATTTGCATTCGCGTTTATTTGCGTTCATTCGCGGTTAAAAATACACGAACCAGAAAGACAGTCGACACGAACAGCACTGACGCTCAAAAATACTAACTTAGATTTAAAGAACACTCGTGACCCAACCAGAAAATTTTGACCCGCTGATCGACCAGCAACCCAGCCGTTACGTCGTTGGAATCGATTTGGGCACGACCAATTCTGCGGTGACTTATATCGACACCGAAGAAACGCCTTGGAAGATCCGCGTGCTTTCAATTCCTCAGTTGGTTGCGTCTGGTGAAACGGAATCACTCGACACCCTGCCCTCTTTTTACTTTCAGCCGATCCAAACGGGCGACCCAAAATCGAACGAACAGTTAAAATTGCCTTGGGACAAGAAATCGCCTTCCTTCTGCGTTGGCAGTTTTGCCCGAGACGAAACGGCCCGAACATCAGGACGAGGAATCGCTTCGGCAAAATCATGGCTTTGTCATACCGCAGTCGATCGAACGGCCGCGCTGCTTCCATGGCAGGGAGCGGGTGACGTCAAACGCCTTTCGCCTGTCGATGTGAGTGGCCAGTATTTAAAACACATTCGTAAAGCCTGGGACCAACAGTTTCCCGATCAACGTTTGGCCGACCAAGACATTGTGTTGACTTTGCCGGCTTCGTTTGACGAAGTCGCTCGCGAGCTGACCGTCGAAGCCGCATCGGTCGCAGGACTGTCGCGAGTCGTTTTGATCGAAGAACCACAAGCCGCTTTTTACGCGTGGGTTTACAAGCACGATGCCGACTGGGAATCGCGAGTCGAAATCGGGCAGAAAATTCTTGTTTGTGATATCGGTGGCGGCACGACCGATTTTACTTTGATCCGGGTGCGTAAAAGCGCGGGTGATGAGCAAGCCGCTGGCACAGAAAAAAGCGCAGAAGAAGGCGCTACGGAAAGTGGCACCGACTCGCAGGCTCAGAAAATCCAATTCCATCGCGTCGCCGTTGGAAACCACTTGATCCTCGGTGGAGATAATCTTGACCTTGCGATCGCCAAGTATTTAGAGCAAAAGCTAACCGACAGCGGAAAACTTGAGCCCTATCAATGGGATGTCTTGGTCGGAACAAGCCGAAACGTCAAAGAGCAAATGCTGTCCGACGAAAGCTCCGACACGATCACGGTTAGCTTGCCCAGTCGCGGCTCAAAACTGATTGGCGGCAGTTTGCAAACCGAAGTCACTCGCGATGAAATTCGGAACTTGATCATTGAAGGATTTTTGCCAGTAGTTGAGCCAACGGCAAAGCCTGTTCGGCACGCCAGTGGATTTCAGGAATTCGGATTGCCTTATGCGAGCGACCCAGGGATCACTCGTTACTTGGCGGATTTTTTGACGACACATGCGGATGCAGGTGAAGCGGTTGTGCCCGATCCGGAAAAAGCCAAAGCCAAAACCGAACTGGGCAATGCGAAACCGGATGTCGTACTGTTCAATGGTGGCTTCTTTGCTTCCCCGATTCTTCGAAGCACTGTCGTTGAGCGAATTTCAAAGTGGTTTCAATCGCAATCCGATCCAGATTGGTCCCCCGAGCTACTCGAGAATGATCGATTGGATTTGGCCGTTGCGCGGGGTGCTGCGTATTACGGAATCGTACGGCGAGACATGGGCGTGCGAATCGCGGCTTCGTTGGCTCGCAGTTACTACATCGGGATCGGCTCAAAAGACGGAGTCGACCAGGCGATTTGTGTGATGCCTGGTAACGCCGAACCGGGGCAGAGTTTCACGCTCGAAGACCGCGAGTTCATGCTGACCATCTCTCAGCCAGTCGAATTTTCAATTTATGTTTCGAGCATTCGACTGGCCGATCAACCTGGCCAAATACTTCCGATTGATCCCGAACAGATGACGGCTTTGCCACCGATTCGAACGGTCTTGCGAGCCAAAAGTCGAAACGAAAAACGTGACGTCTCAGTCAAACTGCAAATCGGTCTGACCGAAATCGGCACCATCGATTTGGCTTGTTTGGAACAGGAGACCGATCGAAGCTGGAAACTTCAGTTCGATATTCGCTCGACGACTCAAACTGATGTCGACGTTCATACCGCGGTCGGTGAATCGCAAGGCTTTGTTGACGAGCAGACTTGGCTGGAGTGTGAACAATGCATTGGATCAGTATTTGAAGGCGCTAACGAAAACGCAAACGAAGCAAACGAAAACGAAAACGAAAAAGGCCCAAGCAAATCGAGCAACCCAAAAGAGTTGGTCAAGCAATTAAGCGAAGTGATGGGCGTGCCGCGTGATGAATGGCCTATGTCATTTCTTCGCCGTATTTGGGAATCGTTGATGGAGTTTGAATCGGCAGAAGTCAAGAAATCCGGCCGTCGCAAAAGCAGCCAACACGAAGCACGCTGGTTGAATCTGCTTGGTTACGCATTGCGACCGGGCTATGGAGTCGCGTTGGACGATTGGCGAGTCACTGAAACATGGCGATCGTTACGGGGAAAATTAGTCCACGGATCGGCAAACATTCAAAACGAATCGTTAATCCTTTGGCGTCGATTGAGCGGTGGATTATCAAGCGGCCAACAAGCCGCCTTGGCCGAGCCGCTGATGGCAGGACTAAGGGCACTTGAGAAACAGATGTCAGGCAAACCGGTTAAGGGCGGCGCTACTCCGATCCGGCCGGAAGATTCAGTCGAGGTTTGGCGGCTGCTTGGTTCGCTTGAGTTGTTGCCAGAGTCGCAAAAGATAAAACTCGGCAATTTGATTACGAAATTTCTTAACAAACCGAAGCTTAAAAACGCACGCAGCGCGATGGTTTGGGCGCTGGGTCGACTTGGTCAGCGCACGCCGCTTTACGGTCCACTGAACACGGTCGTAAATGTCGAACAAGCCCAAGACTGGATCCTGGCGCTAATCTCGCAACCACAAAGCAGTCCCATCGAGCGGCTGGCCGTTGTACAAATGGCACGACTAACCAACGACCGCTACCGCGAAATCGAATCAAGTTTCCGAACACGCGTCACCCAATGGCTAACCGCCGAGAACGCAACCGAGCATCTAGTCCGCATGGTCACCGAAGGCGGTTCCTTCGACGCAGAAGAACAAGGCCGCGTTTTCGGAGAGTCGCTTCCTCAGGGCTTGCGAATGTTGAGCTGAGGTAAATCACAATTGGAAACATTTCACTTTTGCGGTCTAACGGTTAGCTGGGGCGCGGTGGGACAAAAAGGGATGTCCTGTTTCCGGTCGTCGTACTTCACTTTTCTAGTGGTCGCCATCATGCTCCAAGGGAGCTGACATTTGTTCCCGCAGCATCACCTTCGCAAAAGTGAACTTTCGGGCGTTTTCCCTTCGGGCCAATCTTATTTCTGCGACCCTTAAGCCAGATAGTACGGGAATTTCCGCCCCAGGCGTAATGTTGCAAATTTATCCATTGTGACATTTTTGCCCCGCAATTATCATGTTCGGTTTCCTTTGCGCCGTTCTCAGGCGACCCTTACACAATTTCGGGCCTCGCAATTGCCGACCAACGATCGGCCGTTTCGTCACTGATTCACGCCAACAAAAACGAGTATTCCATTGTCCTCTTATCAGCTCACTCACCTCAAACAACTTGAAGCCGAAAGCATTCACATCATCCGTGAAGTCGCTGCCGAATTCGACAACCCGGTCATGCTTTACTCCATCGGTAAAGACTCCTCGGTGATGGTGCACTTGGCATTAAAAGCTTTCTATCCCGCCAAGCCTCCGTTCAAGTTGATGCACGTCGACACGACTTGGAAATTCAAGGAGATGTACAAGTTCCGAGAAGAGTACGCAAAGAAAGAGCTTGGCCTGGACGTCATCACGTACATCAACGAAGAAGGCCGCGCTTTGGGGCTCGATCCAATGGTATCCAGTGGAAAACACACCACGGTCATGAAAACAGAAGGGCTTAAGCAGGCTCTCGATCTCTACAAATTTGACGCCGCGTTTGGTGGTGCTCGACGTGATGAAGAAAAGTCACGAGCCAAGGAACGTGTTTACTCTTTCCGAAGCGAAGACCATCGCTGGGATCCGAAAAACCAACGGCCGGAACTTTGGAGTTTGTACAACGCCAAAGTCAATCAAGGCGAGAGTATTCGCGTGTTCCCAATTTCCAACTGGACTGAACTGGACGTTTGGCAATACATCCACCTTGAGAAGATTCCAATCGTGCCGCTTTACTTTGCGGCGAAACGTCCGGTCATCGAACGCGATGGCGTCTTGATCATGGTTGATGATGATCGACTAAAGCTAAAGCCAGGAGAAGAGCCGGTTGAGAAAGTTGTACGCTTCAGAACGCTTGGGTGTTATCCGCTTACTGGAGCCGTTGAGTCGACTGCCACGACGCTGCCTGAGATCATTCAGGAAATGCTGCTTGCCACAACTTCTGAACGACAGGGTCGAGTCATCGACAATGACGACGAAGGATCGATGCAGCAGAAAAAAGAAGACGGGTACTTCTAAGACTCCGCAGCGACCAACCATCATCAAATTCACGCGAATGAACTTCATTCCGCACTCCGCATTCCGAATTCCGTATATATAAAACCATGTCTCATCAAGACGACTTAATTTCATCCGACATCAACGCCTATCTAGACCTGCACGAGAAAAAGGAATTGCTCCGATTCTTGACTTGCGGAAGTGTTGACGACGGAAAAAGTACGCTTATCGGCCGACTGCTTTATGATTCGAAAATGATCTACGAAGACACGTTGGCCAAGTTGGAAAAAGAGTCCGCTGTTCACGGTACGACTGGCGGCGGTTTTGATCCCGCGATGCTTACCGACGGTTTGAAAGAAGAAAAAGAACAAGGCATCACGATCGATGTCGCGTACCGATATTTCTCAACGGCCAAACGCAAATTCATCATCGCCGATACGCCGGGCCACGTTCAGTACACTCGCAATATGGCCACGGGTGCGTCTACTGCCGACCTCGCAATCATCTTGATTGACGCACGGCCGGGGCATGGCGTCATGGAGCAAACGAAACGGCATAGTTTTATTGCTTCGTTGCTGGGCATCAAACACGTGTTGGTTGCGATCAACAAAATGGATTTGGTGGATTACAGCGAAGACGTTTACAAGCAAATCAGCGATGAGTACCGCGAGTTTGCCCAACGACTTGAGCCTACCGATCTGCACTTTATTCCTATCTCCGCGCTCAATGGAGACAACGTCGTCGACCGCAGCGAGAATATGCCATGGTACGACGGTTCGACATTGATGAACTTTTTGGAAACGGTTTATATCGGTTCAGATCGCAACCTGAAAGATTTCCGTTTTCCTGTTCAATCGGTCATCCGCCCGAATCTTGATTTTCGTGGATTCGCAGGAACGATCGCGTCGGGAATTGTGCGGGTTGGTGATGAAGTCATGACCTTGCCGTCTCGTAAGAAAAGCAAGATCAAAGAGATCGTTACCTACGACGGTAAACTCGATGAAGCACACGCGCCTCTCTCAGTGACGCTGACATTCGAAGACGAAATCGATTCCAGCCGCGGCGATATGATCGTCAAACCGGGTAACCTTCCCAAGCTTGAACAGAAATTCGATGCGATGTTGGTTTGGATGTCCGAGACGCCAATGGTGCCCGGCAAGCAATATGTGTTTAAGCACACCACGAAAATGGTTGGCGGAAAATTCTCCACGCTTCGTTACCAAATCGACGTCAACACGATGCACAGCAACCCCTCACCGACGCTCGAAGTCAACGAGATCGGCCGAGTTAACGTTGTACTGAACCAGCCCATCGCATTCGACCGTTACCGTAACAATAAAAACACAGGCGCGTTCATTGTCATCGACCGCATCACGAACATCACGGTCGCTGCCGGTATGATTCTCGACCAGCGTACCAGCGAAAACACGGGCGCGAGTTGGGAACAGGAATCCGTCAGCAAGTCGTTGACTCAAGAGATCAGTAAGGTCACATCGGAAGAGCGTGGTGCTCGGTTTGGTCAAAAACCAGTTACCATTTTGTTCACCGGACTTCCTGGTGCTGGTAAGACAACGACGGCTTATGGTGTTGAGCGTCAACTATTCGACATGGGCCGAAGTGCGACCGTGATCGACGGTCAGAACTTCCGTATTGGCTTGAGTCGTGACTTGAACTTCTCCAAAGACGATCGTAGCGAGAACGTTCGACGTGCGGCGGAAGTTGCGAAGTTGATGAACAAAGCCGGCTTGATCTGCTTGTTGTCACTTGTTTCGCCTAACGATGAGATTCGAAAGAAAGCCGCCGAAATGGTTGGCTCAGACCGCTTTATCATCGTCCACCTTTCTGCTCCGGAAGAGCTTTGTCGTGAGCGAAACCAATCGGCGAAAACA
Source organism: uncultured Pirellulaceae bacterium (assembly GCA_964448575.1). GTDB lineage: Bacteria > Planctomycetota > Planctomycetia > Pirellulales > Pirellulaceae > Mariniblastus. The sequence goes on from CAYUWY010000008.1 coordinate 79,933, forward strand.
CTTTCCGAAGACGATGTTCAAGAAACTCACGTCAACTACCAAGCCCCAACGGACGCGGATCTTGTTCTCGAAACGGACAAAACATCACCTGTTGATTGTGTTGCCAAAGTGATTGAATTGCTTGAGTCGAAAGAGTTTATTTCGTAGTTCGCACTTTTGAAATTCCGCGAGTAAGATGGCCGATGTCCCTTCGAGATTTTGCTCCATTATTTACCAGTAGTTGCCCGTGCTTGTTGCCGACTATCCACCATTTCGACCGCTGAGTGTATTTAGCTCCGCCCATTTTCAAACCTTGGGCGCGTTTTTTGTTCGCGGCAAGCAACGGGAGTACAGTGCCGAAAAGCATATCGTCTGGCTGGCTGATGGTGACAGACTGGTTATCCACGATGACAAACCAGAAAACTGGATCACCGGCGATCGAATCGCGATCCTGTTTCACGGGCTTTGTGGCTGCCATCTTTCGCCGTACATGATTCGCACCGCTGACAAGCTCAACCGAGTCGGCGTGCGTGTGATCCGAGTCGATATGCGCGGGTTCGGTGACAGTACTTTGATTTCCAAATCGCACATCCACGGCGGTTATTACCCAGACGTTTTTGCGGTCGTCAATTTTGTCCATCGCCTTTGTCCGATTTCGAAACTAAGTCTCGTCGGATTCTCAATTGGTGGAAACATCGTTTTGAAAGCCCTTGGCGAATGGGGAACGACTCACCCTGAATTCATTGACTCAGCGATCGCGATTTGTCCTCCGATCGATTTGATTCACTGCTCGTGGAATCTTCGCCGCATGGGCAATCGAATTTACGAAGCGTATTTTATGAAGAAGTTGAGTTCGCAGTTGATTCATCGTCGGCGTCACGTTGAAGACATGAACGACAACAACGTCAATCCGCTTCCGTCCCGTTTGATTCATTGGGATGACCAAATCACGGGGCCATGTTGGGGCTATAAGGGAGCCCGCGAATACTACGAAGACGCCAGTTCTGCTCCGACGCTGTGGAAAGTCAACGTTCCGACAATTGTGCTGGCCGCCGCCGATGATCCTGTCGTTCCTTACGTGATGTTTGACGAATTCGAAATGTCGAATTACATCGAATTAATTTCCACCAATAAGGGCGGCCACCTCGGATTTATCGGTCAGGGAACGCGCGATCCCGACAGACATTGGATGGACTGGCGAATTTGTCAGTGGGTGACTTCGCAAGATGAAGATTTCGGGTTGCCAGAGAAATCATCAGCCGTCCCTCGCCCCCATTCGGCTCGCCGTTCACGAACGCGATATTAGTCAAACTTGAACCATTGCCCGTCAGGCACAGCCTGACCTAAGTATCGATGTTGGTCAGGTCTGACGTGTCGCGAATCTCACCATCTAATGGCATTCTTAAAAAACGGATCATGATATAATCGCTCGGTACAAAATCGACCGATCAAAGGACTCTTTCATGACGAAGCGAAATTCATTTCTCACGATCGCGCTAGTTGCTTGCCTTATCGCTTGCACTGCGATTTCGGGAATCGCTCAGGAAAACTGGACGCGGTTTCATGGCCCCAATGGAACTGGATTGGCCAGCGATGCAAAATTGCCAGCTCAGATTTCGGATGACAACTATATTTGGAAAGTCGCGCTTGCCGGGTCTGGCTCAAGTGCACCCGCCATTTGGGGCGACAGGATTTTTGTCACCGGCAGCGATCCGCAAACGGCGACTTTGACGGTTCAATGTCTTGATGCCAAGACGGGCAAAGAGCTTTGGAACAAGTCATTTGATTCAAAACGTTACAAAGTTCATGGGCGGAACAGTTTCGCTTCCAGCACACCGGCAGTCGACAAAGACAACGTTTACTTCGCTTATGCCAATCCAGAACACACGATGCTGGTTGCGTTGGACCACGACGGCGAACAAAAATGGGAGCGTGATTTTGGGACTTGGGTTTCGCAGCATGGATTTGGCGGTTCACCTATCGTCTACAAAGACAAAGTTATCTTTTTCAATTCACAGCAAGCCCAGCGAGTCCGAACGGGAAAGCCAGGTGAAAGCCACATGATCGCTGTAAAGGCCGAGTCAGGCGAAGACGTTTGGAAAACCAAGCTGACTGCGACTCGATCTTGTTACGCTGTCCCAAGCGTTTTTACCGACGAGTCAGGCAAAGAACAGATCGTTTCCTGTAACACGGGCGACGGTTTCTTTGGTCTCGATCCGGAAACCGGAAAGCAAAACTGGGCGGGGATTCCATTTTCCAAACGAACTGTTGCTTCAACTTTGATTGCTGACGGGCTGATCATCGGAAGCTGCGGATCGGGCGGCGGCGGAAACTATTTGGTTGCCATTCGACCGGGCAAAGAAAACGCTCAACCAGAAAAAGCCTACCAAGTCCGATCCGCCAATTATGTTCCCAGCCCTGTCGCCGTTGACGGAAAACTCTTTCTGTTCACCGACAAAGGGATCGGTCAATGCGTAGATTTGCAATCAGGAAAACAGATTTGGCAGGAACGTTTGGCTCGTGGATTTTCTGGCTCGCCCGTTGCGACAACGGATCATGTTTACGTGATGGATGAAGACGGGAATTTGCTCGTGATCGCCGTTTCAGATGAATTCAAACTCGTTTCGAAACATGAATTGGGCGAGACGACTCGTTCGACGCCGGCGATTGCTAACAACAAACTTTACCTTCGTACGGACGCGCATCTTATTTGTGTTGGGAAAAAGTAAATTAACAACGTGGACTCTCAATGGCAGTTTTGGATCGACGTTGGCGGTACGTTTACCGATTGCTTGGCGATCAATTCGCTCGATCCAAATACACAACACCAAGCCAAAATCTTAAGTGAACTTGATCGTTCGACGCCTGCGCCACTGCTTGCGATTCGAAAGATTCTCGAACTCCAGCCTGATGAGCCGATTCCTGATTGCTCGGTTCATCTAGGCACGACGCGCGGGACCAATGCGCTTTTGACTCGAACGGGTGCCCGAACGGCATTTGTGACGACGAAAGGATTTCGTGATTTGTTGACGATCGGCGATCAGGCTCGGCCGCATTTGTTTAAGCTGACGATCGTTAAACCGGAACCGCTTTTCGAGACATCAATCGAAATTGATGAGCGAATTCTGGCTGATGGAACCGTTGAGATTTCGCCCGATTCAAGCCGTGTGCGCCAGCAATTGGCGGAGCTGAAGGCAGCCGGCATCGAGTCGGTCGCGATTTGCCTCATGCATGGATTTCGGTTCGCCAAACACGAGCAGTTGGTCGGAGCCGTGGCACGTGAACTTGGGTTCAAAGATGTTCGGCTGTCATCAGAAGTCGCGCCGCTGATCAAAATTTTGGCTCGCGGCGAAACCACGGTGCTGGATGCTTACCTGAATCCGGTGCTCGGCGACTATCTCGACCAAATCCAAAATGGGCTTTCAGCCGGAAGCCAATTGCGACTCATGACCTCAGCAGGCGGACTGGTCGGCCGCGATCAGTTTTCTGGCAAAGACTCAGTGCTTTCGGGTCCTGCTGGTGGGATCGTGGGCGCAGCCAGAGTTGCCCAGCAATCTGGATTCGATCGCGCTCTGACATTTGACATGGGCGGAACCAGTTCCGATGTCGGGCGTTACGACGGCGAAATTGAATTGGAGTTTGAAACGCGAAAATCGGATGTGCGAATCATGACGCCGATGGTGGCGATCGAAACAGTGGCAGCGGGCGGCGGTTCGGTTTGTTGGTTTGACGGAACGAAGTTGGTGGTCGGTCCGCAAAGTGCGACATCCGATCCCGGTCCAGCCTGCTATGGTCGAGGCGGACCACTTGCCGTGACTGACATCAATCTATTTCTAGGCCGGATCGCCAAACACCGTTTCCCTTTTCCTTTGGACGAAGCAGCGGTTGAAACTCGAATCGAAGAAATTCGCGCGCAAATGAAGGAAGCTGGTTTCGAGATGACGCCGCACGAAGTGGCAGCAGGCTTCCTCGCGATTGCCAATCAGAATATGGCGTCGGCGATTGGTAGCGTTTCAATTGCTCGCGGCTACGACCCTAAAGACTACGTTCTGGTCGCGTTTGGCGGAGCTGGGCCACAGCATTGTTGTGCCGTGGCCGAAGCGATTGGTATGGATAAGATTCTCGATCATCCGCAAGGCTCGATTCTCAGTGCCGTTGGAATTCGATTGGCCGACCAAACAGCAAACTCCGTTCGCTCGGTGCTAAAACCTTTTGACGATGCCGGTTTGGAGACTGCGAATCAAATTTGGAATGCAATGCAATTGGAGCTTGCCGATTCGATTGATCCAACCGAACAAGAAATTCAATTCACGCGTAGCCTTGATCTTCGCTATGTCGGAACAGAAGCCTGTCAAACCATTCGGCTTCAGGATCAAACCAATCAGGATCAAGCCAACCAGAAAGACTCGTTGAAAAATGACTTTGTCAAAGTTCATCAGCAGCTGTTCGGATTCACTTCTGATCGGCCGTTAGAGATCGTCGCCGCCCGAGTCGAAGCACGCCAGATTGGAAGCCGCTTAAAACCAACGCCAGCCAACACCGAAACGCGTCAGCGACATGGAGAAACGTTTCAGATGATGTGGCAGCGTCGATCGGACTCAAACATACGTTTGGCATCTGAGAGCGACGCGAGCGAGTGGGGCAATTGCCCTACCGAGATCATCGACCGTGAGACGTTGGTGGCGGGTGATCGAATCGTTGGGCCGGCGATGGTTGCCGGCGAGTTATCGACGACGGTAATCGATGCGGGTTGGGAAGCGGTTGCGCTGGTAGACGGACAAATATTGCTTTCGCGAAACACAGCGAAAAACGAAGACGAAAGAGAATCGACACAGGAACGAGAAAGCGACTCAAGAACGCAAAAACAAGCCGCCGATCCGGTTAAGCTTGAGATTTTCAACAATCACTTTTCCACGATCGCGCGTCAGATGGGAATCTCGCTCCAAATGACTTCGATGAGCGTTAACGTGAAAGAGCGTTTGGATTTCAGTTGTGCGATTTTTACTCAAACGGGCGACCTGGTTGTCAACGCTCCGCACATTCCTGTGCATCTCGGAGCGATGAGCGAAACGGTGCGGGCAATCATTCGTTTAAACGAAACGGTTAACCCGGGCGATGTGTTTGTCACCAACGATCCGTTTCAAGGCGGATCGCATTTGCCAGACGTCACAGTCGTGACGCCAGTATTTAGTGCAGGTGGAACGCTGTTATTCTGGGTTGCGAGTCGTTCGCATCACTCGGAGATCGGCGGAATTTCGCCAGGCTCTATGCCACCCAATGCGACTTGTCTGGCTCAAGAAGGCGTGTTGATTCGTAACTTCAAATTGATCGTGGGCAAACCGAATGGACCAAATTCGAATTCAACCGACAAATCTGAATTGGAGAACGAATCGCTAACCGAACGCTTTGCTGAGTTGGAAGAACTACTAACCGCCCCGCCCTACCCGTCACGTTCGCCAGCCGAGAATCTCGCCGATGTCCGCGCTCAAGTCGCCGCCAATCGCTCGGGACAGCGGGATCTTTTGGCGTTGGTCGAGCAATATTCACAAGAGGTTGTGCTCGACTACATGAACTTTATTCAATCGGCTGCCGAGCAAAAAGTACGAGTCGCGATTAGCCGCATGTCCGATGGACAATTTTCCTTTGAGGATTCACTCGACAACGGCGCCACGATTCGAGTTCTAATCGACAAGGACAAAGACAATTTAACGATCGACTTTTCCGGCACCGATCCGGTGTTGGATGGAAACTTGAACGCCAACCCGGCGATCGTTTCTTCGGCCGTCATCTATGTGATGCGATGTTTGATCGACGAAGATATACCGCTTAACGAAGGCGTGATGAAGCCGGTCACGATCAAGCTACCTGAGTGCTTCCTGAATCCAGACAGCGATGAAGATCCAGAGAAATGCCCGGCGATCGTCGGTGGCAACGTCGAAACGTCGCAGAGAATTGTTGACGTGTTGCTGGGTGCGATTGGTAAATCAATCGAAAGTGCAACTGATTCTCAAAACATTGAAAACCATGAACGGAATCAACAAGGGCTCGCCGCGGCCAGCCAGGGCACAATGAACAATTGGTTGATGGGCGACGAGACGTTTGGCTATTATGAAACGGTCGGTGGAGGATCGGGCGCAACGCCACACGCCGATGGAGCCGACGCCGTTCACACGCACATGACCAACACGCGGCTTACGGATCCGGAAGTGCTTGAGACACGTTTCCCGGTCATCCTCAGAGAGTTTTCCATCCGCGCTCTCAGTGGCGGAGTCGGCGAACATCGAGGCGGAAATGGAATGATTCGAGAAGTTGAATTTCTCAAACCTTTGACTGTTTCGCTGCTGACGAATCGGCGATCCCAAGGGCCTTATGGAATCCAAGGCGCTCAGCCAGGGAAACGTGGGATTAATCAGTTGATCAAAACCGATTCAACCGAAGAACTTCCCAACGTCTGTGAGATCCAAGTCCAACCCGGTGACCGGCTGCGGCTCCAAACCCCGGGCGGAGGGGCTTGGAAGAAGTAAGTTTGACCGTGGAATTCAGTCCGGTGCACTGGCTCATTCTGCAGCAGGTGCTGAATGGATAACACCAACAAAACTACGCTTCAGTGTTATTCTCAGGCTTAGCCATGTTTCCCTCAGTCTGGGTCTTTTCCTTAAACCGCTGTCGCATTTGTTCGCGAATTTTGAGATAGCGTTCGCCGATTTCTTTTTTCAAATCAGGGGTGAAATCATTGTACGAGGTCAAAAATACCTGCGTTTGATAGGCTTCGCCTTGGAACAGTTGAGCACGAATTCGATGTGACATACGGCTGCGAGCACGAATCAAAAACGAGTTCAACTTGCCCCATGATTCTGGTGCATCCATGCCTTGTGCGAACGCATCGAAATCACTGAATAGCAAATACCCCTTCTCGCCCGTTTTACGATCAAATGTTGCTTCAATCATTGACCATTGTTCACCTTCTGCTTTCTCACCAGTGATATCCGAAGGCAAGATTCGTTTTCGATTAATCAAACGCCAACCGGTGTTTTTGTAACAGGTTGTCAATTCATGCCAGCCAGGAAATGTCTGGTCAAACGAAGCAATTGCCGAATAGGTATACGTTCCAGAAGAAGCACCAACATTGGCGAATTGCCACACATCGGATCGTTGGCCCAGGTCACTGCCAATAGAGCGATCTTGTGTTTCGTATTTGATGCTCTTCCAGCTATCGATGGTTTCAGGCAAGTCTTTTTGTGCAAAATCGATGACTTTGTTGTCATCGAAAAATCGAACCAACAAAGTAGAGTTGTAGGAACGTACAACGTCGGAGAATTCCCACAATCCAAACGCGGTAATCAATCCGGCAAATGTCCAAATCAACGTTCGACCCGCCTTGGTAATTACCCGGCGGCCAGTTCGCTTTTTCCGTCGCGGCTCGTCGCTGTCGCCAGCGGATTTTTCGCCAGACAGAATCTTGTTCCAAAATTTGGTAATCAGTCGACCGAATGGCCCGGATTCACCGCTTGTCTCTTCGACTGGTCCAAACAGGAACAGCAAAAATTGATCGGTGCTGAATAACATCAGAATGCCCAGCGCCAACGAACCGTACCCGAGTAATGCGTGCGGAATGCCTTCAGACAAATCAACTTGGAGAAAGTAATCAGAAAGTGGAATGACGAGAATTCGAATTGTGTTCATGAACACAGCCCAAAATACAGCCGACAGAATTAGAGCAGCAGCTCGGAATCCCAGTAACGTCAAGATAAGAAAACCAATACCGGCGATCAAGAAAACCTCATTAAGTATTCCCGATGTAAACAATGTCATGCGAAGTAGAAAACACACGATCGATGCGACGATTGAGAGAACGCCGACTCCCAGCGACGGAATATTGATTCGCCTGGACATCACGATAAACACAACAGCAACCAAGAGCAAAGTAAAAAACGATTGCACACCGCTACATGCTTCTTCGATCCCATACTCTTTAATCGCAGGTACATTGATGACAGTTCCATCCATGTGATGGCCTAATCCAACCAGGTCTAACAGATGGCTTGTATATACCGCGCTATACTGTTGAAGTTTTGTGATCAGCCGTGTGTCGATTCCGTTAGGAAGAATCAGGTAGACGTAAAGCGGAAGTGAACATGGCCAAAGTGTCGTCACGCCATCGCGGTCGACCGTTCGAGAAAACAAGCTGGTGACCAAAAGCATTACACTGAGAGCTGCGAACCATGGCTCAACAAACAACATCGCTAAAAATGCAACTCCCATTCCTAACCCCATCAATAGATCGCTTAGAAAGCTCCGATGGAACGGCTGTGTTTGAGCCATCGGCCAGCGGTAAAGCGCTAGCGCGACCACCGCAAGAATAGCAATCGCAAATGGTTGGTAGTGCGGCCTGCTCCAAAGCGATTTAAAATACAAGATCAACATTGGCAACTGGATGATCACTGCCAATGCATAAGGCAAAAAGATTTTGATCATCTCTGATTTAAGGTTGCCTGAGTTAACAGGAGATGATTCGGCGGCGGGTACGTTGGTCATTGGTTTCAGACGATTGAAAGGGGCCAGGCTGATTGCCAGAGCGAAGAAAAACACTACCCAATTTTACTTGAGGGGCGATTTTAATAAAAGCTGAACTGCACCCCTAATTGGCGTATAGAAAGCAAGCGTCCCCACTGGTTTTCGCCTTTTTGTGGGCTTGTTGAGAGATTGTGTTTTTGCCTGCCCCGACGCAATTCGGATTATTGGAATATCCGTAGCTTGATCTGAATGTGGATATTCTTGCATTCAGGTGGATGCTGGATTAACCGAACTTCGAACTTCAGTCAGGATCCGCCACCAAACGCCAAGATGTTTGCTGCTTGCTAAGGCAGGATGATGTTGGCTGACCAAGGCAGGTTGTTTTTGTGCCAGTCAACACATTGAGCCAATCCGTCATCCAGTGAAACGGTTGGTTGCCAGCCGAACAATTTATCGGCTTTCGAGATATCGGCCCATGTCGTTTTAATGTCGGCCTTATGGAATGGCTTATTCTCAATTTTGGCTTTCTTGCCAAGCAGATTTTCAAGCTTTTCGATAACCGTTAACAGCGAAATCGGCTGGTTGCCGCCGCCCAGATTGACAATTTCATAACCAATCGGCTTTAACGCAGCAATTGTTCCGCGTGCAATATCGTCCACGAAAGTAAAATCGCGTGACTGAGTTCCGTCACCAAATAGTTCGATCGGAACGCCTTCATCGATCCATTTGATGAATCGAAAAATGCACATGTCGGGTCGGCCTGCTGGGCCGTAAACCGTAAAGTACCTGACAACCGAAACGTCGATGCCGTAGAGAAAGTGATGGGAGTACGCCATCACTTCGGCTGCTTTTTTAGATGCCGCGTACGATGAAATCGGAGTGTTCACCGCTAACGATTCAGTGAACGGCATTTCCTGGCCGGCGTACAACGAAGACGTCGAAGCCAAAATGTATTTCTTGATCCCGCGTTCTTGCATTTCTTCGAGAAGATACAAGTTGGCCATCGCATTGGTTGTCATGTAGACCGTTGGATTAACCATGCTGTAGCGAACGCCCGCGCGAGCCGCGAGATTGATCACGGCATCAAACGGGTGTGCGTCAAAGATCTTCTTTAACGCATCCCGATTCTCAAGGTCTTCGTGGTAGAACGTGAAATTGTCACACGTCAGTTTGTCCAGCCGATGTTGTTTAAGCGACACATCGTAATAGTCGTTCAGGTTGTCGATTCCAATAACATGATGTCCCGCGTCAAGCAAAAATTTGGCGACGCGATTGGCAATGAATCCGGCACATCCAGTAACGAAGTAAGTTTTAGGCGAATCGTCCTGTGTCATGTTTGGCTTTGTTGGGTGCGTTTAAGTTTAAAATGAATTGGCCAAAGGGCGTCCGTGTCGTTAGGCTCGTCTCAGGCAAAGGCAACTTTTTCGCTAGTAAATTACCCGCTTGGCAAGGCTAAAACTATTTCGACAAGGGTCAGGTCGCGGATTGTTCTACGCTTTGCAGATTTTCTCGTGACCGCTCTTAAGATCCTTTGTTGCGTTGCGAGTATCGACAACCAATTTAGCGTGCGGGACAATCTCTTCCCAGTTGAACGCCGTGTGGTCAGTCGATATCAAGACGCAATCCAGCGAACTTAAATACTCAGGAGTTGGCTCTTGGTGAGTCAAATCCGGTACGTCAAAGTGCCGCATCTGAGGAAGTTTTGGAATGTGTGGATCGCAGTAGCTCAATACCGCGCCACGTTCTTCCAGCAATTCCATTAGTTTGAATGAAGGGCTTTCGCGCGGATCATCAACGTCTTTTTTGTAAGCCACGCCGAAGATTCCAATTTTGCTTCCGCTAATGGGTTTGCCAGCCTTGTTTAAAGCTTCAGCCAATTGATGCACAACATACAACGGCATGCTGGTATTGATTTCGCCAGCAAGCTCGATGAACTTGGTTTGGACTTCGTGTTTTCGTGCGATCCAGCTGAGATAAAATGGATCGATCGGAATGCAGTGTCCGCCAAGTCCAGGGCCAGGATAGAAAGCCTGGAAACCAAATGGTTTTGTCTTGGCTGCGTCGATCACTTCCCAAACGTCGATGCCGAGTTTTTGGAAGAGAACTTTTAGCTCGTTGACCATCGCGATGTTGACGCTGCGGTACGTGTTCTCAAGAATCTTGCAGGCTTCCGCGACTTCGCATGAGGCAACCGGAATGACTTTGGTGATCGCTTTTTCGTAAAACTTTGTTGCCAGTTTAAGGCTGTTGGCTTCAAGGCCACCGACGACCTTAGGAATTGTTCCGGCGGTGAAATCCGGGTTGCCTGGATCTTCGCGTTCAGGGCTGTAAGCCAGGAAGAAATCTTTGCCTGCTTCGAGACCTGACTCCGCCAGGATCGGCAACAAAACGTCTTTGGTAGTTCCAGGATAGGTCGTACTTTCAAGAATGACCATTTGACCAGGTCGCAAATGTTTCGCGATCGCTTGGGCTGTCATTTCAACGTACTTCAGGTCAGGATCACGACTGTCGGATAGAGGCGTCGGAACGCAAATCAGGATCACGTCGGCTTCGGACAACCGCGCCATGTCCGTTGTCGCGTCAAACTTTTCTCTGTCCAGCCAAGATTGAATCGTCGTGTGCTCAATGTGAGCGATGTAACTCTTGCCCTGTTTGAGCGAATCTGTTTTCTTGGTGTCGACATCAAAACCGATTGCTCCGAAACCGGCCCTGATGTACGCGTCAATCAGGGGCAGGCCAACGTATCCAAGTCCGATCACACCGACTTTGGCGGTTTGATTTTCAATCGCTTCGAAAAGCGTTTCACAGGTGGTCGATTCAGTCGTTTCGGTCATAGCTTTGATCATGATTATTCAGGATAACTGGTTTCGTGGGCGTTTAAGAGTCAAAAACAAGCCGCAAACACAATGGTCTGAGACGTAACACTTCGTTTCTAACGGTCAAAAACTGACACGAATCTAAGTACGATATTTTAGCTTGATCCCCAAACAGACGCTACGACACAATGCTCGATTGATGCAGTTCTGTCAGTCCTTCTTCGGGGCGATCACGGGTGATTGCCGATCTGGCAAGCTCCCGCGTTGAATGGGGATCAGTGCTCCAATTGAAATCAGAGCGTTGTGGCTTCTTTGGCGAGAATCTGGGCGATTCGTTCGGCTGCTTTTCCGTCCCATAATTCTGGACATTGTCCCTGTTTGTAGGTTCCGGCAATGACTTCGTTCAGGTGCAATTTCAGTTTCGCGGCGTCGCTTCCTACAAGCGTACTGGTGCCTTGGGTTACGGTGATAGGACGCTCAGTGTTGGGCCGCATCGTCAGGCAAGGCACGTCCAGCGCCGTGGATTCTTCCTGTAAGCCCCCCGAGTCTGTCACGATCACTTTGGCCTGGGAAGTCAAACACAGGAAATCGTTGTAACCCAGCGGGCCGAGGCAATTCACGTTCGCAGCAGCTTCAAGTTTTCGGTCAATCGAAAATGACTCGAGCCGTGATTTGGTTCGTGGGTGAATTGGAAAAACAAGTGGCAGTTGATCGGAGACTTCGACCAAAACATCAATTAGCGACTCAAGCACTTTGGCATCATCAACATTGGCAGGGCGATGCAGTGTGACCACCCCGAACGTTCCTGCTTTAAGATTTAATCGAGTAAGGATATCGCTTTGACGAGCGCGCTCGACCTGGTTAAGCAGCGTATCGATCATCACGTTGCCAACCAAATGAATTTTGGATTCGTCGTGGCCTTCGTGCTGAAGATTTTTAACACCATCAGGTTCCGAAGGCAGAAGCATGTCACAGATGGAATCAGTAATCATGCGGTTAATTTCTTCTGGCATCGTGCGATCAAAACTTCTCAGCCCAGCCTCAACATGGGCAACAGGGATCAAGAGTTTCGCCGCCGCGATCGTGGCAGCCATCGTTGAGTTGACGTCACCAACGACGATCATTCGGTCAAAGCCTTCTCCTTTTTCGCGAGCTTCGACTAACACGTTTTCAATGGCAACCAAAATGTCGGCTGTTTGTTTTCCGTGACTTCCCGAGCCAATCCCCAACGAAATGTCTGGACGACTGATACCAAGCTCTTCAAAGAAAACATCTGACAGGTTTGCATCGTAATGCTGCCCAGTGTGAATCAAAGTCGGTTTAAGAGACGGATGTTTTTCGAAGGCGCGAAGTATCGGCGCGATCTTCATAAAGTTTGGGCGGGCGCCGACGATGCAGGCGAGTCTCATTGAGTTAGTTTCCACTTGAAAGAATGAATGTCGTCGGATGTCGGCGACGATAAAGTGATTTGAGTTTCGTGGTCGGAGGTCGTGGTTGTCAATTCGTCGATTCGAGCATCCTGAGCGGTGTTGGGCAACATCCACCATCCAGCAACCTGAAATTGGTCGGGTTTATTGGCCTGATTCGACGAGTTCGAGTGATCGGTGAATTTGTATTCGATCACTACGTTTTTCTCGCGACGACCGAATTCAGGACAATACCAACCATCGATCAATTCGATTTGCTTTGTGCCGACAAAGCAAATTTGATTGAGGGTGTTGCCGCATTTTATTTCAAATTGATGGTCGTTGATCTTCGAAATTTCAACATCGGGTGCCAGATGAATAAAGCCGCTTAATCGCTTGTTAGTCCGACGTACCCGATCAAAACAATACCAGAAACGGCCCTTTTCGATTCCAATCAAACGGTCGATTTTTTCGACGCCCATTCGACGAAAGCCATCATGAGAGGCCTGCGCCCAGCAAAAATTATCCGCTCGACCATGCTGTAGTTGAGTGGTTGAGCCGCGGTAGCCCATCCGGAACTGGGACCAAACATCGTTTTGATTTTGATCGTCAACAGTAATGACGTTGTGCGCCAACGACGACCGGCAGTACCAGCGCATCGGGTCATCCGAATAATTATAAAGCCCGCTGTCAACGATGCATCTCGCTCCGCCAAGGCTGGCTTCAAATGTGAGAAGATCGCAATGTGCGTGGGCCGGAAGCGTGTCGGCTCCCGCTGCTCCTCGATCAAAAATCAAGAAATCATTCTGATCGCGAAAAATCCAATACGGACCGGCTGTCGAAACATCGGGGTCGTTTTGTTCGGCAGGTGCAAATTCGATTTCAGCCGCCGTCGCAAGTTGCTCAATACAACTAACACTTGGTGCCTCGCCGAAACAGGAATCGCCTAGCAAAGGAATTTCGCCATCCGGATGTACGATCTCAACGCAGAAGCCAAACATTTCGGTGGCGACTGTTCGAAGCGATTTCGCAAAATTTGGAATCACCGCTTGGGCTACGATCACGGTTTCCAAAAAGTTTCCAAGGATCTGACAGTGATACATTGGACAGCGTTCGTAATGCTCTTTGTGCGGTAAGATCTGCTCTTTGATTTGTTTGTTAATGATGGTTTGGGCTTGCTTTAACCACCGTGCCGAGGCCTTTGTATCAAAAAAGCAACCGGCTAACGCGAGTGCTCGAAGATTTTCCAATAAGTGATTTCCGCCCAAATCCCACTCAAGATTTCTAGACAAAAATTCGGCTTGCAAGTGCGCATTTTGAAGCATTTTTTCACGAGTGCCGCTATTGAGACCTTCCAGCGTCAAAAGGCAAAACCAGACTGGTAGTCGTCGTGAGATACAGTACGGATGCCATGCGTCGACATGACTGGCCGGATCAGAAATCGGATTCGCTGCCAGCCAAGAATCAATGGTATCTACAATCAGTTGAATTGATTCGGCATTGAATTGTTCGGCAGGCGAATCTTGAGCAAGCGGCAGAAGGTATTCGTGGTAATGCAGTTGAAATTGCCAAAGCAGCGTTTTGTTATCGTTGATTCGCCACTCAAGCGGATGAGTTTCGTTAAGCACACAAACGTTGCCGTTGGCCAACTGCTGACGGATGGTTGCCGGGCTGTTGAAAGCCGTCGCACTGCGGATTTTTCGCAGTATGCCAAATTCATCTTGTGCACGAAGTTTATTAACAAGCCCCGCGATCGGTTGTATGTCCAACGATGAATTGGATTTCTTTCCAAGCCCAAGCTTGCTTTTTAGGGTCTTTGTTACACGGCGGACGATTTGCGAAGTGCGATAGTAACGCAAAATATTCAGGCCGCGATTCAGCTTGGTCGATAGCCCACTGGCACTGTGATGTACTTTGGCCGCGCGCTCTACCAATGGAGATTCCACTGATTCACTAGCGGATGATTCAGCGTGAGCCGAGGAAGAAACAGGATCGATGTGACTTAGCACAACAAGCAGGTTCGAAAAGTGTGGCGGAGAGGATTCAAATGAATTCTTGGTTCAATAACTTAGTTCAATAACTTAGTTCAATAACTTAGTTCAATGACGCTTGTTCAGGGACTCAGTGATTGTGACTGTGTTCATTGGTTTCTGTTGTGGCGCTGGGCAGGGTCTTTGGAGAATCGGAATCAGTAGCGTTTTCAACAGGCTGGCCTTTCACCACAGATTTGATAATCGAATACATCCGACCAGCCAGAACATCGCGGGTATAGTTGGCGGCAACAAACGGTCGACCCGATTGCTCCAGTTTTTGCATCTGCTGTGGATTGCTTGCCAGATCACAAACTGCATCTACCAGATCACTTGCCTCGCCAGGGCGCATGTTTATTCCAGAGCCGCTGGTCGTGACGATGTCGCGTGCTTCGCCGTCCACGCCCATGATGATCGGTTTGCCCATCGCCATCGCTTCAAACATTTTGGATGGGATGACGGTCGTGAACAAATCACACTTTCGAAGATGGATCAAAAGTGCGTTGGAGCTTGCCATGACCGACGACATTTTCTCTTTGGGAAGCCGGCCCGTGAAAGCGATATAGGATTGGAGGCCTTTTTCTTCGACAGCTTTTTCAAGCATGACACGATTGGCACCATCGCCGACCAGACAAAATTTGATATCGTCGCGACCTTTTTGTTTGAGCATCTCGGCTGCTTCGACAACGACACGTAAACCGTGAGCCATTCCGATCGTGCCCACGTAAGAGCAGACGAACTTGTCGTTCAATTTCCAGGCGTCCAGGAATTCCTGATCAGCCGTTCGGGGTTGGAATTTGTCGAGATCGACGCCGTTAGTGACGACGGAAATGTTTGTCAGTTTCGGAACCCGCTTAAGAATCGCTTGCTTGTAACCTTCACCTACCGCGACGATATGGTTGGCGCTCTTGTACATCCATTTTTCCAAGACTTCCAAAAATTTTGTAGCAAGTCCTTTTTTCATTGCACCAACAGCAATGATTGACTCTGGCCAGATGTCGCGAATCTCAAGCAAGAAAGGACACCACTTTATGATCGATGAAATCGTTCCTGCCCAACCGCAAAAGAACTGAGGGCTGGTCGCGATAACTAAATCAGGACGGCGACAACGAAACACAAATGCGAAAATCGCAAACAGCATGTAACTGACGTAGTTTATAACTCGTTTTACACCGCCCGCATTGGGGGCGATGAATGACCAGACACGAATGACTTCGATATCGTCAACGATCTCGCGTTTTGGCCAGAACCGATTTTTGTAGCCGTCATAGACAACGCCGTTGGGCACATTGGGCGCGCAAGTGATGACGGTAACTTTGGCCCCCTTTTCGATCCAGCGAACACAATGGTCGTAGGTTCGGGACGCCGGTGCGTTACCTTCAGGTGGAAAATAGTGAGTGAAGAATACGATTCTCATGGTTTTATGCTGCTTTGAAACAACATTTACAACGCTTTGGTTAAAGCAATTCTCGTCGTGCCCTTTTTGTTGTTAGTTCGTAGTAATGCGTCAGTTCGCGTTTTTGCGCTGACGAATTTGATTCGCCGCTTCGAGGGTCGCTTGGGATACTTCGATAAGTTCTTCTCGTGAAATCGGCCAAGTGCCAGTGCTAATTGCATCAACAAACGCAGCCAGCTCGTTGGCATGACCTTTGTCTTGACTCTTGGTCTTCATTTTACCGCTCCCCCCAAATTCTAGGGACGATCGAAAGTTATTGCATGTCATTATTTTGCCAGATCCGAAAACTTCTACCCGTTCTTTCGGAAAACTCTTGTTGCCATTGGCCAGATAATGAACACTAGCTATCGAACCGTTTTTAAAAGACAGTTGGATTGAAACGCAATCGCCCAATCGCCCTTCTCCGCCCATCGCAACGGCGTTGGTCTCAGAAATTGGAGAGTCTGCCAGGAACCGAGCCAAATCGATAAAGTGACAAGCTTCTCCAATGATTCTTCCGCCACCGATTTCTGGATCCTGAGTCCAATGGTCACCCGGAATTGCACCAGCATTGACGGTGATGATGATCGCTTTTGCTTCTTGGTATCCTTTCAACCAATTTTTCATTTCAATCATGTGCGGTGAGAAGCGTCGATTGAATCCAATCATCAACATGCGGTCTGGATTCTGCTGCAGCGCGGTTTCAACTTCGGCAAGTTCCTCCAGGTTCATCGCCAATGGTTTTTCAACAAACACATGCTTGTTCGCGTTTAACGCTTGGCATACAAAACCGGCGTGTGAATTGTGAGGCGTCGTGATGAAAATCGCGTCAACTTCCGCGTCGTTGATCGCGGCATCAGAGTCGGTAGAGATTTCTTGAAAGCCGAATTTTTTTCCCGCGTGAGCAGCCGACACGCCGGTCGAACTAACGATTGTTTTCTTGATCACATTTTTGGGTAGTAGTGGCAACAACATCCGGGTTGTGAATCCACCCGCGCCAATAAAGGCGACTTTAAGTTGGCCCGATTTCGGTTCGAAAGTATTAGCCAAAGCGACTTTTTGATTTGCTTTTTCCGATTCAATCGTGACTTTGTCCGCATTGGGATATTCCAAAAGAATTCCCATCGCGCCTTTTTCACCAACCGCTTTGTAGCCATCAAGCGCGTTGTCAAACGAAAACCGATGCGTGATCAAAGGAGCCACGTCAATTTTTCCGTCAGCCATTAAATCAAGAACGGCTTGAAAGTTTCGCTGTTCTGTCCATCTGACAAAACCAATCGGATAATCCAAGCCGCGTTTTTCGTAGTTGTCGTCGTACCGTCCCGGACCATAGGAACAGGAAACCTGAAACGAAATTTCTTTCTCGTAAAAATCTGCACGTTGAATGTTCAATCCAATCACGCCAACCAAAACCACGCGGCCTCGCTGGCGGCACATCGTCGCGGCTTGATGGATGAGTTCATCACTTTTGGTGGACGCCGTAATCAACACTGCGTCAACACCAACTCCACCTGACCAGGTTTCTGCGACTTTGATAGGATCCTGACCAGCACTCAAATCAACGGTCTCTGCGCCGAACTGTTGAGCCAGTTTTAATTTCGCTGCATCAAAGTCGATTCCCAAAACCTGACAGCCTTGAGCGCGAAGCATTTGTACGGTCAGCAACCCGATTAAACCTAAACCGCTAACAACGACTTTTTCTCCCAGCGTTGGTTGAAGCAAGCGGATGCCTTGCAAGCCAATCGCAGACACGACGGTAAAGGCGGCTTGCTCGTCCGAGACGTTGTCAGGAATTTTGGCGGTGAGGTTTTTTGGGACTGAAACCATTTCGGCATGGGGGCCATTGCTGACGATTCGGTCTCCCGGCGACAGCCCACTGGTCGCATCGGCTTCGACCACGCGGCCAACATGGCAGTAACCAAGCGGGATGGGCGTATCGAGTTTGGCTTTGACGGCATCGAGCGTCGTCCAAAGTCCATCCGTTTTGATTTTTTGCAAAACCTGTTTGACTTTGTCTGGCTGCGATCTGGCTTTGGCGATCCAGCCGCCTTTGCCAAAATCAATCAGCATTTTCTCTGTGCCCAACGAGACCAAAGTTCGCGTTGTCGCGGCCAGTACGCTACCTGATCCTCGGCGCGGACATGGCACCTCGGCAAGCATAGTTTCGCCGTTTCCCAGGTTTTGAAGAATTTGTTTCATGGTCAGATTAACTATTTTTTCGAATCAAAGCACGTCGAGCGTCGTAGCAACTCTCGGCCAAATGACATCAATGTCGTGATTGTTTTCAACATGGGACCGATTGGCCGTTCCCATTTTTTTCCTTCGCTCGGGATCAATTAAAGTTTGTTCAAGTGCGCTGGCGAGCTCATCAGGCGATCCTGAAGGCACCAAAATTGAGCCATCATCGCAAACCAGTTGGGGGATGCCACCGACGGAAGTTGCAACGATTGGCAATCCGCACGACATGGCTTCTAAAACCGAATTGGGCATGCCTTCATGGTAGGACTGCAAGACAAATACATTGGCTTCAGCTAAAGCAGCCAGTTTTTCAGCACCCGAAATCCAACCGCGAAAGTCAACCGAATCAGCCAGGCCCAACGACGCGGCTTGTTCTATCAGGGGTTGATGTTGGGATCCTGAACCGCCAACAACCAATTTGAAAGCGATACCTTTTTTCTTGATCTTACTTAGTGCAACAAGTAAATCGTGGACGCCCTTGTTCTTTTCCAACCAGCCAATGAAAAGTATTTTTGGTGTATCTGTGTTCTGACGATCAGGTGGGTTGATTTGATACTTTTTGGGTTCAATCCAATTTGGAATAATGGTGATGTTTGGCTGGACATGTGGAAAAAACTCGGTCAGTTTTTCTGCCGCGGCAGTGCTCTGGCAGATCACACGCGTACCAAGTCGAAATGAAAGACTCATTAGGGGGTGTAGGATCCAGTCAGGTTTTCCAAGTCGACGGACTTCGGATCGGTAGGTGGTGACCATCCGTTTTCTAAAGACTCGACCGATCACACAGATCGCCGTTTTCTCCAACAGGCTGAATGTTTGGTACGACGAAAAAACCAATCCGCCTTTGACGCTTGGTCGTATTAAGTTGAAAGTTGATTTGAATATCCGGGCAACTGCTGGCCATGCTCGCATGATCACGGGTGGCGGTGGTTGCGATTTTTGACTGGAGTCGATCAACTGCCAATCGATTCGTTCCTGCAATGAGCTTTCTAACAAAAGCGTACACGCAAAGAGCTGTCCTCCCAGTGTGCCATCAGCGGGCTTGGAAACGGCACCCACAAAAACGTATTTTTTTGCAGGCTGGCTCATGCGTTCTGGACTTCTGTTGGGCTATCTTCATCGTAAGCGTCAATCAATTCGCTTACGTCGGAGCCATCACCAACTGTGGTGGCGACCTGGAACGAATTGCCAGTCCGTTGCCAGATCGTTCCATTTTCGATTTCCCCTTCGCTTGATTTCTTGTTTCGCGAAACGATCAAGTAGCCATTGTTTTTCACGTACTGCTTGGCGACGTAAAGCCCTTTCTTGATCAGGTCATCTGAAAAGTAGCTTCGATTCAAAACGTTAGATGCCCTGACGATTTCGAACTGGTCAACAAAGTCATTATCGACTTCGAACAAATTGCCTTGCTGCAGCGAGACTTTCTGACTGTTGGCAACGATGGGGTTAAGCAAAGACCAGCTCTTTTGCACGTTGGTGCTTTTGCCGACAAAGCCAAATTTTGATAAGCAATTGCCGACTAATTTTTCGACTGGCCGTCGGGCAACGGCAATTGGGCTTAGTTGAATTCCAATCGGGCCAAGACGCAACAGAACCGGATAGCCGTCGTTGAGTCGGTATTCGCAAAACAAGCCGGATTTGTATTCGACCAGTTCCACGTAAAGATCAAGTGCGATTGCCGACGCGTCCACGCCACATTCTTCTTTGAGACGAGTGAGCGCCGTCATGGTTGATGACCCGTCCGATGCACCCATGTCCAACATTTTGACGTCAGCGTTGGAGAAAGAACCCGGCGCCTGTTTGATCAGCGTTGTTATGGCGACATCCATTTCACGCATCCGATCGATGCGAGTCGTTTTGGTAGTGATGCCAACGCAGATGCGTCCCACGATGTTGGAATACTCTTTTGCCAGTTTGAGTTTCTCTGCATCCGAGATAGAACCAGTCATCTGACGGGAGATTCCATCCAAACGTCTAGGGTCGACGAGGAAGAAGAGTTTCAGCCAGCGCCATGGTGGCAAGCTTTTACGGGTAAGGATTCGCACTCGGTTGCTTTGTTGTTTTAGTTAAAAATTTGGTTGTAGATTTTTGATTAGTTGGTCGCTTGAAGGCTTGCGCGGTTGGCTGGCGGTTTGGTTTGCCAGCGCTTTTTAAGATTGATGCAAGGCCGTTCGATAAATCGCCACGATAGCGTTGCCAATACGATAGTGGTTATCAAGAGACAGGCGAGAGACAAATACGTTCCTGTGAATTTTAAATGAATGAACGCGTTGGCGACGATCATATGGTAAATGTAAACGCCGTAGGAAATGTCGTTGTGATTCAAAAGTTTATCTGCCCATTGGCGGCCAGTGAATCCGAACGCGAGTGTGGTGCCTGCGAGGGTTAATGCGACTCCGGGAAATGGATAGTTTGTTCCCGTTGGTCGTCCGAGTGACCAGGCGATATAGATCATGATGGCATGAACAATCAGCCAGTAGTGCAGTTTTCCTGTGAAGAGATGTTTGATTGAATCAAAGTGCTGTTGAAGGACCACGCCCAAAAGAAACAACCAAAAGTGTGGCAGCATGGAAACGCTGATCAGTTTGTACCACATTTCTTCGCGATGGCCTGTGAGTCCGACAAAGAGAACTTGATTCGCAGCCATGAAGATCAGAAAAATGGGGATCAACCACGCGAGGTTGAGTTTGGAATCTTTATGCTTGAACACTGCATACACGATGGGCAGTACGATATAAAACTGGAGTTCGATCGGGATCGTCCACAGGCTTCCATTGAGTGCGCCAACGCCAAACGGCCTCAGGAATTCTGGATTGTAAAATTGGAACATCGTCAATTGAGCGATGACCCACGTGCCAAGATGCATAACGGAAGCGTTTGCAAAACAGCTGGGCATCAAACAAAGCACGACGACGATTGAAAATGCGAAACAACACCAAAGTCCAGGGAAAATTCTTAGCGCTCTGTTTAAAACGTACTGCCCAAGTGATTTCGATCGTTCCCATGAAGCCGATACAAGAAAACCGCTGAGTACAAAAAAGATCGGCACGCCTGGAAAGCACTCCAAAATGAAAAGCACCCAGGTATCTTTCAGGCCTTCGATTTTCAGGTGCTCAACGCCGTGGTAGATCACGACTTGAATTGCTGCGAGAAGCCGAATTAGGTCAAAGTTGTTAGGACGCATGGCTCAGGATTGGCTGGCCAATTTTTCGTTGTAATAGTTGAGGTACTTTTCTGAACACGTTGCAATGTCAAACCGATCGTTGAACGACTCAATACATTGTTTCTTGAGTGCGGACAGTTCGTCTGCGGAACGGCTTTGAAAATCGTTGAGCAGTTCGTAGTAGCTTTCGGGCGTGACGTCGTGCGACAAAAATCCAGTCACCGAATGTTCCACCAAATCAGGCATGCCTCCAACGGGCGTGCAGAGAGGAATGGCTCCGACGGACAACGCTTCGAGCAACGTAATTGGGCAGCCTTCGTAGTGAGAGGAAAGGCAAAATCCATCACTGAGTGCAAGGAAGTCCCGAATGTTGGATCGTTGGCCGAGATATTTCACTTGTTGTGGGCAGTTTTCAAAAAGTGTTTTTTCCAGCTCCGTTTGGTCGGCGGACGCGTAACCCAAAAAAATCAGAATTACGTTTTTTTGTTCGCTCTCCATGCGTCGAATCGCTTCGATCATCATGGCTTGATTCTTAACCGGATTGATCCGGCCTACGTGAGTGAGAACTCTTGTTTCGGGGTTCAGCTTGAGCGATTCGATTTCCTGTTTGGCACTTTCAAAATCTGCGCCAGGTTGGAATGGTTGGATCCCGTTTTCAATTTGCCGCAAATTCTCAGCCTGTCGTGTTCCCGTCAATCCATAAAGCTCACGAGCGTTCTCCGCATTCAATTTGGAAAGCGCGATGATATTCAGCCAGCTGCGTTTGATGAAAAATCGTTTGATGGTTGTCAGGAACCCGCGCCGATCTTCTTGATCGGGCATCGTGTGAATGGTGTGAAAGAATCTTGTTTTTGAGTATAAGAACAGCAGCGGAAAGAAATAGTAAATCGCACCCATATGCGTGTTCACAACATCAGGCTTCAATCTTCTGATCAAACGATAAACGCGAAAGAAGATAAAAGGGTCCAGCCCCCTTTTTTTGCCAAGCTCCGTAATGGTCACGGATCTGTCAAAGTGGTCTTTGAGACGCCCGTATTCTTCGTTTTCAAATCCGTATAACGAACAGACAATTATTTCGTGTTGGGATTGCTCTGCCATCTCGTTGCAAAGCGATACAACAAATTTTTCTGCGCCGCCGATGCCCAGTGTCGGAATCACTTGAACAATTTTCATTTCGGCGAACTAATAGTATCGATAGAGTTCATGGGCTGGTTGAGTCAAACCGTGTGGCTATCATCTGCCGTACTTTTTCCCTCGTTGACTGGCGACTAGTGTTTTATCAAGGCTTAAAAATGCGAAGCAGACTCCCAGCAGTATGTTTAGATTCCTGTCTTCCAACATATCGTGGCTCACCATTCCCCAAGCGCCCAGCATTAAGAAAAAGAATACGCAAAATGTCCGTGTAGGCATGAATTTCATTTGCCAGGTTTTGAGCCCAAAGACAAACAAAAAGAAGATGTAGGCCGCCATCCCAAAAACACCGGACTCTCCCAGCACCATGACGTGTGTGTTGTGACAGCCCAAGCCACCAAAATAGCGAACAGGCATTCGGTGCATCGAGCCAAGACCATGGCCAATGATTGGACTCTTTGACCAATAGGCAAGTCCACCTGAGATGCCGTTGTAACGACCGCCGTAGTCAGCGCTATCCGCGTTGCCTTGAATGATGCGCTCAACACTGACGATACGTCGAAGCTGTTGTGGAGCCCAGTCAAAATTTTCGTATCCACCAGTGAAAAACCAGAACGTGGTAACGATCAATAGAATGCCACCAAACAGAATACTAATCGTGTGCTTATTCATTTTAAATGTTAGCGCACCGTAACACATGGCGAGCGTTCCAAACAAAAGAATCGCGGTGCGGGAAAACGTCAGCAACACACCCACACCCAGAAACGCAATGATGAATGGAATGGTTCCCTTAAACGGAAACTCGCGACTGTTCATGGTCAATCCCGTTAAGCATGTCGCTAACCCACAAACTCCAGCCATACCGCAAGAGTTTGGATTGGCAAAGAATCCCATCCAACGCCCAGCGTGAAAGTTCATTCTTGAGTTGCCAAGATTGTTATAAGCGGCGCCTAAAAATGGAGTCAGAAAGACCGTCCATGCCCCCAACGTTGTCAGGATCAAAAGTATTTTCAAGAAGTAAGGAAACCCGCGGGACAAAATGATTCTACGCGAGGCAATAGCGCTTACACCAACAATAAATACGGAGTTGACGTGGCTGACGACCATGCCGACTTCCAGTTTGACCATAGCGCCGATTGCGAGATACAAAAAGATAAATCCACAAAACGCCATGCCGCTTTTGCCAATGGACTTGCCCCACTGTTTACTTCGAACAAGGATCAGACATCCCAATCCAAGAAACGCCAACGACATCAATCGGTTGGCTTCGAACAGCATCGAAGTCAGGCCGTTCAAATTCCACAATCCAATAATGCAAAGCAACCAAAAACTGCCAGACAGAATTTTGTCTTTTCGTACGCGCACTGGCTGACTGGGCATTTGATAGGCCCGGTCCATTGACATCAAATTTGGATTCATTTATCGAAAACCGACAGTTTTGAGCGACTATTCTTGATCATCTAGGATTCAGTATTCTCGGATCATTCGCAAGATCGAATGGAGTTGGGATACCAGCATAATTTGACCGGCAGCAAGCAAAATCTGACATGTGGCCGGCAAAACAGGCATTCTTCATGAATTGGATCCAATTTGGCACAGTAAGTTCCATTGTTCAATTTGCTGGTTGAGCTTCATTGATCGAACTTTTTAGTAATTCGACAACCGAAGCAATTTGAAACTGTTCTGCAGCCACCAACGCATTAGAAGCAATTTCCGACTGGCGTTGCGGTGAAGAAATTAACTGCTTGACCGTGCCGACCAAATCTTCCGTGTTTTTGGTATCAACAATTTCAGCACAATCATGCCGCCGCAACCACTTTGTCAAAAAGGCATTAGGTGGCGAGTGCGCCACGATCGGCACGCCCGCGAGTAAATAAGGAATGGTTCGTGTGGGAAAAATCGTTTCGTATTCGATCTCGTTAAAACCGCCTTCGAAACCGTGCGGCAAGAATAACAAGTCATGTTGCTTGAGGGCATCAACGACTTCGTCAAAGCCAACTTTTGTGTGGGTCACATTTTTTCCCGACACTCCGGCCTCTCGAAAAAGCGAATCCGCTGCGCCCGAGTAAGTTGTCAACTGGCTATCAGGAAAGGCTTCGAGAATATGTTTAAAACGCGAAAACGCATCGAGATTGGAATTGTTTAAATTGCCCATGAAACCGATCTTCATCGACTGGTCAGGGATCTGTCTATGATTCGACTTGGGGATCTCGCCGTGAAAGCTATGGACCAACGGTTCAAAATTTACGCCGGGATAACGCTTGGTCAAAACAGTCTGCATGCCTTCACTCATTACAAATACGATTTTGGAATGGCGAAATATTTTTGGCTGTAGCCACGAAGCAAACACGCGTTTGATTCCAAATCGGTTGTCGAGGTAAGTGTTGTGGAAATACGAATAGAACGGAACGCGATTCCAGCGGGCGATGATCAATGCCATGAACGAATAAATTTCGTTTGGAAACACAGCGAGGATTTGGCGGCATTCTGTTTTTTTAAAAACGCGAGACATTCTCCAAAGGATGAATGGAAACAAAAACAATCGCACCGTTTTCTTAAACTTCCACGGCCATTGTTTGTGGATGAAGTAAACAGCAGGCTTCTTCCCGCCTTCGTCATTCCACTGGTTGTCTTTAGGTCCAGGACTTAGCTCTCCAGCCAAAACCAATTCGTCAGCATCAAAGCCTTTTGCAAGGTTGGAGACGATGTTCGACGAGCCGTTGAGTCCAGGTGGCAGGCACCAACTGGTAACGAGCGTTTTTAGTTTCAGTTTTTCCGGCATCAAAAGTTGGTTTGCAGTTTTAAACTTCAGTAGGTCATGCTGTGCATGACATTGTTTTTTCGAAAGTATTGGAACTTGGATTTGCCCTTAAGCTCGGTTCAATTCGGCGTCAGGTTTGCTGCAAAGAAATAGGTTAGCTCGACGCAGCCATTTCTGCGGCGACCATCTGTTCAACGATCTCGGGCAAACTGTACTTTAGTTTCCAACCCGGAAAATGTTCCTGAAGCTTGCTTAAATCGCTGTAGTAACAAATGTGGTCGCCTGTTCTGTTCTGTTCCGAGTAAGTTGTTTTCGGACGTCGACCACATTCTTTTTCGATCAACTCAATCGACTCCATCAAGCTGGCCGCATTGTTTCTGCCGCCGCCCAGGTTGTAGACTTCGCCTGGTCGCGGATTCTGTGCGAAATGCCAAAACGCGTTGACGACATCGTAACTGTGAATTTGGTCGCGAACCTGTTTTCCCTTGTAGCCAAAAATCGTGTAGTCGCGTTCTTGGACAGCAACTTTGACGAGATAGTTCATGAACCCGTGAAGCTCAACGCCAGAATGGCTTGGGCCGGTCAAGCAACCACCGCGAAAAACACCTGTCTTCAGGCCAAAGTACTTTCCATATTCTTGAGTGATAACATCGGCGGCGACTTTGGATGCGCCGAACAACGAATGCAAACAATGGTCAATCGAAAACGTTTCTGGGATCCCGTTTGCATATTGGTTGTCATCGTAATCCCAACGCGTTTCCAATTCCTTAAGCTTGATCCGGTTGGGGCCATCGCCGTAAACCTTGTTGGTGCTCATGAAGACAAAAACGGCTTCGGGACGATGCTGACGACAGGCTTCCAATAAATTCAAAGTCCCCACAGCGTTGACGTCAAAGTCATCAAATGGGATCTTGGCCGCCAAGTCATGGCTTGGCTGGGCGGCGGCGTGAATGATCAAATCGAAATCGCCTTTTGCAAACAGCTCAAGCACGTTGGCGCGGTCGCGAATATCAACCGTCTGGTGCGTAAAGTTTTTGCAATCAGTTTCCAATCGTTGACGATTCCAAGTTGTATCGCCGCGCTCGCCAAAGAACTCGCTGCGCATATTGTTGTCGATTCCCGTGACACGAAAATCCATCGCATCGAAAAACGTGACGGCTTCCGAGCCGATTAAGCCGCTACTTCCTGTTACTAATACGTGCATTTTTTTCTCGATAAATGGAAATGATTGGGTGGGAGAAATAAGAACGCCATGCGAATGACGCTAATTTGTGTGGCAAATACAAGGTTGGTGTAAATGAGCGCGAATTGTGCCAAGCTTGTCGTTTGATTGAAATAGCTTGATTCAAATTGCAAATATCAATGTGAGCCGTTTTGGCGCTAGCCACGGTTGATGCACGTGACTAACCGAGGCTATCGCCTAAACGGCTCAATTAGTTGTCGTAGGTCAGGCTGTGCCTGACGTTGCTCTGTTTATCTAACGCCCGCAACTTTGTGCTTAATTGTTTGCAGCCAATTGCTGTAACGCAGCGGCGGTGCGCCTGCCGCTTTCTCCATCAAGTCGCCCCAGTTGCTGCTCGATAATCGCGTTTCGTTTGTCTTGGTCAGACGTCGGGTTGGTCAAGTATTCTTCCATCGCGTCGGCAAGTTCTGATTCGTTATGGACTGAGCGAATGCCGCCCGTTTCCAAAATGATCGCGTAGTGGGTGTACTTTTTGAACCGAGCCACCGAAACTGCATCGTCTACTTCGATCCCGTCGTAAAATAAATTGATGACAGGCGTGTCTACACAGGCAGCGTCAATGCTTAACGTGGAACTGGTGGTCGAAAGAATGTTGGCCGACGCGACCAAGCTGGCCAAGTGATGCGAATCAGATTTTGGCAGATCCCAATTTAGTGAACCTTCGCGAACTGGCGGGACTTCGACGTGAACGGAATCCGATTCCAAATCAAGAAACGGCTGAAGCGATTGCTTGAACGGACCTTGCACGACTTGCGGATGCAGGCGGATCCACAGGTAGACTTTTTTGGAGAGTTTACCCGATTCGATTACGTGAATGATGCTGTTAACGATTTCGATTTCGTGTGGACAAATCGCCGGGTTGATCGTGCCGTAAACCATCAACTGGTGGTCGGCTGGGACGCCGTTTTCTAATTTCCATTTCTCGGCGTCAAAGTTCTTGTTGCGATACCCATCGTAAATGTCGAACTGAGCAGCGCCTGTCCACTGAATGTTCTCGCGTGGGTAATCGTGATATTCGACCGCTTCGTCCGCCATCAAATCACTCCAGACAAGCAAGTGATCAGGGACGCCATTCATGTAGCCTTTGGAGGTCAAATTATCCCACGACAACATCACGGTTGAAGTTTTAATATTCTTTCGTTTGCAAGCCCGCAGCAGATGGACATCGAAGAGATTGAATCCGGGTGTGCCGGTAACGACCAAATCAGGTTTGTGTTTCTCGAGCAAGTCATCAAATTCTTTGCCGGGAAACAGAGTCGACTCCATCTTCATATAAGCGTTTCGCAGCAGCGTCATCCGGCCAAACACGACATTCAGCATCCGCGAAATAAAATACCGTTTTGGCCGTTCGCGTTTCAACGTTTCGCGCTTGTAATTTAGTGTCGCGCCTAACGATGGATTCATCAGGATGTACTGTCGCAGGTTCAGCATTCTCGATTCGGTCGAGGAATGATCTTCCGGCATTTGTTCCAAAGCAATTTGGGGGTGGTCAAATTCATTCTGGAAATATTCTTCGTTTGCGCTTGGGGAACAGACGACCAATTCCTCGCCGGAAGCAAGCAACGTTTCCGCAATGCTTGAACGCAACAGCATTCGAGCTTGGAAACCATGGGTAATATTAAAAAAGATTTTCATAGCTGCCGCAGGTTGCGGCGATTGATCAACTTATGTGACTGCAATTCGAAGCATGTAGATGCTATTTGTTTTTCCAAACCATAAATGGCTGGGATCTCATGCTCACATGCAGTGCATAGCGTTGGCCGCCAGGTTGGCCTTTTAAGCGGCGATGGTATCCGCACGTGTTTGCAATCACCAGCGTGTTTTTTGGGCTGACCATGATTTCTTCTTTGAGCCCCATTTGATCGAGTTCAGCCTGCTGAACACGCCGAGATTTTTGAGCAGGTGAAACGCTGTGGCGATAAATATGTCCTAACTGATTGAGCGACGTCTTGTGAGAGCGGCGAACAAAAACGAGTGGTCCATCTTTTTCTTCAACGTCGGTCAGATAAAGCCAAGCCTTGTGCGTGTTGTAGAAAATGTCACTGTGCAATGAGGACTCACGATCTTCTTCGTCCGCTGGCCCTTGTGTCACATGTTCTGCACCCCAAAGAGAGGCAGTGTCAGTGAACTTGCGTTTTTCAACTGCTTCAAAAACATGTTTGATCAGAGGGTCGGCGTAGAATCGCAGCGTGTTAGGGAATTGCTCGTCAGGAACTTTATTCAATCGAGCGATCTTGACTTTCGTCGCCCCATGATCATGAATCTCGTTTGGAATCGTTTCCTTATCCAAAGCGGAAATGCATTCATTTTGGACGCCTTCGAATACTTCCTCAGGCAAAAAATTTGGAATGACAATCATGCCTTCACGTTGCAGCTCCGTGACTTGCTGGCGGACGGAAGAATCAACTTTTGCAGGTCGGACTTTGTACAACGCCTTTGCCGCGATTGTGCGGAACACTTGCATGCCCAATCGGTTCAACAGCGAACTGTTGACGAGTTTGTCGTGAGTGATGGATCGAACAAGCGGGTTGGATGTGATTGCTGACATTTTCTTTCTCCGGTACTCTTGTTGTTATCGTTTTATTGTGTCGTCCAAGGTACACACGTTTCTAAACGTGCACGCCAACCAGACGGTGCAAGTCGTTGTTTCTAAAGCTTAACAATTCTATGACTTTTGAAGCGGTTGATACTCTATTCGCTAGCTTTTTCAAGCACGTGAATCAGGTTTTTGTTGGAAAGCAATGCGAGGTCGAGTTCTACTTCTTTGCTCCCAGTAATGCCGCTCAGTATGTCGAGCGAAACCTCTTCCAGTACTTTGTATTCGGATTTGTGAGGCAGCGCGACGATGGAAAAATGGTTTTTTAGATACGACAGGTATTCTTCGGGATTAGCTCCAGTTTGTCCAATAAACGTGCTGTTGAATTCGATCAGGCCGAGTACGTCTTTTGATTGAGCGACCAGTTTTGTCATCCCTGACATGACTTTTGGTTCGTACCCTTCTACATCGATTTTGAAAACGACGGTCGAATTAGGCAAGTCTAAATCGGTTACCAGATCGTCTATTGCGATGGTTTGTGCCTCTTGTTCAGACCAATCGTCAGTGGATCGTTTGACTGCCGACGACCGCCCGGATGACTGAGCATTGACAAAAAACGATCGCGAATCTCCCGTGGACTCAGCAGCAATCGCGATCTCAATCT
The DNA here is from genome assembly GCA_964448575.1 of uncultured Pirellulaceae bacterium. Lineage (GTDB taxonomy): Bacteria > Planctomycetota > Planctomycetia > Pirellulales > Pirellulaceae > Mariniblastus. The sequence continues at coordinate 109,846 of CAYUWY010000008.1, forward strand.
GAATTTTGTTTTTGTCTGGATGCTGCTCCCGTGACTGTTCCAGCCATGGCTTCAGGCTCGCGTTGGCTTCAATCCCAATCACACGTTTTGAGTCTGGGTATCGCTCACCAAAAATAAACTCGCCATAGTTTACGCCGACGTCAATTACTATTTCTGGTTTGAGTCGTTTGATTGCTTGATGCCAAATGTTCTTCAACGGCATCTGGCCCTGAGCTTTGCAAAGCAGCACCTGGCGACTGCGTTTCTCTCTTGGGTTGAGAAACATCGGCGACTGCGAATGCGGCAGGATTACTTTCATCGGTTCTGGTCCATACCATTTTCTGAGCCGATACTCTTCGATCATCCAACGGACTTTTGGGATGTCGCAAATCCTGGTAACCACGGGCCCAATGATTGGAAGTTTTTTTATAAGCACTTTAGCTTGTCTCACTTGCGTTTTCTGTTTGCCATGAAAATTTGCGCCCCGTCATGGAAGAGAGCCGAGCAATTTCTGGCTGGAAGTGAATTCTCAACTGGTCAAATGCGGCTTGTTGATCGTTCTCAATTTTAATGCCCACGTTCTTGGGCTCGTAAGTTTGTTGCTTGAATTTTTCAATGGATAGAAAGTCAGCTACTTCGTTGAGTACAAAAGTTGGATCGCGAAAAAAATGCTCGCTTTCAAGTATCAGCAACTGGTTTTTAATGTCAAAAAATTCGCTCCAACGTTGTAGGTGTGATCCATATTCACCTCCCTGTCGATAAGAATGCTGGAGAAAATTGGACGGAAAAAAATTATCATCCGAATGCATTCGATCAACATCCAGCTCAAATCTTGCCTGTTCATTTTTCAAAGCCTGAGCAAAACTCAACGTCTCGCGATTGTGTCTAATGTTATGTCGATAGTGCGACCAAGCTCGGGCAGTTGGCTCACGTAAGATCACAATCAGTTTGATGTCTGGCAAAACCGAAGCAATTCGTTTTGGAACCAAGGGGTGTTGAAAGTAGTATGGGCTGGCTTCTCCGGTGATTTTTCGTTGCTCATTTTTGGAGCTAAGCTGATGCTTGAATGGGAAAAAACTGCGGTAGTGATTGATGCCACGCCCAAATTGCCGATCGAAAAACAAAACTTCTTTGAAACGCGCTGGCAAGATCTGCGGATGCGCCGAAAGATAGTCGTACAGAGAAGTCGTGCCTGATTTTGGGGATCCTAAAATGATAAAATTTGGCAACGCTCGCAGCGAAGACGTTAGCTGCCTAAATCGACGGTTGATCGAGTTAAGTAATTCAGGCATCAGCTACGTTTGCTCGGTTGCTTGAAAATTCGATTGCGAATCGTCACCAACGCAGTGGAAATTCGAAGTGCGATCCAATCGAAATCAGTTTTGCCGGGTTTGAAAAGGTTATTTCGTTGACCCGCGGTGTCTCTTCGAAACAGGTAATTCATAACGCCATATGACACCAAATAGGTAGCGGTGGAAATCATTGCTGCACCATAGCCCCCGAATAGTGGAATCAAAGTCGGGTAGCCCAAGAGCGACACAATCAATGCCGTTGATTGCGCCAAACTGGCTCGACCCGGTCGGCCACTTCCAGAAAAGAAAGACCCCAAGACTCGATACAGCGTGAGTAGGATTGCACCGGGCATTAGAATTAAAAGTAGCAACGGTACGTCAGAATAATCTGGCAACACCAACGGAAATACAATCAGGGTACCAGCGACAACAACCACGGAAGCGGCAGCAGTCATCAGTAGCATCGCGCGGTGGAGTTTGGTCGTCAATTCGATTTGGGAGTTACTTGCAGATTCGGCAACACGATTCATTAACACAGGCGCGACCGCTTGTGGCAGAATCCAAAAGAGCTTGGCGATCGTCATGGCGACCGAATAATTTCCAAGCGCCTCAGGTTTGGCGATAATTGCCAATAGAAACTGATCAAGCGATAGATTGCTGCGTTTTGCCAAGGTCCCGAACCAGGCACGAAATCCGTAGGCATAGGCTTTCTTGCAAAATCCAAGATCCAATGAAACGGCGGGAACGTACTTCGCAAACAAGACAGCAAAGGTGGCTATGACTACGGTAATCTGAGAAGCACCAAACGCAATGATCGCTCCGGCCAGACCAAAATCAAAAACCAATACAAGTAGCACCAACAATATTGAATACAAGAGGCTTGATACAAGCTCCAAAATATTTTCAAACCGAAAATCCGAGTTGCCGGCAAAAGTTCGAAAGATAATTAACTTGCAGGACATGAGCGGAATCAAGATCAGGATAAGCAATTTCCAAGCCCAGCTAAGTGCTGCAATGTTCTCACCCAGCAGACCGAAATGCAAAAATGTTCCAAGGATGCCTGCGCCGATCAGACCGTGCAAGAGCGCAATCGCGAGCGCTGAGAATCCGACTTGTTTGACGGTGTATTCCCGCGAGCTGATTAAAAATTTCGTGCCCGCTGGAAAACCCAGTGTTGCCAATCCCGTTGCGAACGAGCTAAACGCGATGACACCGGCAAGGTAACCTTTATCAATCGGACCCAGCGAGCTGGCAACGATCAGACTTACCAGCATGTTGAAAGGCATGCCGATGAGTTTGGTCACGACGATCCCGATTGCGCTTACGGAAGCGTTTTTCGTCGCGACATTCTTTTGTTCTGAATCGCCGGTCACTGGTTTAAATTCCAGTTCGGAGAGGATTCATAGTTTGTTTTAGTAAGTGTGTCGCCTGTGCATTGTTTAAAAAGTGCGACATCGCGGTCGGTGAAGTGGTTTCTCCAATCCCCACTAATCCCTTTACGAAAGAAACCGCCCTTCTTCGCCTGTTTTTCGAATGTGTTTTTCTCAAGAATCGAATCAACCACATCGCTCGACGAATCGGCATTCAAAAATTCAAGGACTCGGCCTAACGCTTTGGCTGCATCCGTTTTTAATTCTTCATATTTAACGGTAATGATGTTCGTTGGCTTTTCGGTGCGTTTTGACTCAATGTAGCTCACGATGTTTGCCCACTCGCGAGCAGATTTTTCTAGAAACTCAGGACACAGAAGCGGCGCCCCGTCTTCGCCTGGTTCTTGATACCACTTGGGGCCGAACCAACCCATTCGCCTGTTGAGTGCACGCGTCACTCGGCATCCAAATTTGAATTGGTTAATGGTTTTTAAGATCGAGTTCTTTTCGTCACCCCAAAAATAGGTTCCCGTTCTTTTTGAATGGAACCGTTTTGAGACAGCGACATCGCGACCGTCCCGAATGATGTGCACAAGCTTGGCTTGCGGGAAAAATCGGAAGAGTTGATCAATGTCAGTGAACGCTTTGGTGCCGATAATTGCTTTGTCGGAATCATGGCAAAGCAAGTTTTGAACCAGCCCGCGAATTGCTGCTTGATGGTAAAACTCCACGGCTGCAAGCTCAGCACTACTAAGCCCGGAATGGGTTTCGCGAAGATAGTTTTGCTGAAGCAATTCCATGTCGAAAACGTATTGCCTGGCCAAGACGTATTTTTGTTCGGCCTCTTCCGATTCAAATACGCCACCAAACGGACTTTGACCAGAGCTCAGTGAGATTCGAGACGACTGGAGTAGTTGATCGCGAAGTGTTCCCCGTATTGGAAAGATCAAGCGTTGGAAATGACAACAAACATCCGGATGTGTATTGAGAAGTTTTTGCAGCCAGGTTGTTCCGGATTTGGATGCGCCAAACACGACGAAAGGCGAATAGCTATTTGTGTTATTGTTTGTGTTTTGCACTTGGAACGGGGCAGTTATCTGTTTTTGGCGTTTAACAATTTCTGCGCCAAAAACTCTTCGGTTTTGAAATGGGATTCGAAAGTGTTTCCGCCGATGTGTGGTGTCAGAATCAAATTGTCATTTTCGGTTGTGTATTGAACCAACGCTGCGCGGGCGTCTGAGTCTGTGTGTTCACTTGCGACGACATCCAGGGCTGCACCAGCGAGACGACCAGAATTTAATGCCGCCAAAAGATCAGATTCGTTGACCAATTCGCCGCGTGCTGTGTTAATGAAAACGGCACCTTGTTTGACGTGATCAAAAACGGCCTTGTCGATCATCTGGTTGTTTTCAGGCTGGTAGTCGACATGAAGGCTGATCACATCAGATTGCGTTACAAGCTCATCGAGTTCGACTTTCAAAACGTCATCAGGTGTGTCGGAAACATTCGGATCGCAAGCGAGAACTTTCATCCCAAACGCTTTGAAGTACCCAGCGACGATTTTTCCCAGTCGACCGTACCCGATGATCCCTGCGGTTTGCTCGTAGAGTTCGTGGCCTTTGAACGGATAACGATCCCAACCGCCTGCGCTGGCGTGGTTGTGGGCGGCAGGAATTTTGCGAAGCAGCGCCAAAGCCAAACCGATTGTGTGCTCAGCAGTCGCGCGAATGTCCGAGAGGAATTCGTATTCGCCTTTGAGAGATACGATCGCAATCTCACGTTTGGCTGCTTCGTCTAGATCAACATGATTCAATCCCGTCGTGTTGGTGGCGATGGTGGTCAGTTTGGGCGCGTGGTCCATGATCTCTTTGTCGATCATGTTTCGCAGCCGCACCCACAGGACATCGACATCGGGAATTGCGGCGATAAGCTGTTGACGATTTGCGTCAATGGCTTGGACATCGAAAACGGACTGTAACATCTCAATCGCACGCGGGCTGAATTCATTGGACTCAGCGATCAGTAATTTTGGTTTGGCCAAAGTTAAATTCAAACGGGCTTAAGCGGGCGGTTGGCTGGCCGGGTGACCGGGAAACGATTTGAGGTCTTGTGTCAGCATATGCTCAACCATGAACAGATCAAACGGCTCGTCGATATTGCATGACCGCTCAGACGGCATCAGCCAAGCCTGACAGTGATCGCCTTGGAGAGAGTTTTTCTCCATCAGCACATCTCGCCGAGTCAAATAAACCGAGCCGTCACGAAGGTAAAGCGTTGCCAAGTCCTGCCGTCGTTGGCCTTCGAATTGCTCCGCGAAAGGCGGGTTTTTGATTTGCCCATCGGCCTCTATGAATTTCATGCGGGCCGGGTGTCGCTCGCCGACGTCAACAAAGGAAATGACAGAATCGGCATTTGATTTTTCCAGCAACTCAATCGCGCCGTCGATGTCGCTGCTGAGGCGAAGCGGATTGGTCGGCTGCAGAGTGAATATCGCGTCGAACGTTTCGTTGTCTTTCTCCAGTTTTTGAACCACGTCTTGCAGAACTGGAATTGTAGGCGTGTCGTCCTGGGCGAGATGATCCGGGCGCAGGAAAGGGACTTCGATGCCCAACGCGATTCCTGCATCGGCGATCGTTTGGCAATCGGTCGACAACACGACGCGCGACAGTTTCGAATCTTGCGCAGCCGCTGCGGTGTAAGCCAACAATGATTTGCCAGCCAACTCAACAAGGTTTTTGCCGGGGATGCCTTTTGAGCCGCCCCGAGCTGTAATGATTCCAAGAACTTTCAAGCGATTTTAGTAAGTCAGCTTTTTCGAGATTCGCAATTCACAACTCGCCAGTACATCCGCAATGTTTTTACCCGCTTTTCCGTCGCCATAAATCGGATCAGAATCGTAGCGCCCGTTGCCAACTTGTTTTTTAACGGCCTCGGTTATCTGTGCCTGATCGTAGTCCACATCAATTACGTTGCGGCCACGTTGGCGACCCGATTGACGCGACCCGATGTTGACCACCGGAACGCCGAGGAAAGCACATTCGCGAATACCGACGCTGGAGTTTCCAATCAAGCAATTGCTGTTAACGAGTAAGCGTAGGAAATCGTGTGGAGCCATGTTTTTGTAAAAGTGAAATTGCGACGCGTCGTTCTTTTCGCGAAAAAGACGAATGCCTTTACTTGTTCCGTCGGCCCCCGCATCTACGTTGGGCCAGAACCACAATACCGGCAGTGAAAGTTCGCTCAGCGCGTTCAACGTTTGATCAACATGTTCTCTCGACTCGCGGTACTCGGTCGTGACCGGATGCTGCATCACGACAACATAGCCCTTGGACAGGTCCTGTTTAGCTCCGACACCGGTGTATTTTTCCATCGGGTCAAAATCAAACTCTGGAGAATTCGCAATTTCATCTGCGAGGTCGATTGAAGGACAGCCAGTGTTGAATACCATTTCGGGTTGCTCGCCCAATTTGATGACGCGTTCCATGGCTTGGGCTGAAGCGACCAAATGGATGTCGGCCAGTTTCGTATTGGCGTGGCGAACTTTTTCGTCGATCGAACCGGTGACTTCGCCGCCTTGGATATGGGCGACCGGAATATTCATATACGCACCGGCGATTGTGGTCGCGATGGTTTCGTATCGGTCGGCAATCGTGACAACAATGTCGGGCTGCAGGTTGAGGAAGGCGGTGGAAAGTTCCATCAATCCCATGCCCGTCGTTTTGGCCATCGATGTTGGGTTTTCACCTTCAAGCACCATGAAGACTTTTTCATCGATGTTGAATCCGTCCGAATGGATTTGATTGACGACGCTGCCATAGCGATCCAATAACGCCGAAGCCGCAACGACCAGCTGGAGCTCAAGCGCCGGGTGGTTTTTGATCGCTGCAAGCGCGGTTTTGACTCGGCTGTAGCTTGGCCGGGCTGTGACAACGACGCATATTTTTCGTTTGGCAGACATGTATGAAAGTTGGGGTTAGCGGTTGAGTTCGCTTTGGAAACAGTAAGTTGGATGTTGAGGATTGACGGACAGGAATGTCCATCCTACGGCCTACGGTGTACTTAAATTCTTGGGCTCGATGGGTTGGTCTTTTGCGACGGCAGTGGTGAGTTTCTTGCCAATCGTTGAATCGTAATCGGCTGCTGAAACTCCAATGAGTGGTTTGCGAATCAGGATGTCTTGGTCAGTCAGGGTGTGTCCAGGTTCAAGGTCGCGGGCTGCGTAAAGGCTTTTTGCAAACAGCTTTCTCGTTTCGACCAACGTTGCTGCTTGAGCGTCTTTGTCGATCGGATTCTGTGTCGCCGTTTCAATGCTGCGAATGCCGCGAACAAGTTGATCGGTTTGTTCAAACGTTAGACTTGCTTTGGTGTCAGGACCGAATTGGCCGTGGTCGAACACGACATGGAATTCGAGCATCGAAGCACCCAGCATCCGCGAAGCAAGACTCGGAAAGATCGTGCCGCTATGATCGCTTAACCCGACCGCACATTGGTATCGGTTAAGCATCTCCGTGATAATATTGAGGCCCCACTTTTCAGCCGGACACGGATACGCCGTTGTGCATTGGAAAATGCCAAATTCGCAATCCGCTCCGTCTTTGGTTTTGAGCGTGCGGACGAATTCGATCGTTCGATCAAGCTCTGCCCAATCGCTCATGCCGCTGGATATCAAAAGCGGTTTTCCGGTTGCGGCCATTTGGCGAAGCATCGGATAGTTGGTGACTTCGCCCGAAGCAATTTTCCACGCCGTCACGCCACAGTCATCCAGCCACTCAACGGCCAATCCGCTAAAGGGCGAACTGAGAAAGTCGAGTCCTTGGGTGCGGGTATAGTCAGCAAGTTTGAGCCATTGGTCGCGGGTGAATGAGGTCCGCTCCCAGTATTGGTATCGCGTGGCGTCTTGCGGGAAAACGTTGACGCGGAACTGTTCGAAAGGCGAACTTTCTTCGGCAGGAATATGCGTCTGGAACTTGATGGCATCAACGCGGGCTTTCGCGGCAGCGTCTACAAAGGCATGGGCCGCCCCAAGGCTTCCGTCATGCGCCAATCCGACTTCCGCGATAATATAAGTCGCGTGGTCGGATCCGATTGGTCGGTTGTTAATTTTCAAGGTTTATAAAGTGATCAAGTTGGCAGTGTTCAGATGGCAGTATGTTAGTGAGCAGGACACAAAAGTAGTCAGCTGCGACTGCCAATTGAAAGCTGCAAATTGTTTCTTTAACTCAAGCTTTTTTGAGTGGCTTCGTTTCGGGCCAATTCCATGTCGTGCTCAACCATCAATTGGGCCAACTCGCGACAAGTCGTTTTTGGTTCCCAGCCAAGTTGCTCTTTGGCTTTGGTGGCATCGCCAAGTAGCAGGTTGACTTCGGTTGGACGGAAATAGCGTGGGTCGATCTCAACGAATTTCGACCAGTCGAGGTCCAAGTGCTCAAACGTGTAGTCGAGGAATTGACGAATCGTCTGCGTCTCGCCGGTCGCCAAAACAAAATCATCTGGCTTGTCCTGCTGTAGCATCAGCCACATGCCTTCGACGTAATCTTTGGCGTAGCCCCAGTCGCGTTTGGCGTCGAGGTTACCCAGATACAATTTTTCCTGAAGTCCAAGTTTAATTCGCGTTGCGGCTCGGGTGATTTTACGAGTCACAAATGTTTCACCACGGCGAGGCGATTCATGGTTAAACAGAATTCCGTTGGTGGCGTACAAATCGTAAGCCTGTCGATAATTGACGGTTTGGTGGAAAGCATAAACTTTCGCACACGCGTAAGGACTTTGCGGCTGAAACGGAGTCGTTTCCGTCTGCGGCGTCTGAATTACGTCGCCATACATTTCCGAAGAAGACGCTTGATAAATCCGAACGTGTTTTGTTTTGTCCAACTGGCGGGCGGCTTCAAGAACGTTGAGCGCGCCGATGCCGGTGACCTGGACTGTATAAGCCGGTGAGTCAAAGGAAACGCGGACGTGGCTTTGAGCGCCCAGATTGTATATCTCATCCGGCTCGACATCTAAAACTAAGTTGGTGATGTTTTGACCGTCAGTAAGGTCGCCGTAGTGCAAAAACAGTTTCGCGTCGGCTTCGTGTGGATCGCGGTAAATGTGATCGATGCGGTCTGTGTTAAAAGTGCTGCTTCGCCGAACGATCCCGTGGACTTCATAGCCTTTTTCAAGCAACAATTCGGCCAAGTAAGATCCGTCTTGTCCTGTAATTCCAGTGATCAGCGCTTTTTTTGTCATTGTTCTGTTTTTTGGTTTTGTTCTGTTGGGCTATTTAAGTGGAGCTCGCTGAGCGTTATTGGATTGAGATTTTTCGATTCTTCAAACGGATCGCAGTGATTCGGATTTTGATTCGTTGAGAAAATCCTGATAGGTACGCTCAATACCTTCTTGTAGTTTGATTGAAGGTGTCCATCCTGTCGACTGGATCAGTGTAATGTCGGTGCATTTAACAGGTGTTCCGTCCGGTTTTGAGGTGTCCTGAATGATGTTGCCGGGGAAGCCAATTGTGGCAGCAACGATTTGAGCCAATTCTAAAATCGTTACATCCGAACCAGTCCCAACGTTAACCAAATTGGGGGGGGCACTAAGCTGTAGTAAATGAACCAGTCCGTCTGCCAAGTCATCGACGTGAAGAAATTCGCGGCGTGGTGTACCTGTTCCCCAGATCGTAACTTCAGGTTCGCCATTCAATTTGGCTTCGTGGAAACGGCGAATCAACGCAGGAAGCACATGCGAATTCTCTGGGTGATAGTTGTCCCCAGGACCGTAAAGGTTCGTAGGCATCGCAGAGTGAAACATTACCCCATATTGCCGCCTGTAAAACTCACACATTTTTAAGCCAGAAATTTTCGCCAACGCGTAGGCTTCATTGGTTTTTTCAAGCGGCCCCGAAAGCAAACATTCTTCCTTCATAGGCTGAGGAGCCATTCGCGGATAGATGCAAGTGCTGCCCAGAAACAGAAATCGCTCGACTCCCGATTGGTAGGCTGAGTGGATGGTGTTGGAAGCCATCATTAAGTTGTCGTAAATGAACTCAGCCGGATAAGTGTTGTTTGCGTGAATGCCACCGACTTTTGCGGCTGCAAAGACAACGATCTCGGGGCGTTCAGTTTCAAAAAACGATTTGACTGATTGTTGATTACAAAGGTCGAGGTTGGCTCGATTACGGACAACCAGTTGTTGGGATGATTCGCTGGTATCGACACCACTCTCAGCAAGTTTGCGGATGACCGCTTTTCCAACCATGCCGTTGTGACCGGCAACGAATATTTTTTTTGTTTTGAGATCAGACATTGATAGTGAAGTCGAGTCGGGAAGCATAAATCAGCGCGTACTCCGTCCCTCTGGGTGACATCGAGTTGTTATGACACCATATTGCTGAGCCAAAAATGCCTCAAAGCAAATTGTTAGAAAACAAGACATTGTTGGGTATTCCACCTTAGCAAGCACCGCAAAATTGGGGTATGCCAAAGCTTTGTTAGGACTGGGTAAAAAGGGCAAAATAGCCGAGGCAACGTCAAGAATCCGAGAAATTGACATGATCAAGCCACACTCTGATTGGGGTGTTGTTGCTGCCGAGTATTGCAAACGCTGCCCGAAACAATCCCAGCCAATCCAAAAGCTGAACCAAAACAAGCTTCGATTTCGACTAATCCACTCGGCTCGCTAAACCGGTTCCAAAACGCCTTCGTCCATTTCCATCGACACACCCTGCTCAAGAAACTCGATCGAAAGCAAAAGTCTCGTTTTGCCTTCTCGTCGAATCACCGTCCCTTCATAGTTTGCAAACGGACCGGTTCGAACGCGAACACGATTTCCCTCTTCCAATCTTGCCTCGGGCGTCAGTCCAACGCCGGCTTCGACGACGTGTCGGATTTGGCGAAGATCGGTGATCAGTCTTTCGGGGTCTTTGATTGGCGTACAGGTCGAAATACAGTTGGTCGTCATCGCTTGATAACGGTCGTCATCATTTGCGAGCATGAAGACATAGTTGGGAAAGAGCGGAACATATGACGTTCGAAGCCGCCCATTGGGGGAGCGATAACGTTTGGGAATGACCGGCCCGTAGTGAGCGATTTTTAGCGAAGCAAGTTTTCGCATCAGGTCTTTTTCACGGCGTGACATCGTATATACGCAGAGCCATGACCGTTCAGGGTCTGCAAAAATCGTTTCATCCTCAAGCAAATTGCTTGGAAAGATATCGTCTTCCTGGCCCAAAATTGGCATGGTTTAGTCCTTGCGGTTTCGCGATTCACCAAACTTCTATGACGCAAACGGATAGAAGTGTTAGATTACTATCGGCTCAAACGAAGAATCTATCAAGCTGGCTTTCAGTAACCTCGAAAGAAGATACGGCAACTTAGGAAGATTTTGATCCTTTTGTGACTCGGTAACTTACGCAACAACGAGACTAACCCAAACCATTTTATGAAGACTGAGCCATCCAATCCGCTTCGATTGATTGTCGTGATGGGTGTTTCCGGATGCGGTAAAACGCTCGTTGGAAATCACTTGGCTCAGCAATTGAAAGTCGAGTTCGTGGACGGCGATGATTTACATCCCCCCGAAAATGTGGAGCGAATGCGTGCCGGAGTTAAGCTTGATGATGAAACTCGGAAGCCATGGTTGGAAGCGATTTGCCAATGTGCCGAGTCGCATTTCGCATCGCAGCAATCTGTCGTGATCGCCTGCTCGTCGTTGAAACGCATTTATCGAATGCAGCTTCGTTCCGTTTCACAAGAAGTCCTATTTGTCTTTCTTCATGGTCCCAAAGAAGTAATCCAGAAAAGGATGGATGCACGCGAAGGCCACTACATGCCCAGTTCGTTATTGGACAGTCAGTTCGCCGACCTGGAAGATCCGTCCGCCGAACCAGCAGTCGTGTCGGTGGATGTAACCCAATCCGTCGAAGCGATGTTGCAAGAGGCGGTGGCAAAGGTAACCGATTCAAGCAACCAGTGAATTTGGAAATGCAGCGCCGGCGAGACGAGCTTAATTTTAAGATGAGCCGTTTTGGCGATAGCCACGGTTAATGCATGGTTCAACCGTGGCTATCGCCAAAACGGCTCATATTTCGAACCGCATTTTTTTGGTTCCGAAAGAAACGGCGAATTAAGAACCACTGATACGCAGTTCAACCACGAGAAACTTGTCATCGTTGCGCAAAAAAGCGCAACCTACTCGCGTTTTTTTGGCCAAGGGCCTTCGTCATCGTAACCTAGGGCATCGCCCTAGGAGCCTCGGCAGAAGAAATCCTGTTGGCTGTAGGCCAACTTCACAGCGAAGCGAGTCGAGTTGATAAACGCCTTCAGCCAAGCCGCCACGTTGCCTAATATTCCTTGAGCGATGCCCAAGGCTACGGTGAATAACCCGTTCGTATCTTACGGCACGTTTTACTTTTTCTTGGCTTGCTCTCTGTGCTTCCTGGCTAAATCATCCATGCCCAGATTTTCATAAACGACACCAAGTTTCTGGTGAACGGAGTTCAGATCCGAAGCACCAGAGAGCGCCAATTCAAGCTCCGAAGCTGCTTCTCTGAACTTGCCTTGCTTCAACAAAATGTCACCGTAAGTATCGCGGAAACGCCCATCCTTTGGATTCCCCTGAATCGCAGTTTTGACGAGCTCGCTCGCCCGATCTAAATCAGGATTTTCGCCTTGGGCCAGCATCCAAGCCAGGTTATTGAGCACGATCACATACTTTGAATCCAATTTGTAAGCTTGTTCCAAATGAAACTCAGCCTTCTTGTGCTCGCCTTCTTCCCAAAGAAAATTACTGTAAGCCAAATGCGCCATTGGAGTTGGTTCGTTACTGGTCACCAGGTTTACAAACGCTTCTTGAACTTGATCGCTTTCATCTGAATCTTTGTTGTCCAGATACAAACGCATCAACCGGTCGTAAACGGGCTGATAGTTCGAATCGAAACTCATGGCACGAATCAGCATGTTAATCTGCGTCTTTATGTCATCCGATTCTAATCGTGCACGATCATGCATCATCACGTAAAAATCGGACGCTGACCGTTTGGTAAAAGCATCTGGTTGCAGACGCAAACCTTTGTTTAAGAGCTGCTCGGCTTCAGTAAATTTACTATTCTGAGCAAGCACATTGGCCAACGCGACACGTGATTTGTTGTCAAACTCGTCTTCCTTTAACAGTTCACGGTAAGCAGCTTCGGCCTTCTTCAACGTTTCCATTCGCTGCGACTCTCGACCGCGGCTACGATGGAATTGGGCAACCAGCAAATAGCTGTTCGGTTCAGTGACAGCCAGTTTTTCAAGCACTTTGATCGCCGAGTCTTCGTCATCGCTGGCCATGTGGAAAGTCACCCAAGCCTGCAGAATCTCTGGCGACTGGTAGCCAGAAGGAAGTTTCGATTGTTGTAAATGCCAACGCAAGCTCTTAAGCAGCGTTGGATCCTTGGATTGACTGGAAATTTTTGATAACCCAATCGCTTTGAGTGCATGGGCTGGCGCGTAGCCTAGCCCGTCATCTGGCGCAAGTTCATCAAATACCTGGTTGGCTCGTTCCGGTTCGCCTGTGCGAGCAAGAATATTGGCGTATTGAAATTTTTGATCAGAAGTCAATTCTTTTGTTGACATAATCCTTTTGAAGTAAGTTTTTGCCAACGAAAAGTCTTGATTTTTTAAAGCAATTTTCGCGCCTTTACGATAACGTGCGTCGATTTGGTTTGCCTGTGCAAATACTCTGGCAAATACAAAACAAAAAAAAACGACCATCACGAGAGCTGGCAGAATGAACAGCAAGTTTGACAGGCTTTGAAAGCGAAGTCTTTGAAAGTATTGGATAGGTGAATGGGCAATTCGAAACGGAAGCCATAAAACCGTTTTGACAAAATGTTTCAACTTCTGCTGCCAAGTCATCCATTTCGCTTCGTCTTCCAGTGTAACGCCTGTATTGTGAAACAGGCCCAAATTTGAAAATGGATGAAAGATCAGTTTGAATGGATGCAACAGGATTGCAGCAAACGACTTCCAAAAAGTACGACTGCTATTTGTAGCTTCGTAGTGTTCGTCATTGCCTTGGGGCGGGCGGTTGAGAAGTGAATTGAGCCAGTTCATAAGTTAACTACGTAAGTTGGTGATTTGGGAAAAACAATTCTACCATGCAACACGAATTTTCTCGTCAGCCTTTGGGTGATAATTGCTTTGAAACACATTCAATTGTTCGGGTTGTCATTACAATCATCGCGATTTACTCAGCACAATTCCACTCGACTTTCGCGCATAAAAAAAGCCGACATTTCTAGTCGGCTTTTTACGACGCTTAATGGCTTATCGCTTACGTCGGCGAAACATCATTCCACCAAGAATTGATCCGAACATCAGCATCGAAGTTGGTTCAGGGTTAGCTACAAAAGATCCAGCTGCACCGCCAAATGTGCCCGAACTAGAGGCTCCAAAGGAACTTGGCTGAAACGAAAACTCGAATCGAATCTTGTTCGCATCTGCAAGTGAGACGGATGATGTGTTAAGCTCATCGTTGAAGAAACTGATAATCTCACCAGAGTAAACTGTCGCTGCTGTTCCAGAAGTGTTCGTGAATAGTATATCTAGCGTCCAATCATCGAAAAAAGAGTTAACAGCAACGGGAATATCTAAAGAAATTGCGGGGGGATTCGGCAAAGAAACGCTACCAATAGTTCTAAGCGAGCCGGCATCATCAAGCCCCAAATCGTATTCGAAATGGACGGGTGGAAATAGCTGGCTTACGAACGAATACCCTCCAGCTAGTGCTGTCGCGCCCTCAGTATCAAGAGTCACTCCAGAAATATCTCCATTGACAGTGATCCCATCGCCAGTTGTACCAAAATTGTCAATAACCAACCCAGCACGCGAGATTGAACCTGAGAATAGAACAAGCCCTAAAGTGAGGGTAAGGTTGAAAAAAATAAAACGGGTCACTGTGAGTCCTCCTGTGAATAGTACCTTTCAATTAAAGTCTGACTAATCAGGATTGTCAACGAAGATTGATTGATTTGGGCATTCTGCGTCGACTTTTCTTCCCCCGCATCAATCCTTGCTCTCGTTTTGCATCCCCAGCTGGCGGTGCTTGACTCACATTCAAGGTAGGCAACCGCGATTTTTCGTGAATTTGCTTGCAAGTTAAATTCATCAGTGGTTTCCTTGAGCTTGATCGGGACAGCAAAATTATCCGAGTTATATTCAGCTGCGTTAAATCAACTGTGATCGCTAGTATCAAACGAACGATGGCCAGGTCAGTTTTCAGGAATTTGTTTCCCAGAAAATCGCCTGCTCTTTTTAATCGCGGTGCGAGCCACTAAGAATAGGTTTCGCAATTCTTCAGTCTCACCAACAATGGATGGAGATGTGTGTAGCAATTGGATTTGGGATATTGGCAAGGCCTGCGATGAAATCATCGGGTCCGACTCCGCGTTTAACATCCCAAACGCAAGACGGATGTTCCGTATTGCATCTCTAGAACGAGGGACAGTCGAATTTGGCAATACCAGCTCACCAAGCCTATCGTAGGCTGTGAAGAATACTACACCGTGCTCATCACGTCGTTGCATATCTAAGAAAGTCAGGTTGTCAGAGTTGTTGCCCGAGCCGGGTTCCTGATACCTATGATCGAAGGATACTTTCCAACCCAAGCCAGAGTAGCAGCCGTAAAGATGGTGAAATTCAGGATAGGGCGAGTCAAGCGAGATCAGAATTTTTTTCCCGTCCTTTACGTACGTCCAAAGAAAAGACTCAGGGGCCAATAACCGCACTCCTTCTCGAAGCTTGTGATCATACTCGGTGAGTTTCCAGCCATTGATTTCACTTGGTAAATCGGACTGCTCGGCACTTGGTAGGGTTTGTCTTGAGAAATAGTAATAGTCGAGTACAACTTTTGAGTGCTTGACGTAGGTCATTCGCGCAGAAAAAACAAAAATCAGAACGAATGACAAGATTATTGCCCAGCGAATGAACGAGTGAGGTTCCTGCGATGTATTGGCGGTTGTGATTTGATGCTCTGCAACTGTCGTTGAATTTCTATCTAGCGATTCCCTTGAAGAATTCCATGTATCAATTGCCCTGTCCGTGCTTAACGATAACCCAAAAATAAACAGGAACATTACGAGTCCAAGCATTTCATGGGTCGTGCCCGTCGCAATTGAGTCTGTCCAGTTGTCGGCAACGTAGACGACAATTGCGACACGTATCGCATTGCCAACAATAACCCAAATGATCGTCTGGGAGAGATTGATCAAATGTCGCCACCACGGATATCGAGAAGATACACCAAAGATTGAGATCGCAGCCAATGAGGAAAACAAAGAGCGAACGCCACTGCATGCTTCTTCGGTAAAAAATTGCTTCTTTTCGGTTACTAGAACCACGCCATCTCGGAAGTGAATTTGCCCAACTGAATCTAGGATCCAACTAGCCAATTGACTGGCCACGAATTGCATTCTCGTGATCAATTCAATATCAAGTCTCATTGGCAAAGGAACAATGAATAGAAAAAGAGACAACGCCGAAGCGGCTTTCCAAAATCCGTACTGGTCCCATCGTTGATAAATAAATAATCCGAGCAAGAACAAAAACGAGATAATCCAAAGTGTCGATGAATAAAAGACAACAGATGTGAACAATAGAATCGTGTTCAGGCCCAACCCCACCATTGAAACAGTTGTTGCGCCGTTTCGTTTTGGTAACTTTCCAACTCGGTCATAAATTAGCCATCCTGCTACAATCGCCAGTAGTGGAAAAAATTGGTAGTGACCAAGTCGCCACATTCTATTTACATACTCAATCGCCATTGGGATGTTTGCCGCTAGGCAAATCAACCAAAGTCGGTCGACTGAACTAGACGAGAGTTTCGTTGAATTGGGGTCAAGCATCGTTAATTATTGTTTGATAGAGGCGGACTCTGGATGCCTTTGGGATCGAAACCGCCGAGATGAATTGAAGTGATAATATTTTGCGATCACAGTGGGAAGTCAATTCCATCTTGAGTAAACTCTAGCTCCGTTTTTGAAACTGTTGAGGAAACCCCTCGTTGTGTCGATCGATCAAGCAATTTCCCACGACTAGCACATCCATGTCGGTCCTCAGGAAGCATGAAATTGCTTCCGCGGGAGTTCGCACGATCGGTTCATTCTCATTGAGTGAAGTGTTCAGCAAGATCGGCACACCTGTCCGTTGTCGGAACCGGTCAATCAACTCCCAATACTCCGGGCTCGTTTTTCGGCTGACCGATTGTAACCGTCCAGATCCATCAACGTGGGTGACGGCGGGGATCTCTTCGTGTTTTTCAGCTCTAATTGGCAACACCCGCTCCATGAAGGGTGAGGGTTCATTGATTGTAAAGTACTCGTCTACATATTCTTCTAAAATACTTGGTGCAAAAGGTCGAAATTTTTCACGAAATTTGATTTTTAGATTAATGATATCCCGCATGTCTGTTCGCCGTGGGTCGGCGACGAGGGATCTGTTACCCAGCGCACGTGCTCCAAATTCCATCTTTCCATGAAACCAGCCAACAACCTTGCCTTCACAAATCGCATCGATAACTCGGTCATAGAGTTTGTCATTTTCGAACTCCTGGAAGGGAAGCTCAGCCTTAATTGTGGCGTTGACGCAGCGGTCCCGAGGTGTGTCATCGCCCCAGCTTGAGTGGGTCAACTCGAATGTTCTTGGCTGTTGGAGAGTCTTGTTCCAAACGTAAAACGCGGCCCCAAACGATGTGCCATTATCGGCCGCACCTGCAGGAACATATAGCTCTTTAAAAGGAGTCTTTGATAGGACTTTTCCATTGGCGACCGAGTTCATTGCACAACCACCAACCATTACGAGATTGTCATGATTCGTTTCCTTATGTAGCTCGTTGAGTAGGTGAAAAATAATCTCTTCGGTCACCACCTGCATCGACGCTGCGATGTCCTCATGAATCTGTTCAACAGGCTCGCCTTTCTGTCGTGCGGGCCCAAGTAGCTCTTCCATGAGAGGGCTATGAAACGCGTCAACGTGAGGGTTGCCGTTATCCCAACTCATCGAAATCCCATTTTTGGGATGCGTGAAATAGTCTAGGTTCAGTTCGAACGTTTTCCCTTTGGGGTAAACAATCTTGCGAAACTTCTCTACGTACTTCGGCTTGCCATAGGGAGCCAATCCCATAACTTTGTATTCGTCACCGTAGTGAGGGAACCCAAGGTAAATAGTGACCGCGTTGTAGAGGTACCCAAGTGAGTGTGGGTAAAATACCTGATTCAATTTCTTGTAATCGAAATCCCTGCCCGTTGCAGTAACTGTACTGACAAAGTCACCCATGCCGTCGACCGAAAGGATAGCGGCATCATCAAATGGCGAAAGAAAAAATCCACACGCGATATGAGCATCGTGGTGTTCAACATTGTGAAAAGTTGCTTTGAGATCTTCCGTGTTGACACCTAACGAAGAAGCGACCTGCTCCATCAAAGTCAGGCTTTTCCCTTGCCGCTGTAAGCGATCGAGAATGCTCTTGAACGAAGGGCGGTTTTTAATCGCAAAGAGGGCCTTGCGGCTGAGATTGGCCTTGGGATTGAACGAGACAGCAACGTGATCAAGTTCCTCAGGTTTTATACCTGCCGTCTCAAGGCAATACCGAATCGACTCAGCTGGAAATCCGGCCCAGTGTTTGACACGGTTGAATCGCTCTTCTTCGATGGCCGCGATTAGTTGTCCGTCGCAGACAATGGCAGCCGATGAATCGCCGTGAAAGGCGTTTATTCCTAGTATGTTCAAATGTATCTCCAAGTTTTTCACGACGTGCGATAGAATAAGTGTTTTTACCGATGTACATTAAGAGAGTCCGATTTAGTTTAAGAATTCGAAATCTCGCTGATGTGGCTGGGCTATATTTCGCGTCGATTCAATCGGCTCTGTCAATTTTTCGTCTCAGCTTTTTTTCGATCAAAATCAACGATAGAACGAGTTCCGCAAAGACGCGCTGAAACGTATAAAAAAAGCCTGGCCAGCCATCCAAAATAAGAAGCTTTACGAACAAGCAATAGAAGAAAGTTAAACCAGGCGCAAATAGGCAACGTCTTCGAATTCGATCTTTCCAAGAAAGCGAATTGGGGGCAGCAGCTAGGATTTTTTCGGCTTCAAGTTTTGCACAAGAGAGTTGAGAATCGAACCAGTGAGTAAGTGGTTTCCGGTCATCATGCTGGACAATTGAAGTCAAAAATGAAGTTTCCATTTTCGCATCATCAAGCAGCTGGGTATGCCCGTCCGAAATATACTGGCATTGTTTTGGACGGAACAAAATCGCACGCGGAGGGTAAAGGGAAGCTCTCAACACGCGCCCGAAAACACAGTAATGGAATTTGGCGTAAAACACGTCAGCTGCAGAATTAAGACTTTCCATTTCATTGCTTAAATTTGCTGGGCAGACATAATCTGCGTCTAAGGTAAGCACCCATTCCGTCTCAATCTGCTCTAAACCAAAATTCCATTTATTGGGATGATTGTCGAACACATATTGGCGAACCTTCACATTGGAAAATTCGGCAGCAATGGCCAGAGTTTCGTCAACGCTTGAGCTGTCAATAATCACAATCTGCTTCGCCCAAGAAAGTGCTTCAAGCGTTGATCGTAAATTGGCTGCTTCGTTAAATGTTAAAATTAGTGGCGTAACGAGTTCAGGATTCATATTTGTGGCTTGCTAACAACAGCGATCATGCTTTTTGCCATCAGACTAAATCGTCCAGCAAATCGAAAATGGTCAACTTTCAAGCCATGCATTTCAAACAATTTTGAAAGCGTCTTGACTGACCAGAACTTAATATGGCCGTGATCCCAAAGTGCTGTAAAGTGCTTATCCATGGAGCCAGTTGCCGCCAAGGCTAGGTTTTTCCAATACCCGTGGTAGGGGGTCGAAATGATTCCGATTCCACCCGGACGTAGTACTTTGAAAATGTTTTCAGCAAACAATTTGGGTGAGTACAAATGTTCCACAACTTCAAGACTGACAACACAATCGACTGCACCAAATTTTTGTCGCAAATCATCGTAGGCAGAACCGACTTCGAAACGAATGTCAGCGGAAGCTTTACTGGCATGGGAGATTCCTGACTCCGAAGGATCGATTCCAATGACATCATAGCCAAGCTGCGCTAATCTCATCGTGAATGCCCCATTGCCACAGCCAAGGTCAAGAATGTTTGGATTTTGAAGTTTCGTTTTTAAAACTTCTTCGACTTTTGGCCACAAGTAATTTGCAGTTTGTGTAGGCGCGGCAGAAATGTATTTGTATTCGCCAATTTCAGATTTAGAAGTCACAAAACTTCTCCAGTTCGGTTTTCATATTTCTGCATTCCATTCATTTATAAATGTTGGACGTTCACCGCCAGCCAAAAGCCAGTCATAGTATTCACTCATTTGCTTGGCAATTCCTCCCCAAGAAAAACGTTTGCAAGCCCACTCAGAAGCTCGATTACCTTGGGTGTTTCTTTCCTTTTCAGACTGGCTTAATGCGGTCCTTATTGCGCCGGCTACCCCGTCAACCGTTGGCGCGACCCAATGCCCAATTTTTTCCGTCTCAAGCACTTGCCAAGGAGTTGGTGTCGTCGCAATCACGGGAAGTCCCGCTGCTAAAGCTTCGGCGATGACAATCCCAAAGTTTTCGCTGAAGGAAGGCAATACGAATAGGTCCGCGTTTCGGTAAAGGATCCATTTCTCATTATCGTCTACAGGACCAAAGAATTCTAGGTTTTCGATAACACCCAATTCCCTGGCCAATTCTTCGACTTCATGTTTGTGTCCGTTTTCATCGGGGCCCGCCAAAACCAGTTTCCAATCTCTAGCTGGACGAATTTGATGCCAAGCACGTACAAGGTTCAAAAGCCCTTTCTTGGGATGAATGCGAGAAAGAAACAACATCCGTTTCTGACTTCCTTGAATTCGCTCAGGCATTTTAGCGGGCAAGACAATTCCGTTAGGGATGATCGCAATTGGTTGTCTAAATCCTAGTGAACGAAGGTCCTCAGCCTCTTGCTCACCAGTGGCGTGAAAGGCGGTGGCGTTCTTGAGGTCTTTCCGTTGATATAGAGTCCAAGCAATTTTTTTCTTTAGGCTGCCATTGCTGAGTGACCATTCCGAAAGCATCCCCCTAGGGCTGACAACGCGTTTGATCTTCATTTGTTGGCTTATGGCAGCGACAGCACGATTTGATGCAAGCCAAATTCCATGGTCATGAACAATTGTTTTCGCGGGGTCGTTGTTGGTTAATAACGCCCGCAGCGCCTCACCAAAACGCTTTCGAAGCCCCAATTGTCTTTGATGTCGCGATTCTTGAACCAAATGTAATTCTACTTTGGACGACGGGTAATTGCATCTCACTCTTGGATCTGCTGGCTTGCCAGTGATCAAGTGAACATGTTCCTGTACAGCAGCAAGAGCATCGCAAATGTTTGGTACGCTTCGCGATGTTCCGCCGTGATCAATTCTCGTTCCCGCGATGGTTTGAATAATCACCATGTTCAAATTTTGGTACCCTGAGTGACGAGCCACCGAGCCAGTAGTTTGGTAATGATAAATGCACCCACCATCGAAGTGACCCAGAAAAAGAGCAATGCCGATGGCTGGATTGCGACCAATCCGAGCACATGATATTGAATGAATTTTGGGTTGTCGCCGTTTAACAAGTAAGTAGTCGCCTGTAGGTCCAGCCAACGAATGAACATCCCTATCGCCACAAATCCCACAAACACGCCCAAAATGCCAAAGTTGACATAAAATTCGAAAACATGACCTACGGCAACCGACGTTCCTCCTGCAAATTTGCGACCGGTATGGAGCGTAACGAAGTCACTACCACCTGCGGACGGTTTTCCTGGCCAAATGACGCGAGGTACCCACGCTACCAATGAATATAGGATTGTCTTGCCGTCTTCAAATGGAATTTGAAAGGACTCATGTTGTTCGACAGCACGCCCTACTAGTACATTCTGGTTAAGTCGAATGTCAATCGTGTGTAAATGCCTGGTTTTGCCAATGTCAAACCATTGGAAATTCGAAAATGAAGTCGTAACTCTGTTGAATTTTTCGTTGACCGTGGATTGCTCCCAAACAACTTTTCGAATTTCAACTCGAGAATCCATGTAGGTCACAAAAACCGACATCCCAACCCAAAGGAGTAATGGAACAAAAGGTAATGCTAGGACGATACGTTTTCGATCTTCAGGAAAACGGCGATTGATAAAACAACTAAGCATGAGCGCCAGCATTGCAGCCCCTGACGCCAAAAATCCAAAGATGGTAACCGTTACAACAGGTATCATAAAAGCGATCAATAGATAGATCGCTTGCGTCTGTTGGTTTTTTTCACGTGAGGCTGTAATAAACCCCATGCATATGCCGCAGAGTAAGAATAGTTTTGCGGATTCTGATAATGGGGTGGCCGAAGGAATGACCCGAAATAATGGTGAAACGATCAAGAATATAGTGCCAAAAGTTATAATTCGATTCGACAAAGCATAACCGGGAGGATTGAAGCTGGCAGTGTTGCCATAAACTGGTTGCCTTCGAATGAGAAAGGTTCCGACCAAGAATCCCAAGAATCCAATCGCCGTCATCCATCCACCTTGAGCAACGACCTCGATGGTCACACCCGTTTGTTTTAGGTACGGATCCTTGGATGGGTCGTACCATGGGAGTAGATACAAGAGAGTACCTATGTTCGTCATCGTAAGTACCGAAACAAACCCTAGAGGTAGTCCTATTGTCTGTCGCCAGCCGCCCCGAAAACGCATCAGCAGAACGATGATACTTCCAATCATTACAGTGGAAGCGATAAGAATTGTAAATTTAGGATCGTCTGGGATCACGTGATACAGGTATTCGTTTTATCTAATTATTTGGGCGTCGGTACTACGTTAGCCAACAGGGCTTCGTGTTCTCGGATGAAACGCTCGTAGGAAAAAAATTCCTTTGCGACGTTAATGGCCCCGTCTCTTTTTAACAAAAGAGTCTCGGGATTGTTGATCAAATCGCAAATTATGCGGGCGTGATTGTCCAAATCAAAAGGTTCAATGCAGTATCCGTTGCGGTCATCAATGATGGCTTCACGTGAGCCATCTTGGTTACCGACGATAATTGGCACGCCGCAGGACATTGCTTCCAGTGGCGTCATAGGAATTCCTTCACCTCGCCCGTCTCCTTGATCACTGACTAGCGAAAAAATCGTTCCACTTCGATAAACGTCAACGAGATCCTCCTCGTCAATTCCACCCGGAAATCGAACCAACTCCTCGACGTTCAATTCTCTTGCCAAAGCCTTTAGGTTGTCAGTATTGTCTCCTCGACCGCAGATGACCAAGCGAGCAGAAGGATGAATCTTGCTGACCTGGGCGAAAGCTTTAATCAGTCGATCATAACCCTTATGTGAGGCGCCTACACTTAACCGTCCAAGGCTCAAAATCACAAAATGTTCGTCTTTAGAAAACAGTCCATATTTGTCAAGGACGTGCTGCGGACAGTTAGCTGGATAGAATCGCTTAATATCAACAGGATCCCAGATCACAGATGGACGTGGCGGAGCCCTCAAGGCATGTTCAACGACATAGTCGGCTGTGTTGTGGCAATCAGCAAGTACATGATCGATGTTGCGCAGTCCCCAAAGACACGATTTGCTTGGAGAAGACCAGACTTCGAGTCCGTAAATGTTCAATAGGCTTTTCGCCTTGATCAGACGACTGAAACGATGGGCCATTGCTGAATAGTGAATATGAGCAGTAAGAACTAATTCTGGTCGCCATAATATTGCGTGTTTCGTGATCGCAGTTACAAATCGAATTTTATTGATCAGGTTTACTTTCCCCCCATACCAAGTAACGTCAAACGGCTCTTCAAAAGCATGTTCATCTGGGCCGAGAAGTGATAGTACGCGGACGTTGGTCTGACCGTAGAGCGATTTAAGTGCGGAAATTTGGTATCGGCTGAAACGACTGACGCCCCCTTTATCAAAGCAGCCCGTTGTGAGGTATAGAATTTTCAAAATAACTATGCTTCCGTTTCGACTGGAGGTTGAGGGAATCTCTCTCGCTGTCGTTTGGCAGGAAATCCACCAACGATTGAATTGCTTTCAATCTCGCCTGTGACAACTGCTCCTGGTTTGACAAAACAATCGTTGCCAATCTTTGCACCAATCGCAACAACGCCAATTCCTAACCAAACATTGCACCCCAGTACAACTGGAGATTCGACATAAAAAACTTCTGTTTGTTCTGTGCCGACTGTTCCATGCCGACATAGTGATGGGTCGTTAGATAGTGAATAAATACAACAGTTCGCTGAACAAGTGAAATAGTCGCCAATAGAAACCCCACCGTGACCTTGGATTACGGCATTGATTCCAACATGGCAGTTAGTCCCAATATTGACGCAACCTTTCTCAGTATCGCCGTGATTCTCAATCAGTCTTGTTCGCCCTGCGTCTCCGGCAATTCCACATATGAATGTTGAATTGCGGTCAAGCCATACGTTATCGCCGACTTTCATGAATTCTGGAGCTTGAATCAATACTCCCGGGCCAATCCGAAGATTTGTTCCGCAAGCAGCGAACCTTCTGCGATAATACATTCGACGCAGTCGAATTCCCGCCGGTCCGCTTATCGGGCGTAGTAAATCTTCGATCACGTTTTGAATAATTCGTGCGAAAATCTTAAGCAAGGTCATTGATGGTTTCACGCAATGCTGATGCGACGATATCGATTTGATCGTCCTTCAAGTCAAAAAACGTGGGTAAGTTAATGCCGCGTTGGTATACGTCGTGTGACACTGGCGTGTCTGCAACCTCAAAGTACGGCATGTCGGACATGGGATAAAAATACGGGCGAGAATCAACATTCCGTTGTTTGAGCGATGCCATAATTAGTTCGCGCCGGTTTGCATCAATTCCATCGATTTCTGCACACACGATCCAGTAACTATTAGTGCAATGCGATCGCGTCCGATTGAGTGATAATCCCTCTATGTCAGCCAAGCGAGCATGGTATCGCTCAAAAATCTTGGTCCGCCGCCCCAAAAGTTCGTCTGCCCGTTGTAATTGAGCATAACCAAGTGCAGCCTGAATGTTAGTTAATCGGTAGTTGAAACCAAGTTCGTAGTGCCAATATCGTTTTTCATGATCCATGGCGTGGTCGCGTAACATCTTGCAGCGTTTGGCGAAATCAGCGTCGTTGGTAACAATCGCGCCGCCTTCACCCGTTGTCATGTTCTTATTACCATAAAAA
Organism: uncultured Pirellulaceae bacterium; assembly: GCA_964448575.1. Lineage (GTDB taxonomy): Bacteria > Planctomycetota > Planctomycetia > Pirellulales > Pirellulaceae > Mariniblastus. Next base: position 134,721 of record CAYUWY010000008.1, read on the forward strand.
CTAAACGTCCCACAGTGGCCGAGGCAACCAACTTTTTTTCCACGAAACGTGGAACCATGTGCCTCAGCGGCATCCTCGATCACGATCAAGTTGTTTTGTACGGCAATTGCCATCAACTTATCCATCTCGGCTGGGTGGCCGTAGAGATGAACCGGCATGATGGCTTTCGTTTGCGGTGTGATGCAAGCCTGAACAGATTCTGGCGATAAGCAAAGCGTTTCAGCATCAACGTCGGCAAATACCGGCGTTGCGCTGGCATGCACCACGGCATTTGCTGTCGCGATGAATGAAAGATCAGGGACGATGACTTCATCTCCGGCTCCAATACCATACGCCTGCAGTGCTAAATGGATCGCTGCTGTTCCGTTGCAGGTTGAAACTGCATATTCTGCACCGCAAAATTCGGCGAATCCAGTTTCGAATAGATCAACGAATTTTCCTAGAGAAGAAACCCAGCCAGATGTGACTGCTTCGTTAACGTACTCGATTTCGAGTTTCGTGATTGACGGTCGAGATATGGGAATAAACTCATTCATGGAGATGGTTGCTTGCCTGATCGCTGAAGGTGAAATTGATGAATGATTTGGAGCGCTGTTTTTGCTCGATCATTGTAGGAATAGCCCGATTGAACGGATCTAAGTCTAGCCCGATCACGAATTTTCAGGATTTCATCATCAGGAAGTTCGAGAATATGTCGGCACTGTTCGATTGCGTTTTCTGGTGAGTTAAAAAAGAAGGCTTCCTTTCCTTCATTAAAAAAAACTCGGTGTTCTTCACTATCGGGTGCCAGCATCACTCCTCCACATGCGGGCGTCTCGAAGGAACGCATGTTGTGAGAGTTTGCATTTTGCGGTCGGAATAAATTCAGCTGTACGCGGTATTTTCGTAACGTCTCGTAATACTTCTGGCCATTTGCCTGATTAAATACACGTAGATTGTTTTTTTTTTGCAAATGTCGGCTCCATTTGAAACCGTAAACGTCAATTGGAATTCCAGACGCTACGATTTTATCCAAAAACGCGGCCCGCAAACGATCGGGGTTGCCAATAAAACAGACTCGTTTGCTCTCCGGAATTTGCGTCAATTGTTCGTATTGTGAATTGGTGACTCGATGACCAAATGGCAAAACATGTGTCGAAATTTCCGGGTATCGTTTTGCGACTTCAGCTGCGATGGACCGACTGTAAGTAAAAAAGACGTCGTACAAATGAAAGCTGTTCGTAACGTTTGCATTTCCTGATCCCCGCTGGAAAAAATTCCAAGGATGATCTCCGTTCAAGTTCACCAAAAGGGATCCGGTTTCCTTGACTGATTGAATTGTGTTCGGAAAAAACTGTCCACCTTTAAAAACCCAAACAACATTTGGCTTGGTGGTAGAAACCAATCGTATCAATTCCGTATTAATGTTTCGTTCAACGACTTTCGGTGTAAGACGCGCACACAATTTATGGGCGAGGCTTCGTTTCGTCCATTGAATATACAGGTCGTCGTGCGCGAATCGAGTCACCGTCAATTTCGGCTGTTTGCCCAAATAGTCAGCGTATTGAGGGGCGACAGCATTAGGATGTTGACTGTCACTAATTAAGATTTTCATGATTTCGTAACACATGTCTGTTCGAATCTCGTCACCATTTTTCTGGCTTGGGCCGAAATATCGAAGTTGCGTTGGGCACGTCGGATTGCAGCTTTGCGATCCAGCAAAAAATTGGCAGGGGATTTCAAAAAATTCGCTAAACAATCGGCTAGGGCTTCTTGGTCTCCCTCAGGAAACACTTTGCCCGTATCGCCAACAAGTTCTTTCGGAGTGCCGCTGTCAGAAACAACTACATAGTTACCAGTTGCCATCGCTTCTGTTACGACCCGGCCAAATTGCTCCACCCAAATAGAAGTTGTATGTGATGGCAGGACAGTGATGTCGGATGCACACATCCATTCAGAGATGAGTCCATGTTGTGATCGAACCGTATGAACACGATCTTCGATGCCTAGTTTACGGATCAACGCGGAAACATGGTCAGAGTATTCACTGTTTGACACAAAATCATTCAAAAATAAACGCCATGAATATGCTTTCAGCCGGCCTAGCGCAGAGATCAAGTCGGTGACACCTTTCTCTTTCGAAATTCGTCCAAAGTACGAAATGACGATTTCGTCCGAGCCAATGTCTTCTTGTTTTCGAATACGGCATCGTGTTTTTGAGCAGTAGCGAAAATTCGTTGAATCGAACCCGAGCGGCAAAAACGAAACCGACGGATAGCCGGCCTGCTCAAAGATTTTCTGGGCATATTTACTGGTCGTGAACACGTGATCAATTTGAGATCGGAAACGTCGATGAGCAATCATTTTTACGATTAACGCGGGAAGGCCGCGAAGCCCAGTTCGACGCAATGCGTCATTGAATTTCCAATTAAGGTTCTCATTCGTTAGACAAATCAGCGAGACTTCTTCGTACTTGCGACAGAATCGCGTAAGATCCAAAACAGTTTTGCTAACTGGATCAGCTTCGACAAAAATAACGTCTGGCGAAATCTCTTTCAACAATCGTTCCAAGCGAACAAATTTCATCCGCCGCAAATGTGTTCCAGCAATCGGCAAACGATGCAAAGTTACACCTGGCAAGTCGTGCGGTTCACACAATATCTCTTGTTTCCCCGATTCAATTGACTCTGGCGCCAGTACATGAACATCGCACCCAAGTTCCGCAACCAAACCAAAAACGTTGCGGTTGATGGACCTCACATAGGCATGTGAGATTGCTACGACTTTTATGGGGTGACGCATTTTTTGATTGGCAACTTCCGTTTTGCAGTTGACTGATGTTCGAAATTCACAAATGTGCTTTCTTTTCAATTGGTAGCCTGATTTCTTGACGCAGTTAAAAAACGAAGACATTCATCAATTTCGTAAATTGCCGAGACATTCGATTCGAATCCTGTTTGCAATAGCCTGTCGATGGTGAATTCAAATGTCGGGCTCGTTTCAGGTAAATCACCTCGCGTAAGTGATGGGCGAAAACCAAACAGCGATTCGCAGCGGTCAATAACTGTTGTTGCGATGCTCCTCACCGTTTGGGTTGAACGACTACCGAGGTGAAATGTACCGCTTAATTTAGCGAGGGGCATTTCCACTAAATGCTGAAGTCCGCGGACGATTGTCGTCAAAGGTGCAAAATCTCGGAACTGTTCACCGGAGGAATTGAGAACCACTGCGTTGTTTTCGATAGCTTGTTTGCATAGATCGTTGACTACGAGCTTCCAACAACTGTCAGGGCCATGTGGGCGATCTGAGTGACCATCGCCAGGTTCAAACGGCTTGCCAAATGCGTTTGAAAGTCTCACGACCGCCGTTGCCATCGAGTGTGAATTGGTTGTTAGTGTCAATGCCTCAGCCGCAGCATTGGTTGAACCATACGGGTGAGTTGGGCGGGGTTTTGTTGCTTCTGTCAGCTTCCCGACTAATGGAGATCCGAATACGTGAATGGTTGAAGTGCGAATAAAACGTTGGACGCCTTTTTCCTGACTGGCGCTTAACAATCGCTTGGTTCCTGCCACGTTTACTTGAGTTGCAAGTTCTGGGTCAATTCCGCAGCACTGGGCGTTCATACCAGCCAAATGAACGACGGCACTACAGTCGGCGACGCACGGTTCAATCGCTAATGTTTCATCCTCCGCGTCAAATTTTGAATATTCGACCAATGGGCCGAACAAGTCAATGACTTGCTCTTCAGATTGCCGACTTCCAACGCGTACGAGCCAGCCGTTGTCTCTGAATTGTCGAATCAGCCGGCCACCGACATAGCCAGTGCCACCAGTAACAAGAACACGACGCACTTTACTCATGGCTTTTCCCCCAGTTGATTAAGGGAATTCCAGCCCGAGTCAAATTGGGTGAATCGAGTAAGATGTTTTCACTTTCGGTTGGATCGTGGGGAATACTGGCGATATTCAACAACAAGTTGTCATCTTTACCAATCCCTTGGAATGCCATCCATAGCCCGGGTGGCACAGTCAAACGTGAATATTTTTCGAGCGAATGTGTGATGTCCATAAATTGCCCAGCTGTCGGGCTGTTGGGGCGGTCGTCGACCAATACGAAACGAATGACTCCTTCAACCACGATCAGGTTCGAAAGCATTTGCCGATGCTTTTTCCAGCCTTTAACTACGCCATTTTTGACAGCCGAGAAATAGGCTTCACCAAACCCATCGAACGTAACGTCTGTGTTTCTCAACGCATGACGGATTTCGCCTCGATCGTCTCCGATCCGTTTCAATTCGGTTATGATCACTCCATCGATCATACGATCGCCCAATCATGCTCTTTTGCTTTGGCCAAGGAGCAGTATTCGTGGATTTGTCGCCGCGTCAACGCTTCAATATCCATGCTTTTAGGGTTGTAGAATTCTTTGTACCATTCCGCCGTGAAGCGAGCGGTTTTTTCAAAATCCATGGTCGGTTGCCAGGCTAAGTATGCTAAGGCTTTATCACAAGAAAGTTTTAATAGGCCGGCTTCCGGACGACTCTCGTCGTGGCTGACTTTCATTGGTTCGAAGCTTTCGCTGCCGTCAAACCAGTGCTTACTCATTTCTTGCAACAACCTTAAGACCGAATGATTCTGGTTGGCGCTCGGTCCTAGGTTGAAAGATTCGCCACTCAATTCGGGGCGCTGCGACAAGACTTGTGCAGCCCGCAAGTAGCCGCTGAGCGGTTCAAGTACATGCTGCCAAGGTCGAGTCGCATTTGGGCGGCGAATTTCAACGGACTGACCCTGAGTCCAAGCTTTGATGCAATCGGGAATGATACGATGCATCGACCAATCGCCGCCACCAATCACATTGCCAGCACGCGCGCTAACCAATTTGAGTGGACAATCGGGATCAGAAAAAAAGGATTTGTAGTAAGTGTGAATAACCAACTCGGCACATGCCTTGGAGGCACTATAGGGGTCTTTTCCACCTAACTGATCGGTTTCACGATATCCCCAATGCCATTCGACGTTTTCGTAACACTTATCACTGGTGATCATGATCGCCAGGCATTCGTGATTTGAATTGCGAAGTGCTTCCAGTACGTTGGCTGTGCCCATAACATTAGTTGCCAATGTGGAAGTCGGATTGTCATATGCTTCGAAAACTAAGGCTTGGGCTGCGAGGTGAAAGACGATATCTGGTTTGATTTGAGCGATGACAGTGGAGAGGGATGCTAGATCGCACACATCGAGTTCGTGGTATTCAAGATTGCTCGCCAGTCTTGCCGATTCGAAAATCGAAGGGGCCGTCAGGACGCCATTGGAAATTCCATGCACCTGTGCGCCCAATTGATTCAGCCAAACTGACAACCAAGCCCCTTTGAAGCCGGTGTTTCCAGTGACTAGCACTTTTTTGTTTTTAAATGTTGAATTAAACATCGGCTCGTTACCAGACCTTCCAATCGGCTTTTTGAGTGTCCCACAATCCGGTCAGTCGTTTGTGATCGCGAATTGTATCCATGCATTGCCAAAACCCATTGTGTCGATAGGTGAACATCTCTCCATCGTTGGCTAATTGGCAAAGTGGTTGTTGTTCAAAGACACAAGTTGCGTCGTCTTCGGGGATGTACGAAAGAACGGACGGTTCGCAAACGAAAAAACCACCGTTGATCCAGTTGGTATCTCCTTTAGGTTTTTCGCGAAAAGCAGTTACTTGATTTTTCTCATCAGCCATAACCAGGCCAAAACGGCCTTCCGGTTGAATGGAAGTCATCGTTATGGCTTTGCCGTGGTTTTGGTGAAACCTCATGAGTTCGTCGTAGTTCACGTTGGCAACGCCATCGCCATACGTCAGCATAAAGGGTGCGTCGGCCAAATGTTTTTCAGCACGCTTGATTCGGCCTCCGGTCATTGTATTTTGGCCAGTGTCGAGTAAGGTAACCTTCCAGGGTTCGGCGTATGACGCGTGAGTTTCAATTTTATTAGCGTCAAGATCAATGGTGACATCGCTTCGATACAAAAAATAATCTGCAAAGAATTTTTTGATCAAGAAGCCTTTGTAGCCAAGCAGGATAACAAACTCGTTGTAGCCGAAATGGGCATATCCTTTCATGATGTGCCACAAAATTGGATAGCCGCCAATTTCGACCATCGGCTTTGGGATCCGATGAGTTGCTTCACTCAGTCGAGTCCCCATACCGCCGGCGAGGAGTACTACTTTCATTGTTTGTCCTGTGATTTCATTGAATTTGTTTCTTTAGTCTTAACTTGGTCATTGAGAACACTAATGACTGGTTGAAACAGATTTTCATAATTCCATTCTTCAACAATCTTTTTTCTAGCCTGGATACCCATTTGCTTGGCTTCGGCCGCGTGTTCTACAAACCAGCGAATTTGTTCGGCGATGCTATCCGGATCGCCGGGATCACAAGCACGTCCAAAACCATTGTCCACAACAAATCGTTGCCACTCCGGAATGTCGGGAACAAGAAGCGGCATTCCCGCTGCCATATACTCGAACGCTTTTTGCGAGGCTCCTGCCATGGGATCACGAAAAGGAATCTTAAAGAGAATCAATCCGACATGCCCAGCTTCAGACAGTTTGTATAGTTCCTCTCGGGTTGCTGGGGTACCCAGATATTGGACTCGGTTAACAGCTCCCAATTCTTGGGCTCGGTCGATGATTTTTGAAGGGTAATCTTTCCACGCGGCAGAGGAAAAGCCGACGAACTTCAAAATCACGTCTGGTACCGAGGCAACAGCTTCAGCCAACGTTTCTGGGAACTGCCCTGCATTAATCGCTCCTTGATACCATAGGCACAACGGTTCACTACCGATACGGTTTTCGCGTTCGGATTTGATTTCTGTGGTTGAGACAGCATTCCAAACCATCATGGATTTTTTTGGCGTCAGGCTTTCTCGAAAGTCTATTTCTCGTTCCTCATTTGGAATAACGCAGGCGACCGCTCGTTTTGCGATAACTCGACGTGTGAAGTTAAGTAGTTGTTCAAAAACAGATCGCGGATTTTGAGGTGGGTCGTATTCGTGAAACAAAATCGGCTTCCACAGAAATAATCGAGACAACAGTGCTGCAGGGGCAGCAAGTCGTTCAATGCAATAGATGACGTCAGGTTTCCAAAGAAATGCCTGCCAAGTAGCCCAAATTGCAAAGTAGATAAAGTGAATCTTTTGCCGAAGTCCAGCGTTTGCTGGGGACAAGGTTTTTTGCTGTAGTCCCTCCGCATTCTTAAGCTGTAGATTCGCTGCAGTGCCGGTGGTACCAATGCCCAAAACAAGAACTTCCCAGCCATCAGCCAATAAGCAGCGGACTGCATGCCCAAGAATGGGATATGAGCCGGGACTGGTGTAAAGAAAATAAACAACTTTTTTGTTTTTCACAGCTAATTCTGGTTCCATTGAACATCAGATTGAATTTTCTCTACCCGCTCACTAGGAACCAACAAATATTCGTCATACTCCAAAACGTCAACGATTTTACCGGTCATTGTGAGCGTCGAATAATTGTGAGACTTGCAAAGATCAATAATATCGCTAGGAGATCGGTCGAATTCAGGCAGGAACATCGGGTGGACAGCTAATAGTATGATGGGTCGGTGTTCATTTAGTAATTTTGTTGACCCATATAACGCATGTACTTCAGCCCCTTCAATGTCCATCTTCATCACGTCGGGCGGGTCCGATTTTGAAAGTTGAGCATCAAGTGACATTACGGGAACTTCGATTCCATTCGAGCTTATATCAGGTGAAATTCGATTCATTGGATTCGTGCCCTCCCCCTCCAATACTGTAAACCGAATTGTCCCTTCGTCGGTGTCAGATACAGCCGCTTGAATCGCCTCGCAGTTTTGCGATAAACCGTTTGCCAAGATATGCTTGCAAGTTGCATCAAACGAATCGGGGGCAGGCTCCCAACAAATTACGCTTCCTTTGGATCCGATAGCTCTTGCTGATATTGCTGTATAGACACCAATATTGGCGCCGACATCCCAAACTGTCATCTCCAATTGCAGGAGCTGTTTCCAAATACGGAGTGTTGCTTCTTCGTAATTTGGATTTAGATGACGAAATTGGACTAACATTTTTAGCTTCTGATCGCCTACTTGAACATCAATGTATTTGCCTGATTTTTCTAAAAAACGAGACCAAATTTTTGACAGAAATTGTCGAATTGGATTTTGAGGCGGGAGAACCGTCGCGAATTTTCTTAGAGTTGAGTTCAGTTGAGAGCGGATATTTGTCATTGGAACTGGATAGGATTTCTATGTAATTAAAGCGTTAGAAATTATTACAACGGATCGAAACTCAGACACTTGAATTCTGAAATAATTCGCGTCCATGCGCGCGAGTCATTTACTTTTTTTTCCAAATGCCATGAATCGCTTTCACTAAGAGATCTTCTTCATCAAGGCCCATATCGAGCATTTGTTGCCATTTGCTTGGATGCTGATCACGAAACGCTAGAGCTTGGTCGCAAATCACGAGCAGCATAAATGAAACATCAAATAATTCATCAAAAACATCTAGGTATTCACGAAATCGCGCAAAAGACAGACGATCGTTTTCTGCCCAGAAATTGCAAATCGGATCCGGTGACAAGTCGAAGACATTTCGATCGCTGATACGACGTCGGTACTCTTCCTCGGGTAGAAGAAGATGGTCGTAGCCAGCGTCCTGCCCATAGGTGGCGATGCAATGGTCACCTCCAAAGCAATAGTAGAGTGGGCCAATGCTGTGAATAAGGAACCCGCCTTGTCGAAGGATTCTAGCTGATTCCCTAGACGCTTCCTTCAATCGATAAACATGTTCGTAAACAGCCGAGGATGAGGTCACATCGAACTCGCCGTCTCCATAGGGGATGTCGTCCACAGATGCTTGTTTAAACCCGACATCTGCACCGAATGCCTCGTTCAGCATGGGAGCAGTCTTTTCCCAACACGACTCATAGTTCATCAATTCGATCCCTGCAACGGACTTTACGCCCCTGCGAAGCCAGCGGTGAACCTCTTTGTCTCCGAAGCCGCAACCCTGTACAAGGACGCTTTCTACATCCCGTGCATGTTGACGAATCCGGTTTTCGAATGTCCCACGCATGAACCGTTCGCCGACACATAGCAAGTTATAAGACGCGTTGAGTTTTGTTTTTACTGTTTTGGTGAATTGATTCTGCTTCCAGTTCACGATATAAGGTGAGAGGCGATCGATAAGCCGTCGGCGAATCGGTAGTTTCTTGACCACCCGAAACTCATCTACGCGATTGGCTGTCCATGTTACATCAGGCAGGGGATCTACCTGATGCCGAACTTTTTCTCTTAGTTTGAAAGTTTCAGGAATTCTCATATTAGTAAGCTGCAGGTTCCTGTTCTTTTTGAGACGAATAAGAAATTTCATCTCCGATTTGCGCCTGCTGGTGGCGGGTAGTTAAAGTTCGTCTTTGGGTAACGCAAAAGGTCGCAAAAACGATCAATGCCAAACAAACGGTGGTGATTCCGATTCCAACAATTGTTTGTTTCAGATCAAGGTTTTCTGTGTATTGGGCAACGACCCAACCTAATGACGCGGTAGCTGATATCGATGAAAAACTGGCTACGGCTTCGCGCGTTTTGACGACATCGCGTCGAATTAATATCAACAGGAGCCACGCGGCTGCGAGAAAAGTCGAAAGGGCGTATGCCCATACCATTCCGCGAATAGAAAAGAAGGGAATTAGGCACAAACCGAGTATGATCTTGCTTCCCGCTTGAATCGCATAGCCGCACACAACGTCGCGAATACGATTTAAAGGGTAGAAAAAACTGGCAACAGCCAACAGGATTGCGCGAAATCCAATCAGCACACCAAAACCTAGCGAGATGGAAATTCCGTTGGGTAAATCATATTTCCCGTTCAGCCAGTGATGGACAAATGGAGTTAGCCAACTTACGACGGCGAAGGTGCAAATCGCCCCGATGCCAGTTGCAATCCAAAACAATCGGCGAAAAAACGTAATCCCTTCACTAGCGTCACGAGCATAGGCCGTGGCAAGAGCGGGGCCAGAATTGTGAGTCAACCCAGACGAAAGCACAAATGTCATTGCAGGGAATCGAAACCAAATATGGTAAACCGCAACGCAAAGCAACGCTTCAGATGAGGCTAGTTTGAACAAAATGGGTTCGCATGTCGCAACTAACATCGCCAAAGCAATGCTGCCGCTAACACCTACCCCGAATTTGAACAATGATGAAAATCCGTCCCAACGATCAATGACACGTTCGCGAGACCAAGAACATGTCTTGATGCGCTGAAGATGAAGAATCAGCATCGCCAACAACGCAGTAATGAATTGAGAGAATGGCAGGCATAAAACACCGGCGCCGTTTTTCAACAAAATGTAACCAAGTACGGGAGTCAGGAGATTGGTCATTAATCCAACGATACCGACGAGGTGAACATTTCCAGCACCGTTGAGTGCTGCCCGAGCTGGATTTGCGAACAGTCGAATGGTAGTGCCCAAGCCTGTGGATGCGACAATCCAGCAAGCAACATCTCTCAATTCAGCAGGAGCGAAAAACCATGCCGTGACGGTAGCGATAGTCGTGCAAGCGGCCACTAGCAAGCAAATGCCGTTATTGAAATAAGAAATTTGATAGTAGATTCGTGTGGCAAGCGATTTCTCTTTTCGTCCTATTGCCTCAGCGATTCTTTGTGCAGACGCGGCATCCAGTCCCAATTGAGTGAGCGCAAAATAGCCAATGGTCGCTGCAGCGAATAGGTATAGTCCCAACTCACTTTTGCTGACCTCATCAGCTACCGCTGCCAACAACCAAAGGTTGTTAAGTAGCGCACCTACGACGCCCAATAGTGTCGTGGCATATCCGAGTGAGACTCTACGAGGAAGCATTCGTGGTTATTCTGACTGTTGCCGGCGAGTTAATAATGGTGTTAATGGTGTTAGTCAAAGGAATATCCAAAATACTCAATGTCGGTTGCGAATAGATCTTCAATGATTTTTCGCGATGAAGATGTATAGTATTCTTGATAGGACTTTTTGTGATTTGTGAATCCAACCTTTGGAAGTTCAGATGCGTGAGAAAACCTCGTTCGAATTTTTTCAAAGTCTTTCTTCAAGGTTTCGAAACGTAAAATTTCGTCAGCAACGATGGTTCCATCCGTTTCGCGAAGGAAGTCAATTTGCTCGCGACGAAAAGACAGCGTCCCGTGATCCGTGGAATCCGAAAAACCCCACGTCGACCAGAATTTCTCAAACCCTTTGGCTCCCATGTCGCCATCGGTTCGATAACAATGATGCCTAAAAGTTGAAACCGCTTTGTCATACGGGTTACGTACGGTGGAAAAAATAAATGAGTCTTCGAGTTGCTTTTGTGACAACAGGGCCAGCAATTTGATTTCTTGATACGTCAAGTGTTGTCCTGTTAAAGTAACGTCAATTGTCCCATAGAGCAGTTTGCGGAAGGCTTGGTTCGATGTTCGACGCTGTATCGCTGTGCCGATACGATTCCAGATTGACCGCCCTCGGAAATTCATCGCTTGCTCTTCGGTAATAATTCCAAGCGCAGACTCGATTGATTTTCCGCCTGTCTTTGGGATGTGTAAAAACAGAATATTGTTTTTCGAGTCGTATGCCATTTTTCGTTCGTCCGCTGCGTTTAAAAAGCTTCAGTCCCAGTATTGTCGATTTGCGAGGTTTTGAGCGTACCTACGTCCGTAACCTTTCCAAGACAGATTCTCGCCACCATCTGGACGCAGACGATTTCGTATTCCAGATTCCTTTTTCGCAACTTCAACAGCATTGAAAAGCGCGGTGGCGAGCGCATCAACATCATTGGGTGGCACGACCGAAATAACATCTGATTCATTGACAAACTGAATTAAATCCTCACCACCAGTGCGAGTTGTGCAAACTAAACGTAAGCCGCATGCCAACGCTTGTGGTTGCACGGTAGCTAACCCCTCTTGGTGAGAGGCGAGTGCAAAAACATGAGCCCTTGAATAGTAATCTACTAGTTTGTTCTGATCGACTTTATCGTAGTGGGTGAAGTTAGAATCGTCGGGCAGGGGGCAGTCTGCGATACCTCCTACGTGAATTAGTTTTACGCCCTCCAGTCGACGCCAAGCGTCGATCAAAATGTTGCAACCTTTCTGCATTGACCAAGTGCCAGCCATGATAATGGTTGGCTCCGTGTTTGGGACTGCCGACGGGTGAAATTCAGAAAGATCAACCCCTAAAGGGTTTCGAACTAGCTTGTTTGGTGAAACCCCATTCTCTATGAAGCTCTCTTCGCAATGTTTTGCTAGGACCGAAATTGCGTCGGCTTGTTTGTAGTCAATTAACTCACGTTTTACCGAAAACGTAGAGACTTGGTTTGCAGCGGGAATTGAAGCGAGAATTTTTTGCTGCGATAAGATGTGACGACTGCCACGTTCAATCCAAACTCGAGCACCATATTTTTCTTTAGCGACTATTCCAACAGAATTGCACATGCCAGACATGCCGATGAGGACGTCACATGGTTCCAGCGTACGCGCTACTGCTGAGTCAAATGCAAGAATCAACTCTTCGACACGCTGTTCTGAACTGGCCTTGCCGCGAGAAAGGCGAACCTTGGCAGCCTTCCAAAAAACTCGTGGAAGTACCCAACGATTACATTGTGTTGGCAATCCAAATTTCTTTGTCCGCCAAGGGGGAACCAGCGAATAGAATTTAACTTCATGTCCTAACGCGGACAATTCGCGGGCCAAGTGGCAAACATGGAATCGGCCGCTGGTGACAATTGCAATTTTTAGTTTCTTGTACATTCCTTACACCTCCTGTCCGACGACGGAAATTTTTCGAGCTGTTTTACAACGATTTTGAACGAAGGCAGCGTCGCGAATCCACAGGTGGTTTTTGCTGTCATGACTAGTTGGGTCAGAAGTCAAGAGTCGTTTGAATGGGTCGTAACACATCAGTCGAAACCCAGCGTCTGTCATCCATTGCTGAATCTTCGGATTGTCTCCTTCCATGATTACAGCTTGTAGTTTCGCCGACGTGATCGCAGAAACCGCGCCTTTCAGGGCATTCAGTTCATGACCTTCGATGTCAACTTTCCAACAAGAGGGAGTTCGATTTGACAATAGGGAATCGATTGTCGAAACAGGGACTTTAGTGGTGGAGCCGACGTAGTCGCCCGATACAACGTGATTCATACAATCTAAATCAGCCGTCATTAATAACTCGCCTGGCTCCGAACTACATGCAGCCTGAATCGTTAACACTTTTGAACCAACTTCATTGGCCCAAATGTTGCGAAGTAAAAGACTGTGGGTGCCAGGTAACGGTTCGACAGAAATTGTTGACGCTCCAACGACCGATGATGCAAGTACGGTATAACTACCTATGTTTGCGCCCAGGTCAAAAAAGTCGTCTGATTCGCGTAGGAAATGAAGCAAAAATGCCATGTCGGCAAATTCATGGAGGCCGCAATAAATATTGCCGGTTGCTCCTTTCATGCCGTTGTCTATTACCAATACAGACTTCTCAACGAATGGCATGATGATAGGGTAGCGAAGAATTCTACTGCCGATTTGCCACGAAAAATAGCGACGTATCGCACCTAGTCGGTTCTTACGAGCCAGAGGGTGATGCCAAATGTATTTTAATGTGCGCGACATTTATTGGCTAAACTTCCTTGGAAGTTGCTTCGGTTTCTTTTAACGCAGCAAGGTCCTCTTGCACCATTAACTTGGCTAATTCGGCGAGCTGGGTCTTTGCTTGCCAATCGAGTTGTTCTTTGGCTTTGGATGAATCGCCCACGAGACGGGAGACTTCCGAGGGGCGCATGTAACGTGCGTCTTGTTCAATGTATGCGCGCCAATCGAGATCAACGGCTTCAAACGCAGCGGTGAGGAAATCTTCGATGCTGCTCGCCTTGCCAGTTGACAAAACGAAATCGTCGGCAGTCGGTTGCTGCAGCATTCGCCACATCGCTTCCACGTATTCGGGAGCGTACCCCCAATCGCGTCGTGCATCCAGCGAGCCGAGTACGAGCTTTTCCTGCAGTCCCAGAGAAATTTCAGCTGCGGCCTTAGTGATTTTGCGAGTTACAAATGACTCTCCACGACGAGGCGATTCATGGTTGTAACAAATTGCGTTGCAAACGAACAAACCAAAGGACTCGCGGTAAAGAGTCACCATCTGGGTCGCAAATGTCTTGGCAACGCCGTATGGCGTGACCGGCCGCATGGGGGTCATTTCAGTTTGCGGCAATTCTTCCGGGCGACCAAAAATTTCACTACTGCTAATGTGCAGGAACTTCGGCGGCGAATCCAGGTCGCGTAGAATTTCCAGTAACTTCAATGTTCCCATCGCAGTAAACTGACATGTCGTTTCTGGAATGTCAAAACTGGCCCCAACATGACTTTGCCCTGCCAAATGATAAAGCTCATTCGGTTGAGTTTTGTTTAGTATTCGACGGATCGTTGTTACGTCATCGAGGTCTGCGTAATGCAGAAACAACCGTTTGTTGTAGATCTGTTTGTCACGAAACAGCGAATCCAGTCGCGTTCGAACTGTCGAGCTACTGCGCCTAACAATTCCATGTACGACGTAATCTTTCTTCAGTAGCAGCTCTGCCAAATAAGACCCGTCTTGGCCCGTGATTCCAGTAATGAATGCAGTTTTCATGTTTATAACAATCGCGATTCGAAATTGAACCGTCTTCAAAAAAAAGACTCCATTTGGATCGCAAGAAGGGCGGTGCAATGGATAAAATTCTGGGGAAATGCTGGAGGGAGTTGCAACGCAACCTGTTCGCATTGGAGGTAGGGTTTAGGGCAAGTCACTGAATTTTTACTTCAGTAAGCTGACCAATGAATCGCCGGAAACTAGCGTGGGAAATTAGAGTTAAACGCTGAAACGCTCGTTTCGGGGTTCACGAAAGGGCTAGAGACTGAATTGGTTGATGAAGCAGGAGATGTTTCATCTTGCGACGATTCTACAAAACCGTCCAACAAGCCAGTGAAAAGGCGGGCGGAGGTTGTCAGGTCAAAATGCTTCGTGGCCAGTTTGCGTCCAGCTTTTCCCGCATCTTTGGCGTCATTTGCTTGGCTAGATAGTGCCTGGATTTGTTTAGCGAGCTCTGGAACTTGCTCCTCTTCGAAAAACCAACCGCATTTATTTTCGAGCACGATTTCCGCTAAATGGGAATTACTTTCACCAATTCCAAGAATTGGTGTTCCTGATGCAAGAGCCGAGTATAACTTGCTGGGCATCATCAATCGGGTCATCCGCTGGTCTAGTAACACAACCTGCAAGTCAGCAGCACTAAGGCTTTCGGCAAGTCTATGTTTCGGTTGATACCCAAGGAAACGAATGTTCTCTAATCCACGAGTTTTGACCTCAGCTTTAAGCTCGCCGAGCTTAACCCCTTGCCCAACAAACATGAACACAATGTTCTCGAATTCTCGGAGTTGTTCTGCGGCATCCAAAAGGACGTCGAATCGCTGCGTTTGGCCAATATTGCCCGAATACATCACGACGAATTTACCATCAAGCAAATGCTCGGCACGATAAGGATTCTCGCTCTTGATCGGATAAATCGCCTCAGTGTTGACCCAATTGTGAATGACTTCAACTTTGGAAGTGTCAACCCCGTGAGCCCCAAGCCAGTCGCGCATGTCGTTGCTGACAACGACGATTTTATTGGCACGACAATAGCACCAAACCAGCAACTTGCGAAGAATTCTAACAGACGGCCCTTCTTTTAGTTTCCCGCACTCAACGGCTATGTCGGGGTAAATATCTTGAAGGTAGCAGACAAATTTTGTGCGCCGAATTATTGCAACAAGGCAGGCCGCAATTGGACTTAGGGGGGGATCAGTTTGGCAAACAATGACATCTGGACGCTTGCCAAACAACAACGAGAAAAACGCAGAAATGCAAAATGAGATAAAGTTAACGGCGCGACCGAGAAACTGTGATTTGTCGAATGTCGTATGCGCCGTTCGGCGTATTGTTACGCCGTTGCGTTTTTCGACACCATGAATTTTATAAGATGCGCCTTCAGTTGCAAAATTTGGTTTACCACAGAGTACTGAGACATCGAATTTTGACTCATCAGCGAGATTTTCACACATTTCTGTTAGAAGCTGACCGGTCGCTTCCATGTCGGGCCAATAAGACCTGTTGATAAAGAGGATTTCAGACGCCTTCGCGGGCCCTGATAACCAGTCCCTGTCAAGAGGTTGCTCGACAGGATTGTCTTGTACTGACGATTGTAAAGAGGAAGTGTTTTTCATGTTTTCTTGAGCCTATGCGCACTCCGTTCCTTTGGGTGACACTTAAGCGACACCTACAAGCAAACTCAACCTCTACCTTAGTCGGCGAGTCGTAAAGTCAAGGGGTCAAATTTTGGAAGA
This sequence comes from uncultured Pirellulaceae bacterium, assembly GCA_964448575.1. Taxonomy (GTDB): domain Bacteria; phylum Planctomycetota; class Planctomycetia; order Pirellulales; family Pirellulaceae; genus Mariniblastus. The sequence continues at coordinate 151,100 of CAYUWY010000008.1, forward strand.
TGCGAAACGAAAGAATAATCTGGCTGAACTGTTCGCCCGTGATTGCAAGGCAAACCAAATAGGGCGTTGTTAATTAAGTTGGTTTTGAATTGACTGCAATCGAATGAACCGCCCTGTCTCACGGGTCTAGATGGAAATGGTCAGTGAGTGGCACTCGGCAGTGATTTGAGATGTGTGCAAAACCAGTTTTGTGGTTCAGGGTAAACGTTATAACTAATGCAATCCAGCGAAAGAACTAAATGGCGGCTGCATTAACAAGACGAGCAGTATATTCCTACGAAATCTACGGTCAATACTCGGCGGTTTGCTTAATGATTGATTGCGGTTTTTTGTTCCCCAGTGAAGTATTGGCTCGCTGCCCTTGAGCTCGAGTAAAGGGGTTATACTTGCCGAAGATTGTTCGGTTCCCCACCGCTTTGGATTTATGAAATTGTTTGGATGGCTCATAACGGTTGTTACATGACGGCTTGTCTTTCGCTTCAATAATTGGCTTGATTTCCTTTGGGATCTGGATCTAAAACGACCGGATAAACTTTCATTTTCCAATTGTTTGGCTAGAATTAAAATCTACGCTAAGTACCAAGAGTGCTTCTCTCCTTGTGGATTGAATTCATCACCATTGCTTCAGTAGCTTGTAAATGTGACCAATGTTTTGGTTGTTGCCCAACTTGATTGAAAACTATGACACTACTACCCGCCTCCACTGGATCCGCAAATGGAATGCCAGTTTCGCAATCTCGGCCTCCAAATGTAAACGGTTGGAATCACGCGCACTCAACAGCAGCTTCGCATACAACCGGGATGCCAGCGAGTCCAGGATTCGATATTTGGGGACCGCTTCAACGCCGCAAATATTTGATTGCGCTTTTCTGCTTGGTGGGTGCTGGATTGGGCTATATGTATTATGTAAAGACACCGCAGACTTACTCCTCCAGTCTTCAGTTGATGATTTCAACTCAGGCTCCTCCCTCTCTGGTGGATGGTAACTTTCAGCTTGCCCAGGTGTCGCTAGCCAAACACGCTACTTTGATTTCCAGCGAGCTAGTGCTTAGTAGCGCTTCACAGAATGGACGCTTTGAACGCATGGTGACATTTCGCGACACCTCATATCCACTAGGGATGCTTCGCGGAATGGTCAGAGTGATTCCTGGTGAAAAAGAAACGATGCAAATCGTTTGCACTGGTCCAGAGCCAGAAGAATTGCCGATAATTCTCAATCAAATCGTGAATTCTTATAAAGAGATTATAGAGGAGGATTCGCATTCGAATGGCAAGCAGATGATGTCGTTGATTCAACGACTTTCGGACAATATCTCCGACGAAAAAGACAATGCCGATAGCGAGCGAATAGAGCTGTTGAAATCGCTGGGCATTCAGGCTGTCAGCGAGGATGGTGTGGCGGTTAATCCTTATAGCAAGCAGTTATACAATCTTCAGGATGATGAATTAGAAGTAAAGAAAAAATTATTGGATGTGCAAGAGCGGGCGAAGCTTTTGGATGCTTCTTTAGTGGTCAACGAAGAAACAGGCGTTGTAGATCCAGTTCACGTTAAGGTCGCGGCAATTGAGGCTCAGAAATATTTAAATTTGGATCGCAATCAGTATAAAAATTATGAAATTCGACACACGAGTGTCGTAAATTTGCAATCAGAATTAAATCGTCTCGCAAAACTGCGAGAGCGAATTTGGAGTACAGACACCAGCAGGATGAAACTCGATTTTGAACGTTCGAAGAAATCAAGTGTGTTTGGAAAGGGGCACAAGGAAATGGAGGCGATTGATCAACAAATCGAATTCTTCCGACAGGAGAAGGGGGAACTCCAAAGACAAGTTGCCAAGCTCGAAAAGTACGTGGAAGAAAAACAGAAGCTGGCAGAATCACAAGTTGGAGCGGGTGTGGATCCGGAAGACGCGAGGTTGGATGAAAAAACCTTTCGTGAGCAGGAAGATCGTGAATGGATCACAATGTATCAACTGGCACTCCAGCAAGAGCAAAAAAAATTATCAAATCGATTCGCGAGCATTTCTTCGGAAATTCGAGATGTTTCTCGCAAGGCCGAGTCGATTGCTGAAGGAATCTTAGATCTGAATTTGTTACAAGCCAAAATCGACAAGAAGGACAAAGCCTTTAATGCGATTGCTGAGCGGATTCAGGAAATGAATATTTTGGCGAATAACCATACAATGACGACAGTGAAAGAATTGGATTTTGCAAAGCGAGGAAAAAAGATCGCACCCTCGTTACCTAAGTCAATTGCCATTGGAGCGATGCTGGCTTTCTTGGCCGGATTGGGCTTGGCGATTTTAGTTGACCAAAGTGAGTTGGCGTTCCGTAGTCCGCACGAGATTTTTGATCGCTTGCAGATTCCAGTGGTCGGTCGAATTCCTCGAATCAATGCCAAGCAACAGCCTGACGGTTCAAAAGCACATGCCTCGCTGGTCGCTGCTCATAAGCCAAGTGCAACGGCTTCGGAGTCGTTCCGGGATGTGCGTACCGGTTTGTTCTTTAGGTCCAATGTCGACGATATCAAAACGGTTTTGTTTACCAGCCCATCACCGGGTGATGGAAAATCTACTACGATCTCCAATATGGCGATCTCGATTGCCCAAGCTGGCAAGCGTGTGATTTTGATTGATGCTGACTTGCGACGGCCACGTGTTAACCAATATTTTGGTGAGCAGATGGAGCCGGGCTTGCTTCAAGTTCTCGGTGGCGAAGCAGAATTGAAAGATGCAATCCAAGCAACTGAGGTTCAAGAGAACTTGTTCCTACTTACAACGGGTGGCCGGCCGCGTAACCCAGGTGAGTTGGTGACATCGGAAAGCTTCCGCGATCTGATTTTGGCACTTCGTGAATCTTTCGATTACGTGCTAGTTGATTCACCTCCTGTGCTTCCCGTTTCCGATCCGGCGACGATCGCAAGTATGGTCGATGCCGTTTACTTGGTGACTCGGATCCGAAAAGGCGTGAAGCTAACGGCTCAGAAAGCCAAGGATTCACTTGACCGAGTTGGTGCAAACTGGATGGGCGTGATTGTTAACGGCATTGACGAGAACCCACACTACAGCGAATACGGTTACCAATACGGTGCTTACTCTTACTATGGCGGTGTCTACGGTCGCTATTACGATTCCCGAAACAAAGAGTATCGGGATAAGATCGAGCCGGAGAAGAAGAAAAAAAGTTAACCTTGTTGGTTAAGTAAAAAATCAAAAACCTCGTTGGGAATACTCAACGGGGCTTTTTCTGTTACCGATTCGTAGGTTGGACATTCCTGTCCGACATGAACTGCAATATGAAAAAACTAACCACAGAGGACACAGAGGAACACAGAGAAGTGCGGACAGTCCTCGGTGAATACGATCGCTTTGACTCGTTGTTCGATTTCAATACGTAAAGACAGAGTAAAAGAACCGCGAATGAACGCCGATGGACGCGGATGAAAAACCGAATTTGTATTCGCGTTTAACTGCTATGCGAAAAAACTAACCACAGAGGACACAGAGGAACACAGAGAAGTGCGGACAGTCCTCGGTGAATACGATCGCTTTGACTCGTTGTTCGATTTCAATACGCAAAGACAGAGTAAAAGAACCGCGAATGAACGCCGATGGACGCGAATGAAAAATCGAATTTGTATTCGCGTTTATTAGCGTCCATTCTCGGTTGAAAATCCAGCGATCAAAGATTCTCTTTTAAAACGGGCACGGTCGTTGCCAGTGGCGGTGGCGTTCAGCGAGAATTCTCGAAGTGCGCGCTAGAACTCTGTGGTACTCCGTGTCCTCTGTGGTTAATTCAGCGCGCCTTTTTTGAGCATGATTTAATCTTTGTAGTGCGCTGACGGACAGGAATGTCCATCCTACTGGTGCGCGATGCGCGCTGAAGCTCTGTGGTACTCCGTGTCCTCTGTGGTTAATTCAGCGCGCCTACTGATCGCGATTTAATCTTTGTAGCGCGTTGACGGACAGGAATGTCCATCCTACTGGTGGACTACTAATTACTGACTGACTTCTTCCAGCCAAATTTCGCGCCAGAAGTGAAGCATGCCGCGGGAACAAAACCGACGGAATACGCCGCTGCATTCTGTTTCCGATAACACAACGGTTGGTTCTTTTAGTTGACGCAGGAAGCCGGTTTTTTCATCAATTAGCTTGGTGATTTTCCGGGAGACGACCATCTCTTTGCCGCAAAAATCTCCCATCTCTTTGGGGTCAAACCAAAGCCCCCGGTTGCTTCCGTTTACATCAAGCGTCTCACGAATCTGCTCAAGCGACTTAACGCGGACTCGCTGGCCGACTTGTAATGCAAGCGTCTGGGTTGGAGTGCGTTTTGGGTGTGGCCCGGCCAGGCTGTCGCTTTGTCGGAACAGCTTTTTGGTGACAAGCGAACATAGAAACGAGGTGATCGCAAAAATTGAAATGTTGTCGCGGCGATTGTCGTCAATATATTGCTTGAGCTTCAGCGGTCCGATTGGATTGGCAATTTGAACCAATTCAGTTTGTTGGCAGCGGTACTTGTTGTTCGCTTTGTCAGCAAATGCGTTTTCGGCAATCCGGTGATTGGTGGCTTGATCAATGTCTTGATCGGTCGGTGTTTCGGTTGGCGGCGCGGTGTGGTTTTCCGGAAGCTCCACCAGCCAATCTGTTTTCCAGATGAATTGGCATCCCATTTCACAGCCACCATGAGCCGCTCCATCACAACGCTGTGAGGATTGTAGGATCACGCAATTTTCTAGCGTACCAATGTAGACCGAATCTGCATTGACGCAGGTCTTGTTGGCGAACCGTTTTATACGAAGCTGTTTGCCGCAAAGTGGGATCATCTCGGGCATAAATGGCAATCCATCCAGGCAGCCATGTTGGTCCAAGGTTGCAATGATCGCCTTGGCGGAACGAACGGCGACCCATTGGCCGACTTTGGGAGTGAACGTTGGATTGGGCTGTGGCTCAGTCGCCTTTTCATCAGCTTGAGGAGCGCTCATAGGTGCAATTCTTGTGAAGTGGGTAGGATGGACATTCCTGTCCGTCGTGAAGATAAGTTTCCGTTGATGTGCATTGTTTGATGTCGGACAGGAGTGAGTGTCCAACTTACGGTTTGGGTATAAGTTTGTGCGACGGACAGGAATGTCCATCCTACGGTTTGGGAAGTTGTGTGACGGACAGGAACGTCCAATTTACGGTTTGGATATAAGGTTTGTGCGACGGACAGGAATGTCCATCCTACTGTGCGGAATGTCCATCCTACTGTGCGGGAAGTTGTGTGATGGACAAGGATGTCCATCCTACGGTGGGTTTGTGTCGGACAGGAATGTCCATTCTACTTTGCGCTACGAGAGTGTCGGCTTTTATTTACGTCATTCATCACGGAATCCCCAACCAGCGTCTCGCCATTCTTGGCTAATCCATCTCAGATATTGGCTTGATTTAAGTCCGGCAGTTTTCCCGTTGCGGCCGATATATTGCACGACTCTAAAAAGGTGTTCTTCGTCGCGGATGATTCGATCGTAGGACTCCTGTGCCCACAAGCCGTCGCCTTGCTTCTGGGTGGGAGGATCTGATTTGAGATTGATTTGTCTCGCAATCCAGCCTTTGACTGCTTGAAGTATTTGCTCCAGTTCGAATCCGTCACGCGGGATCATTACAGCGTGGATATGATTTGGCATCACTGTGAAGCATGGAACGCGGCACTTTGTCGTTTCGTAGAAACGTAAAGCATCGGCGGCGAGTGTCGCGATTTCATTTTGAAAATGACATGCCCCATAGCCTTTATCCATCCAACGCTCGGTCATCGTTGTGACTTGTTGGGCAAACGTTTTCCACTGAGTTTCGTCCCGCGGCACAGGGTTTGCAATTTCCCATCGCTCGCGGTGACGTTTTAGCTCTTGCAGCTTGGTTTGCGGAAGTGCATCGAGCAAGCGAAAGGTTACTGCGTAAGACGCGCCCTTTTGTCGCCAGTGTGGAAGGTGGCGTTGGTAAAATCCGACCGGTTGCTGCTCGTCGAAGCCAACGAAGCCGGCAGGGGCGGCTAGGTTAAAGGGTTCTGTCATGACGATCCCCAAGATAAGTAGGATGGACATTCCTGTCCGTCGTGAAGATAAGTTTCCGTTGATGTGTATTGTTGTTTGATGTCGGACAGGAATGAATGTCCAATTTACGGTTTGGATATCAGTTTTGTGCGACGGACAGGAATGTCCATCCTACGGTTTGGATATAAGTTTGTGTGACGGACAGGAATGTCCATCCTACGGTGTGGGAAAAGGTTTGTGTGTCGGACAAGAATGTCCATCCTACGGTGTGGGTAAGTAAGTTGTGTGACGGACAGGAATGTCCATCCTACGTTTTTTACAGGAAAGTTTCGTTGCCGTCCCATCTTACGAAGCCTTCGATTGCCGCGTACTCGGCTAATCCGAGCGAATCATATAGCTTGGCCGTTGCTGCGTTTCGATCCTCAGCGCGTTGCCAGAATTCTCTTGCGTCGTGACCTGGGTAAACGGCTCGGTCCTTTTGCGATTCGTGTTTGAAAATCGCATTCCGCTTTAATTCGACTTCGCCGGGACTAAGCGGAACCGCCATTTCGATTTCGTGTGGCTCCCATTCATGCCACGCGCCACGATAAAGCCAAATCGTGCACTGCTGATACCATTCCTGATCGGCAACCCGCAAACAGGCTTGCAAGATCGCGGTCAAACACGTCCGATGTGTGCCGTGCGGATCACGAAGATCACCCGCTGCGTAAATCTGATGTGGCTTTTGCTCTTCCAACAGCTTTACGACGATCTCGATGTCTTCTTCGCCAAGTGGTTTTTTCTTGATCGTTCCCGTTTCGTAAAAAGGTAAATCGAGAAAGTGAAGTTTGTCCTCCGTTACGCCACACAATCGCGTCGCGGCTTTGGCTTCGCCTTGACGGATAAGTCCCTTGATGGCCTGGACCTCTTCGGAGTCGACTTGGCCTGGTTTCTTGTTGCGAAGCGATTCTTCAATCCGCGAATCCAACTGTTCGGTTTGCTCAGGAGAAACTCCAAATTTCCGATTGAAGCACGACATGAAATCGCAAAAACGCAGCGCGTCATCGTCGAACACCGCGATGTTTCCAGACGTTTGATAGGCCACGTGAACGTCGTGTTCCTGTTTCGCCAATCGGATCAATGTTCCACCCATCGAGATGACGTCGTCGTCGGGGTGCGGCGAGAAAATCAAAACGCGTTTGGGGAAAATATCATCGTGACGCTGCGAAAGATCGCCGGGTAGTTTTAGGTCTGCCGGTTTGCCGCCTGGCCAGCCGGTGATCGTTCCTTGAAGATGTCGGAACACTTTGATGTTGATATCGTAAGCCGGACCGTGATCGGCCAACAGGTCCTGAAGTCCTTCTTCGTTGTAGTCTTCTTCGGTCAGTTTCAAAATCGGTTTTTTCAAAAGCTGAGCCAGCCAGATCACGGCTTTGCGAATCAACTCAGGGTCCCAGTCGACGTTTTCAACCAACCAAGGGCATTTGTGGCGCGTCAAGCCTTGGGCGGCCGATATGTCCATCATGAATCGGCAACGTGGATGCTCTTGAAGAAAGCTGGCTGAAACGGAAGGTGAGATTTCGCCTTCGACTGCTTCTGCGACAATTTCTGCTTTGTGTTCACCGTAAGCGATGATGAAAATTTCACTGGCACTGAGGATCGTGCCAACGCCCATTGTGATCGCGCATCGTGGCACATTTTCTTCGCCAAAGAAATCACCGGCGGCGTCGGATCGCGTTACCCGGTCCAATGTAATCAGACGAGTCGAACTGTTTTTGCTTGAGCCGGGTTCGTTGAAACCGATGTGGCCGGTTCGCCCGATACCCAGAATTTGAATATCGATGCCGCCTTGGTTTTCAATTTTGGCTTCGTACTGGGCGCAGTACTCAAGGACTTTTTCTTTATCAATCGTGCCGTCGGGAATATGAATATTCTCTGGTGCAATGTCGATGTGATCAAACAAATGCTCGCCCATGAATCGAACGTAAGACTGAAGTTCGTTGGGTTGCATTGGAAAATATTCGTCGAGATTGAAGGTGACGACGTTTTGAAACGAGAGCCCTTCTTCCTGATGTAGCCGCACGAGTTCGCGATAAATGCCGACCGGAGTGCTGCCGGTGGCCAATCCGAGCACGCAATTTTTGCCTTTTTTGGCACGTTCGCGAATCAAATCAGCGATTCGATTTGCGATCGCAACCGACGATTCGTTGGCTTGGCTGAAAGTTTGAACTGGTATTTTTTCAAACGCGTTAGAAGTGGAACCATTAAAGTGGTTTAAGCTTTCTGACATTTTCGTCATTTCCCCGATCGCCATTTTTCTCTCTGCCTTGAGTGTTGCGGTTGCATATTCGGAGCAGTCATTATCACGTTTTTGTGTGGGCTTGGTAAGTAGTGACCAACGATTGCTTAACGGAGATTGTTTGGCGGCGAGCTAAAGTCGGTTCACTAATGACTCGCTGGATAGAGAACACAAAGTAGGATGGACATTCCTGTCCGTCGGCGTGTTCTAGATTATGTCCGACAGAACAAATGACCAACTTACGAGGGGCTCATTTTGAAGCGCGCATGATTAACCACAGAGGACACGGAGTAGCACAGAGATTTTCGCGCGCTTCTCCATAAGAAAGCGAAGCGTTAGTAGGATGGACATTCCTGTCCGTCAGCGCGCTCGGATTGTCGGACAGGAATGTCCAACCTAGCGGTGGTTATTGAAGCGATGTTCATCTGTGTTCCTCCGTGTCCTCTGTGGTTAAATCCATCCCGTTCTCGGGTTTGTATTTTTCGTTTTCACGCAATTTCAACGGGCTATTTCCACATAATTTGCCCAATGACAACGAACCTTCATACAATAGAGGAGTCCAAAAAATTAAACGAAGCAGCAACACGCAACAAACACTTACTTACCTAATTCGGATTAGATTTGTCGATTCCCCTTTCCAATTCAACCACGATCCAAGTGGCCCAAGTCGTTCCGGTTACCCAAGCCGAAGGCCCCGGAACGCGGTTTGCGATTTGGGTGCAAGGCTGTCCGCTACGATGCCCCGGCTGTTGCAATCCGGAAATGCTGCCTTTTAAAGGCGGCGAAGCAACCGAGGTCGATGACTTGGTTGAGCAGATAAAACAGGCTATGTTTGACGCCGACGGCAAGCCTCAAATTGAGGGATTGACTTTGTTGGGTGGCGAGCCGTTTGCACACGCCGATGGATTGTCGAAAGTCGCAACGATCGCCCAGGAGCTTGGCTTAAGCGTGATGATTTTTAGTGGTTTTACACTCGAAGCCTTGAAGGAAAAATCGGACTCCAGCGTCAATCAATTGCTGGCTCATACCGACATTCTTGTTGATGGACCTTATCTTAAAGACCAGCCTGATCCGTCACGACGCTGGATCGGATCGGCGAACCAACGGATCCACTTTTTGTCCAATCGATATGGCGAAGACGATGCACGTTGGGATCGATCCGATACATTGGAGATTCGTTTGAATGGAAACGAACTGACGGTCAATGGATTTCCGGCGGTCAGTGCGGTTGGGCTGTGGAAGCGGCCAAAGAAACAACGTTGAATATTCGTTTGTTCGGATGTGTTTTTTCGTCGCAAGTTATCGCGTACCACGTCTTTATGTCCAAATATTCTAAGCCACGTTTTTAATCCCAACCCCGCAAGCCGATGCTCTGAACCACGATTGAGAAAACCAAGTGAGCACTGAATTTCAAAAACTGATGGATAGTTGTTTGCGAGAAGAAAACATCGCCACGCGGCGTCGTGCGATGTCAGACGTCGTCCAGTATGTCGACCAAAACGGCTCGGCGGAAACCGTAGACTCAGCCAGCTTGATTGAAATGTTGACCCCGTATGCTGTCGCGGTGGAGACGCAAATTCGACGTCGGTTGGCGGAGTTGATTGGCGAATTTGATAGTGCGAACTTGGACCCAAGTGGTTTGTTCGATTTAGTGACCGATGGCTTGGACGATCCCAGCTGGACGGTGCGAGAGAAAGCCGTTTCTTCGTTAGGGGCTTTGATTGAATCGACAGGAAATCCATGCCTGGACAAAATATCGAGTTTGGTCAAATGCTCAGTTCGAGATCGCAATCAATTGGTCCGTGCCGCGGCGTTCAATGTTGTGCTTAAGCTGTTGGCCGAGCCGCGTGAATTTGACGACGCGTCGAAAGTCGAGATTTATCAATCGCGAGCTTCACAAGTGATCGCAATGTTGCAAGAGTCGTTGGTCAACGATCGCGTGCAGATCCGTGCACGGGCCTGTGTTGCAACAGGGCGTTTTGTTTTGGCGCTTTCACCAGAGAGCATCAACAAAACCGTTTACGATTCTCTGTTGAAAGACCTGGTTGGATTGATTCAAGATTCACACGAAAAAGTCCGCAAGATCGCTGTGGAGACCGTTGCCGGATTGGGTACGCGATTGGTTTCGTCACCAAGTTTCTCTACCGCGCTGCCTCTGCTGGTTCAAAGACGCTATGAAAGAAACGCAAAAATTGCAAAGGCAGCCAAAAGTGGTTTGGATGAGCTTAAACGTAGGTGTGGCCGCGAATTAAAGGATTGGATTGAGATCATCAGTCACCCGCAAGAACCCGAAGAAACGCTTCGTCAATTGCTTGCCATCGGTCCCGATACGAATCGAGAATGGGGAAAAGTCGCCGCCCAATACGAAGCAACCTGTCACCGCCGAGCTATCTGGATCGCCAAGACGAAACAGATTACCGGCGGAGAATTTTCACCAGACCGCAGTGAACAAATTTGGCAAATAGCGCGTCTGTTGGAAGCACAGATCACTTTCCTTGGCTCCGACGTTTGAAGCGAGCTTTGTTTGAACTCTAATTTGATTCTGAACTTCCATGCTCAACAACCAACTATTTCAATCCGTTCTTGCTAATCCCGAGGACCTGGAATTGCGTCTGGTATTTGGTGATTGGATGGAATCGCAAGGCAGCACGCTGGGAGAGTTTATTCGTTTGCAAATTGAATTGGCAAATCAGGCGAAGGATTTGAAGTTGGAATTGATATCGGTTGTCAGCCGGTTGGAAGTCCACAATGTCAAGCTGGTTTCCGAGCAGCAAAGGGAACTTGCGAAAGCGTTTTTCGCGACCTTGAAGCGATCCAATATCATGGTGGCCGAGAACCGTAGCGAGTGGAATGCGCCGATTCACCGCTACTTTTCTGAGCTTGGGCTTAAAGTCTCATCTCGCCGTGCCCCGATTCGTGGTTGGAATTACGAACACGGCTTTATCGAACATGTTACGGCAACAGCAGAAACGATTGGCAATTACTCAAATGAGATTTTTCGCATCGGCCCCATTCGTTCTTTGACGGCGATGCAATGCGCGTTTGACGATGATATCGTTTCGCGATGGATCAATGACCCGAATCTGAATCAGGTGGAGAGTTTTTACCTGCGAAACATCCGGTTTGAAAACGCAATGGTTGAGGAACGCTTTTGGGAAAAATTCTTAAGCCGTACTCGGGAAAGGACTTCGGGAATTCACAACTATTGGGCGCCTGTAGAGGACCAATTGGATCAGCAATTTGCGCAACCGAGTTGGCTGCAACGGATGCTGAGAGTGTTTAACCAATAGCGTTTTGTAAGTAGCTCGACTCTCCGAGTCGTTTATCAAGTAAGTTTCGACTCGGAGAGTCGAGCTTACTTTAAGAGCTGCTTTAAATTACTCTTGAGCTGACAAGGCACGAACTGCGGGGCCAAACTCGTGATCCAGCACTGAAGTACGGTTCGTGAACCCATTGTCGTTGTCCATCAATCGGTAAACTTGCATTACTTTAGCAAGTGCTTCTTCGTCGCAGAGTTCTTCCAATCGCTCTTGGCGAGTAAGCTGGAAAATTTGATTGCGCGCTACGGTAAACTCTTTACCGTTAATCAGCCGGATTCGGACTTCGTCGTCACGAACGAGACCAAGAGGGACACATGTCACACTGTTGCCGTCGAACTTCATGAATGAATTAAGCAAAAGTGATTGTGAATCGCCATCATAATCATCATGTTCACGATGAATTCCGATTTCAAAGTAACCTCCGTCGCCGCGCGAAACGCTTCGGCAGCGACCGACAATCAATTCATTATTGATTTCAACGATGACTCTTTGATCGGCAAACAGAATCAGTAGGTCCAATCCGCCGACGCGCAGGCCTTCGATCGATTCGTCGATCAGGAATCCGCCTGATTCGCCAATCCCAAGGCGCACGATGCACTGTTGACGGTCGGCGTTAAGTCGAAGAAATTTTCGTCGGTTGAGGTCCATTTGTTCACTCATTGAATAGCAATTAAGTTTCAGAAGTTTAGTTCCTAAAAACCTGCCAGCTGTTCAAATTTAAGTCATCCTGATTGGTGGGCACTCGAAAACGATTGGCTGGGGGTATCTGTGTTGAACGTCCCGGTTGTAGGGATTGTCTACGTGGAAATAGTGCCCAAAAATCGGCTTAGTGATTTGTGTTCGCTCTACTAGAAGTGGGGTGAAGAGGCTTGTAAGGGCCCTCGCTAACGCGTCGGGTTTCCATTTTTCGCGAGGCAGAGGTCGGGAAGCAATGTTTAACGACGAGCCGGAAGGCGACCGCGTTCATCCCTCACTTCTCCCTCGCTAACGCGTCGGGTTCCCATTTTGTAGGATGGACATTCTTGTCCGTCTTTTGAGATTCACGACTGTCGGACAGGAATGTCCAACTTACTTATTTGTCGGCGAAAAGAATGCCTATTGCAAATTCAAAGCAACGCGTCGGTTTTCCATTTTTCGCGAGGCAGAGCTCGGAAGCAAAGTTTAACGACGAGCCGGAAGGCGACCGCGTTTTTTTTTCTCGCTTCTCCCTCGCTAACGCGTCGGGTTCCCTTCGATCAACCCAACCGCCCTCGCTAACGCGTCGGGTTTCCATGAATCAAGCGACCACCCTTAGTCGAGAACTACGCCAGCGACTCCAGCCACTGGAGTTCGGTAGACGCTTTTGATTGCCTTGATGTCGGCGGCATCTGGTTCAACGAACGCCGGTAACTGCCGAGCGTTTCGCGCTAACAATTCAAGGATCCGGTTTTTCTGACTACGCCCAACGCCTTTGCCCAATCGCAACGCGGTCAAATTTTGATTCGATTCAAGTGCATCGGCCAAAACGTCGGCTCCCGCTGATGAAATTCCGTTGCCTTGGAGGTCAAGCACACGCAGCGTTCGGTTGGAGCGAAGCAACTCCCCGATCGCGGCACAGCCAAGATCGCCGATGCGGTTTCTTTTTTCGCCAAGCACCGGTGCGCTTTTGTCGTCGCCAAGATCCAGACATCGCAACGTTGGATGATACTGCAGTTGCTCGACGATCGACCAAGCCCCGTCTGGGCCAATGTCGTTTGCAGATAAACTGATCGTTTCCAAATATTCGTTTTCCGCAACCGCTTGGGCAATCAAGTTCGCGCCATCGTCGCCCAATCGGTTAACGCTCAGATACAAACTGTGGATCGAGCGATTGCTGCGGATCATCTCGCAGATCGGCGGTGTAAGCGCCGCATCGATCTTATTTCCGCCGAGATACAGCCGTTTGATCGAGGTGTTTGTCTTTGAATTGGTATGGGGTGATGAATCATGAAATGAAAGCGATTGGCAAATTTGCTTTAGCCCATCTTCGCCGATTTGTGTGTGAACTAAATCAAGCGTCCGTAATGTCGAATTTGATCGGAGCATGTTTGCGATTTGAGCCGCACCCTCGGGGCCAATCGGGTTTCGCTTAAGCCATAATCCAGTGACGTGTTCGTTTTCGATAAGTGCATTTGCCAGATCAGTTGCGCCATCTGATTGGATCAGGTTACAGCCAAGGTAAATGGTTTCGAGATTCTTGTTGGTTTGAGTTGTTTTGGCAACACTTTTTGCGCCTTCGTCTCCCAGTCCGTTGGCGCCGAGCAACCAATGTTTTGTCTGCGTGTTAGATTCAAGCGCCGCTGCAACGGCATGCGCGCCAAGCGGTCCAATGCTTTGTTTGCAAAGATCCAAACGACCGTCGGCCAGATGTGTGCCACGTGGGAATATGGCTTGGTCTTTGACGGCGGCGTCACTTTTTAGATGTTCGACAACTGCGTCGAGTTCGGAGAGTTCGCAGGGCGAGAAAACTTTTCCAACTGGGCAGTACAAAACCGAAGGGCGCGCGGGGGTTTTTGCTGTTGAAGTGTTTTTCGATTCTTTGGTTGGATTGCTCATGGGATTATTGTGTGAGGAGCTGTGTTTATTGATTGTGTTTTTGTTTTTTGTTTTTGTGGTGTTGGGTTTCGACTCGGAGAGTCGAGCTACTATCTGTTATTTACCAACTGGATTCCTGATAGTCCTTCAAGAATATGCCGTAAAGAAATTCCTGCTTGTTGACGCCCATGAAAATCGGATCGCAAACTCGGGCGGCGCCGTCGATTTCATCCAGCGGTGGCTCGAAACCGTGGTCTTTCATTTTAGCGGTTTTGTCAAATGGGTATTCGTTTGTTACCCAGCCGGTGTCAACGCTTGTCATGTAAATCCCGCGCGGAGCATAACGCTTGGCGGCGGTTTTGGTCAGCATGTTCATGCTTGCCTTCGCCATGTTGGTGTGTGGATGGAACCCAGTTTTCTCGACGCCGAATTGGCCCTCGACTGCTGACACGTTGACGATGTAACGATCGACCGGTGAATGTTGGAAAAGAGGATCCAACTGCTGTATCAGAATAAACGGCACCAATGAATTGACGGCGTGGACTTCTAACAGTTCAGGAATTTCTACTTTGTTAAGTTCCATGACCCACGAGTTAGACCCCCGGCGATCAATCTGCTGACCATCAAGGTCAAGTTGTTGTTTGGGAAAAAGCGAGGCGTCGTATTGGCCGTCTTCTTTCAACAGTCGTGCCTGCGACATCAACGCGGCGATATGAGCTGACGGTTCGGGGCGCGATTCGGCCAGTCCCGATTGCTGAGCGGTTGTGCCTCCTGCGTCGGTCGGGCTTGAACCGGAATGTGAAATCAAACGTTTCTCGTCTGCTGAAATCGAATTTGCAGATTCTGTTTCCGCTGCAATCAAATGTTCGTAGTACTCGGGTGGACGGCGAACTGTCTGGGCGGCATTGTTGATCAAAATGTTTAGCGAGTCGTGGTCGCTGCGAATCGCTTGGCACATTTGATACACCGCGGCCAAACTACGGAAATCAGCCGAGTAGATCTTTAAGCGGTCAGACCACTGAGCGTAATCGGATTCCTGCTGGTATCGTTTGACCGTGTCGTATGGAAACCGGCTGGTCACGGCAACGGAAGCTCCTGCGCGAAGCAATTTAAGTGCGATTTGGAATCCGATTTTGATTCGGCCGCCCGTCACTAACGCGTTTCGGCCAGTTAGATCCGCCGTCAACGAGCGTTTGGCAAAATTGAAATCACCACAAGTTTGGCAAAGCGAATCGTAAAACGAATGGACTGTTTGATAGTGCGATTTGCAAATGTAACAAGCTCGCCGCCGATGAAGTGAGACTTGCGAGGTTTGCAGCGGGCTTGCCGCTGGATTTGAATCGCCCGTTTTCTTGGAGGCTTTTTCTGAACCAACGGTGGCGTGCTGGGAACCGTTGGTGTGATCCATGTCCATTGTTTCATCGGTCAAGTATCGCCCGTACTGTTTCTGTGTTCGCTTTTTCCGAATGGGCGATTCTTCGATGACTTCCTGGTCTCGAATGCGGGCTTCTTTTTTGCGAGTCGCCTTGAGCCGCCGGGTGAACAGCGTGACTTGATTGACCACGTCGGTATAGGGCGAGTTGGGCGCGGTTGCCAGTTCCGGGTTTTCACAAAGCTGTCGCAAGACGTCGAAGCACGTTTGAATCTCGGTATCAATTGGCGTTGGGTTCGGTTCAGGCATATGTCATTGGTTGCGTGTTTGTCGGTTGTTAAGCGTTGCAGCCGGTGCAAAATTTAATAGGGCCCGGAGAAGGAATCGCACCTTCATTTCCCTCGTGTGGGCAAGGGCGTCCTACTAGTTAGACGATCCGAGCAAATAGATTTTGGAGCGATGAGTTTACAACGCATCGGGCCGCGATGTTTGGTTTTGTGATTTTGAATAAAATCAAAATGGCTTTAGCGTAAAGGCCCGGGGAAGGACTCGCACCTTCGTCGCCCTCCTGCAAAAAGGGAGTCTTGCTTGTTAGACGACCCGAGCAGCAATCAGTTTACTCGATTTATGTTTGGCTCGGTCAAGCTGTTTTTAAAATGGCCCAAGAGCGGATTTGCACCACCATTTCCCGAGATAGCAACTCGGTTGTCTTACTGATTGAAACGACTTGGGCAATGCGTAAGATCAGTCTTGCAAAAAATGGTTCGTGGCCTTTAGGTCGGCACGAACCGAATGCAATCTCCTTACGATAAAAATCCTTCGACAAAGATCACTAAATATTCCCAGAAAATCGAACTTTGCGTTTTTTTGAGTGTCTCGCAAGCACGTTCAATACCAGCGAAATCACGTATACTTTATAAAGTGTATTCTTGAAGCTTTTTAGGAGGACCCGTTGCGCTCTGTTACCCGTTTTGAATCGAACTTGCTCAAGATCGTTTATTGCGTGTTTGGAAACTACCCTGTTGCCAATGCGTATCCGGTCCTTCGGCAGCCTTGTCGCACTCAGCCATGTTTGAGTTCGGATACGGTTGAATTGGTCCAGGCCGCCATCGCCAAAGGCGTCACCGAACAACTGGCCACCGATTCGGGCTGGAAAACACAAACGTTCTTACGACAGTCCAAACCCAAAACGGGACGAGTTTGGGAGCGAACATTGCCCAGCGAACTTGGTCTGGAGTTCTCCAAATATTCACTTGAGTTTCTCATCTGGATTACTTCGGCCGACTTAAGCAAAAAACGATTTTGGCGAGCGCCGGACATCGAGAAGCTTACATTGGGCGATCAATATTTGTTTTTTGCTGTGCTTGATAAATTCGCAATGACAGAATTCGGCATGGCTTGGCAATCCAAAAATATTTTTCGAAGGAACGGTTTATACGCGTTGATGAACGCACATCGGATTCGGTTGGAAGACGTTGACGAAATCAGTGATTTTGAAATTTGGACCCAGGGAAAAGGGGCCGTCATTTTGGAAGCCATGCAGGGCTTGTTGACTCAGCGCTGGGTCGAAATGGAACAATACAAAAGCCGTATCACGACGGTCGAGGCCATGAATAAAGTCGGTGTGGCTCAGGAGCGTGTGCTTGACCGTTTGATGACGAAGGCCGATTCAGTGGGCCGCCGAGATTTGTGCCGATTTTTGCTGGAGACGTTTAAGAAAATTTTGAAAAATGAAGGCGAACTTAAAAGCTGGACGCGCTCTCTAAGAACCAAGGGCCTGCGCATCGCGGATCGAACGGAAGCCTACCAAAATGCGGCTTCGTTGCTTCGCCAAGCCGATCGTCTGGAAAAATGGCATAAAGATTCGGTCGCAACCGGATATATGGATGAAAACTACGCCGCGACGCAATTATGGAAATCGGATTGGGAGCGTTTAAACGTTCAGCCAGCGATCAATCGGGCACAAGCTATCTTGCGAGAAATAACTTTCTGACTGAAATCTGATTGCACTTTTACAGCTACTTTTAATTTCGAATTCTTTCCTTAGAGCGTTAGTCGGTTATCATTTCGAATAGAAAAATGAACTGGCGTGTTGCAAGATGGTCATATCTGTCCGTCTCTTAGGCGCGGCTGTCGGACAGGAATGTCCAACTTACATACAACAGCGATAACATAAAGGGTCACCATGAGCCGAGCGTATAAAATCAAAGTCAGTGAGTCGGTGAGCAAAGTTATCCGAGCCGAAGACCACGTCAGCACGCAGCTGGAAATGCTTGAAATTCTCCCCTGCGAACAGATGGCAGATTTGTTGGCCGAAGAATTGGTTAAGCAAGGTTTCGAGCGCAAGGAAGGCAAAGTCGTTCGTACCGATGGCGACGTGACGATCGAAGTCGACCTTGAGTCGGGTACCGTTTCGGTTCGCGCGGCGGCTTCGACTGATGTTGAAATTGCCGGCGAAAAATCAGGTGTCGGCTACGACGACGAAGGCCCCGCTCGATCGCGAAGTGCGGCTTCGAAGAGGCTTAGTGAACAGCTCAAACAAGAGTTGGAGGGCCAAATTGATCGGAAAGAAGAAAAACTCCAGCAGGAAATCACCGATCAGCTTGAAGAGCAGTTAAAGGATCTTCGTGCCCAACTTGACAAAGCCGTGAACCGCGCGACTGCGGAGGCGCTTAAGCAAAAGGCGGCCAAGATCGGACAAATCAAAGAGATGACTGAAGACCCCGAAAGTGGCTCGCTTACGATCGTCGTCGAAGTCTAATAATCGAATCGAACATCGGTTCAATGAACAGTTTAACGCCTGGCCGGCAGGCGGGGCGCGTTTACGTTCGATCGAAAAACTGGCGTTTGCCAGATTGCGTTAGACCTGAACCGACTCGCGTTTCAGGTTTCAGTTCTCTTTGCCTTTACTCACAACAACATCACCCAAGGTCCCTAATAACGAATGTCAGTTATCATCCCCGAATCAGACCTGCCCCAGGAACTAACAGCCGAAGACGCGGTTGAATCGGCTTACACAGAATCGCTAACCGATACCGCTTCTGATTTGCGCCGCGGTCTGCCTGTTTTGCTTGAGTGTGACAAAGACATGGCGCCGTTTGCGTTTATGAATCTTCGAGGGCGCTTGCGTACCAACGACATTCGATGTCTTTATCTCGATGGCCGGCCAGCCAATGATGAACAAGCCGCGATGCAATGTGGATTGCTTGGGATGATGATCGCTCAGCTGCGCGAAGCCGTTCGTGGTGCTGTCGAACGTCGCGTCGTCGTGTTACCGCATCTGGATTTGCTGACCACTAGCCAGGGAGGTTTGACGGCCGAAGCCAAAGAAGTCATTCCCCTGCTCTACGAAAATCCAGAACTGGTTTGGCTTGGTTTCAAAGACCCGTCTTTTTCGATTCCGCCGGTCATCGAAAACCTGTTCCCAAAACGATACAGCATGCTGGGCATTCCCCGCCCGCGGCTGCAGAATTTGGTGACGCAAAAAGAAGCCCGAAAATTTGGCCGCGAATTCAATCCGTGGAACCTGTACAAATTTGTTTCGGGCATGAACGCTGTTCGACTGCGTAAATTGCTTTCGACGCTTGAAGGAGAAGACTACCCAGAGAATCCGCGCCGCGCCTACGATCAAATTCGACAGGCGACCGCCAGTGGTAACCTTGAAGTGCCTCAAATTGATTTGCATAAAGAGGTCGGTGGCTACACGAAAGTCAAAAAGCGATTGCAAACTGAGATCCTCGATGTGTTGGCGCTCAAAGATGCCAAAACTGATCCGGCTGCCATCAAGCGACTTGAGCAGCTTATCCCGCGCGGCATGATTTTTTGGGGCCCGCCGGGAACCGGTAAAACGTTGTTTGCCAAAGCGATGGCGACCGCGATTGGTGCCGCGATCACGATCGTTTCCGGTCCTGAATTGAAAAGCCGTTGGGTGGGCGAAAGTGAAGAACGCATCCGTCAGATTTTCCGCCGCGCACGCCAGTCCGCTCCGGCAATCATCGTATTCGACGAACTCGACTCGTTCGCTGCCGCTCGTGGAACCTATACGGGATCCGGCGTTGAGCATTCGATGGTCAACCAGTTGTTGACCGAGATGGATGGTTTCCATTCAGGCGAATTGGTTTTCGTTGTTGGCACCACGAACTTTGCAGAGATTCTCGACCCAGCGTTGCTGCGTCCAGGCCGTTTCGAATTCCACTTGCACATTCCGGTTCCCGATAGCGATGACCGTCGGGCGATTCTGGATATTTACAATGAAAAAATGGGGCTGGAGATGACCGATGAAGCGCTCGAGTTTGCCGTGCGTCGAACGGGAGAGTTTGTCGAAGGCGCCGCGCCGGGCACTCGGTACACGGGCGACCATATCAATGCGCTTTGCCGGGCGCTTGCGCGAATTCGTTTGCGAGAAGACAAACAGGACGCAACGTCATCGGCGGACATTGATCGCGCTTTGACCGAGTGGGTTGAGCGTCCAAAAATGACGCTTTCGGAAGAAAAAGTCGTCGCCACACACGAAGCCGGCCACGCCGTTTGTTCTTTGTTCTGCGAGCATACTCCGCCGATCGAACGAATTTCCATTCGAGGTGATTTGGCAGGTGCACTTGGGTTTGTCAAAAGCAAGGACCCCGCGCAGAAGTACATTGTCACACGCGGCCAGTTGCTTGATCGATTGTGCGTGTTGATGGGTGGCCGTGAAGCGGAGTTGTTACTGCTTAATGATTTGTCCATCGGGTCCGCGGGTGATCTGGAACATGCCACGTCCATTGCGCGTTCATTGGTTGAAGAGTTCGGGATGGGCGGCGATTTGGTAGGCGTTGGGCAGTTGGTGACCAAGCCGCATGGGGGCGAGCGAACCCGGCAGATTTCTGACGATCAGCTTGAGGCAATCGATAAATCGGTTCGTGAAATGTTGGAAGCCGCCCGAGATCGCGCCGCTGCGATCCTCAAAGAGAACCAGCCGATGGTGGAAACGCTTCGTGACTTGCTGTTGGACAAAAAAGTGGTCGATGCCAAAACGCTTGGCGAATGGTCAAAATCGACCGGTGCGTCAGAGGAGATCACGAAAAAGATCGCGGAAGTCGAGGCGGTTTGATGGCAGTCAATGGGTGACAAACAAAGTGGAGTTTGAATATGTACTTGCTGATAATCACGTTATTAATTCTTTGGCTTGCTCTGCTGCCGTTGATTTGGTTAGGAGAAAAAAATCGACCTCTTGATGAAGTCCTTGGCACCGAACATCCAACTGATGAAGAGTTTATCTGCCAGCTTGGCCCGGACATTTCCTCGGATGTCGCTTTGAAAGTCAGGCGACTGGTTGCTGATGTTGGTGGCTGCGATATAGACGAAATTTGGCCTGATACTCGACTTGCAGAGGTCTTGGAATAGCGGTGATGATTGCGAAATGTGATGACTCGTTGGCTGGAGGCTAAATGCGAACACGTTTTGAAAGTCACTTCCTGAGAGGTGGTAGATGTTTGAATCCAACGAGCGGTTAATGCTGATCGTCGATATGCTCGACGGAGTTCCTGAATCGCATAAAATTCTGGCGGACTTGTTGGAGGAATCGGGCGAGCGTGGGTTGGCTCAGTGGGCGAGGGCTCGCAAAGGGAAATTGAGCCAGCGGTTGAGTTTCGCGTTGGCTGTTTTGCCGTATCGAAGATCACTTGAAATCGGCTGCCACTTTTTAGCAACCTGGATGGAAGCCCGTGAGGATGTCACCCGACCATTTTTCGAAGAGTTAAAATTTGTTTGGAGTTGGTCCCAGCTTCCGCCAGGATTTGATGCCAATGCCGACGCGGGCTTTGAGATCCTTAAGAAACGCAAACGTTGGAGGGACATGCCTGAGTCTGGAGTGATCGAACCTGATTGGCCGTATGGAAAACTTGTGTTCCGAGAACTTTTTGACGAAATTGAAAGTGCAGTTTTAGGAGAGGAGGCTGCTGAGACATTATTTCACTATTTTTTCAACCGCGAGACGCCAGAGCAAAGTGCCAGATTGATACTTCGAAGTTGTATTGACGAGTTTGATTTGGCAATTGGGTGGGCCGCCCAAACCGTTGCCGCTGAGCGAAATTCTGACCTTGGTGCCCAGCGAAACGGGGCTGCAGAAACGAAAAACCATCTGCGAAAGTTGTTGCGTTTAATTACGCATCACCCCAGAAAAACTTCGATTTATGGTGCAACGGAGAATCCTTGGTGGGAAATCACCGAACAAATTAAACCCAGTTTCTATCCAAAAATTAGTGTGATGCAGGAACAGGTTGAGTACGTCAAAACCATTATCACAAAAATGATAGAATCAAAGAGCCAAAAAACTTAACGAGACGAGAATCACGATGCCCGAAATGACGATCCAGTTACGAATCAACCCCACCACCGGCAAGAAAGACATTGTTGTCTCGTTGAGTGGCGAAGAGGATTCGCTACCGCATGAGCACGAACGCCAGCACAAGGCGCTCGTCGACAAACTCATCGAAGGCGGAATGCTTAACGCGACCGAAGTGGGCAAAGTCGTGATCGAACGTGAAGAAGACAAAGTCATTCCCAACGATCCCGTTTCCAACCCTGGCGAGGACCAACGTCAAAGTCAGTCCGAGGGAGGGTAGCCACGATCACGGATTCGGAATCTCAACTGCCACCAGCCGATCAGCCAAATCAGCAAATGGACCAACGAATTGACCCGTCAACTCACCCGTCAACTGACCCGCCTATCGATGAACCTGTTCAGCCCCGACCACCGGAAACCGATTATTCAAGCATGGAAGAATCGCTAATTCAGGAAATTTTAAAACAGCCTGAACATGAACCGGCCAGATTGGTCTATGCGGACTGGTTAGAAGAGCGAGGCGATGCAAGGGCGGAATTTTTGCGCAAAGAGTGCAAGCTCTTTAATCTTCGTTTTGACCATTCGGATGCCCTTGAGATCAAGAACCGTTTGATCGAATTGAACGACGAATTGGATCAAGCCTGGTTGAAGCGAATTGCGACCCGATACGATGTTTGGCTAAAAGAAAGTTGGACGCAAACATTGTTGGCCGCCAATGTGATTCGATCGCTTTCGCAATTGTTCTTGCAGAATATTATCAGTTTGGCAAATGCGAGTAACATGATTGGCAGCGCACCCTGCCCCGTCGTAAAAGGCTTAAGTTTGACGCAAGCCGAGATTGCCAATAGAACCATTTTCAAAGCGATCGGCACTTTTTTTGGGCCATCCCAATTCGAAATCGTTCCAAGCTGGCGGTCACTTGCGGCGGACGATAAAAATAATCCAAACGAAAACTCAGTGACACCAAAATCAACATGATTTTACGTTTCCCAAATCTCGAAGCATTTCAGCTTGCCATGACCGCTGGGCTTGTTCCAGAGAAAGTTTGGATCGCCGCTGCGCAAGCCGGGTTTGACGAAGACAAAAAAGTCGTCATCAATACGGCAGAAAAAATAACGCGCAAAGCGTTGGCGGAACTTAAGCAAGTCGGTGTTGAGCTTTTGAAAAAGGCTCCCATTTCGTTGGATCTGAATGTCTGCTGCTGGTTGCAAGTTTTACCGTTAACGTCTTGCAAGCCGAGTGAGATCAAAGAGCTGTCAGATTCGACCACTGTTCTGTTTCACTTGCCGGGAGAAAATGGCAATGGAAAATCGGGTAAAGGTACCAAAACGGAATCTAACTCAGAGCTTCACAGTGTTGTCGGTGAGATCCTGCGATTGGGTAACGATCGGCAGAGTTTTCGCGTGCTCGGTTCCAACGGCAAGCAACCGTTTTTGAATCAGCCAAAGGAAAACGCTGGAGCCAATGGCCAACCTGCGTCGTTGTTGCGAGTTATTGGTCCGCCCTACTATTCGATGCTTCGTGCTTTGGAAGCCAATGGTAATGGATCCGGCAATGGGAACGGCCAACCCGATAATCCAGCAGGTGCCAAATCAAAAGTCGAATCAAAAAATTCATCAAACGGTTCTTCGCGTGGAGGGATCACCGCGTTTATTGAAACGCATCCGCGCGTCTGGGTTCAATACGGTTACGAACATCCAATGGGAGCCAAGGTCACGCCGCCGCCAGGGAAATGGTTGCTGCTGAAACCTGACAACAGCTGGATGTTCATCGAAGAAGCTCCGTTTCGTGATATTTACGAGTCGCTTGAGTTTGAGTTGCCAAATCTGGAAACAGGCTGGGCTGACCAACCCTTGGCAAAAAAGATAGATGTCACTTTGAATTTGACCCGTGGCAGTACGGGCGAGATGGCCGAGCTTTGGGTGATTCGAAAAAACGCGTTGGATCAAATGGAAAAATTGGTTCTTGAAAGCGATGATCGTTTGCTTGCCCGGCTTGCGTTCGCCGTCGCAGAAGTTGAAGGCGAAGACCCTGTGGTGCTTGTGCGCGTGCGGCCTTCGAAAAAACATCCGCCAGTGCTTGTGCTGGACGGGTTGGCTTATCGTTCGTACTTGAAGATTCCAAACTTGTTCTTGCCCGTTGGAATGCGATTGCATCCACCGCTTCGTCGCGACGCAGTGACGAAATTGCTTGCCAGAAATTCGCAGGACATCATTTGGCTTGAGCCGGATGAGGCGGGCGAGTCAACAGGCCAACTCAATCAAGCCTTCGGCCCACATTCAGTGCCGGATGCTGCGTTTCGCCCGATCACTGATTGGGTGAAATACGTTTTGGATCACCAGCAGAAATCGCTTGATGCGTGGACTGAGTCGTACCGATTCGATTTTGAAAGCTTCATTTGTCCTGAAGACAAAAAGGATAAACCGAAACCAAAGCCCAAGCCAAAATCCAAACCAGACATCACGGCAGTCTCTTCGAAGACAAAATCTACCAAGACCAAATCGACCAAGAAGAAATCTGATGAAGCGGTTGCGGAAGACCAAACCGATTTTGCAATTGGTGATTTTGCGGTCGAAAAAACTGAGCCGACCCAGTTGCAGCGTCAGTTGAGCGAAGTTGAAGCCCAATTTCTCGAATCAGAAGAGCCACTCGATTCGCCCGGGCGTCAAACGATGTGGAGCGAAATGGGTGTGCTTAATGCGCAGCTTCAGCATCGTCAGGATGCGACGCTTTGTTGGTCCAATGCGGTTTGGGCGGACTCGGAATGGGCCGGCGCAGATTCCAGCGATTCAGAAGTCTCCAAGAAATTGGAACAGTGGCTGAAGTGTGAGGTCATCTGCTCAAAGTTCAAAGAATTTGGCGTTGATGATCTCGCTCCACTGTTAAACGAAACAAAGATGCGTCCGCTGGATTCATCACTTGTGGCGGCTTTTTTGATTTGGGCAGCGGGGCAAGAATCCAAGCCAGATGGTTTGGAGCAGTATTTGAATCAAGCGACCCAGTTCATTGAGCGACAGGAAAATTCCTTGCCCATTCGTACGGCGTGGCTGACATGGGTTGCACTTTATAAGCTTTCGGGCAACGACACGTTGATGCTCGCCCGCGCCCGCGATCGTGTTCTGCAACGCTTGTTCGATTCGGGGATGGCTGCCGAATACGACATGCCTAACTTTATGCGCGTCCGAGGGCTTGGTGAAAGTGATCGGTTTCGCGTGTTGCGCGAGCAAGTGATCGACTTACATAAATTGATTTCCGAGTGGGTGATCGAACCCATTTCCGGAGCGGCGGAACCGCGCACCAAACAATACGCGGATTTGATGTTCGCATTTGCTTTGGCGAAACTTGGCGAAGTCGCCGAGGCCAAACGAATCACAGTCGAAGCGATTGAAGGTTTGGTTGCGAAAGATTCGATTCACCATTGGCTCGGAAATGCTTTTGAATTTCGAATCAACCAAGCCCTCAATGGTCAGTCGAACCAATCGCAACTGAGCGAAATGTTGCTCGAACGTTTGGATGCCATGGAACGGATGGATCGCTACAAAGTCGACCGGTTCCGCGGGCAATCGCGAATGATTGAACCGCATGAGCGAATCAATGCGTTTACACGATGGCACAATCGGCATCCTGATGAATTGAGTGAGCAGCTGGCGAAGTTGATGGATATTAAAGATCGGACTGCGCTACAAACGACGTTGACCGATTTGTTGGCCGAAACAAAAGAGGACCCAAAGAACTACGGTCGTGTTTTGGTGTCAGCGATCGAGTTGGCGCCTCGGATGGGCGAGGATTTTGCCAATCACTTGTTCGATGAAGTCGTTGCGTGGCTGCAGAAAAATGGTTCGACGATGGATCGTGCTCACCTTCTGCAAAAATCAATGTACGTTGCGGCGCACTTTGGCCGTATCGATGTAGTTCAAACGTTTGTTGGATTGTTTGAGCAATCACTTCCAAAAATTGTTTCGGAATACTTGAACCTGCAATCGAATCATGATCCGATCAACAAAGAGCGTGTCGATGCGATTGAGTCTTTGTTCACCGAATCGTTTCGTGGTTTGCGTAAATTGGGAATGCGGGAAGAGATTGGGCGGCTCTATAGTGGCGTTGCTGATTTGGTCAATAAGCACGAACCCAAAGGCAAGAAATCGCGTCAAGCAAAGAATTCAAAAACTGACATCGACGTTACGCGGCCCCTTCGATTGCTGTTGTGTGTCGCGTCTGGTTGGTACTATTTCGGCCAAGTCGAACAGGCAGCGGAGGTCGTTGGTCAAGTCCGCGAGATCTTGTTGACGCAAACTTTGCCACCCGTTGAACAACGAAATCTCGCGTGTGCATATGTTAATTGCGTTTCACACGCGCCCGTTGATGCAGCGTTGGGCATGATTTCGGAGCTGTATCAAGGCAAAGGAAAGAAGCGAAACCTGGCGAACATCAAAGACAATATGACGACGTCATCACATTTCTCGATCTCGCAATTGGACTTGGTTGAGACAACGATTTTGGCACTGGTGAGTGATGAGTTTTCATTGAATGAAGAAAGCCGGCGTTGGCTCGATGAAGATGAATTCCTTGTGCGACGCCGAATTCACGACGACGTTCGAAATGCGGTTAAGTAAAAAAGCAGTTAACGAAATCGTACTTTGGAAAATGAATAATTAAAAAATTCGCGCCCGACTCGGACGCGACAAACGGATAAAGATTGACGAAGACTATGGCAAAAAAAACGGAAGTAAAAGATCTGACTTATGATCAGCTTAGTGAAGAGGCTGAAGAAATTCGTGCGCGGATTAACCGGTTTCGCACGTCGCTTGGGCGGTTCTTTGTTAACAAACAATTGCTGATTGATTTAATGTGCGTCGCCGGGATCGCCCAGGAGCCATTGCTGTTGGTCGGAAAGCCCGGAACGGCGAAATCGGACTTGGTTTTGAAATTCAAGGAAGCACTTGGGATTTCCAACGAAGACTATTACGAATACATGCTGACTCGTTTCACCGAGCCGTCAGAAATCATCGGCCCGATCGACATCAACGAGTTGCGAGATGGTCGCTATATTCGTCGTGAAAAAGGCAAGTTGCCAACCGCTAAACTGGCGTTTCTTGACGAGATTTTCAAATCAAATTCAGCGATTTTGAATATCCTTTTGACGATCATCAATGAGAAAAAATTCTATCAGGACGGCGTGCCCCAGCCTGTCGCCTTGCGGATTCTATTCGCCGCTGCCAACGAAATTCCTGAGCATGGCGAATTGAATGCGTTGAAGGACCGTTTTGTATTGAAGGTGGAAAGCCTTTCGGTTCAGGGCGATCATTTTCAAGACTTGATCGATGCAGGTTTGAATTCCGAAGTCTACAAAAACCTGAATCAGAAGCCGTGGGTGGAAGGACATGCGTCGCTTGAAGATTTTGAAAAAGCCAACCGCTACATGTTGTTTCAGTTTGGTGGCGAAGGGGCTGCGGCCAAGTCGGGTAAAACCGATCGCGAGCTGTTTTTCCCGGATGAAGTTTTCCGCGAGTTTCAGCGTGTTGTGAAAACACTTGTTCGCGAAGACAAGATTTTTATCAGTGACCGAAAATTGGTAAAACTCTACAAACTGTTTCGTGTCCGCTCGTGGATTTTCAGCGGCGGAACGGTGACTCGCGATGACTTAAAATTGTTGATGTATCTGGCGGAGACCGAGGACGAGATGGCAGTGTTGCGTGAAAAAGTTCCGATGCTCCTGGGCGAGTAAACGCATGATCCAGCACAATTCAACTGAACGAACCGCAATTGAACGAACGTCAATTAAACGTAACTCAATCGAACGCATTTCAATCGAACTGACCAACCTTTGCGATAAAGGTTGCTCGTTCTGTTACAACCACAGCCAGCCTGGTGGCGCGACGGAGTGGACGGTCAATGAGGTCGTTGATTTTGTGCGCGACTGTGCAGCCAACGGCACCCAAGCCGTTTCGTTCGGCGGCGGGGAGCCGCTGCAGTACGAGGGTGTTTTTGAAGTGTTAAAGTCATTGCACGGATTGCTTTTTCGTTCAATGACCACCAACGGTTTGCGATTGGAACAGCATTTTGATGAACTCGTGGACGCGCGGCCGGAGAAAGTCCACTTGTCTATTCACTTTCCGCAAAACACAAAAGAAGTCGATCGCGTCATTGGTCAGGTTCACTTGCTTGCCGAAAATGGAATTCGCAGCGGGATCAATTTGTTGGTCGCCCAGAGTAATCTTGAACCGTCGATTGCTGCGGCGAAAAAAATTCGTGAATCTGGAATCGGAAACCAGCGGATCGTGTACTTGCCCATGCGATCGAGCGACACGCCAACGCCAAAACAAATGGCGCAAGTCGCAGGGCTGAAGCCGTTTCAATCGATGACTTGTTTGAGTGAGTGTGGCAAGAGCGATCGTTTTTGCAGCATCGGCTGGAACAAAATGGCGGCTTGGTGTTCGTACACGGTTTCGCGTCGACCGCTTGAGTCATTGGATTTTGCTGGGCTTGTTAACGCGCTTGACGGGCTGGGGTTGGAGTTTTGCGGTGGAGCGACAGAGCGGGTGGAACTTAAACAGCTGGTCACAAAGTAACGAGTGAAGGTATCAGAGTCATGACTGAAGAACAGAATCAAATTCCCAGCGATTTTCCGGCTGCACATAGCATGGATTCGACCTGGTTCGCCGTCGACGCCGAAGGCAATGTTGCTTCCTTTCAAACGGGTGAAGCGGGTGCGATGCCAGATCAAGCATATATAGAAGCCGATTTTTCGGAAGGCGAGGAGGTCGCGAGCTTTCTTGCCGAAGCGGATTACGTGGTCAACGTTGAGGATTTGCTTGTCCAGCCTGATGGAAATGTTTACGTACAGCAACATTGGAATACGCGAGAGTACGTTGAGTACACGGTGACAGAATCTCGTGAGAACGAATACGGATGCCTTTTTTGGTTTAAAGATGATTCGTTTTTTGAGGCCGAGTTGGAGAAACTGCAGCCAAAGTGGTTGGCTATTTTTCAGCGTTTGCCAGAGCGTCTGCAATTTTTGCGGATCCCTCACCCGGAGGCGATTCTTGGTTTTATCGAATCGATTCCTTCGACCGTTTTGATGGAGCTGCAGCGTGAAGGGGCGTTTCACAAATGTTGGGTACATTTCAATTTCGATCCCACGCGAATTGGTCTTTTTGGTTATTCACATGGCGACATGTTTGAAAATTGGATTGCGGGCCCATACATAAAAGAATTCCAACCCAAGATTCCAATCAAGTTGGAGCAGCTTCCCGAGTCGTTGCAAAAAACAATCGGAGCTATCCAGATGAAAAATGTAAAATTTAAAACCGACCGGTCAATTCAACCATTTGAACATGCACCCTCAGGAGGCTGGCAAAGCCAGTGTATCGACTCCAATGGTGTGACCCATGAAGTTGAAAATTTGCCAGACGCCAACTAGCAACTGTCTTTTTGTAAACACGAACTTGGAATTCAATGTTCAATTTTTTCAAGAAAAATCTCAAACCCAACTCGAAACAGGGATCAGATTTCGCTTGGCAGATGAAACCGGAAAGGGGATCAATGGCCGACGTTGCGTTTGAAAAAGACTTTGCGTTGCTTCTCATTTCGTTTCTCGATGGTGCAAAGGGCGCGGGAGAGGTGCTCAATGATTTTTTCGAAGAACGTGGCCAGCCTCGTGCTGTACCGGTGGATTCGGAATCGATTATGAAGCAAACGAAACTTGGAAACCGAATGTCGCTGGTCCTTGATGTCTTGCTGCCTGCGAAATTTGCCAGTGCGTTGGCGGTTGATTTTTCCAGCCACGCGATCCAACTGTCATCGCTTCCGCGCAAGGATTCCAAAAAAGCGAGCAAAGTACACGAGGCGTTGTTAAAGTTTAACCAGCAAGAGAATGCATCATTTGAAGACGAAAAAGTACTGATGGAATCCACCAACAAGTTTCTACTCGAAAATTGGAAGTCCGACGGTTCAGCGGAAGCAAGTGCCGTTTGGTCCGCTTGGGCGACGGTGATGGCCAAGCCTGGCAACGCGGCAACCGCTGCGCAGGCGGTGAGCAAGGACGAGCTGGGGTGGCAAGTTGAGTATTTGAAAAACGAAGTATTGCAACGTGTTAAAGACGAATAGTTTTGGTTTAAGTTTTAAGCAGAGTTTTATTGATTAAGTCGGAGCGGTTGAGCAGCAAGTGAATATTTACGATCTTCGAGATCCAGATGAGGCCAGACAGTATCTGCTCCAGGGTTTACTGTTGTCTGCCGCTGCGCCGATCACCCATGAATCACTTCATCTAACACTGCTGTTTGCGATGGAAGTCGTGTCCGACGGTTCGCCGCTACCTTGTGTTGGGCTGGTGGGTGATATTGGCATGGTTGCGCTGGGTGCTTCTCGAATCGACAGCGCGGCTCAACGAAAGAATCTTGAAGGGATCGAGCGTGACCCCAACGTTATTCGTCAGTACGAAGACTACGTGTTGGGAAAACTTTACGCGGACATGAGTTTTGAACGCGCGAGTGATGCGCTTGCGAATTACAAAGATCGCGATCAACGTCGGGGTGTTGCGTATATCGTCAATCAAATTCGCGAGCGTTCGAACTTGGGCGGCGCGGTGTTGACACTGGCTTCAATCAAGTCGCTGGTGGAGCTTCCGTCTGAGGAATTGTTGGCCGCAGCGATCGAATCGGTTCGCGATAATGGCTGGTCGGAGCCGTTGTTGGCTCAATTCAAGGAGCTTATTTTTACGATCCGAAACACGGGCGAGTTGCTGGGCAGCGAAGATGTGTTCGAACTTGAGCACGGCACGGCGCTTGCCGAGTTTGGCCAGCGAGTCGCGCTTCGTCAGGTTCTGCGAGCCGCGGCTGAATTGAAGCAACGACTGCCGACCCAACGGCCAAGCGTTCCGGCGCGGAAATATTCTGTCGCGACCAACATCATGGAAGAGGATTTTTATCCGATCGGTGGATTTACATCTATTTCCAATCGCGGAACGATGGAGAGTTTGCTTCGTTCGGAACTGGCTTATCTCGATGAGTCGGGCGAACGGCCAGATCTTTTTGACATCAAATACGTTCGCGATGAGCTGCTTTATTATGCGCGGGATGAAAACCAATTCCTTCGTCGCCGATTGTCGTTTTTGTTTATCTTTGATTCGAGTTTGGTAACGGCTCGATTCAAGGACGCCGGCATGCCGCTGCAGCGGATCATTTTGATGTTGGCTTTTCTCGTTGCCGCGATCCACAAACTGCTTGAATGGCTCAGCGATGATGCGATTAAGTTTGAACTGTTGTTCGTAAGCTCGGTGGGCGTAAAAGAACTGGTGGACGAGCAAACGCTGCTCGAAACGTTGTTCCGCGAAGAGATCGAAAACGAGATCGTGAAAATCAGCAGCATTAAGCCGGGCGAACTAAGCGACCATTGCGACGACCACGCTCGTATATCGCTTTGCCATGCGATTGAATTGACAGCCAAATCAAATCCAGTTCATCCCAAAGGCGATTTTGCTGTTCCCTCGCGCATGATCTTCGACGCTTCGGCGCCATCGTTAATTCTCGAAGACGAACCAGAGTGGCGATCCGAAGACGAGGACATGGACGTCTGGCACGAAACCGCCGAACGCATGCTACGTTTTTTGGTGTAGTGTTCTTTGCCAGTCCGGGCAGGATTGTTGCTGTCCTCGATGAACAAATATCACCGTTTTGAATCGTCGAATTTGATTTGAGATGTTGAAGACAGATTAAAAGAACCGCGAATGGACGCCAATGGACGCGAATAAAAACCCGAATTTGTATTCGCGTTTATTAGCGTCCATTCGCGGTTAAAAATTCAGCGATCAAAGATTTCGCTTACTGGTGATAAAAACGGTGGCGTTCAGCGAGAATTGTTCCGACGTCAAGCCAAACGCTTTTTTCTTGGCTCTAAATTCAGTGTGGATTAGTGTTCCAAATCTAACCGCTGCGATTCTGTGCTGAAGCAACCAGAACGGGTCTCAAATAAAGTACAATATGCGGCAACGTCCCTTTGTATTTTTCAAGGAACTTCTTATGACTCGCAATCAGTTATCCCGACGAGGATTTTTGTCAAAGGCTGGTCGAAGCACCGCGGCAACCGGTACCGTCGCACTACTGTTGAAGACCAGCAATTTGTTCTCACAACAAATTGACGCATCATCAATGAAGACGCTCGAGGATGTCGACGTTGCAAAATTGCGCAGTCAGTATTCGATCGACCGCGATGTGGTCTATCTGAACCATGCATCCATCGGTGCCATCCCGGTTCCAGTTCAGAAAGCTCGAGAAGAATATCTTAAGATCTGTGAGTCAAACCCCTGGCTGTACACTTGGGGTGGGGCTTGGGATGAACCTCGTGAACAAACGAGAACTAAAATTGCAAAACTGATCGGTTGCTCTGACACCGAAGTTGCTTTCACTCACAACACGACGGAGTTTTTCAACACGCTCGCACATGGTTTACCGTTTCAGCCTGGCGACGAAGTGCTATTCAGTTCGTTAAATCATTCCGGAGCTTCCGTCGCATTTAAACACATGGCAGCAGTTCGCAATTTCAAAGTTCGCCAGTTCGAATTTCCGATGGATAAAGTCAATGAACTGACGCCAGAGAAAGTTGTTGAATTGTATCGGGCTCAAATTCGTCCCGAGACAAAGTTGTTGGTCTTCCCGCATATTGATAACACGATTGGCCTGCGCCATCCCGTCCAGGAAATTGCGAAAGTCGCGCGCAAGGCGGGAGTTGAATTCGTGACGGTTGATGCGGCGCAGTCGGTGGGAACCATCGACGTCAACCTACGCGAATTGGGAGTGGATGCTTATTCCACGAGCCCACATAAATGGCTGGGTGCACCTAAAGGTTTGGGTGTGGCTTACGTTTCGGAATCACTGCAGGAGACGCTTCGCCCCATGTGGGTTACATGGGGCCAAAAATCGTGGTCAAAATCGGCTCGCAAGTACGAAGACTACGGCACCCGCAATCTGGCGGAAGTCCTGACATTGGGAAATGCAGTCACATTTCACACCGCTATCAATCAAGAGACGCGTGAAAAACGATTGAAGGAGATTTGGCAACACACAAAAACGCGAGCCGAAAATTGCAAACAAACTCGTTTCAATTCTCCTAATGATTTTTCTGTCGGTTCGCCTGTTATCTCAGTTGAAATAAAGAACGCAGACAGCAATCAATTGGCCAAATCGCTATTTCGTGACCACCAAATCGTTGTTCGCCCTTTCAAAATTGGCGAAAAGAACGCCATTCGAATTTCGCCAAACATTTACACGACGACTTCTGAAGTCGATCGGTTCTTTGACGTCGTTAAGGGATAGCCGAACCGAACGGTCATGGCCACTCAATTGCGATCATTCCTTCAATTCAAACATCATTTCGATTTCACAAATCGCGCCTCTGGGCAACGAAGCCATTCCCACAGCTGCGCGAGCACCTTTGCCAAAATCGTCACCCCAAATATCGACGATCACCTGGCTACAGCCATTGATCACCTCGGGTTGCTGAGTGAAATCGGGAGTGCTGTTTACCATTCCCGTCGTCTTGATCAATCGTTTGACCTTATTGAGCGAACCGATCTCGTCTTTAAGCGTTGAAAGTAGCCCGAGTGCACAACGCTTGGCCGCTTTCGCGCCCTTCTCCACGTCGGTATCGGCACCAACCTTGCCTTTCATGATCTGGCCTTCTTTGTCGAACGGAACATGGCCTGACAGGTAAGCAATATTATCTACGATAACAATTCGTTTGTAGATCGCCAGCGACTTGGAAGGTTCTGGCAATTCCAACCCAAGCTCTTTTACTTTTGCTTCTGCGTCGAAATTATTACCGATGTTATTCGCGTCATACATTGAGTATGCGCTGCTTGATGCAGCAATCAGTAGCATTAAAAAAATCAATATTCTCATCACGAGCTTCCAATAATGGGAAAGAATTCGAAAAGGTCTAATCTAGCAAGAATGGCACGGTATTCAATCAAGCGCGGTTTAGAGTGGTCGGCGAGATCGTATGGTTGGTCACAACGCCAACGTAAACGGGCAACTTCTCGTGCTCGAAGCCAGCCAATCTCAGCTGGCTGATGCTATCGGTTAGCCGGACAATGTGATGGTTGTAACTGCAAGTCCAAGAGGGAAATCCCTAATAGCGTAACTATGACCATACTGAGAAAGGGGACGAGACGTACATTTTCGAAGACAGGATAGTTGGATACTTCGCCTCAATTATTTAACTCGATTATATGCGACAGATGAACTCTTATTGGCCCCTTCTACTTGTAGCGGTCGCAATGTTTTGCGACGCGTTGCCAATAGTTGCTCAGGAGCCGAAGGCGAGTCAGGAATTGACTTTGGATGCGTTGGATTCTTTGGGAAAAACGGGCGATGGCAAAGCGGCTAAATCAGGCAGCGAATTCTCGTTGAGTCTTTTGGATCAAGCAAGTTCGCAAAGCGAGGTTTCCAACTTGGCTGAATCCTCTCAACCGTTGTGGACCGACAATCTTCGATTCACTGTAGACCTCGCTTACCGCCCTTCATTTTCTGGCAGGGACGGCACGATCGGTGGCGTGGGGTTTGCCGGTATCGATCTCCACAAAATTTTCACCGATAAAGAAGGAGACTGGGGGACGCTGACTCTTCAGACCTATTTATCTCGCAATGACAACGGAGCCGAACCTCAACCTGACTTTGAAGACAATAGTGATTTCGAGCTCGTCAATCGGATCACGAACTTTAACTACACTCGGCACGGAAAAGGAAAGACCAACTTTCGAATTGGCCACTTTGAAGTTCCGTTTGGGCTTGAGCAAATCGTTAACACTAACGGTACTTTGCGAGACTACACCCACGAGCAGAATTTCGGTCTGAAATCGGATTGGGGTGTCACGTTCAACGGTGAAGCAAACGATGTCGAGTACGAATTAGGACTGAGCCGAGGAAGCGGCAATGTATGGCGACGCCGAGACGATCCATTTATTGTGGCCGGTCGAATTGGAAG
This sequence comes from uncultured Pirellulaceae bacterium, assembly GCA_964448575.1. Taxonomy (GTDB): domain Bacteria; phylum Planctomycetota; class Planctomycetia; order Pirellulales; family Pirellulaceae; genus Mariniblastus. The sequence continues at coordinate 185,949 of CAYUWY010000008.1, forward strand.
CTCCAGGGAACAACCAGTCGTTTTGGGTATCTCCGTATTCCATGGTGATGTCTTGAGTTTCGCTCCTGCCGGCGGGACTGTGGAACGCAGTCGAGTCGGTGCAGATTTTACATTTGCGGATGAAAAACTGATTTGGATGGCTGAAGTTTCCGCGGGCTTTGAAGACAAGGATCGTGCCTACACCGCGTTGCTTGAAGTCGACTGGACTGACTCCAACGAATCGCTGCTGGTTTACAACCAGACTGTGCTGCGCGGATTTGGTCGTGTCGCTGGTTGGGACAATGAGCTAAGAAATTCTCTCGGAGTTCGCTGGACACCGGATCAACATTGGACGGCCAGCGGCCAGTTTTCGCATTTCCTCGATCCACTGGGTTCGCAAAGCCGAGGGTCCGTTCTTGAGTTTCAAATACGATATCGTTTCTAAAAGGAGTAGGAAATGTTTCAACGTCAGTCCGAAATTCTGGTCGCATTCCTGATCCTGTTGGTGACAGGTGTGACTATCAAAGAGAGCTATGGACAAGCTTATTGTGCACTACGTGATCCGACCAAACGGATTTATGAATTTTATCCGGACGCGACTTCATACCGGTCATTGGTGCGTACCGTGGATCAGGAAGTGCGGCAGTACGTTTCGGGAAAACTGCCATTCACAATTCACTTTAACGAACTTGGGCGTCACACGCTTTACCTTCCTGTAAACGGAGATCGGCCCATCGGTTTGGTGCACGCGAGGTCAGAAGCCGGCAACTGGGGGCTTTCAGAAATCGTTTGGTCGCTCAGTCCTGACTTGGTCGTTGAAGACTTTCAATTTCAGCGCTGTCGTTCTCGTAAACGATCCGTCGTGGAAAAGGATGCCTTCAAAAAACAGTTGATTGGAAAAGACTTCCAGCAACTTAAAGCAATGTTGTCGGAAGATGGCAGAACTTTGTCTAACGGAAAAGTCACCGTTGCTGCCGATGCTCAGGAAATGGCAGCCACCGTTATCCGGTCTGCACTAAAAACAATCGCCGTGACCGAATTCACATGGAAGCAAGAGCTGAAAGTGATTCAACCATTGCACCACGTCAATCAGGCTTTCCCGAACAACGTGCGGATTGAAAAAATCAGTCAGCCATACTCTGCGGCGGTCATCGAGACTTTTCAATCTGCATTCAAAACGAGCTCCGGTAAAGACAGTTCTTCGATAAAGCGATCAAGCGTCGAAGTTTACAAATCCATCGCAGCGGATGAATCGGAAGCCGGATTTGTCGTAAAAACACCTTGGGAAATGGATGGCACGAATATCAAGCTGTGGTGGTACGTCAGAAACGATGGTGTGATTTCGGCTGTCAAGTCACAAGGTGGCTGGCCAACGCCGGAAACTCAAAAAGCATTCGAATCGGTTGTCGGGTTGGCGACGGACAAAATACGCAATTGCAGTAGCGCCGCCGAAATTGCCGGCGCAGAAGTGTTGCTGCTTGTTCGCAGGAGCGGAGCCAAGAAATGAGAGTGCGGACCTATTTGGCGATTCTCATCCTCGGGTACAGCATTTGTGGTCTGACTGTGTTCTATATTTTGAACTACTTTCACCAAGGCGAATCGCAGTTGGCAGACAGTGTCAGTCAATCCGAACTGACTCTTCGTGACGTGCGCCGCCTGGAAGAAAACTTTTCCCACTGGATGCTGCTTTCCGATTTGGTATTGGGCGCCGATGAGTCTTACCTTTGTGATGGTGCTTTGAAGGTTGGCGACGAAATTGATTCCATCCTTGAAAATTTGTCATCAGAAATAGATTCCACACGCCAAACGAGCATCGTTGATTTGCAATCGTTTGCGGGACGTCAAAAAGACCGTCTGACTGAGTCGCGGAAACTGAATTCTGCTGATCGCCAATCGAAAATGCAAGATCTACTTACCCAAATGGATGTGGATTCTGAACGGGCGATCGTCAGCCTGGAAAATTTGCATAGCGAAATTCAGCAAGTCTTTGAGCAAAACAAATCTCAGTTGGATATACGGCTTTCGTATAAACCAACAAATATCCGCATTCTTCTGTTGGGCTTTCTTGGCAGTGCGTTGTTGCTCTGGCTTTGGATTAGTTCGATTGTCAGCCAGCCCATTTCGATGCTCGCGCGCCAGTCTCGGATCAAGCATGATTCTGTCCGAGACTTTGAAGTTAAATCGTCTGCTCCTAGTGAAATCAAACAATTGGCAGGTTCTCTTGGCGAACTCGTAGATGATCTGGAGTATCAGATCGAAGAGCACAAAAAGACACAAGTCGAACGCGCCAAACTTCATAACAAATTGATGGATTCATCGCGTCGTGCTGGGATGGCTGACGTTGCTTCGGAAGTTCTCCACAATGTAGGAAACGTTCTTAATAGTATGAATGTATCAGCAACGGTGGTGCGCAATTCTTTGCAAAAAAGTTTGACAGACAAACTTGCGATTGCCAGTCGGCGATTCCTGGAGCACGAAAGTGACTTTGCAAGCTATCTCGAAACAGACGAAAAAGGGAAGCATTTCCCGGCTGCACTTGATTTTATTTCGCAAGCCTTGGTAGCCGACCATGGCGAACACATGGAAGAAACCGAACGACTGATTAAAAACATTTCTCACGTGCGAACCGTGATTCAGAGGCAGCTGTCGATGTCATGCGACAAAGGCGTTATTGAAACGTTTTGCTTGTTGGAGTTGATACAGGAATGTGTCGCAATCAATGACGACAAAGCCGATCAAGTCAACGCCGTCGTCACGTATGAATGCTTGGCAACGCTAAACCTGACAACGGATCGCCATAAATTACAACAGGCTTTGATCAACCTGATTGCCAACGCCCTCGATGCCGTCGAAGGCGTCTCTCACTCAGGTCGAGTCGAGGTGATCGCGAATCGTCAACTTGAAGACGTTTCAATCAGTGTTACAGATAATGGCACCGGTATAGCCGAGGAAAATCTCGTGAAGATTTTCTCGCAGGGCTTTACCACAAAAATAAACGGACACGGATTTGGTCTGCACAGCTGCTCGCTGACAGCCCAAGCCCTTGGCGGAAATTTAGAAGTTGCAAGCAAAGGTCGCGGACAAGGAGCGACCTTCCACTTGGTAATCCCAATGAGGCAATCAGAGTTATGCAGGATATAGAATCACCCAATCGTCGAATTCTCATCATTGATGACAACCAGAGCATTCATGATGACTATCGAAAAATTCTGAATTCGGAAAGCTACCAGCGTCCCAGTACTGTGGCGATGTCAGCTTTCTTTGATGAGCCCGCGGCCGAACCAGATTCCATGCCAGTGCCAGTGAAAATCGAATTGGAATCAGCATTGCAGGGCCAACAAGGTCTTAAGATGGTTGAACAAGCGATCGCCGATGGACATCCGTATTCCCTCGCGTTTGTGGATATTCGGATGCCGCCTGGGTGGGACGGCCTGAAAACAATCGGTGAGATTTGGAAAGTTGCACCCGATTTGCAAATTGTGATCTGCTCTGCCTATTCCGACAACAGTTTCCAGGACGTTTGCAAGAAACTGGGCCGGAGTGACAGTCTTTTGATCCTGAAAAAACCATTTGAGTCAGTCGAAGTTTATCAGATCGCCATCGCGATGACTGAAAAATGGATCTTGAGTCGCAAGGCAAGACTGCGCCAGGAAGACCTTGAAAAACTGGTTCATGAACGCACAGTCAAACTGGAGCAAGCTTCCTTGGAAGACCCGCTAACCAAAATTGCCAACCGAACCAAGTTTAATACAATCCTGAACGAAACGTTGAAACGAACGCGACGCCATAACACGATGACAGGATTGTTATTGATCGATGTTGACCACTTCAAAGAAATCAACGACTCGCAAGGCCATCCGGCAGGCGACCAATTATTGATTCAAATTGCACAACGTTTGCAAAGCGCGATCCGGGAAACGGATACGGTGGCGAGACTTGGCGGCGACGAGTTTGGTATTGTTCAACCCGAAGCAAAAGACCCACGCGAGTTTCGAATTGTCCTTGAACGTATTGAAGATTATCTCAGCCAACCATTTGAACTCGAAGAAAAACAGGTCCATTGTAAATTCAGTATCGGAATCGCAATTGCACCTAGTGACAGCGATCAACCTGAGGAATTGATGAAGCGAGCAGACGTGGCGCTTTATCGATCAAAAAACAGTGGACGATCACAGTCAAGTTTTTATGCACCTGAAATGGATCAGGAACTGGTAAAGACAAGGGAGATCGTGGCCAGTCTTTCAAAGGCAGTTGCGAACGGTGAATTGCTGCTTTACTACCAGCCGATCTACAGTTGCAAAGACCAGCGTTTGGTCACCCATGAAGCGCTTTTGCGATGGAACCACCCGGAGCATGGTCTGCTTGCTCCCGATTCGTTTTTGTCAGCGGCTGAGGAGAGTGGATTGATTCTCGAGATTGGAGAGTGGGTCATTTTTGAAGCAGCGAGAACGGCTGTCCAATGGTCTGATGAAATCAAGGTTGCGGTTAACCTTTCGCCTTTGCAATTTCACCCAAAAGTTGACATTTTCGAAACGATTATGAGTAGCCTTTCAAAGTCCGGGCTCGCTCCCAACCGACTGGAAGTCGAAATTACGGAGAACGTGCTATTGAGAGATTTTGACTTGGCATCGGAAGCAATTAACAAGCTTCGAAAAGAAGGAGTTTGCATTGCTTTGGATGACTTTGGAGTTGGGCATTCGTCTTTGAACTATCTGAAGAGTTTTGCTTTTGACAAAATCAAGCTGGACCGATCGTTTGTAGGAAGTGCCGAGACCTGCGACAAGTCCGCTGCAATTCTCAATTCAGTCGCCTCGCTTGGCCGAGAGCTTGGCATCATCTCAACAGCCGAAGGAATTGAAACACAAAGCCATCTCGAACGAGTCATCAATGCAGGCTTTACAGAAGTCCAAGGTTACCTTTTTTCAAAACCAACTCCAGTTCCGGTTTCCAACCAAAGCAAGATCTTTCCAAACGTGAATCTCCCCGGTCTCGGCAATTCATTCAATAAGCAATTTTGACAGATGCGATCCAAGCCAATCGGACCTGAAACTCTTATATGGATTTTCTGTCGGTTGAGCCAACATCTCGGCCAATGTTTGAAAATGTGTCATGCTCAGGACTCTTCAAAAACGAATACGGTCCCATCAAGTTTCGCTTGATTGTAAAATTCACTACCCCATTGACCATCCGAATAGTCCCTGCCTGTCACAGTGCATTGCTGCCTGACGGAATGAATTTGCCAGCCATCCTCTGAAATGTGCCCGAAAGCGACGTATCTAGCATTTTTCCGGGTTTGGAATTTAACCCAGCAATGGACTACACAACGTTCTTTGCCGTTTTCGGACTCAAGCTCCACGACTAGGTATTGCATAGGGATGCGAATCCAATCGTTTTCATCGGGGTCCAAGCCTTGAGCAGTCGCGGAAGCTCCGATAAGGCCGTTCACAAATTCATTAGCTTCATCAACTGACAGCATTGTTTTCAAAGTCACAACTTCCAAAAGTACTTCATCTGAAACCGGCTTTATTGTCACTTTGTCTGAGTGAAATTCCGTCACAATATTACTTTTTCTGATGTTGAATCGAAGTTGAGCCACCTCGTTTGTAAGTGATAAACCTTTGGTTCATCAACTCATCAGTTGAGTTTGCATTCAGCTATTTTCCAAAATAAAGCTTAGATGCAGCTTTCGGGTTGAGCCGACGAACAATCTTGTTAATTTTTTTCTGCTCACGTTCAGACGCATCATAAATCTCAACCACAAGTAGCACTTTGTCGCGGTTCTTTCCGGTCCCGAAGAATTTCTTTTGATCGAGATCTGAAAGCGCTCCTTCGAATATTTTCATGAGCTTGTTTGTGTTGCGGGAATTGACTCTGCGTCGATTGATTTCCAATTCCAAATCGTCTAGATGCTCTTTACCAGCACCGTACAAAGCGAAGTTGCCCTGAACAAAATATTGCAATTCGGGATATTCAACAAGCTCGTCTCCCAACTCGATTTCTGCTTGCTCTACTGTGTTGCACACTGGAGTCAGAACCATGCAGTCGGAATCGGTTTCTAGTCCAAAAACGCAAAACTGTTCCCCCTTACGTTCTTTCTTCACTTCTGTCCAAGCTTTTTTTAACGCGCGAACCAAGCGGGATTGAAAAGTTTTCAAATCCAAAGGCGGAACTTCTTCCTCTTCGAGTGGCCATTCTGGCCGTTTTGCCCCGTGTTTATCAAGAATCTCAATTATCTCTTCGTCTTCATAATCGATCGCATAATGGTAAAGGTTGTACTCAGTGTCTAAGCATCTTTTGAGATCTAGTCCATGCTCTATCAACGCAAGTAGGATCTTTGAACGCTCAATCGATGGAGAAACAAAAAGACGATTCACCAACCCATTTCTGTTGGGGTCAGCTCCAGCTTTGAGTAGAACAAGTGTTCTTTTTAAATCATGTTTGCGAACAGCCCACATAAGAGCTGTTTCGCCGTTGGAGCCTTCTTGGTTAACGTCAACGCCTTGTTTGATAAATTCGCGCACGATCTTTAAGTCGTATTCTTTCACTGCTTCAAAAAAGCAATTCTGATCATCTACGACTTCTTGGTCTTTTTTCAATATCGCGCAAGCTTTTTTGACGTCTCGCCAATGCGGCATAAATCTATCGGAAGGATCACTATTTGCCATTCAATCTTAAAGCCCAAAAGTCTTTGGAGACCCCTGTAGGATCTTGTAAATGTTCTCTGTCAGTGGTCGACATTGAGTCGAGTGGCAATTCAATTGGCATCGGTAACTGCAGGAACTTGGTAGACATCATTATAGCAAACACCCCGAAAAAATGCAGAGCCTGTCCTGCCAGAAGCCGGATGAAATAGTCCGCGATCACCTATTGGGATATGCCGGATTTGCGTGCATCACATTGTTATTTCGCGATCTGCAGAATTTATAGTGCCCACATTATTTCCTGGCATTGGCTACTTCAAGGGTTGTCCCTCGAATACCGGTGACCACGACTTGGTGTCCGGCTGGGATGTAGCCATCTGTCGAAACCGCATTCAAATCTCGGCCCTCAATTCGAACTTGGCCCATCGGTGACAACACGCCAATAGTCTCACAAATCTCACCAACGACCGATTGAAACTGTGCCTGGTTTTGCAAAGCAAGATCCTGTTCCTTTGCTCTGGCATTTGCAACATCGAGCTGTTTCTGTTTCAAGCGCCGTTTCTTTGGTATTTCTGACAAATCCATCAAGCAAAGCAGTGGCCAGAAGGCGATTGCAAATGGAATGACGGCAATAGTCGCAGTTGGCGACGTGATCATATCTTTAGCGATGGCAAGGAGGCCAGCCTTTTCAAAAGTGGAGTCTACCCCGCATTTTCTGCCGTACCGAATGCACCCGTACACTGCCACGGCACCGAATGCCAGATACAAGAGAATGGCGACGATGTAGGACAATGCTTTATTCTTTCATAAATTGATAGCTCTGTGCCGGATTCGCCAGCGGGATAACGTCGTGATCGCTAAGCGGAACGATTGATCATCCACTTCAAAATCACGCAAACTGGATTCGCGTGTATCATATTGTTATCAGGCGTTTAAAAGCCTGGGAGCCGCTCTCGCGCATGCTGCTCCATGGCTCGGAGGTTGTAAATGTTCACCGATTGTATCACCATCTCTGCTAACTCATCAATATTCCATCCGGATTCTGGCCTCAGGTTTGCATGGATCGGTTTCACGGCAAGCGTTATCCGGTGGCCATCCTTTGAGTAAATATCTAGCCCCAAAAGACCGCCTCCAGGAGATTGATTAATGGCAATTCTACGGCGGTGTTTTCTTGCAACATCAATTGCAAGTTTCGCCGGTTGCCCATCTAAACCGTCACGAAATTGCTTCACGAACCGCGAGTCATCGTAGTACGGCCATAAGCAGGCCACCGCTATCGCCGGTATTGTCATCACAAGGAAGATCGCGCGAATACTGTACGAGACTCGCAGTCGCTCTGGCGGGGGTTTCTGATTCAATGTTCGGCGACTTGACAATTCCAATTTAAAACCACTCGCAAACCCGGGTTCGCGTGCATCACATTGTTATTTCGGGCTTAGTGAGAGTCATCGCCCCACGAGATCTCACAATTGGGCAATTTTAGTTGCAGCTTTGCAACGCCTTCGCCTGTCACGTTAGTTTTGCACATTTCGAGGTTTCTAAGTTTGCTCAAGCCCTCAAGGTGAATTAAACAAGCGTCAGACACAACGGTCTCATTCAGTCGCAATTCATCAAGATTGACCAAATGACTCAATCTTGCGATACCACTGTCTGTGATTTTGGTTCGAGTCAAAACAAGAATCTCTAAATTGATTAGACCGGCAAGTGATTCCAAGGCCTGGTCGTCTATCTCTGTCTCTTCAAGATCGAGCCAGCGCAATTTTCCAAGATGCTCAATGGGTTCGATGTTACTGATGGTCGTATAGTCCAGGTCGATTCTGCGTACGTTTTGCAACATGCGAAAGGGCTCAAGATCCGAGTTGACGGTCGGATCATGCCCTTGAAAGCTGAGTTTGGCAACATCGATAAAATATTCATCTCCAATAAATTGGCGAAGGAATTCGGGGCCTGGGACTTGTGGTGCTTTCCGGCTCCGCAAGCCGTCGTATTCGAAATCATATCCGATACTGCAACCGGACTCCGACAGCAACGCGATCGCCTGTTTGATCCGAGATGCCCGGTTGGACATTACCGCAAACCAAACGCCAAACAGAGACACAATCAAAATCAGCGTAAGTAAAGAGAGCTGTCGAAAACGGTTCAATTCAAACAGCATTTGTGAATTACTCCAAGCGAAATAACGTCCGCGTTCACCAGGCCATCGCAAACCCGATAAACATCAAAGCCGCACAGCCGGCGGATCCGCGCGCATCATTTTGTTATCCGTGATCTGCCCTTCGTGCAATCAGGGGCGCTGTTCTGTTTCGTTAGTATCGTACCAGCTAAACGGCGAACTGCGAGATCCAGCATCCGATTTTTGATTAATATCTTGCGCCTAAAGCATCTTTGGCGCAGCGAAAAAGGCGACTTCAACTGCCTCATTGTCCGTTGAAGTCGCCAGAAAAAGCACCCTGAGTACTTCAGGCACCTTTTGTAAACTCAGAGTCGTGCGCTATGCGAACTGCTGGCCGTTGATGTTAATCCGCTCGAAGCTGTTGACGTCGATGCTGTTAACAAATTCCACGCCCGCTTCAAAACTTGCGAAGTTTACGTTGAGCGTATCGAAACCATCGCCTCCATCAATGGCACCGTCAAAACTTCCGCTATTGACCGTCAGCACATCGTTCTGCGAGCTAAGCAAGACGTCTCCGTCGATCGCACCTTCGTTTACGAGATTCACGCTACTGGTTGCCAAAGTTGCGTCAATCGCAACGGAGGTCCCGGAAATCAAGCCGCTATTAACAATCGTTCCCGCAAGGCCAACGTTTTCGATGCTAATTCCTGCGGCCAGATCACTGTCCAATGAGCCACTGATGCTGCCTTGATTGACAATATCTCCAGTGAATTCAGCGGTTCCCTCGGTTCCAGCTCCTCCAATGAACCTCAGTCCGTGACCAATCTGGTTTCCAGCTCCAGTTCCTCGCCCTTGGACCAAGCCAGAGTTGAAGACCGATCCGTCAACTTGATCACCGATCACATCTCCAGTTTCAATTGCAATCGCGGAACCATCGTTGCCTACTCCGGCGTCAATCAATCCACCAAGGTTAACGATGTCGAAGTTTTCAGCAGTGCCGTCCGCATAGACGGTGCCATTTCGTTGGTTGCCAGATCCTAATATCGCACCTGAGTTAACCAGCTCTAGTCCGTCGCCATCAATATTCACTGCGCGGCTGTCGGAGGAGATCGTGCCTTGATTGACAATGATTCCGTCAGCATGATCTCCAGTGCCGAAGTAAACGGCATTTTGGACACCTGCGATCAGACCCGTGTTGACCAGTTCACCTTGGAAGTTCAAACCATTGACCGCACGGAATGCACCGGTGGTTCCCTGAGCGCTTTCACTCAGAAGCGAGCCCGTGTTCACAATAGAACCTTCGAAAAGCCCTGGAGGAATTCCGTCAGAACTTCGATTGCCCTCCAATCGGATACCGTCACCGGCAGTCGCTGAGGAGGCGACAGCTTGGCCGCGTCCGGTAATCTGGCCGTTGTTGAACACGTTGACTTCGCCATTACTGCCATCATTGTTAAAGGACAACGAAACTGCCGCTCCGTTATTGTTTGTGCCGGCGTCAACAAGGCCGAAGTTTACGATGTCAAAATTACTGGCAGTGTTGTCAGAATAAATCGTGCCGTTGCGCTGGTCGCCAGTTCCAAGAATACTACCGTTGTTGACAACGTTGAGTCCATCTCCATCAATGTTGACTGCCCGGCTGTCGGAACTGACCGTGCCAGCGTTAACGAATTCGCCAGTGTTAACGCCTTCGCCGAAGTAAACGCCATTGTTAGCACCTGAAATCAAGCCGCTGTTAAACAAACTTCCCTGGAAGTCCAAACCATTGACGGCTCGGAACCCACCGGTCGTGCCTTGGTTGCTCTCCGAAGTGACCGCGCCAGTATTGACGATCGAACCATCAAATGATCCTGAACCAGCGAGCCTGATTCCATCGCCTGCTTCAGGTGTCGTCGCCGCAGCTTGTCCAAGACCGTTTAATTCGCCCACATTGAGCAAATCTAAATCACCACTAGCTTCACCGAAAACGAATGCAGCAGCAGCTCCCTCACCATCGGCGTCGGCCAATTGTTGCGAATTGACTGCTTGAAATCCATCAGTATCAACGGCGATGATTTGGTCCGGGCCAAGCGAATCAGCAAGTGGATCAGTAAACTGAAGGAAACCGTTGGTATGGAGAGTTTCACCGCGTCCAAACCCGTCAACAATTCCGTCAGCGTCTAGAAACGTACCCGTTGAGAATACGGTGCTGTCTTCGGCCTGAAATGTTTCACCGTCCACATTGACGAAATCGATCGTCAAGTTCGAATCCAGCCCAATCGAAGGGTCGAATTGGTCATTGAGGAACTCAATTCGCAGATCGCCAACGGTAGTCCCCGCTGGTGCAGCGACAAAGAAGCTCTGTTGTTGGGTACTGGCGGTGAAGTTGCCTGCGACTTGTCCATCGACGATCACGTTGAACTGCTCAGTACCAACGTCTCCACGGGCACTGATTTCGATCAGAGTAGAATCGGCGTCATCGGAGAATTGAAAGAAACCGTTGGCGTTGAGCACCTCACCACGACCAAAGCCCGGTGTTATGCCATCGGCTTCATTGAATGTCCCGGTGGAAAATACTGATGAAGACTCAGTTTCAAACCGAACGCCGTCGATTTCAATGGCATCAACGATGAGGTTAGAGTCGATCCCGTTGGCCGGATCGAATTGATCATTCAAAAATTCGATGCTGACTTGGCCTGCTGTGATGGGTTGGTCAGTTTGAAATTCAAAAGTACTAAGTTCCTGAGTTACGGTAAAAGTCTCAACCGCCTGGCCGTCAATATTCAGGGCGAACTCCTCTCCCCCCAGATCGCCAGCGGCGAAGACCGAGACGCCAGATAGCATCATTCTTTCTTCGAGGGACTCGATCTTTAAGGCGTTTGAGGTATTAGTCAAATTTGCTTTTTTCTTGGAACGATTAAACATTTTTGAGTCTCGCTGATTGATTTTTAATGACAGCATTTTTGTGGCAGAAGAAAGATCTAAACGGGCCACACCAATTTTCGAAGACAAACGAACTGTCCGCTGTGTTTGAGGTGTCATAGACCTTCAGAGATATTGCAGAAAAATTGCTTTAAATCAAAAAGCGTTTAATTCGCAATGAAATCGCGCCGTATTCATTCCGTTGAGACGTCGCGCGACTGTACAGCTTTTAACAACGAGAAAGTTTCGCGCCTTGCGAATGTCTAGCACTTTTGGGTACTGACGATTGTGAAGCAACGGCGATGAAAAGATCATTCTCCGTCGATTGAATTGGGGATTCCAACGCCAACGCAATCAATTAAATGCACGGTGTCGCGTGTCTATGTTTCAGACAACACAAAGGCGTGATCAATGTTGTCCTGCAAGTATGTACTGACTTTTAGAGTTGGCATTGCACGTTCAATTGGAGACTTGGCTTTCGTCTTGCTAGGTAACCGTACTCAGAGAGTTCCGTGCCATTTCCAACGTTCGACTATCCTCGATCACCGAACCGGGATAAGTGATTCTCCATTTCCACATCACGCGCAAGTCCAACTTTGCGTGCATTGTATTGTTGTTACGCGTGTCTGCTTTGGTTTTTTACAACGCCACTATTCATTTTGGCGCTTGCTGAATCAATATTTGCCGTCAGTGAACTATGAAAAGCACGCGACCGTTTTTCCATCGACCACCGCGAAAACCAGTTGGCACTTGGGCACTGAATTCGAAATAGCCACTTTTTGGCTCATCATTAGTGATCTGCCAATCATTCTTCTTGCACCATTGACGAGTTAAATTCTCAGAAAGTTCGCACTCGATCGTCGCGCTCGCAAAAGGAGTGTACTCAACATTTACATTAGTCGCATTTTTCGGAATGGTAGCAAATCCTCGTAAAATCTCGTTGGCCTGCTCGGACGTAGCGTTTCGGATTTTCACATCTGAGTATCTGCGATGCGCCCACATGTATAAGCCTAGAACAATCGCAAACAAAGTTATCACGATCAACAGTCGGCGCAATGAATAGCGTAAGTCCATTTTGGGTTAGTTCAGTTCGAGCTGAATAACTGGCGAGGCACACCCAGAATTGCGACGAAGTGACCGGTTCACGTAGCCGTAGCCGGACACAGCCGACCGCAGGAGCCTGTTGAATTTTCGCGCATCACATTGTTATTAGTCGATCGACCATATCTACGGTGATCTACTTCGTAATAGTAAATGTCCCTATCGTGCCAACCGGCATCCCGCCGGGCTCTGCGTCGGGTGTTGCATCCAAGCCTCGTGCAGCCCTAACCGATCCACGAACACAGGCGAGTTTCCCAGTTGCGTCCGGTAATGCCCATCCATTCAGTTGGTACACGGCGCCCTTGGTTGGGCCTTCCACGCCGGTGCCAGTTCCCTTGAACTCTGCGGGTTTGCCACCTTCCCCCGGCGTGAATGTCAAATTCACATTCAATTCAACACCAGGTGCGAAAGTAAGCTGTCCAGCTGCTTCCATCTCCACTCCGTCGGCGAGCAAGAGTTCACCCTTAGCCCATTTCTTTGCGCTGACTTCTGTCCCAGGAGCTGCTGCCAGTTGTTCATCCGTCGGTAGTAACAAGAAGCTTTGATAGTTCCAGCTCCCTTCAAAAGCTGGAATAAAGTATACGTCAGAATTCATGCTTGGCCTCTATATCGGGAATTAAGGTTAAAGAAAAAGTAGCCGTTGTTTACGGTAACCTGCTTTTTAGTCTTGTCGTATAACAACTTAATTATCGGTGTTGGGTCGTCGGTCAACACGTTCTTTTCGCTTGAGTATGCGCGCAGTATGGCAGGATATTTCGCGCCATGCAAGAAAAAAAATAGCAGGTGCCAAAGCCGGGTTGTGCGCACTGAACACTGCTAGGCGGCGATTGCTTTCCCTAGTTCGCAAGGTTCTTTCTTGTGGAGAATCTGCGATCGCAAATCACCTTGCTCTTCCAACCAAACGGCGTAAATCGTGTGAGCCAAATCGGGATCTCTTTCGTTTTGAATCGCGCTGCTCGACCCGAGTTCGATATCGCATACCTGAATATCGAAACACGAACCTGCCCCCGCCCATGTTCCCGGAGGATCGTTTCATTCGACAAGGCATCGAAGGTAGGCCAAATCAATAATCCCGGCCCATAACTTCGCTATTTCGATCGAGCTCCCAGCTTGCACACCAGTCAATTCTACGGCATCGGCAAACTTTCGTTGGATGCTCAATCTTGCATCAGCTATTTTTTGAAAAAGTTCAGTTGACTCATCCTTGTGCTTATCTGCGAGGTCTTGGATGCTCCTTAACTGCAGCGTGTTTACGAGGAAGCATGCGAAACGAATTGAAGGAAAATAAGCTACCGTCTGGGTTTGCGTGGAGATTCTTTTATCTGACCGATGAACTCCTTGAGTCCCGCCATTGCCACAGCCCTTTGTGAATTGCGGTAAAGGCAGCTTCGATGTTTTTCTTTTTTCCAAGATAGATTTGTTCTGTCCAATTTATGTTGTGCCAACACCGTAATTCTGGGAACTGAATCATGCCGACACAATTTTCGTTGTACATGAATCCGAAAAAACGGGACCTGCTAATGACTTTCCATCGAAAGCCTTCGGCCGCCAAGCGGTGGGCTAAAACTGCATCTGAATCACCTTGCTCTTCCAGCCAGTCGGCGTAAATCGCATGAGCCAAATCGGGTTCCTTTCCGTTTTGAATCGCATTGGTCAACCCAAGTTCGGTTTCGCTTAACTCAACAGACGACGCGTCAAGTGAACTCAAAAGCAAGCCAGAAATGGAGTGCGGCCGAGTTGTCAATGTTTGCAAATTAAGTCGAATTATTGACCGTTGATCCATCAATTAGTTTCCAAACAACAGCTTGTAAGTTGGAAGAGCGCGAGGCCAAAATTTTGCCATGGACGGTAAACCGTGGCTATCGCCAAAACGGCTCATGTCTTTTATTTCTCGGGGTAAATCTGGTTGCCAAGATTGTCTTTTTCACGTTGTTAACGCCGCTTCATTGCCGTTTTGCCCGCTTTTTTATGTGGTTTTTGATTTTCAGGAATTCTATCTTTTATGCCCGCATTCAATGGATTCGTGACGTAAGTTTTAGGTACATCCCACCTTGGAGCAGCAAATTATGTCCAGCCAAAACAGTAGCCTTAAAGCCTTCCTAGCCGAATATGTACGGCAACTCAGGGGAACAGGTTCACAACAATCAAAGCCAACCTCTCGTCGAAATCCTCGCAATTCGTCGTGGAAGTATGTTTCACTTGAAGATCGACGGATGTTGACCGGAACAGGTTTCGAATCTGGATCGTCGTTTGTTGATGGAGCTGAACCGACAATTACAGTTGGCCATGCACGATCTGCCGTTCAAGAAGGAATCACTTCCGTTGTGGTCGCGGTAAACGGTGAGGAGATTGTGTTGAATCCCCGTACTGGCTCTCTGCAGCTTGAGTCTGGCGATACAATCGAAGTGACAGAAATCAGATTTGCATCGGGCGCTATCGACGGAGTGTTCGCATCCGAAGGGTATGTGAACAAGCTCGGTGATTCAAATGCCGCTTCAGCTATCGATTATTCTGACGGGCGATTTTCACAACGCCCAGCCAACCCTGAAGCCAATGGTGTTGGTGGAGTCGTCGGCGGCCTTGCTAACGAATGGGTTGTGGATGCAGGATGGGACCGATTGACACTCAGCCTTCTCCGTTACGGTGTGGATTCGATTGAAACCGCCGACCGAGTTTCCATTGACCTGCAAGTGGATTCGGCTGACTTCGTTTTCGACACAGAAGTTCTTGACCAAGTTCATGCCTCTGCCTTTGAGGTTGGCGAGCAAGTCAGGTTGCCTGGTGCTTGGCAAAACCTTGGTTCAGGCGAATTTCATAACTACGCCGAAGTAGATATCTATCACAGCTCGGATCCTGAGACAATTGTTTGGGCTGGAGCGATCGTTGGAACGGTCACGGCTGGCGCAGCGGTCGAAGGTGAATTTTTGAATACCAACGGTACATTTTCCGAAACTTGGACTCCTGAAGTTTCAGGCGACTATATTTTGAGATACTACCTGGATCCAGAATTGATTGTCACAGAATCAAGCGAATTGAATAACCGCTACGAAACTACCCTGAGTGTTTCACCAACGGTAGTAGAGAATGCAGATTTGCGTTTTACGTTTATCAATGAGCAACAGTTTGCTTGGGGTTTTGGAGTCCAAAACGATAGCGGTAACGTGATCGAGCAATGGGCTGTAAAAATTGAAAATGCGAACTACGAGATCGCCGCGGAGAATTTGACCAATAACTCTGCATTTGAACTGATCACTACCGAGAACCAGGACGGGACTTACGATCACTTGTTCGTCGGTACTTCTTCCATTGGAGCTTTTCAAGGCATCCGTGGTGGAAACATCGAGTGGCGTGGTGTGAATTTTGGCTTTGACGCAAACAGCGACGGATTTATCGTTGGTGATCTTGTTGGATAATTAGCCAGCCTAACCATCCAGTCACAACTAAATAATTTCCCAATTGAGTTTCGGGTGCCATGCTCACGCTTGCGTGAGCATGTTTTCGTTTATGGCTTAACCGACAGACACGGTATGGCGTCATTAATCGTCGTCTGTATCTCAATTAGTAAGGTTCCGCCTGAACTCTGGCGAGCCCAGCTACGTCTGTTCGCAGGTCGTCGTAGCAAAGCCCTGCTCTTTCTTGCGTCTAATGACGCGTCGACCTCGTGTGATAGAATGGCCAGTCGTATTTCATTCCCGCTGTCGTATTTTATCACCCATGATCAACGCAAACGAAATTGTTGGGACGCACGATATCCTTTTCGTTACCCTCGATACGCTTCGTTTGGATGTCGCTCGCACGGCGATGGAAAGTGGACTCACGCCAAATTTACAGAACGTGGTTCCCAATGGCCAATGGGAGCATCGGCATACGCCCGGAAATTTTACGTTTGCGGCTCATCAAGCTTTCTTTGCCGGGTTCCTGCCAACGCCCGCCACGCCAGGCCAGCACGCCCGTTTGTTCGCTGCCAAATTTTTAGGAAGCGAAACAACAACTGAACGTACGTGTGTGTTCGATGCGCCCGATATGATCGAAGGGCTGGCCGATCGTGGCTATCACACTGTTTGCATCGGAGGCGTCGGGTTCTTCAACAAACTGACTCCGCTGGGATGCGTGTTGCCAGATCGTTTTGCTCAAAGCCATTGGAGCCCAGAGTTAGGCGTGACCGAGCGTGACTCCACTAAAAATCAAATCGACGTCGCGCTCCAAAGTCTTAAAAAAGTCGAACCCGACGAGCGCATTTTTCTCTTCATTAATATCTCCGCCCTGCACCAGCCCAACTGCATTTACGTTGAAGGAGAAAACGAAGACTCACCGGCAACCCAAGCCGCGGCTCTGGCCTACGTCGATTCGCAATTGCCACGGTTGTTTGATGCGTTTAGGAATCGGCGGCTGGGCAACGGCCAGTCAAACAATCCTCAAGCATCCCCGGCAGATCGCAATCAAACGTTGTGCATTTTGACCAGTGATCACGGGACTGCGTACGGCGAAGACGGCTATTACGGGCATCGCATTTGTCATCCAGTCGTCTGGAACGTACCATACGCTGAATTCATTTTTTGAACTTACAAAGCTCCAATGTTCAAGCGACCTTTCACCGCCTACACCTATTCGTACCCGCACAAAACGGCGTACCGAGCGTTGAAACCCGCGCTGCCATTGGCCGACGTTTGGAAGGACGAAGACGTCGAGTCGTTGTACCTGTATCTTCACATTCCTTTTTGCGAATTTCGGTGTGGGTTCTGCAACCTGTTCACTCACGCCCAGCCAGACAAAGATCTTCCAACGCAATATTTGGCTGCGCTTAGGCGACAAGCTGAAACGGTTCGCGATTCGATTCCCACAGGCAAATTCGCACAAATGGCGATCGGTGGGGGAACGCCGACCTATTTAAACAATGACGAACTGGCGGAGCTTTTTGAGATAGTTGTTGAGGTGATGGGCGCCAATCCGAATTCGATTCCGGTTTCGTTTGAAGCTTCACCCGCGACGATTGACTTGGAAAAACTTCAGCTTCTAAAGCAGTTTGGTGTCGATCGGTTGAGCATGGGTGTGCAAAGCTTCAACCACCGAGAAGCCCACGCGATCGGCCGTCCAGAGAAACCAGATCAAGTCCGCCGTGCACTTGAGGCGCTCGGCCAAACGAATTTCGAAACGTTGAATATCGACTTGATCTATGGGGGAGAAAACCAAACACTTGAACAGTGGATGAATTCGGTCGACGAAGCCATTTCCTATCGCCCGGAAGAGATTTTTCTTTATCCGCTTTATGTTCGCCAATTGACGGGGCTTGATAAAGTCGGCCATCTGACCGAGCTTTCGGAATCCCAGCAGCAAACCTGGGACGATCAGCGACTGGAAGCCTATCGCGCGGCGCGAGATCGTTTGGCTGAGATGGGTTACGAGCAAAAGTCGCTTCGAATGTTTCGCCGCGCCGATCACGTTAGCGCCGAAGATACCATCTACCGCTGCCAATCCGATGGGATGATTGGTTTGGGAAGCGGAGCCCGCTCGTACACGCGAGACCTGCATTATTCGTCCGAGTACGCGGTAAATTCAAAGGCCGTGTTGGGGATCATTCACGATTATATTGGCCGCGACAAAGACCAGTTTGGGTGTGCCGATTACGGTTTTCGTTTGAACGCAGAGGACCAGCGGCGGCGATATGCGATACTCTCTTTGCTGCCAATTGAAGGCCTTTCGCGCACTGATTATCTCAACGAGTTTGGCACCGATATTTTGACGGACTTGCCAGAGCTTGCTGACCTTCCGGCCCATGGATTGGCAGTGATTGACGATCAGCGAATCGTACTCACGCCTCGTGGCATCGAAATGTCGGACGCGATTGGACCTTGGCTTTATTCGCAAACGGTGAACGAGCGAATGGAAAGTTACGAGTGCCGATGAGTTTGAATCTCAAAATTCTATATCGTGGTCCGCTTTCAAGCTGCAATTACGATTGCCATTATTGCCCGTTTGCAAAACGTTTTGAGTCGGCGGAGGAGTTAGCCGTCGACCGAAAAGCACTTGAGCGGTTTTGTGATTGGGTCAATGATCGCGAGCAAGACAAATTCTCGATTCTGTTTACGCCGTGGGGCGAAGGTCTCACTCGTCGCTGGTATCGAGAGGCGATGATTCGATTGAGCAACCTTTCGCAGATTGAAAAAATTGCAATCCAAACCAATTTGACTTGTGGTTTAGGTTGGGTTCGCGACTGCGATCTGTCCGCCACCGGTTTATGGTGCACTTGGCATCCGACTCAAATTTCAATGGATAAATTCGTGAGCCGTTGTCGCGAGCTTGATCAAATCGGAGTTAGCTACAGCGTTGGGATCGTGGGGCTGCGCGAGTATATGGCCGACGCTGCCGAGTTGCGAAAACAGCTTTCGCCAGAAACCTATTTTTGGGTCAACGCTTATAAAAGTGCTCCCGATGATCAACGTACCAACGATGGTAAATATTATTCTGCCGCCGATCTTGAGCATTGGTCTGCGATTGATCCGCTTTTCCCGATCAACAATGTGCGTCATCCAAGCGAAGGAAAAGCTTGTCGGACAGGCGAAACCGTGATTTCGGTTGATGGCGATGGCGACGTTCGGAGATGTCACTTTATCAAACAAGTGATCGGCAATCTCTACGATGGAAGTTTTGAGTCCGCTTTAAAATCCAGACCTTGCACGAATCAAACCTGCGGATGTCATATCGGCTATGTGCACATGCATGAGCGCGAACTTTACGATGTGTTTGGCGACGGCCTGATGGAGCGTGTTCCCAGGGAAGCGATTTGGCAGCTCGAAACAGCGAAGCAATCGTGAACGGCAGTTACATTTTGATCGCCAATCCGGAAAACCGCCGGGCGCAGTATTTTCAATCCGCATTGTCGCGTTGTGGTTTGCCGCTCGCGATTGTGGTTTCTTACGAAGAGTTATTGAGCGGACAGATTGAGCTCGGCAGTGTCTTGCAGGACGATTCTTTGCTGCGAATCGAAAGTCCTGGCGAGAATTTCGCTGTTGAAAAATTGCTGCTGCAGTTGGGCGCTCAATTTTCTAACCAGCAGAGCGCAGACTATCGGACGATGTGCGCTGACGAAATCGACGCGTTAGAAAATGATCTCGGATTGATTCGCAATCCTCGCCAATGGTACCTCGGATATCGGGAAGCGCTTTCGCGCTGGGAATCCACGTTGGCCCAATACCCAGAAGTTCGTGTGATGAACTGGCCGAGTGAGATTACGACCATGTTTGACAAAATCGAGTGTCTCAAGCTGTTTGCTCAATTCGATATTCCGATCCCGGTGTCGATTGGCCATGTTGAATCGTACGACGATTTGCTCGCGCGTATGAATGAAGAGCAAGTCTCACGCGTGTTTATCAAAATCGCAAACGGATCCTCGGCATCAGGCGTCGTTGCGTTTGAAGTAAGAGGCAATTTCCAACGCGCTATCACGTCAGTGGAATTGAAACGAATGGACGGCGAAATTCGGCTTTATAATTCGCTTCGTGTGCGGACGTATGTTGATCAAGATGACATTGGCGATCTGATCAATGCACTTTGCCGCGAAACGGTTCATGTTGAAGAGTGGTTTGACAAAGCGACGATTGAGAATGCCCGCGGCGCGGAAGCTTTTGATCTGCGAGTCGTTGTGATTGGCGGCAAAGCAAAACATACCGTTGTACGGCAAAGCAAATCACCGATGACCAATTTGCATCTTGGAAATAGTCGCGGAAATCTAGAGCAAGTCAAAACCAAGCTGGGTTCGCATTGGGACGAAGTCATGGCGACTTGCGAGAAAGTGATGACTCTCTTTCCACGCAGTTTGTACGCTGGAGTTGACGTCGCGATTGGAGCAGAGTTCGACAGTCACGCCGTGCTGGAGGTCAACGCATTCGGCGATTTGATTCCCAATGTTGAGTACAAAGGGAACGATACTTATGAATCGGAGATCAGGGCGCATTTGAGTTGAGACCGCTCTACCCTGCACTGCGTTAGATAAAGACCACAAACACAGGCCGATGTATTTAAACAATCAACCCATCGCCAAACTTTTCTTTCGTCTGGTTTGTTGCGATCGTGGTGTTGCGAATATCGAGGTGCTTGAGGTTTTCAAACTTTCCAGGTGAACACAAAAGTTCTGCTGTTTTTGCAGTCAAGTCGTTTCCACGCAACACCAATGACTCCAGCGTGTCAAAACTTCCGGCGGAAAAATTTTTGGCGAACAATTCATCGTCGTGGTCAGACGAAGCCATGTCGAGCGACCGAAGATTTGTTAGTAGTTCAAATTGGATTCGGTGGTCGCCGGTTTTCAGTTGATTCAGCCCCAATGACAACGATTGAAGACTGGATTGCAATTTATTCTGTTGATTGGTTATCAAGTTCGAGATCGATTCGCCTGACAATCGATTGCCGCTTAACTGAAGTATGTTGAGCTTGGACAGATCGCAAAAACTGAACGACGACAATGCGATATCACTAAGTCGATTGGAAGTTAAATTAAGCTCCGACAGTTGGCCGAACCAAGGCGACTGACACAATAGCGTGAATTGAATTTCGCCGCCGGGCGGACTGGGCCCTTCAAAGGTGGTCCCCAGTCGTTGCGAGCTAATGTCCAAACTCGTGATCTGCTGCGGCATCGTATATGCAATCAAGGCAGGAATGTGCTCAGTCATTTTTTGCAATTGCAAACAATGAAACGCAGGAGCGATTCGACACAACTCTGCTCCGTTTGCCAAAAAGTTCTCCGCCGAGATCTTGATGCGTTCGACCATGCCACGCTCAAAACATCGAACTGAAACTCCTTCGGCGCCCAGGTTCCGTAGTTGCTCCAACCAATGTTCGCCGTGGTCTTCAAGCAACTCCGATTCGCGCACTTCCAACGCCCGACGTTTTTTGTCCATCGGCTCCAAACCAGCCAGCTCGATTTGAATGCGAATAAATTCTCCTCGTGGGTCGCCTGATTCCTCCAGATAGTCTGCCAGAATCAGCCGCGCATTATCGTCTTTTGGGTTCAAACGAACTTCTTCGACAAAGCCTTCATCAAATGACATGGTTCATGTTCCTGAATAAATTTTTAACCATTTTGCTTGGCAAGTCGCTTGCAATTGGAATCACATAATGACAAAAATGTTGCTCTGATTTTATCTTTTCAAATTTTTATTGGGAGCGGACGATGGGGTTTTGGGAGCGTGACAATGAGTTTGCCGGGAAAAAGATTGCGGATGTTCAACCGGACAATCCGATTCCTGATCCAGCGACCAGCGCCGTTCGTATCGCAATTGAATACGATTCCGAAACCAACATCGAAGAATTGATGTCCACGCTGCTCGAAGATCCAAATGCCGATCAAATAACGACGCTTGTGATTGGGCCTTGGTCTGAAGAGATGTTTGATTTGCCGCCAGACGAATTGGTAGAGCGATTGGTCGCCGCTGCGGATCAACTTCCCAGTCTAACGGCCCTGTTCTTTGGTGATGTAACTTCCGAAGATTGTGAGATCTCGTGGATTATTCAAACGGATCTATCCCCGTTGTTTCAAGCGTTTCCAAAACTCGAAATTCTTCGGGTCCGAGGTGGTAGTTCACTCAGTCTCGGCAAAATCGAAAGTAACCACCTCAAGGCGTTGATCATCGAAACAGGTGGACTAAAAGCTGAAGTGATTGGGCAAATTGCAAACGCGAATCTTCCTGCCCTTGAGCATTTGGAAATTTATTCGGGAGACGGCAACTATGGCTGGGACGGGTCCGCCGATGATTTCAAACCTTTTATGTCCGATACTTTGTTTCCTAACTTGCAGTATCTGGGTTTGAGAAATTGCGCATGTGCTGACGACGTCGCAGCGCTCGTCGCCAATGCGCCTGTTTTGGACAAGATCAAAGTCTTGGATCTTTCACTTGGCTGCCTCGGTGACAAAGGCGCAACTGCACTTCTTAATAGTGACAAAGTTCTCAAGCTCGAAAAACTTGACTTGCATTACCACTATCTTTCCGATGACGTCGCCAAGCAAATTTCTGCTTTGCCAATCGAGACGAATGTCGAGGACGGACAGGGCGCGTCAGCCGAAGACGACCGTTATTGCTCGGTCAGTGAGTAAGCATCAGTTTCGCGTTTGATGTTCGGCTGGTTGTTTTAAGTTCGAATTTTGAAAGTTGACAGGCTCAAAAATGGCAAAGCAAAAAATCGAAGCCAAGCGGTTTGAATTCCGAGACAGTAAATCAGAAAAGTTTTGGGCGATCTCACTCGATGGGGCAGCTCATACAGTCGTTTACGGAAAAATTGGAACGGCAGGGCAAACGAAGACAAAAGACTTTCCCGATGAAGAAGCAGCCAAAAAGTCGTACGACAAACTGATCGGGCAGAAAACGAAGAAAGGCTACGAGGAGGTTGTGGCTGCTGCGCCTCCGAGCAAACAAGACCTCGCCGCTCAACGTGCGTTCGCAAAACGATTCGCTCCATTCAAAAAAGCGATTTTGGCCGATCCTGATGATATTGCAAACTACGCCGTGTTCGGTGATTGGTTAAGCGACCAAGACGATCCGCGCGGTGAGTTTATCGGTGTCCAAATTGCGATGGAAGACGCAAGCCTCAAAGCACCGCAGCGAAAAAAGTACAAGGCCCAAGAGAAATCGCTGATCAAAAAGCACGAGCGAGAATGGCTTGGCAGCCTCGCTGACTTCCTAATCGATCAAAAAGGATACGACTCATCGTGGGGTGGTGGCTCAAAGTGCTATACGTACAAGTTTGCACGTGGGTTTCTGGACAGTATTCATGCTAGTAGATTCTCTCTGGAATTTGGCCACGAATTGAAAAATTCGCCGTTATGCGAAACGCTACGGTGTTTGGAGATCGAAGACACGACTTACTTGGAAGAGCCAATTGCCATTGCCGGGAAAAATTACAGTGGCGACGAAGACTATGGGTTGCTTACGCTGATTGGCGCAAAATTTTCGAACCTCCGCACGTTCATGCTTGGCGACGCTAAGTATGGGACCTCTCGCACGCGCGGAGAAGGTGTTGAAGAATTGGTAAAGAAGATGCCACGTATTGAATCGTTGCATCTCGAGTGTGGAGGCATCGATATGGAAAAACTGTTCAAAGTAAAAATGCCTAACCTTCGATCGTTGGTCGCTCACCATCATTCTTTCTATCCAGTTGAATTGTTGGCGAAAAATTCTTCGCTTAAGAATTTGGAAACGCTCAAAATGTATCCTCACGCGATGGAGTATGACGACGTTCAAACTGCTTACCTTCGACTTGAACACATTGAGGCAATTGGGCGATCGAAACATTTGCAATCACTTAAACATCTTCAGTTCCGCCTGTCTGACATGGGTAACCCTGGCGTCGAAGAGATTATCAAATCGGGTTTGCTGGGTCGACTTAAAACGCTTGACCTGAAACACGGCTGCATCACGGACGAAGGCGTTGATATGTTGGTTGAATCTCCCGACCTGAAGAACTTGGAGATGTTGGTCCTTGATGGAAACGCGATTACGAAAGACGGTGTGAAAAAGCTCAAAAAATCTGCCGTCAAACATTCGGCCAAGGAACTCATTAGCCCTGAAGGCTTAGACGATGAGCCCGAGTACCTTTGGTACGGCGACATGGAATGACATCTCACCAACCGCTTCGATATGTCGTGGTTTGCGACCCAGGAAGCCTGCGCTGGAAAGCATTTGAGCGCGAACTGCAGTCATTCCAAGCCGAATCGGGAGTCACCGTTGAAGCAACAGTGATTTCCTGGTTTGACTTAATCGAAGCCGATGGTGATTGTCTTCGGCTTAAAGAATTTCGCGCCCACTTATACTCGGCGGACAAACCTGCACTTGTTCGGATTGAGTCTCCCGCTAGAGATTTCGAAATCCACCGCGCTTTATTGACCGCTGGCTCGCGCGAAGCAAACGGCTTTGCTCCAGAACAATGGCGAGACGTTGAGTACGAGAAAGGCAAATTGGTCGAGCCGGGTTTGATGTATGTCGGACTCAAACGGGTACTCAGACGGTTCGCCGAATCGTCCAAAAATGTCGAAGGGTTAAAGCTACTTTCTAACCCGCACGACGTGCTTTCGATGTTTGACAAAAACGAAACGAGTAAGCGGCTTTTGTCTGCCGGTATCTCAACGCCAGAAGTGTTTGATTTTGATTGGTCACTCAAGCCTGAGGCACTGCAAAATCTTCACAAGGCATTGGAGTTTTGCGATTGCCCAACCGCTTACTTTAAACTGGCCAATGGATCATCGGGAAGCGGAATAATAAAAGTCGATTGTAGGAGCGAGTCGGTTGTAGGGCTTTCGACGATGGTCAACCTTCACGGCTCATATTTCAACACCCGCAACCTTAAAACGCTGACCGGCCAACCACTAGCTGAAGCGATCGAGTTTTTGCATCAACAGGGTGTCACTATTCAAAGAGGAATCAAGAAAGCCACCATCGACGCAACTGAGTTCGACGTTCGCGCAGTTGTGATCAACCGCCAAGTCGAATTCACTGTTTTTCGAAAAAGCGATTACCCGATCACCAATCTGCACCTTGGTGGTTATCGTGGCGATTGGAAGCGATGTCGATCAGCCGTGCCCAATCGAATTTGGCTAGACGCGATGGACGATTGTGTTGCTGCGGCGGAGTTGTATGACACGGATGTAGTTGGAATCGATTTGATGTTCGATCAAGGGTTTATGAATCACTACATCATCGAACTCAATCCAATGGGCGACTTTTTCCCTGATTGGAAAAACGAATACAGTAAGTCAATTCATCAGGTTGAAATCGAATCGAACCTAAAACGCTGGGATCACTACGGGCCTTAATAACCGCGCGCGAAAATGACGCATCGCTCAATACAAACCCTCAGCGCTCAATACAAACCCGCAGCGCAAGCAAGTGAGTCCCCTGTGCGCTCGTTTCCAGGTGGACCCAAACAACAGCTCTGCATTGGGTTCTTGCGGGCGCCACGAGTTCTGTTTTTCGACGAGACTCACTCGCTTGCGCGGCGCCTTTCGAGTCGGAACAAGATTGGCCAAGGGAATAAAATCACCGCCTCTTCGGGGTGGCCCTTTCTTGCTATCACAGCTTATCCGTGGGCTGGCGTTTTTGTCGGTTGGAATCGCATAGACCTCCGCTCGCTCTAGCCGTTTAGGCAACAATTACCACAGATTACCTCAGTAAAACACGCGAAAATATCAGTTTACGTAAACCCGCAATTTCTGTACTCTGCAGCCGCATGCAAGCACTCGAGCGCGACTTCGACGGACTTTAAATAGACTGTCATTAGTAGATGGATTGTCGCGTTAGAAATGTAACCACGGAAGGTTAAGTTCGATGGCAACCCAAATCTCACCCTCAACAGCAGTTCCAACTAAACGGAGTTGGTCTCCGCTGATTGGCCGCTGCTACATGAATCCGGCGCTGGACTATTTGCTTATTGGTTCAGGCTTGAGTGTTCCGTTTGTGATTTGGGCATTGCTTGATCCATCGATCACGCCTGGCAGTTTTCAGACAAAAATCATTATCTTTCTTTTGTTCAACTATGCGCACTTTGCGTCATCGACTGTTCGGCTCTACACGAAACCTGGCGAGATCCCATCGCGCGCGGTGGTGTCCTACGCACTACCGGTCATCGCACTGATCATCACGACGCTATGTATTCAGTGGCCGGATGTTCTTGGCAAGCATCTTTGGTCGTTGTATTTGACTTGGTCGCCATACCACTATGCCGCGCAGGCCTACGGTCTGGCGCTGATGTATTGTTACCGGTCAGGCGTAATTCTTGATAAGAACGACAAGAGAATTTTTTGGGGCATTTGTATGATCCCATTTGTTCGCGCCATGTTGCTCGGCTCGCCAACAACGGGCCGTGTTGAAGACCAAGCCGGACTTGCTTGGTTCGTTGACATGTCTCAATTTCCAACGGCTGCAGTCTATGTCAATATCGCGGCAATTGTGCTGGCCGTTTTGGTGTTCGCGTTGCCTGTCTTGGCTTACTTTCGATTGGGCGACAAAGGAAAACGTCTTCCTTTGATTGCCTGGATGATACTTGGAACCAATGGACTTTGGTGGGTCGCGCTTTCATATGGTGACGCTTGGTTTTGGGCGACGATTTTTCACTCACTTCAATACTTGGTGATCGTCGTGATTGTTCACACCAACGACAACATGGCTCGACCCGATAATAAAAAAGGCCAGATCTTTCACGTGTTGAGCTTTTACGGCATGAGTATCGTTCTGGGGTTGATTTTGTTTCTGGTCTGGCCGTGGATGTACGTCCCGTTTGGATTTGAACTGGAAGATGCCATCTTGATGACCGTTGCCACCATTAATCTTCATCACTTTATCGTTGACGGATACATCTGGCGCTCAAAGAAAAAGAAGAACCCCAAGGCCGCGCCGTCGGTTTAGCAAACCCGAGCTAAAGAATTGCCGTTTTTGTTTTGCCGAATAAACTCAAACGGTTTAAGCGAATAGGATTAACGACTCGCCAGCAGGCGACGGCCGTCACCGTTTAATTGGACCGCGCATCGACGCTTTTGATAGTTGAAACCAGGTGCTCGACATCCATTGGTTTGTTGAGCACGGTGCAGTTTTCAAATTCTGATTCTCTCTTCTTGAGAATCATGTCACCCGTGACCAATATTGCGGGCAAATCGTGACCAGTTTTGACGCGAATCAAATCGATTAACTCCAATCCATTTACGTTTGGCAAATGAAAGTCTGTTACGATTACGTCGGGGCGAAGTCCACCATCGATTAGTGAAATTGCAGTTTCAGCGCTGATTGCGACTTGGACCTGGAAACCAGAAGCCGACATTCGAAGTTGGGTTGCGTCAATAATCCGTTCGTCGTCGTCAACAAACAATACGCTGGGTCCCGGTTGCTGATTGGGCGACGCGTTGGAGTGAGTGGGATTCTGTTTTGGCTCTGGAGTACAGTTTTGGCCAAGTGGAATTTCGATCGAAAAAGTTGACCCGACATCGATTGTGGATTCGACGTTCAGGCGATGGCCAAGCAGATTGGAAATATGCTTGACGATGGAAAGTCCCATGCCAACGCCTTCTTTATGATTGCGACTAGGATTGTCGAGCTGGACGAAATCTTCAAAGATTGAATCCAACTCGTCCTTGGGAATGCCTGATCCAGTGTCTTTGACTTGAATTTTAACGTGCTCTTCCATGCGGAAGCATTCAACAATAACGCATCCGCGTTGAGTATATCGAATTGCATTTCCAATCAGGTTTTCCAAAATACGACGAAGCAGTGCCCGATCACTTTTTACGAAACAATCGGTCGTTTTGCAGTAGAACTCTAATCCCTTTCGATTTGCTTCAGGTTCATTGTCGACGGCAAGTTGATCGAAAAATTCTTGAACAGAAAACTCCGTGACGTTGGCGATTACGTTGCCGGTTTCCAGTTTTGAGATATCCAGCAATGCGTCTAGCACTTCGCGAACGGAATCGAGTGTTTCACGGACCTTGCCGCAGATCAATTGTTCTTTTGGGTCTTCCGTCATCTGGTTAAGGGTGGAAACGTAAAGCCCGATCGCGTGCAGCGGTTGGCGGAGGTCATGGCTGGCGGCTGCCAGGAATTTCGACTTCATTTCGGTTGCGCGTTCGGCGACTTCTTTGGCTTCTTGAAGCGATTTGGCTGCGGCTTCGCGGGCGGTGATGTCGTGAAAAATTGCCCGCGTCGAAATCGGCTGGCCATTCTTGAATTGGCAACTTGCATTGCCTTCGACATGGATCACGTTTCCAGACTTGGTAACAAAATCTGCTTCGATTTCATCGGCAAAGCCTTCGGTCATGACTTTTTGAAATAGCTCCATGCAGTGTTGATGTGAATCTGGATGGATAATGTCAAAAATCGTGACGGACTCTAATTCGGATTCTTCATAGCCCAGCGTTTTTGTCCAAGCTGGATTAACGTAGATGAACTTTCCTTCCGGCGTCACACTTTGGATAAGTTCGTGGGCGTTCTCGAATAGGTTGCGGAATCGCTCTTCGCTTTCCTGTAGTGCAGCCGTCCGATCTGCCACACGCTGTTCAAGCAGTTCGTGACTTTCTTTGACTGACTCTTCGGCATTTCGCCGCTGGGTTATGTCAGTCGTGATCCCCAGATAGTGAGTTAGTTTTCCGTCAGCGCTTCGGATCGGGGAAAGCGAAAATTCATTCCAAAATTCGGAGCCGTCTTTGCGATAGTTTTTGAGCGTCACAAGGCATTCGTGTTCGTTGTCGAGTGCGTTGCGGATTTCTTTTACCGTTGTTTGGTCAGTACTGGAGCCTTGCAAGAATCGGCAGTTCCGACCAATGATTTCGGATTTTGAATAGCCCGTGATTTTTTCGAAACCGCGGTTGCAATAGATGATCGGATTATCTTCGACGTTGGGGTCGGTGATGATCAGCCCGGTTCGAAGTGTTTCTTCGATCGCGTTACTGATGGTTGCGATTGGTGAATTTCTTCGCTCTTCGAACAGTCCAATGATCGCGTTAGCAAGATTGTTGATCGTGCTGCGCTGAAAATCGTTGAGCTTTCGTGGCTCAAAGTCGATCACACATAATGACCCCAACGGAAATCCATCGGGAGTTACCAGGGGCTTGCCAGCGTAGAAACGAATTTTCGGATCACCCGTTACCAGAGGATTGTCGTGGAAGCGATCGTCTTTTGTGGCGTCTTCGATTTCCAGCAATTGGGCTGGGGTGTTGATTGCATGTGAACAGAAAGCGACATCTCGCGGGGTCTCACTTACGTCCAAACCAATACACGATTTGAACCACTGTCGATTGGCATCGAGCAAGCTGATTAAAGCGACCGGAGTCCCACATGCATCGGCGGTCGCCTGAGTAATGCAGTCAAACACTGCATCGGGTGGCGTATCCATAATGCCATATCGCTCAAGCGCGATAATGCGTTCGCCTTCGTTGTTTGGCAATTTTGCGATTTTCATGGTTGATCCGGCACTCAATCGCTTTGGGCCTCGGCTGTAGCTTGATGGGTAGCCGCTCGCTAGATTCGGGTCACGATTTTGTTTAGATCAGTTTATCGTACCGGACTAGCTTTGTAGATTAAATTTCGCGAAGACAATGGAATTTAGACAGTGGCGAGGCTTTTTAGAGCTATGAAAGCAGGATTTCCCTAAGAAAGCTGGGAAAGTTGAGAAATTGGAAGGCGCAAGTTCCGTTTTGAGCATCGCTTTAATTGAGCTGTTTAGGCAATAGCCTGGTTAGCCCGATTCGTTGAGCATTATTAAACCGTGGCTATCACCAAAACGGCTCAACTAAGTAAGTCCCGTAGAGTAACACGACTTTCCGAGCCGTTATTCACCGAACGGAAATCACGGACAAGGCAATGAACGAATTGCTGCACCCATTCCCAATTGCAGCGGGTGTAGTGATTCAAGGGGTTGGTTGGTTTCCAAGGTGGACCAGATATTTCGGAGTCTTGTTAGGCGAAAAACGTTACTCGAAATTGAATTGTCGTTCTCCTAACAGATCGCTGTATTTTTTTCCCAAACGTGTTGCGATTTAGCATCATCTCAGAAAAAAAAACTTCTAGTCGTAGGGAATGCTTGAGCGTGTCGTATTGTTATTACGCCTGTGTTCACACGCTCAATCTTATTTGTACCTTCCTACCCATGATTTCCTCTACACAAACAACTACTTCTGCTTTTCCGGTTGTTACTCATCAGTTGCAACGGCCGCCAAAGGATTCAAGTCCTGACTTATATGCCAGATGGATCGACATTAACGATCTTGAAGCACGGCAGTCAGCTTGGGAGTTTCTGTCTCAGCGTGCAATTCAATCAAACCCGGCGTTTGAATCAAATTACTTGATTCCTGCGTTGAGACATCTTGCTTCGGACACAGTTCAAGTGATTGTTGTCGAGGACCGCAGTGCACCTGTGACAGAGAATATTGTCGGTGTCGTTCCGATTGAGACCAAGCGGATATATCGCCTGCCCTTCAAGGCAGCAGAGGTTTGGAGGCACGACCAGTGTTTTAACGCCACGCCATTGCTTGCCAAAAATTGTGCAGCAGAAGCTTGGAGTCTGATTCGCGACTTTCTCGTTTCTGAAGGCTACTCGTTGTTGAGTCTTGATACCGTATCAGCAGAACCGGAAGTAGATGCTATTTTTCAGAATTTGGAGCAACAGTCTGGCGTATCCCGATTCCAACGTGATCGCTTCTCGCGAGCCGGATTTACTCCTGGCGAATCGGCTGATGTTTATATTTTGCAACATGCCTCCAAGGGCGCGCGAAAAAAACTACGTGCAAATCTTGGTAAGCTTGGGCGGGTTGGCGACGTCACATGGGAACGCTCATCTGATGACAGCGACTATGAACAGTTGGCAGAAGAGTTTATGCAACTTGAGAAATCGGGTTGGAAAGGAGAGGCGGGAACGGCTCTTGCCTGTTCCGATTCGACAAAGTCTTTTTATCGAGACTTGATACAGCGAAGTGCAGAACAGGGAAAAGCAAGGTTTTTGGTTTTGAAGCTAGATGGTCAAACGATTGCAATGATTTCTGATATCCAATCAGGAGAAACGGCTTATTGCTACAAGACCGCGTTCAATGATACTTACGCTCGTTATTCTCCGGGCTTTCAAGTTGAATTTAAAAACATCGAGTATCTGCATCGCGAAGGCATTCAGCGAGGCGATTCGTGTACTGCTCCTGGAACTTCAGCATTGAGTCGAATCTGGGGACAAACTCTCGCCTATCAAAACGTGATATTCAGCCTCAAGCCAGGCTTGGCACAAACAGCAGTGCGAGTGCTTCCAAAAATCCAAAGCGTTCTCAAAAGACTGCGCAATTTTAAATCCGGCAAATCGACAGGAACGCAAGTATGAATCAAGATTTAAACTTTTCTACGGCTGCTACGTGCGAAAGTGGCGAAGCGGTTATTGTGTTGGCGAAAAACCAACAAGTAGAAAACGATAAACCGGAAACGGATGCCGTACTGAGTCGTGAAGTCATTTCAACGATTGAGGACTTTGAATCGGTTCGCGATGCCTGGAATGAATTCGATGCCGACTTGATGAACAGTTTCTCGTGGAATCTTTGGTGGTGGAAAGCGTTCCAAAGCCAGGGTACTCTTCACTTGCTAACATTCAAGCTGGCAGGGAAACTGATTGGGTTTGCGCCGTTTTATGTTGATCGCTGGTTCGTTTTGAAGCGATTTCGGTTTTTAGCATCTGGCAAAACGTGCACCGACTATGTTGATTTGATCTGTGCTCCGAACCACTACGAACTCTGTGCAAATTCGCTTTCGGAATATATTTGCGAGCAAAAGTTTGATGTGGTTGAACTGGAGTGCCCGAAAGAAGATCATCTGGCTGTGGAGATAAAGCCGGCCTTGGAATCCAAATACGATTTTGATCATCGCGATGTCGAGCCGACTTGGTTGCTGGACTTGCCTTCTGAGTGGAAAGAGTTTTTGTCCTCACGAAGGTCGTCACTGCGACGAAAAATCAACAAAGCGATTCGCAGGCTTGAGGCAGGCGAACTCGTGGTCACGTCGACTTCGGAAGGGTTGCCACTTGAGTCGGCCTTGGAGACGTTGAAGGACCTTCATACACGCCGAATGAACAGCACTGGAAAGCCGGGTGTTTTTGCGGATCCGCAGTTCGAAGAATTTTTGAACAATGTGATCACGGAACAAGCGGCCGAAGGAAAAATCGAAATCATTGTTGCTTCCAAGGACGGCGTTCCGGTCGGAGTCCAGTTGTATTTCGATTCATCTCGAGGCTATCAGTTTTACCAGTCTGGCTATGCACCTGAGGCAATGAAACTTGAACCTGGGCATCTGCTTTTCACTGAAATGATCAAGCGAGCGATTCGCCGCGGCGACACGCGTTTCGACTTTCTCCGCGGCAATGAGCCTTACAAGGAGTTTTGGGAAGCCAGACCGCACGGACAGAAAAAGCTTCGCATGATCTCGAAACGGATGTTGCCCCGGTTAATCGCCAAGGCCATTGAAACAAGCCGCCGTATGGTTCGCGGCCAGTAAGCAGTACGCCTGGTATTTGTATTTCAAGGGATCGAGCCATCCAACAGGATGCGCCGTCCCTTTAAGCCGACTCATGGCAACTTTTTTGATCCATATTTCGGCATTGTTGAACCGGTTTGACGGCAAGTATCGGTTTACGCTCACCAATACGCTACAATAATGGTATGAGCGTCAAAAACAAAAGCATCGACACTCGTCCCGAATCTGATGCTGTATTAACACAATTGATCCAAAGTCAAGAACCAGCGCAACGGCTTGCCGGCGCTTTTGCCGCAAGTAACCGAGTAGCTCGACAATGTAAAGAAGCGATTCGTCGGGCGAACCATGGCATTTCTATTCAAGAAGTAAATCTGAGATTTATTGAAATCAACTATGGGAAAGAATTAGCGGCCAATGTTCGCGGTTTTTTGGCAGCTAAGCAATGAGCATTCAGGGGCTTGTAGAGGCTTTAGAACCTGTCGCAAGAATTCTTCAGTCGTTAGAAATTGGATTTTTCGTAGGTGGTTCAGTCGCGAGTTCATTTCATGGTGCGGCCAGATCAACGATGGATGTTGACCTCGTTGCGAACTTGCAGTCTGCAAAAATTCAGCCTTTTGTCAGTCGGCTTAGCACCGAAGACTACTATGTGAGCCAAGCAGCAATTGAAGACGCGGTTAAACGCACTTCTTGCTTCAATGTGATTCACTTGGCTTCATCTTTCAAAGTAGACATATTCATACTGAAGAATCGCGACTTTGACAAATCGTCAATGGAGAGAGCCCTGCCTGGAAAAGTTGATTTGGGACGTGAATTCGAAGTCCCCATCGCATCGGCCGAAGATACGATTCTCAGCAAACTAGAATGGTATCGCTTGGGGAATGAAGTATCAGAACGTCAGTGGGATGATGTCATTCGCGTCATGAAAATTCTTGGCCAAACTGCCGACTATGAATATTTGGAACGCAATGCAATTGAATTGGGGGTTACTGATTTGCTGAAAAAACTGATCCACGAACTCGCGTAATACGAAATCGAATTCCCAGAACCAGAATGGTTGGCAAAAAAAATACCCCCAGTAGGGCTCGAACCTACAACCTGCCGCTTAGAAGGCGGCTGCTCTATCCAGTTGAGCTATGGGGGCATGGAGTTTGGGCTCCTTTATCAACTAGCGATCAGTAAAATCGTCGATCGTTAGTCCATTGGGAGTTAAACGCCGCTGGATATCATAACCAAAAAACGGTTTGGCTTCAGTGGGGTTAAATTGCAAAATTCAGCATCAAAAAACGGACTCCAAAGCATCGACCGAGGTTCACTGGTGAAGCTAGAATGAGTGGCTAAGTTAGCCTTTTTATTCCTGCGTTTCAAAACCTGCTGGCTGTCGTTGGAGCCCGCAAAAGTCGATATTTCAAGAGAACTCGACTCCAGTTTTTGAAGCTCGTCTTTATTTCGAAAGTCGTGGTCGTATGCATCTTCTTCGCGCGAGTAAGCCCCGTCAGTTCCCGCTCATATCGCTTATATGGGTTGGCCCGATTTTTATTTTACTTTCGCTCGGCCACCTTGTTGATCGTGTTGACGCTCAAGAGACCGATGTAGAAAACAAGCGCGACCAAAAAGAAGAAATCAAAATCTGGCCAAATGGGCTTCCTGCCGGTGCCGTCAAAATGGATGCTGCAAAAATTAAAAAGCTGAAAGAAGAAGAAAGCAAACATCCGCGCGGCCATTTGATGTACGTCGAGTCTCCAACGCTGGCGATTTATCCCGCACCGGAAGAATCTGCCAACGGTTGTGCAGTCGTGATTTGCCCTGGTGGCGGATACAACATTTTGGCTTGGCAACACGAAGGCGTTGAGCTGGCCGAGTGGTTCAATTCGATTGGTGTCTCGGCGTTTATTCTTAAGTACCGTGTACCGCGCCGCCGCGCTCCCGACAATATTCACTGGGAACCCATGCAAGACGTTCAGCGCGCGATTCGAATGGTTCGATACGACGCCGAGAAATACAAAATCGACCCTAAACGAATTGGGACGCTCGGTTTTTCAGCCGGCGGCCATCTCACTGTCATGTCCGGCGTTCAGTTCGACACAAAATGTTACGAGCCGACCGATGAAGCCGACAAACAAAGCGCCCGGCCGGACTTTATGTGCCCGATCTACGCAGCCTATATGGGCAATGGCTATAGCGACAAGAAAGCTGAGCTTGGCGATCTAATTACCGTTTCTGAAAAAACTCCGCCCACGTTCATGGCGGTGACTTGGGATGACACGATGCGTGGTGCTCAATCGGCGCTCTTGTTTGCTCGACTTAAAGAAAACAATGTCGTCGCGGAATTACACGCTTACGCAAAAGGCGGACACGGCTACGGAATTCAAGCTTCTAAAAATCCGGTATCCAAATGGCACCATCAACTGGAAGCTTGGCTAAAGACATCTGGATTCTTGACTGACACGAAATAGGCAATCGAGAACCAACGCGAGAATACTAGAAGGAACGGCTAGTGAAGATTTTTTTCCGTATCAGCTTCGCCCTGTTGATTGTCTTTAATTGCGCATGTTTGCCCGCCGCAGTTTTTGCGAATGATCAACTCATCCCGACAGCCACAGACGACCGGCCCAACGTGATTGTGTTTCTTTCGGACGATCAAGGTTACGGCGATTTTAGCTATACCGGAAACAAAGACCTTTCCACGCCCAACATCGACGGGTTGGCTCGCGATGGAGCGTTCGTCGAGAATTTTTACGTTTGCCCTGTTTGCTCGCCAACAAGGGCTGAGTTTTTGACCGGGCGTTACGCAGTTCGTTGCGGTGTCTATTCGACTTCTGCTGGCGGCGAGCGGGTGGACTTGGACGAATCGACGATCGCCGAAGCATTCAAGTCAGCAGGATACGCGACCGCTGCCTTTGGAAAATGGCACAATGGAATGCAGGCTCCGTATCATCCAAACTCACGCGGCTTTGATGAGTACTACGGTTTTTGCAGCGGACATTGGGGGCACTATTTCGATCCGATGTTGGAACATAACGGTGATTTGGTTCGCGGCAAAGGTTTCTGCATCGACGACTTTACCAACCACGCGATCAAGTTTATTGAAGACAACCGTAAGCGACCGTTCTTCATTTACCTGCCATACAACACGCCACATTCTCCGATGCAGGTGCCCGGCAAGCACTGGGAAAAATTCAAACACAAAGAGCTGACTCAACTTCCGCCAGTATTCAAAAAACAAGCCAAATTGAAAGGCAAAGGAATCGATCATGCGCGGGCGGCATTGGCGATGTGTGAAAACATTGACGAAAACGTGGGACGCGTATTGGCGAAACTGGATGAACTGGAACTCGCTGACAACACGATCGTGATGTACTTTTGCGACAACGGGCCAAACGGAGCCCGGTTCAATGCGGGGCTCAAGGGCCGCAAAGGATCAACGGATGAAGGCGGCATTCACTCCCCTTTGTTCGTTCGTTGGCCAGCAAAAATTAATCCGGGTAGCAAAGTCAACTTGGTCACGGGGGCAATCGACCTCTATCCGACACTTGCCGACCTCTGCGGCATTGAGGCTAAACCGAATAATCCGTTTGATGGAATCTCGTTTGCGCCTGAACTTAAAGGCATGGCGGTTCGACGAAGAGGACGTTACTTCTATTCTTATTGGAACAAAAAACTTAGCGTTCGTTCGTCCCAATATCGTTTGGACAACAAAGGCGTCCTGTACGACATTGTTAATGACGTTTGTCAGACGACGCCAGTCAACGATCAGCCAGAAATAAAGAAGACGTTGGTTGAAGCGGCTGCTGCATTCAAGAAAAATGTTGTTTCCGAATTGGACCGAGAAACAATTCGGCCGTTTCCTATCGGCCATTCGAGTATGAAGAAGACACAGATGCCCGCGCGGGATGGCGTGGCGACGGGGCAACTAAAACGCTCCAACAAGTATCCAAACTGTTCGTATTTTATGAACTGGGGCGACAAGAATGACACAATTTCTTGGCCAGTCGAGGTTGCAGAGGCAGGCAAATACAAGGTCGAGCTTTACTATTGTTGTGCAGAAAAAGATCTCGGCACGGTGATTGAGTTGACATTGGGCGGTTCAAAGATCTCGAAGAAGATTGATGTAGCTAACGTTTCTGATGTGATTGGTGAGAGAGAAGATCGCTCAATCCGTGGTGAGTCGTACGTGAAGAACTTTGCGCCGATTGAAATGGGGATCGTCGAGCTTGTGAAAGGCCGCGGTAATCTGGTTTTGAAAGCAAGCGAGATTCCAGGCGATGAATCGATTGAGTTTCGATTGTTAATGTTTACCAAAGTGAACCAATGAAAAGCGTCGTTGAAATTCGGAAGCAAATTCGAACTGCGCGCCGCCAGATTCAAGACAACGACCGCGTGGCGTGGCAGCAAGCAATTTCCAATCGATTCGCCGAGTTGCCGGAATACATCGCCGCCAAGAAGGTTGCCGGTTTCCTTGCGTTTGATGGAGAAGCCGACCCGATCGAGTTGATGACTTCTGCTGTTGAGTCGGGCAAGCAGGTTTTCGTTCCAATCATTGTCGCCAAAAAACAACCGTTGAAGTTCGCGGCTTGGCGTCCCGATGCCGCGATGAAACTCAACCGATTTGGGATTCTTGAACCGGATGTACCCGAATCAGAATTCATCGATGGTAACCAGCTCGATTTCGTGATCACGCCACTTGTCGCGTTTGACGAATTATGTAACCGCATTGGTGTCGGCGGCGGATTCTATGATCGCACGTTTGAGTTTGCAGCCAACCAACGAGAGTCAGTCCGGCTTTTTGGATTCGCATTCGAAGTGCAAAAATTGGATTCCATCAAAGCTAACACTTGGGACGTAACGCTCGACGGAATCGCAACCCAGACAAAACTCTACACCCGCACGTAGGTCAGGCTGTGCCTGACGCGGCCGAGAGCGAAAAACAAGCCCAACCGAATAAGGAAAAACACACGCGAGTTGGGTGCCTTATCCGCATGTGAATCATCCCGCTGGCCTGTTTCTAATCCTGATGTTTTGTATCAAACGCTTCGGGTGGCGAAGCGGCCTGGTTGATCGAATCAAGGCGTTCACCCAATTTGCCTTTGATTGACGTCGTCGATTTTTGTAATTCAAACATCAACTTTTTTTGCGAATCGTTGTCGACAGAATACTTATCAAACATACTGGCGAGCCAATCGCCTTCTTCGCTGTCAATTTGACCTGGCGAATTCATGTCCATAACGACCAAGCGACAAATTGACGTTACATAGAAATCTGTCCATTCCGCGCAATCGTCGTGGTTACTGCCAAGGGCCTGGTTAACGCGAAACAAGAATTTGGCTTCATGCTCGTCGATCACCCAATCCTGTTTGACAAACTGCTCCAGCATCCGGACCTGTTCGGCACTTACTGTCGTTTGGGTGACGACTTGTTTGAGAACTTTGCGGACGGGGTGATCTTCTGTAACCATGTTCAGCCTGTATGTTTCGGTTTTAGCTTCAAGTTCTAACGCTGGATCGAGTTTAGCAAAAACTGTGTGGCTTGCTAATTTATGAAACGAAGATTTTTGAAATGTGCCAAATATTTTTTTCTTTGGTGAACCCGTTTAAGCAGAATGGCTCTAGTATCTCCAGACTTTTGGGGCGCGCGTAGTTCGCCATTCCATGATGCAATCCTTAAAAATGTGATAGCCTGTAACCATGAACGCCAACTCACTTACTATTACCGGCTATTCCACCGCCCTTTTTTCGACTTGGTATTTCGTTGATGAACTGGCGGCGCTGTTCGATTGTGGCGACGGCGTTTGTGCGGGCCTAATGCAGAAATCGCGCAAGATTCGGCACGTGTTTATTTCTCACGCCGACCGTGACCATATCGCTGGCCTGCTCCAGTTCAGCCAACTTAATTCGCGGCCCGGTCTGAAAATTTATTACCCCAAAGATTCCGGTTCGTTCCCGCCACTGGCCGAGTTTACGACCAAGTTCGACCCTCAAGTCTCTGGTGCCGAGTGGATTCCGATCGGTGACGGGGATGAGATTGAGCTGCGAAACGACATGGTGGTTTATGCAAAAGAGAATCGTCACATTGTAACGACCAATGGCCAGCTCAAGAGCCTGAGTTTTTTCGTCGATCGACGCTCGCGAAAACTGCTTCCTGAATTGGTTGGCAAAAACGGAAGCGAGATTGCGCAGATTCGAAAAGACAAAGGCGAAGACGCGATCACGACTGAATCACGCTCAACCGTGATGGCTTATTCTGCCGACACACCGATTGAAATGGACGGACGTTGGAACGACGTGGAGACTTTGATCCATGAAGCGACGTTTCTGACCGAGCATGAGATCGACCCAGACAACCCGCGGCGCAACAAACACAGTTCGCTCGATCAAGTTCTGAAAATGGTGGCCGGCTCGAATATCCAACGCCTGATACTCGGCCATTTTTCATCGCGATACGATGCCGAGCAAATCGACAAAGCGATCGTAACCGGCTGTCAGCTTTGCGGAATCACGATCCCCGTTTACCGAGTCCTGCCCGGCCAACGGGTGACCGATATCTTGGGGCAGGAAAGCGTTTTTGGTAATGAGAATTAGTATGACGTGAACAGAATGAACTCGTGCTATTGAGAGACGATACTTAGAATTAGCTCACCGGGAACCACCGTTTTTCCGGCGGCGCTGGGCATTTGGATTAGGCGTTTGATCGGTTTCGCAATCTCTACTACTTTTCCTGCAACAGGACTTTTCAGCGTCCTCTCGGCAATTTTCTTCTCTAACGCTGCGATCTTTTTAAGATGTTCTTTGTTGTGTTCGATTCCGCGCTGGATAAGCTCTTGAATTTTGGAATGAGTTTTAATGTTGGATTCTTTCCATTGGTCGTCAGTCCCGTTTAGTTTTTTACGAGCAATCGCATTGAATGCATCTATGTCGCTGGACAACTTTTTCAAACCATTGATTTCATGTTGATAGGTAGAGGTGTCCGTGTATTTCGCAACGATCTGACCCTCTTTTATTTGATCACCTTTCTTGCCCAATAATATTAGGTCCCCTGCATGACTTGCGACGATTCTATGATACTCAGGTGAAAAACTATCAAAGACTCCATCTTGGTTCGAGTCGGTTCCATGAAACAGAATTGAATGTTTCGTGAACCGGCAAGTATCAATTTTGCGATCGAAATCTGAGTCGATATCTCGGTAGACTTCAACTCCATCTCGATAGTAAACCCACTGATCGAATTTCATATCTTTGTTGGTATCCAACGCTTTGCGGACCAGCTTTCCGTTTTGGTCAGTGAGTTGAAAGCTGGAATTCTCACCTTTGATTCGCGCTGCTATGAATTTCTCTCTGTTGTCATGGATGCTAGAGCGAGGAAACGTAGCGTCGACTTGAATGTCCTTTCGTACTGGCGTGAATGCGAGAAGGCTGGTTGGGTCGAGCTGGTTGGCTCTTGGCTCGGGGTATTCGATTTTTAGTAAGTCATCGGAGGTTAAGTTCGCAGGAAGGCTGTGGAAAAAAAATCGCCTCACGGTGGCATCGGCTAGAAATTCTTGCTCCAAACGTAGACGTGCCGCAAGCCAATGAACGAGCGGGTTATAGAAGTGAACAGCAGTCGAGAATCGACTTAGCAAGTGTCGGAGGAAGTCCAGGTGAGCGATGTGTGCCAACTCGTGAGCGATGACGCTTCGTAATTCGGGCTGTGTCCAATCTTTCCATTCTCTGGGAAGTACGATTTTAGGATTCCAATAGCCGAACGTGCACGCTGAATTGATACTGGAACTCTCAAGGCAAATGACTCGCCGCTCGATCCCAAGCTCTAAAGCAAATTCACTGCAAATCGTTTCCGGCGTTTTGTTATTTATGGACTTAGCCGTCTGGCGAAAACGCCAGAGCATTAGTAGCGAGATTAGAAAACGGGTCACTCCCAATGTGACCAGCGCAACAACCATCACTGCGAGACACGATTTCCACGGCGAGCTCGTTATCCAAGTGGACGTGAATTGTTGTTGGGGGTTGCCAGTGACGCCAATGTTGCTGGGCTTGTCTTGAACTACTCGCGTCTGCAATTGGCTGTTTGGTGGTGTCTTGGGTAAAGCAAGCTCGGATCGTTTGGCAGGCGAGAAAAGGCTTGTCGCTGACACATCGGAGGCAATCTCGGTGCCAATTGTTTCGGATTCCGTTTGCGCAGGGGGCGACTTTATCGCTACTTTTGGGAGCAGATTGGGAACGGGGAGTAGGTGAAATGGAAGCAAAGCCAAAGCCCAGAAAACCGCTAAAACGGAAAGTGAGGCAAACAGGAACATTCGCTTTCCTCTAATACCCAGGCGTTGCACGACCAAAAAAAGAACGCTTGCCAGGAGCGAGAACACAACGGCTTGCACGCAGGTCAGCAGGATGAAGTCGAAGTCAGGAGATAATGAATTCATTTCTTTTTCGCTTCCTTTAGAATGTTTTCGAGCATTTCACGTTCTTTTTTGGTGAGCTTTTTCTGTTCCACCAGTTGCACGAGAAGCTGCTCTCGTGATCCACCAAAAACTCGATTGACCAGATCGCCAATCAGGCTTTGTGAGACTTCGTTGAATTGGCGTATTGCGCTGTAGTTGAACGGGCGGCGGTCGCTGGTTTGTTTCAAGAATTTCTTTTCGACCAGAATCTTGATCAGGGTAGCGACGGTGGTATACGCCAGTTGGCGTCCGTCGGCTTCCAGTTGATCTCGGACTTGTTGAGCAGTGCACTCTTCATGTTTCCAAAACACATGCATGAGTTCGAGTTCCCGTTCGGTTAGCTGGCTCGATTTTGGCCTCGCCATGTCACGACTCCGTTTGGCTCTGATTGATATTTGGTTATTTAGATTTGGTTAATTAGTAATGGTTGCGGCGGGGTGTGTCAAGGATGTTTTTTGCAGTTCGTGTTTTAGGTAACTTTCATCGAAATCGTGAGTCTTTCGAATTCGTTTGGCAAACACGATGAATCAGGTAATAACGGAGGTCTTCCGGGTTACCTAACCAAATACAAACGGATCACTTGGGGTATACTTTGCGTAACAATACAATCTCGTTTGTACTTTCGTTCCCTCTCAGGCTAATTGACCCATGCTTCTACGTTTGGCATGCTTTTTACTACTGACAATAACTGTGACACTTTCTGGCTGTGGCAAAAAAAAGCCCATTGCTGACGCGCCGAAGAGCTCAGGCACTTCCAGCTCAGGCACATCCAGTGTTCGTGCACCTGAACCGGGTGACACCCGAGGTCAGATCAAGAATATGGTGGACGCGGAGAACCTGGTTACTTCGTTTTCGCCGTTGATGAAAGAGCTGGTCAGGTCGTTTCGCGATCCAGACGTTTCGCTAAAAGAATTTGCGTTGCCTGCGATCGAATACAGAGGGATCTCAAATTTTGACTTCAAGAAAGAATTGAATTCCAGTCTTGGTGATGAGAACACCGGTCATTTGACGTGGCCGCTGATGTCCGAGGGAAGTTTCGAATCAATAGACATTGAGAACGTTTGGGCTCCGTTGCTTCAGCAGCATCGGTTTGAAAGCTGTCAGATTGGAACGGTCGGAACTCGATTTGTCGAAACTGGATTCCAAATGGATACCAAATTCGAAGGCCGATTCACGACGGACGGTCAAACGGTTGGGGTGAAAGCTTATCAAACGATCGAATGGCAAGAAGGCAAGCCCGGTTCGTGGGAAATCGCCAAGTGGAATCAAACTGACTTTCAACTTGTCTTCGCGACCAAGACCTTGTTTGCCGACGTGACTAAAGAAGTCATTCCCGATGCCAAAACGCTTGAGCAAATTCAACGTTCAAAACACCAAGAGTTGATCTTGGACAGTGCTAACGCGCAGGTTTTAAAGCTTCCGCCGATTCGAAAAGAATACAAAGACCTTAACGATTGGGAATCCGCTTATCAGTATCCAAGTGTCAGTGTGATCGATTTGGATAGCGACGGTTTCGATGACTTGTTCGTGACCGCCCGCTGGCTGCCGGCGCAAATGCTTCGCAATCGCGGCGATGGAACGTTCGAAGACGTAACCGATTCGTGTGGGTTGGGCGGCGTGAGCGAACTGGCCAATTGCTCCTTGTTTGCTGACTTTGATAACGATGGCGACTCGGATGTTTTCATTTGCCGAACACTTAATTCGAGTTTGTATTATGAAAACGTCGATGGTGTTTTTAAATTCGATGAAGAGCAAAATAAAGAGTATGCCGACATGAAATTGGTCTCGTCTGCTTCTGTTGCTGATATCAATCGCGACGGCTTGCTGGACGTTTATCTCACGACTTACGGATTCGGCACTGGCTGGGCGGAAAGCAAAGACGGCAAATGGGCGGACGATTTGATTCGCGTCGAGGATCGTTTAAAGATGCGGCTAAAAGTCGAAAAGTCACACTGGTACCTCAATCGTGGAGGAGCACCCAACATTCTATTGATGAACGAAGGTGGAAAACTCAAGCGAACCAGAATTGATGATACGCTTGCCCAGTGGCGAAACTCTTATCAAGCCGTTTGGTCAGACATTGATGGTGATGGCGATCCTGATTTGTATATCTGCAACGATTTCTCACCAGACTATTTTCTTCGCAACGACACTCCGCGAGGTTCGATGGAGCCGAAGTTCACCGAAGTCACCAAAGAACTTGTGCCTGAAGGTACGATGGGTTTTGGGATGGGTGCGAATTGGGGCGACTACAACAACGATGGTCGTTTGGATCTTTACGTATCGAATATGTATTCCAAAGCCGGCAACCGAATCGTGAAGCAAATGGAAGACGTCGACGAACGAGTTAAAGTCGCGTCCCAAGGAAATTTCCTTTACGAAAATCAGGGCGGCACGTTTAAGCAAGTCGCCGGTTTGGGAAAGGAAGCCCAGCAGGTTTCGAAAGTCGGTTGGTCGTTTGGCGGGCAGTTTGCGGATTTTGATAACGATGGAAATCTCGACGTCTATGTTGGCAGTGGATTTTACACGCCGCCCGAATCGATATCCAAGCCAGGTGATTTGTGAAGTTGCCTTTGGCGCACGGTCGTGCGCACTGATCCTTCTCGTGACAAGTCTTTTGCCCAAGACGATCGTTGGGGCGACGAACAAAAAGACATGGTGTTGTTTGAAACCAACAAAGGCGAAAAAGACGGACCCAAGTTTCGCAGTACTGCGTTTAGTGGCGGCGAGCGAAACCGTTTGTTTATGCGGCACGATGAAAATTACGAAGACGTAACGCTTGTCTCAGGAATTGATTTTCGCGAAGACGGCCGCGGGTTTGTGGTCTTTGACTACGACCGTGATGGGTTTGTCGATATGGGAATCGTCAGCCCGAATTTTCCCCGCTTTCGAATCGTCCGAAATCAGATGGCCGATCGTTGGAAAGGGAAAAATGGTTTTGTCGAATTCGAGTTGATCGGTGGACAGGATTCGACCACTGCTTCGACCGAGTGGAGTTCACGCGATCCGTTTGGTGCCACGGTGCTGGTGACGATCGGCGATGAAAAACGGATGTTCCAGCTTTCCGGTGGTGAAGGATTGGCGAGCCAAAATCCAAAACGCATCCACGTCGGCGTCGGTGAAGCAAAACAAATCGACCGCGTCGAAGTCAGCTGGCCCAGCGGCAAAAAAACCGTGCAGGAAAACGTTGCTATGGGTGGTCGTGTTACGATCCGCGAAAGGGAATAGGGAATAGCCTGATTGTTGGTGACGAAAACTGCGGCCTCGGACAGAAATGTCCAAGTTTCGGGCACCGTTTCAAAAGCTCTCGCACCCGTATTGTGTGCTTTTTTGCTCTGAATATCTCACGTGAATTATCTCAATAATTCATTCTCTCCGCCGAACATAGGGCGGAGAAAAATGAAATATGAAAATAAAGCTGTGCGGTTTGTGCAAGCGGTATGGTACAGAAGATGTTCTTGATTCTATCGAAACAGAACTTGAACCTGGCAAGCTCGTCTCGCTAGTTGGCAGCAACGGTGCTGGTAAATCAACGTTGATGAAATTGCTGTCAACACTTCACGCGCCGACCAGCGGGCATATTTTGTTCGACGGCGAAATCCTTCAGCGCGACCGAATCGACTTACGCGCGAAGCTTTACTATCTCGAAGATACGCCGTTCTTCTTAAGCGATTCCCCAATTGACCATATCTGTTTGTCAGCGGCATTATTCAACAGGCCGTTGGATGGGCTTAAGCAAAATATTATCGAGTGGCTTCGGCAATTTGATTTGTTGGACATCGCCGAGAAACCTATTTCGACGATGTCGCGAGGGCAACGTT
This sequence comes from uncultured Pirellulaceae bacterium, assembly GCA_964448575.1. Classification (GTDB taxonomy): domain Bacteria; phylum Planctomycetota; class Planctomycetia; order Pirellulales; family Pirellulaceae; genus Mariniblastus. Next base: position 230,891 of record CAYUWY010000008.1, read on the forward strand.
ACAAGGTCGCTTTTATTGCTCTATTGGCTGCTAACCCGGAGCTTTGGTTGCTGGATGAACCATTCGCGGCAGGCGTCGACCCTACCGGAATTTCTGCGATAAAGCGGAACCTCAATAAAGTTGTTGGTGCTGGAGCGACGGTCATCTATTCAACACAGATTGTTGAGCTTGCTGAGAGTTTTTCGGATCAAGTTTGGGTGCTGCACAAAGGCAGGTTGAAAATCGACATCCAGACCAAAGAATTGGCTGGCGTCACCGAAACATATGGCTTGGCAGGAGTGTTCGAACAACTGCGAGCGTCTAAATGAGCAAAAAACTGTTCATAGGACCTGAGTCAATTCATAACAGGTCCACCCGCGCGATTCGAAACGAGATGAATGTTGAGTTTCGCAACGCACTTCGGGATGAGGTCCGGAAGCACTCAAGAATTAAATGGACTTGGTTGCGAAAGTTGGCCCAACTCACCACGGTCGACCCTTTCAATAGCCAGTTCCATATCGCACTTGGCCTGCTGCTTACGATGTTACTTTTTGCGATCCCAATTCTGGCTGTCGGGTTTCTCTTGGTAATGTTCGTCGGCTCTTCATTGATAGTATGGGGCGAAACTGGGTTGCCGGCCGGGGCGCTGCCGGTTCCCATTGGCGACCTGGTCCGAGTCGTGTTTACGGCTTTAACTTTGATGCTCTCTTTTCTGTTGTTCGTTGGGGGTCCGCTACGGAACACGCATCTTTGTAGTTTGCGCTATCCTCGGATTGATGATTCACTTCATAATTACACTAGATCCCGTACCCGACTTTCAATTGCGGTGATCTTCGTTGTCTCGATGGTCGGTTACTTTTTTGCTTCGCGTTTCCAACTGGTTCCGGAAAATGTATTTTGTGGGATCGCATATTCGATGACACAATCACTGTTTTGCGTTTCGCTCGTTCTGATTTTGGCTCGTAAGTACGTACCGTCGATAACTTCACCGGCTCTTGTGTTTGGGGCCGCTGCGTCTCTTGTTTTGATGATCCACATTCCGTTTACTGTCGGACTGGAAGGTGCGTTTTTCGGTTATCCCGAGGTCTTGGAAAATCAGGATTTGCTACTCCTAAAGCACTGGTGTGCGATGTTTTGTAATCCACCAAGCTGGCCAGCGTTCGCGTTTTCACCTGATCAACAAGTCAATTTTTGGACCGGAAGTTTACTGTGGCTCCTGATTGCCGGGGTGATTTTTGCTGGTGTGCGAAGTTATCAACAGTTGGTGCGATCCGTGCCCTTGGAGTGTCTCGATGAAGACGACCATCAAAGCGAAGACATTTTGAAATTCAGCGTCGCCTCCAACCTGGATGATGATGAAGCGGTACAAGAATTTGAGATTGTTGGCGGCAGTAGAGAAGAATTAGTACTGGCTCGGATCGACGAACTTAATCGAGAGCCCGAAAACAAAACGGAGCGTTTCCTGTCAGGCATGTTGCCGCGATATGCCTGGATGATGAAGCCCGGTAAAACTGATTGGAAAAAAGAAGCCAAAAAGCTCTGCGCCGGTTTGCGATGGAATATGGCTCAGGCTGATAGTTGGGCGGATGTGTTTGGTGTCTTGAAAAATTGGTGTGTCGTTTTGGTAGCTCTATTGGCTACTTGTGCTTTGGTATTCGGTTGGTTTGCAGCCTGTTTTTGGCAAGAGGATTTGGCGGACGGTTGGATTTGCGCACGGGCCACTTGTTTTGCCATCATGCTGATACCAGTACTGGGCGTGGTTCGTCTTTCCGATGCTTACATGGGAAGCGATCGCTTTCCCGTTGATCTGGATAAACAATCCAAAGCCACACCAAAAATATGGGCGCAGGGCGTTGCTTATGTGTTACCAATGTTTGTGTTATTGGTTTCGATTTTCGGTTGGTTTTTTAGTATTCAATTTTGGGATTTCGTTGCATTTGCCTTGCAACCGATCATTTGCAGTTATGCACTTATCTGGTTGGCAACGAGTTTTCGATTCTGCACCTTCCATGCATCGACGTTGGGAAATTGGTGGTGTGGATTTCTGTTGATCGTACTAGCGTTCTCTATGTTTGGTGTCGCATGTATGTTGCCCAGTTCAATGAGATCGACGGCGTATACAAGCGGATTAGGTCCTGTGATGAAAATCTGGACTTTGTACAGTGACGAATTAGGCGTCGGGCTGTTCGTTGGGATATGTGCTGCAATGAAAATGTCGGCGCGATCATGGCAAAACTATGGTGACATTTCTCATGTGAATTCACGCGCGATTTCCAATAAGCGCCTGCAGAAAGTTGAGGCGGATTCGATTTTGTTTAATTTGAGATCACATAGGTAGTATCTATCACACGCTGACGACTGGAAATAAACCTAACCACAGAGGACACGGAGGGACACAGAGGTCATGAGTTTCTTTTTCTCTGTGCAACTCTGTGTCCTCTGTGGTTAAATTCTTAGTACGTTCGGTCCACTACGCAGGTTTGCAAACCAAAAAAGCGGAGCCAGATTCGTTCCGGCTCCGCTGCTAAAGTTAATCAAAAGTTAATTGTCGAAAGTATGTTGAAAGTCGCTTAAGAAAAGTTGCTTAAGACTAATCAATCACTCTCGTAACAATACCGGAACCAACGGTCTTACTCCCTTCGCGGATGGCGAAACGAGAGCCTTCTTCACACGCGATCGGTGTGTTCAGGTTGACTCGCAAGTTTACTCCATCGCCGGGCATCGCCATGTCGATGTCGCCCAGGACTTCAACAGAACCCGAAACGTCGGTTACGCCGAAAAAGAATTGCGGGGTGTAGCCACTTACAAACGGAGTGTGACGACCGCCTTCTTCCTTTTTCAAAACGTAAACTTGGGCTTCGATTTGCTGACGTGAAACGAGTGTGCCCTTGGCCGCCAAAACCTGGCCGCGTTGGACTTCGTCTCGCGAAACACCGCGAAGCAACAAACCGACGTTTTCACCAGCCGTTCCTTCGTCCAAAATTTGGCCGAACGTTTCGACTTGGGTGCATACAACCGTCCGCAGGCTTCCGCCAAGTCCCACGATATCAACCGAATCGCCGGAGCGAACTCGGCCGGACGTGATTTTGCCGGTCACCACCGTCCCACGTCCGGAGATCGCAAACACGTTTTCGATCGGCATTTGAAAAGACCGATCAACGTCGCGAGGCGGATCCGGAATGTTCGTGTCCAGCGCAGCCAATAGCTCGTCAATCGCGCGGATCGAATCGGGATCGTTGGGATTGTCGTGAGCCATTTTGGCACTTCCACGAATCATCGGGATGGCTTCACCGTCGAAACCGTACTTCGTCAGCAAGTCACGAAGGTCCATTTCCACAAGCTCAATCAGCTCGGGGTCGTCGACCAAATCGCACTTGTTAACGAACACGACCAAATGTGGCACACCTACCTGCCGCGCAAGCAAAATGTGCTCGCGTGTTTGTGGCATCGGACCATCGGAGGCCGAGACCAGCAAAATCGCTCCGTCCATTTGCGCCGCGCCGGTGATCATATTTTTGATGTAATCGGCGTGGCCCGGACAGTCGATGTGGGCATAGGATCGCGTTTGGGTTTCGTAGCGAACGTGCTTCGAGAGTATCGTTACGGTCTTGTTTTTGTCGCGCACGATTCCACCTTTGGAGATGTCTTCGTACGTGAGGTAATCAGCAAGTCCGCGCTCCGATTGCACACGCAGCAAAGCGGCGGTCAAAGTGGTTTTGCCGTGGTCGATATGACCGATGGTTCCAACATTGACATTCAATTTGTCACGGTTGACTACTACGTTTTTCATCATCTTGGCCACTGGAACTCCTTTCAAAGAGTCATGAATAACAAGCTGATCTTTCTCAGCCGTACCAGATGGTCAAACGCTTGCCAGGCGGTCAGCCAGCCTTTGGTGTACGGCGGCAGATTTCGCTTGTGGAAAAACCGGAGCGCAAAACCTGCGCAAAAAACCGGTCCAGAACAGACAGGAAGCTCAAGCCAAGGTTCACTTCAGTGGCAGCCAGATGACGAAATATTTAGAAAGACAACGAGATTTCTAAGGCGAACCAGCGTTCAATGTCAGGAAATTTTTTTACATCAAGCGGATGCAGGTCCGTATTCGTATCGGTGCTATCAGGAGATTTGATCAGCGCGCGAGCGTTACAGTTTTTTGAAAAAGTGCTCGTGCTGGATCCAAGTCGGGGTGATGTTGAACCGCAACATCATGTCGCCAAAACTGTTCGAATTTTCTGGAAACTGATCCAACGGAACAAGCGAACTCATGTTGGTGGGTAGTTTTGGAAAACGCGTGCCCAGTGCTTCGACTTGTACTTTGGAAATTGGACCTCCGACTTTTGCCAAATGTTTTCGTTTGGCAGTCAGCAACGAAATGGCCGCGTCGGCGCTTAGTGGTGGGCTGGTTTTTGTCACCAACAAATCGCTTCTCAGCGCATCAATTTCGGCGCTGATGTCAAATTCAGTCACGACCGTCGCCCAAGTGCGCTCGCGGTAGGCAGAATAGAGAGCCTTACTGTTGATCGATTCGACGTTCAGAATATGGGTTTGATAATTGATCGCGCTTTTATTGAGGCTGATTGAGACTTTGTCCAATGGCACCGTAAGAACAGGAACGTATTGGATTTTGGGAATGCTCTTTGCCGCTTCAACCAGTTCCAGCGTTTCGCCCATCGCTCGCTCGCCTGCTTCGGCCGCACGTTTTCGCCACATTAGAATCTCGCTGGTAGCGCGTTTGTAGTTCTTGATGTTGGTCGCAAGTTTTGAGCTGCCTTTTTCGAGCACAGCAATTTCTTTCTTGCAACTATCAAGCACTGAGTTGGGAACGCGGTGGGCAATCGTTCCTAATGCCGTAAGGTAGCGGACGTATTTTTCTTGCGCGTCGGAGGGACTGGTTTGAGCCAAGTCAGCGGCGATCAGTTTTGGAAGTTGTTCTTCCATCGCTTTGCTGAGTTTGGTCACGGCATCTTCGGGCGTGGTGGCACCGAGTTTTGTGCCAAGCAACATTCTTGTGTCTTCGCCTTCGTCCGAGAGCAGTGTGATTCCGACTGCTCGCATTAAGTTTGAGTGAACCGTTTGCCACTGTGTGACGAGTGCGAGAAGAGCTTTGTCACCCGTTAACGATTCGCCTTCGATCGTGACCGAGCCTGTTTTGGCGGCAGATGTTGCGGCTTCGACCAACGCGTCGATTTTGGGCGTGGCTGATTTTAAAGCGGTGGCCAAGACCTGTGTCGCTTCATTTTTCCGATTCGTGCTGAGGGCATTGGCCACATCAAGTCGCATTCTGTTGACTTGGCTAAACAGCTGGCGGCCCGATTTTTCGGTTAGCCAAGGATAGAATTCGTCGGCGGCGATAAGGATCTCGTTCGTCAAAGATTCTGCTTTGGCGTCTTGGCCATTGTCGAGAAATTGCAGGGCTTTGCTGATCGCGTTGCTACGTCGCTTGAACGTACTGGCGTGTAGTTTTTCAGCATCGCGAACCATCTCTGCGCCGAACTGGGTGGATTTAAGTTTAGCGGCGGCGTGGCTCAAGACTCTGGCGCAATGCTTTCCGCGGAGAGTCCAGTCAAGTCCCGCCGGCTCACGCATGTCCTCGAGCGCACGAGCATCCCGTCCAATTTGCCTGGCCAGTGAAAAGAATGGCCCAATTTTTTCGACGTCAACTTTGTCGAACTTATTTGCTTTGATGAATTGATCGGTCGTCGTGACAAACTCTTGAATCTGTTCCCAATTCTTTTTGCAATTCGCGCCGATTGTTTTCGCTTCTTTGGAAAAACCGTTGACCGATAGCGACATGATTTTAGGTTGGGCGTCGGTGGCCTGGGCGGCGAATGCTAGTTGCCGGTCATTGGGTGCGAAAACCAAGATGGTGATGGTTAACACGGTCCAAGCGACATTCGAGAATTGGTTGTTCAAAGTTTGCCTGCGTGTGCTCATGGTTCACAAAGTTTGAAAGAAGATTTTGGTTTGCATCAGGAATGTGTTGTCATGGATTCAATTAAGTAAAACACATTCGAATTTTCCGCTGGAGACGGTTTTTACACCGGCTGAGTTAACCAAATTTGCTGACGAAAAACTTGCCGTGATTGCGTCTTGTGACTTTTGAACTTGAACGTTGATCAACTGCCCCGTTACGTTTTCCCAGACATGACCGTCGGCTGTTTTTTGAGCGAAGAGCCGACACGGGATCGTTTGGCCCGCGAGCGAGTCGAGTGATTTTTGAGTAACCGTGCCTTGGATAAAGTAAGCCGGGAAAACGTTTGCGTTGCCGTCCCTGGAATAGCTTCGAAGCTGAAAAATAGATTGCTTTTCGTCGAAAGGAATGACTCTGATGTAGGCAGCGCTAAAATTGGTTGGGGCGTCGAGCGTAATCGTCGCACTTCCATTCATCGAAACAATGTCGATGGCTCCACTTGCCAGACCCGAAGCCTTGCTCGCTAGATTCGAAGCGGTGTCTTTGGCCGATGATGCAGCTTCGGTGACTTGGTCCTTGAGGATGTCAGCGGTGGCTTTGGCGTTTTCAAGAGCGTCTTCCGATTTCTCTGAGAACTCTGCGGCTTTGTCTTTGGCTTGAGCAACCATTTCATCCATTTTTTCTTTGCTGCATCCGCAAAAACAGATGGTGAGTGCAAGCGGCAGGTAGATGAAAAAGCTGCGAGACGATTTGTTTTTAGTCATGGCTTTGGGTGGGTTTTTAGGTTGGTCTAGTTGGCAGTTTTTGATTGATGACCGTTAACAGCAAGCGGCTCGTTTTTGCGTTATTGGTTCAGTTCGGTGCTTTATTCTTCACAAATATGGCACGTCCAATGGACAAGGGTGACAATCAGTGGAGGTCGCCAAACTTTCATACTTGTCAAGAAACTCCGTAATCGAGTTCGCTTGAACATCTTGAACTTGTTGACAAGAAGTCCGAAAAAAAACTTGGCCTCGGTTGCCCTTGGCTGGAACATGGTCCGTGATTAAAGAAAGAGAGTCGTTGTTTTCTGCAAAGACAACCCATCCAGGCCGCCAAGTCTGCCCCTGCTTGCGAAGCTCATCTTTTTCGGTTGGCTCATCCCCTACCGAAATGATGCCTTCTTCTATCATCGACAAAAGGTCATTGTGGCGAGCCAGAATTTCCTCAACGCTAAGCAACTTCACCCCAAACAAAATACAGCCGTTGGATGAGCGTTGTTCACCGTTAGCTATCGAAAGTAGTTCAGACAACTCATCCGTGAGTGTAAATCCCAGCTGTTTTTCGAGATGCCTGATTTCCTTTTGCGATGCTCCGGGCTGCAAGTGCTTGTTGGCACCATATTCGTTGGCAATCGTCTTAAGCAAACGTTCCCATGAAGTCGTCAGACTCATTTGTCTTTGACCTCCTCTTTATCAACCTTAATGACGGGGAATTGCTCATCAAGTGTGAGTTTTTTTATTTCCATATGCTCTTTAATAGGTTCATGTTTGATGACAAGCAGATACGCGATGCGTTAAACGTTTATTTGAACCATTTTCGTTGAAGCTTTGTAGCTTTTAGTGGTTTGTCAGATTGGAAGTTCTTGAGATCGTTGATGATTTCATCGACTTGGCGGTATCGTTTTTTGGGTTTGGGGTGCACGCAAGAGAGGTAAATCGAGTTGAAATCTGCTGAGATGTTTTCGTTAATATCGTTGAGCATGATTGGATCAAAGCCATCGTCTAAGTGAGTTTTGATCTTTCGGATATCCGTTTCCTGAAGGCAAATCGCGAACAGAAGTAGGCCAATCGATTGAATGACAGATTCAAATGAAGGCTCGTCTTGGTACGCATCAAACAATGCTGGACCGTCAATCAACAGCGGATGTTTGTCCTTGGTGATGAACACATGGTCCAGCGAAAGTGCGAATCGGCGATTGAGCGTTTCGACTAATGTTTGTCTCGCCTCAAGAATATTCAATGTCCAGTTGGCGGCGGTTTCTTCCTGGATGACTTCTCGCATTGGATTGTCCAACCAGTCGACCAACGTTTCGCCTTCGATTGGATCGACGACGTAGTAAATCGATTGAGCAAATCCGACTTCAACAATGTTGATAAGCGATGGGTGTTGGCAAGTTTGACGTTGTTGAAGCTTTCGCTGAATGTCTGTTTTTGTATGTTCGTTTTCGATTTCCCAGCGGATCAATGAAAACGGTTTGTTCAATTCGCGATGAATGGCTGACCAGACTTCGTAGCCGGAATCTGAATCGGCAATTTTCAATTTAATTTGATAGTCGCCAAAATTTTTGGCTTCTTCGCGTTGCAGGCGAAGTTCGTGACTGGCTTCCATGTCAATTTCATGAACTTCGAGAAGCCGTTTCAAATCGGACTTCAGCTCAGGGAATCGCTTGGCAAGCTCCTGCGCGTTGATCGTTTCGCCTTGATCGGATCGTGCGCAAATTTCTGCGTCGATCAAATCGAGCACTTGTTCTTTCTTGGCCGCCAACGATTTTGAGCACGCAATGTAGGCTTCGGCTTTTACGTGATGCCCGTGAGAAATCATGTGGATCAAGTCCGTTGTCGCCAGTTCGATCAACAGTTCGTCATCGAGTTGGGCTTGGTCGCCGTAATGGGTATCCAAAAACGACTTAAACTCGGCTTGGGTATTGCCGCGTCGCCAACCGCGGTAATGGCTAAGCGATCCTGCGGCGGATTCGACCGATCCGTCGGCGATGGAAAAATCGAGATTATTCATTCGCCTTTGCTTTCGGAGAACAAGTGACTGCGGACAGATTTAAGTGAACGATTCCATTTCATTCGTACCGCGTCGGCGGAAGTGTTAATCCGTTTTCCGATTTCCTCCCATGAGTGTTCTTGCATAACCAGTCGCAGAATCTGCTCGCCGTCGTTGCCAAGCTGTCGGATCACTCTTTCGAAGATCTCATTGCGAACCATGATTTGACTGGGACTGGTTTGGTTGTTGTGCAAGGCATGATTTTCAACAGGCAGGTTTTCGTTTCGCCGAATGTCTCGCCGAGCTCGGGTTAGCGATTTGAATTCGTCTTTGACCTGGTTATCAATCGCGCGGCGAACGTATTTCATCAAGTCCATTGGATTCTGGATCTTGAAATTGGTTTGTTTGACCAGGTCCATTAGCACGGCGTTACAAATATCCATCGAATCGGTGTGGCCAAGCATGCCATACTGGCGCAATCGGGTTCTGGCACGCCGTTGAAGATCGGGACCAAACGCTTTCCAGATTTCTTCCACGGCTTTTTTGTTGCCTTGTTGCAGGCATTCGACCAAATTGGCGAAGTAGGACTCGCTAGATGGAAGTTGGGTGTTCATGGAAAACGTATGGAGTTAATGGGTCCACAGTTTTAAGGCGACATTGGTGATAAGAACCGAACAAGAAAGCTGTGGAATTTTTAAAATTCGATTTTTTACAAAGGGTAAACTTATTTTTTCTTTCAAGTCTAGCAGAAGAAAGCCTTGAAAAACCAAGTTACTCGACTTGTTGGAATAAGTTCCTAACCGAGGTGGGGTGATAGACCTGCACTGCCAATTACCTATAAGTTTCGCGGCACAATAGGATTGAGACATCGACCCTGGTGTTTAAGAGCTTACTTTGTCGCTTCTTAAACGATATCCGATTGAATAATAGATAATCATCACACTCACCATCGTTCCTGAGAATCCAATTAGAAACAGGCTCACATTTCTGGCTATTTGTGAAAAATTGAATGTACCAAATACCGTCCCGATGACTAATTGAGAGGAGAGTAGAATTGCGCTAATCGAGATGATTAAGAGCAGAGCCACGCCAACTAACAATCGTCGGCGACCAAAAAATATAAACGCAGTGCATAAGAATGCGATCAAAGATACCATGACCACATAGGGCACTAGAAATCTAATGATTTGGCCGATAGGCGCACCGGTTGCGAATTCAGGTTCAAGAAATGAAATTGTGAACTGGCCAAGCGAAATCAAAACGGCGGCAATCGTCGTGGCGATCAGTAAGTGCTTAATTCCAAACTGCGAACTCCTGAATTCTGAATTAATTTGGCGTTGTGAAATTACTTGACGCGTCGCCCTGCGGTAAATCCATAATGGAAATTGGGTAATTGAAAAAAGCCCCAACGCAATTCCGAGAAAAAATACCGGAATTTCACCTGGCATGCCGGGGTCGCGACATGCAAATGTTAGGACGTAGCCGATCAGCAGCAGAAACATAATTCCAATCGTCATGGGTGCTCGGACGATTACTTTTTGACTTCCTAGCGCATACCAAACCGCAAGTAAGCATGGTTGAGCGATTAGAATTCCAATCATTAAACAGAGGAGCGGCTCTGAAGATGTTTTCGGTTGCCAAAAGTAAAGCGTAGCCAGACTATTTCCAGCGAGTGCCACGACAATCAACCCAATTGTTAACGCAAGACTAGACGTACTGAAGCCCATTGGACGGGGCGCATCTCGCGTTTGACGGATTAGTTTATGGGTTGTCTTTAAATCCATGGCTCATGATTTCATTGAAAGCCTCGAAGCCAGCCTCACTGCAGAAATCAGACTCGAAACATCCGCTTTGCCCTGCCAAGCGATATCTAGCGCGGTCCCATGATCGACGCTTGTTCGAATTAGTGGCACGTTGTTTGGTCCGTTCAATTTTTCAGGTGAGGTTAATCCTAAAGTAATGTTAACGCCCGTGTCAAAATTTAATGCCTTAAACGGAATCAAGCCCTGGTCGTGATACATGCAGATATAGCCATCGGTTTCTTCACGCTTCCAAGGCAGAAACGCGGTGTCAGGCGGTAGCGGTCCCTCAATGTTAATCCCCTGCCCTTTGGCAATCTCAATCGCCGGTGTAATGATTCGCTCCTCTTCGCGATTGCCGAACAAGCCGCCTTCGCCTGCGTGTGGGTTTAGACCAAGCACCGTGAGCTTGGGCGTGTGATCGCAAATCCGCGTCAGCGCATCGTTAGTCAACTGAATGACTTCCACGATTCGATCAGTCTCCAGCATTGCGGGGACTTCGTGATAGCCAACATGCGTCGTCACCAAACTGCAACTAAACGCGGGAGCTGTCATCATCATGCAAAAACGATCAGTCTTTGCCCGCTCGGCAAACAGTTCCGTGTGGCCGGGGTATTTTATGCCAGCCATCTGCCAAGCTTCTTTATTGATTGGACCTGTCGAAACCGCATCGACATGTTGAGCCAGTGCCGCGTCGATCGCCGATTCAATGAAATCGAAAGAACTTTTTCCCGTTGCCTTGGAGACAACACCCGGCTGGATCGTATCAGCCGCAGGATCATCAAGATGAAAAACGGCAGCAGACGTCACGTTCAAACAATCGGACGTCTCACCTGAACGCAAAATGGCGGTCGGTTTTTCCAAGCCACATTTCTCGGCGACCAATTCCAAAACATCTGCGTTTCCGAACACGATAGGATGGCAGTATTTTGCAACCGATTCGTCGGCCAGCAGCCGCAAACAAATTTCGGGGCCGATACCAGCGGGGTCACCCATTGTGATGGCGATGCGAGGAAGTTGCGAAGCGTTCAAAGACGTGCCTTTTAAAAGTCGATTGGAGAAAATATTGTCGCGAATCTTAGATTATAGCCATTTGCTTTCAGGTGATCAGGTTCAATGGTAAGATTCAACTTTGAAAATGTGTGTCTTTTGAGTCTTCGGATAATTGAAATGAAACAAGCTTTCGCTCTCTCAATCTTGTTGATCACCAGCCTCGCAGTTTACGGGTGTTCCCAATCTGGAGTGGCTCCTCGAAATACTGGCAAGGCTGTAACGCTGGCCGTGATTCCCAAAGGCACCAGTCACGAGTTTTGGAAGTCCGTCCACTACGGTGCTGAAAAAGCCGCCAAAGAACTGGGCAATGTCGAGATTATTTGGCGTGGCCCGGTCGAAGAAAGTGACACCGGTAGCCAAATCGAAGTGGTCAAAACAATGATCACTCGCCAAGTCGATGGTATCGTGCTCGCCCCCAACCAAAAAGGCGGACTGGTTGACGTGGTTAGTGATGCGATTGGTGAAAAAATTCCTGTTGTGATTTTTGACAGCGGCTTGGACGACGGGCCAAAAATCGTCAGCTATGTTGCGACCGATAACTTCAAGGGCGGACAGTTGGCGGCCGAGGCAATGGCGAATGCGATTGGCAAGAAAGGTAAAGTTATTTTGTTGCGGTATCTTGCCGGAAGCGAAAGCACCGAGCAACGCGAAAACGGATTCCTGGAAGGGCTCAAGCAATACAAGAACATCAAAGTCGTTTCGTCGGACCAACGTGGCGGTGAAAAGTCAGCCTCGGCCAAAGAAAAAGTCGACCAGCTACTGCAGTTATTTGGTGATGATTTGGCAGGGATTTTTGCTGTCTGTGAACCCAACGCCAACGGAACGCTGGAAGCACTTCGCAACGCGGGGTTGAACAAGAAAGTTAAATTCATCGCTTTCGATCCAAGTGACGCTTTGGTCGAAGGACTTAAAGACGGGTCTGTTTCCGGAATCGTTTTGCAGGACCCGGTTCAAATGGGATACCAATCGGTGTTGACCATCGTCGATCATATCAATGGTAAAGAAGTCGAGCCATTTGTCTCGACCGGTGAGTTTGTCGCCACGCCAGAAAACATGAACGAAAAACGAACGATGGAATTGCTTAAGCCGCCGCTGGAAGAATAGGTTGGTTTGGTTAAATCGGACGCTCCGTCCGGCTCGCGTGGTAAAGGTATGAATGACGGACAGGAATGTCCATCCTACGATTATGAATTTAAATCAAGTCACAGTTCCTTCGTTGAATGTCGAAGCTTCGATTGCTTTTTATGAGGCGCTTGGACTGAAACTAATTGTCGATTCTTCGCCGCGATACGCTCGGTTAGAATGCCCGGACGGAGAAGCCACCTTCTCAATCCACCACGTTGAAAAATCAACCGGCACAATTCAAAGTGGCAGCCACGGAGTTTACGTTTACTTTGAAACCGAGAATCTCGACTCAGAAGTGGAACGATTGGTGGCGGCTGGAATTGAATTTGAGCACTTGCCAATCGACCAAACATGGCTCTGGCGCGAAGCCCGATTAAAGGATCCTGACGGCAACCAAATCATCCTGTTCCATGGTGGCGAGAACCGCAAAAATCCGCCGTGGCGAATCAATCCTGATCAATAGCCCAACAATACGTAATTCCCCATAAACACATCCGCCTCATGTCGCTTCTGGAAATGCAGGGCATCTGCAAAAACTTCGGCCCCACCAGGGCGCTAAACAAAGTCGGATTGTCGGTCAACGCTGGAAAAGTATTGGCGCTGATCGGAGAAAACGGTGCCGGAAAAAGTACGCTGCTAAAAGTCCTCAGCGGCGCGCATCGTGCCGACGCCGGAACGATGAAGATCGGCGATGTGCCATTTCAGCCCAGCGGTCCCAGCGATTCTCGACGCAGTGGCGTTGCGATGATTTACCAAGAGTTGAATCTCGCACCGGAGTTGAGCGTCGAAGACAACGTGTTGCTGGGCCAGCGCGGAACGGGTGGTGGTTTGCTTTTTCGAAAAAAGCAGCGAGCGATTGTTCGAGCGGCACTCGACGATGTTGGATTGGTGGACTTGCAACCGACTTCTGTCGTTGGCCAGCAATCGGTTGCGACCCAACAGTTGATTGAGATCGCGCGGGCGCTTGCCAGTGACGCCAAGATTGTTCTGTTTGACGAACCGACCAGTTCGCTTCCTCAAAAAGACGTTGCGCGTTTGTTCGAGATTATCAACCGACTTAAAACACGCGGCATTGGAATGGTTTACATTAGCCATTTTCTTGAAGAAGTCCGCGCCATCGCCGATGATTATGCCGTTTTGCGAGATGGCGAAAATGTTGGCGCAGGTCAGATTAGCGATGTGAACGATCAGCAAATCGTCTCAATGATGGTCGGCCGGGATGTGGATAATCTTTTTCCAGTTGTTGAGCATCAGCCTGGTGAGCAATGGGTTTCGATTAACCAACTCAGCGGTTCGCCTTATCCGCGAGCCATTGATGTTGGACTTCGCCGTGGCGAAATTTTTGGCGTTGCCGGATTGGTCGGAGCCGGACGAACGGAATTGCTCAGAGCGATTTTTGGACTTGATCATACCAACGCCGGAACCGTTACGGTTAATTCGACGACGATTCGCAGCTCGATTCGAGCGCGGATGAACGCAGGTTTTGGTTTGCTTTCCGAAGACCGGAAGAACGAAGGGTTGGCGCAAGACCTTTCGCTGATCGAAAACATCACTGTTAGTAAATTGGATAGTTATACGAAGTTCGGATTCATCAACCTGCGCCGTCGCAATGAAGCCGCGAACGCGCTCATGGATCAAGTTCAAGTCAAAGCCCATTCGGGTTCCCAAGCCGTTTCTGAATTGTCTGGCGGCAATCAGCAAAAAGTCGCGATTGCCCGAATTCTTCATCAGCAGTCGGACATTCTGTTGATGGACGAACCGACGAAAGGAATCGACGTTGGCACCAAAGCAGAGATTTACCGAATGATGGGCGAGTTGGCGGCGCAAGGGAAAACGGTTGTCTTTGTCAGTTCATATTTGCCGGAACTGCTCGCAGTGTGCGATCGAATCGGCGTGATGGCCAGAGGGGAATTGAGAGAAGTTCGTGATGTCGCTGATTGGACGGAAGAAGAAGTCATGGAGAAAGCGATTGAAGTCTGAGATTGAAAACTCCGCATTGACTATGAGTTTGATTAAGCTCGAGAGGTTGCAGTAGCGCCTCTCCAAAGAGACAATCGAGGAACCAAAAGCAACCAACTGATTACCAATTGGCCTTCAAAAAGCCACCCGCCAAAGAACAGCCGTGTCGAAACTTTTAAAAACCATTTTCCAATCACAACTGGGCCCCGTGTTCGCGTTGGCTTTGATCATCGGCCTGTTTGCGGCCGCCGATGCACAGTGGGGAACGGGTGGGTTCTTCTCGGCTCGAAACTTTCGGCACATGATGGGCTCGGCAGCTTTGATCGCCGTCCCGGCACTTGGGATGACGGTGATCATTATTGCTGCCGGAATTGACCTCTCGGCGGGAACGGCGTTAACGCTTTGCGGCACCGTTTTGGCTGTCTATTTAAAAACCAGTGGCGTCACGATTGAAGATCCAGGTTTTGGTTGGGTGATGACCAAAGGGCTTTTGATCACGGCGGTGACCGGGTGTCTCTGTGGATTGATAAACGGCGGTTTAATCAGCGCGACGAAAGTCGTTCCGTTTATTGTTACGTTGGGCACGATGACGATTTTCCTCGGTTTTGGGCAGATATTGTCCAAAGAGTCCACCGTTTATGTTGGCCCTGAGCAAACGCCACAGTGGCTCAGAAATTTTTGTTACACCGGTTCGGACTCTGAGCGGTATATCAATTTCGGATTTCTTCCAAACATCCCAACCAGCGTTTGGGTTGCAGTTTTGTTGGCGATAATCGTTGCCCTGATTCTTCGTTACACCGTTTTTGGCCGTAACATTTTTGCGATGGGGTCAAGCGAATCAACAGCGCGACTTTGCGGCGTCAATGTTCCGCTGACAACTATTTTCGTTTACACGTTCGCTGGAGTTTTTGTCGCCGTTGGAAGCTTGCTGTATCTGGCAAATGTGAAAACAGCCAATCCGTCGGACGGAATGGGAAAAGAGCTTGAGATCATCGCGGCAGTGGTGCTTGGCGGGGGCAGTCTCAGCGGAGGGCGCGGTTCAATTTTGGGTACCATGGTTGGCGCGATGATCATCGCTGCGATTCGAAACGGATGCGGCTTGCTTTCAATTCCCAACACGTACACACAAATTGCGTTGGGCGGGATTATTATTATCGCAGTGATCGTGGATCAATTGCGGCATGGATCGCCGGAGTGGTTTTTTCGGATGGTTAAGGCGAAGCAGTAAGTAGGCAAGGCTATTTCGAGTTTCGTTTAACGACGAGCCGGCAGGCGACGGCGCGTTGGGTGGAAAGCACGGTCGCCTTCCGGCTCGTCGTTAAACTATTATTGGCGATTGCCAACACTGGCATTGCTTTTTTGACGCCCGAGTTGGGTTTGAATTTGGAGTTTTATGATGGCGAAGGTTTGGACGCTCACTGGCAAAGAAGAACTCGGGGGAGACGACCGTCTCGGGTTTACTTCAACGACACTGACGGGCGGAAAATCAGCTGGTGTGCACCTTGTCGTTCTCAAGTGTAACGACCTGCGAATTAGCGTTCTGCCCACGCGCGGAATGAATATCCTGGACGTGCGCAGCGCCGACGGAAAAAGTTACTTTGGCTGGGACTCACCCATTCCAGATCCGGTTCACCCGATGTGGGTTCCGATCTCCGAACCAAGCGGTTTGGGGTGGCTGGATGGATTTAATGAGATGCTCGTGCGGTGTGGGCTTGAAAGCAATGGAGCGCCGCAGCACAACGAACAAGGCCAGCTTGAATATCCGCTTCACGGTCGCATTGCTAACCTTCCAGCAAGTTCCGTCGAAGTTGAACTGGACGAAGAAGCTGGAACCATTCGGTTGACTGGCAAGGTCGAAGAAACACGATTTCATATTCGGCGAAGTTGCTTAACGACGACAATCACTTGCAATCTTGCTAAACCAGATGAAGTCACGATTGTCGACAAAGTGCAAAATCTCTCCAACCGGCCCAGTGATTTTCAGCTTCTCTATCATTTGAATATTGGAACGCCTGTCCTCGAATCTGGCGCACAATTCGTGGCTCCGTATTCGTTGGTTTGCCCGCGCAACGACCACGCGGCAACCGGGATGAGTGATTGGCAAAACTACCCCGATGCCAGTAGCGACTATCAAGAGCAAGTCTATTTCATGCGGCTCGCTGGCAATGATGAAAACCGAACCAAGGCGCTCCTGCACAACGCGGCGAAGGACAAAGGTTTCAGTGTCGGTTATCGCGTCGATCAGCTCCCCTGTTTTTCGCTTTGGAAGAACACGGTTGGACATGGCGACGGTTTCGTGACCGGGCTCGAGCCAGCAGTCAATTATCCTAATCGGCGAAAATTCGAAGCCGAACACGGGCGAGTCATTCCGTTGGAACCCAAAGAAACGAAACAGTTCGAGTTAAGTTTGGGCTTTCACCAATCGGCTGAATCGGTGAGCTCGGTGTTGAATGAGATCGCAGGTTTAATGCCTGATTCGCCTGAGGTCCATAACCAACCGTTGGATGAGCTTTGTGAGCCGTAAGACAGCCTTGATTTTCGCGCTCGATATGTTCGTTGTGACCGTCATGTTCAAACAGTACTTGATGCCCGTTTTCATTGGTTAACCCTCAATGGCTGGGGGAGATTTCTGGCTGCATCTGAAGTACAATTGATGACCCAGGATGACGCTCAGACAGATTGTAGAAGCGGTCAATAAAAAGACGTGGTTCGCGCATCTCAAAAGGGTCGATCCTGCGCCAAAGATATAAATTCAAATGAAAGCAACATTGAGAATATGAATTTCAATTTTTTCCAAATTCCTAAAAAGCGCCTTCCTTTACTGGTCGCCTTTTTCTTGTTGGCAACGACCTCGCTGGTACCTCAATCGGCCAGCGGATATCAATTTGACTTTAAGAAGAACGATGTTGTTGCGGTTTACGGCAATGGTCTTGCCGATCGAATGCAGCACGACCCTTGGGTTGAAGCGGTTCTGCAAAGTCACTTAAAAGGAATGAACGTCCGCTTCCGAAACATGAGTTTTTCGGGAGACATGGTTAACAAGAGACCTCGCAACAAAGGTTTCACTAACGATGCTGAATACCTGCAGCACGTCGCGCCAGATGTTGTGTTTACTTTCTACGGCTACAACGAGTCTCATGCAGGGCCCGATGGCGCGACTGCTTATCAAGCCGAATTGGTGAAGCTGGTTGAAAAATATACGAAGCTCCGCGCCGAAAAGGGCAAGAAGGTTCGATTTGTATTGTTCAGTCCTGTGGCCTATCAGAACCTTGGAGACAAACATCTTCCAAACGGCATTGCATTGAATGCGAATCTGGCTGCCTATACCGAAGCAACAAAAAAAGCCGCGGCCGAATCGGGCGCGACGTTTGTTGATATCTTTACTCCGACCAAGAAATTGTTCGAATCGAGTTCTGAGCAGTACACCATCAATGGCATCCACCTCAATGAGAGTGGATATCAAAAGCTCTCTGAAATTATCTCCAACGCACTACTCGCCAAAGCGTCACCTTCGCAAGACAAACTCGCCAGCATTTACGCTGCCGTCGAGGACAAGAACTGGCATTGGCACAATCGCTATCACGCGACTGACGGTAACGATGTCTGGGGCGGTCGATCAAAGTTGTCTTTCGTCGATGGGCAAACCAACGCCGAAGTTCTAAAGCATGAACTTGTCATGCTGGACGTGATGACAGCCAATCGCGACAAAGCCATTTGGGCTGCCGCTGAGGGCAAGACACATGTCGTGGACGATAGTAATGTTCCGGCACCAATCAAAGTGATCTCAAACGTCGGCGGCGGTAGTAAAAGTTCAAGCGCTTACAAAGAGGGCAGCGTTGATTATCTTTCGCCTGAAGAATCACGTGCAAAAATCAATGTTCCTGAAGGTTACGAACTCAACGTCTTTGCTTCCGAAGTTCAATTCCCCGATTTGGCCAACCCGGTACAAATGCAAGTCGACGCCAAAGGTCGGTTGTGGGTAGCAAGCTGGAATACGTATCCCAAATGGGAACCCGGCAAAGCAATGAACGATTCCCTCATGATTTTTGAGGACACCGATAACGACGGCAAAGCAGATGTTCGCAAGATTTTTGCCAACGTCCACAACCCGTTGGGCTTTGAGTTCTGGGGTGGAGGCGTAATCGTCACGTCGGGACCTGATTTGTTATTCCTTAAGGATACTGATGGCGACGACAAAGCGGACGTGCGGTACCCATTGCTCCAAGGGCTTGGTACCGCCGACACGCACCACGCGGCAAACAATTTGGTTATGGGACCTGATGGTGCAATTTACTGGCAAAGCGGAATTTTCTTGGTGCACAACCATGAGACACCGTGGAAGCAAAACCTGAATATTGGCGGCTCAGGAATGTACCGCTTTGATCCACGAACTTTTGCGATCACTCCACATGCGGCTAACTCGCCCAACCCACACGGGACCAGTTTTGACCGATGGGGTTACTGTTATGCCAACGACGGCACAGGCGGTAAATCGTATCAAGTCCGGCCTGAAAAGAAGGGCTTCAAGATGCACATGCTGCTGACCAAGGAATTTCGTCCGGTCGCAGCTAACGCAATTCTTTCATCGGCACATTTCCCGGAAGAAATACAAAACGATTTTCTGATCTGCAACACAATCGGCTTTCTCGGCGTCAAGCAATATTCACTTGACCGCGATGGCGACGGGCGTACTAAAAAGATCGGTGAAGTCTGGGGTACTCCTGGATTGGAATTGCTTAACAGCGACGATCGAAACTTCCGTCCAACGGATGCGGTCATCGGCGCAGATGGCGCTCTATACGTTGCCGACTGGCACAATGCCATTATTGGCCACATGCAACACAATATTCGCGACCCTAATCGCGATCACGCACACGGCCGAATTTTTCGCCTCACGGTGAAGGATCGACCTTTGCAAGAGCCAGTTAAGATCCACGGCCAATCCATCGCGGCATTGATTAAAAACCTTGAGCATCCAGTCGACGGAGTTCGCCATCGTTCGCGAGTTGAATTGACCGGCCGTGATGGGGATAAAGTGATCGCGGCAACAAAAGAATGGATGAAGGGTTTTGATGCAAATGATGAAACCCAAGCCCACCACTTGCTCGAAGCACTCTGGCTACATCAGGAGCATGGTGTCGAAGACGAAGAGCTCTTGAACACACTTTTGAATTCCAAGGTCGAGCATGCGGCCATCGCTGCAAACACGGTTAAGCACTTTTGGACCAATGTAGATACAAAAGGAGCGAGCAAGTTCGCGGCTCCACCCCAGTCGGAGTTTGTGAGGTATAAGCCGCCTGCGCATCTGAGCGAAGCTGACAAGAAAATCTACAAACAAGGCGCTCAGATTTACCAACGCGAATCGCACTGTGCGACTTGCCATTCAACAAACGGTAAAGGCAGCCCGAACGTCTATCCGCCACTTGCCGATAGTCCTTGGGTCAACGGAAATGAAGAGCGTTTGATCAAAATGACTTTGCACGGCGTGTGGGGCAAAATGATGGTTAACGGCAAAACCTACGATCCGTCGCGAGGCGTGCCGCCCATGACAGCGTTCCGCTCTCTATTGAACGACAAAGAGTTGGCTTCTGTTTTGACGTTCGTGCGTAACAGTTGGGGAAATAAAGCTAAGCCAATCAGTCCTGCGTTGGTCAAGAAAGTGCGAAAGCAATCGAAGTCCCGCACGACGTTTTGGAATCCTGAAGAGTTGCTGGGCGAGCATCCGATGGAAGCAGAGTTCGCTGAAACCAACGGAATTGGCAGTACTGAAGAAGTCGTTAACCTGGCTTTGGAAAAAGAGCTTTTGGAAACTTCCAATGCTGAACTTGCGAAACTCGCAATTGAACGAGGGAATGTCGATCGAGGCAAAACTTTGTTCTATGAGTCGTCAGCGGCATGCTTTGCCTGTCATGATCCACCGCGAGGAACCGCTCGCTTGGGACCTGATTTGAAAAAGATGCCTGCCAAGATTTCAATGGACGAGTTGGTGGATTCCATTTTGCGTCCTTCGAAATTGATCGATAAGGATTACGCACAATTAAAAGTGTTGACCATTGATGGCAAGATGCAAACGGGCATTCGAATTTCGGAATCAGACAAAGAACTTGTCATTCGAAACTTGGCCGAACCCAAACCAATCAAGATCCCTCAAGACGACATCGATGACGTGAAAGAAGCGAAGCTTTCTTTGATGCCTGAGAACTTGGTCAGACAGCTAAAGAATCGCCAAGAGTTCGATGACTTGATGAAGTACATCATCGAAATCAGAAAGCGAAAATAAGGCTGGAAGAATTCATCGAGGGTAAGAAGTTCACAGAGATCTCCAGTTTGATCTCTGTGTTCCTCCGTGCCCTCTGTGGTTTCATCCAAGCGCCGGTCTCTGGCTC
>CAYUWY010000009.1:0-236061 GCA_964448575.1 uncultured Pirellulaceae bacterium
CCCATAAGGCTTGGCCAATCGCCAAGTTTCGTACCATCGGCACATCGTCATCTTCTAGGTTAAGGCGTTCGCGAGCCGTTGCAAAAGCCATGTCTGCCAATTCCTTTTGGCTCCAAGCCGCAAGTCGTTCGGCGAAATCTAAAAGATGTGGAAGCGAGTCGAATTCCTTGATTTTTTCCAATCTCTTCAACAGGAATTTTCGAGTACGCTCTGAATCCGTAGAGTTGAGATGGTTGACAATTTGGTTGGTCAGAAATGGAGCTTTGCCGTTGGCTTCATTTGCTTCTGCCAATTTCCAAAACATATTTGCAAAGGCTTTGATGTCTTCAGGTTTTGAAGAACGATTCGCTGCCATGGACAATGCAATGCTGCCCCAGCGTGCGTCGTCAGATAGCTCAAGTAACGGAGCCAGATCGGAATAGCCGTATCGAAAGAGAGCCAACATTAAAGGTGAGTTCTTAAATCGCTTTTTGAAATCCCGTTTGAATTTTAAGTCAGAGTGAGCAAGGCAATAGTGGTATAAACCAAGATGCCCTAGCAATCCTTCTTCTCCAACGAGATGTTCCAGTTTTAAGTCGTTCCGATGTCGCCCTTGGAAGTAACGATAGAGCAATGTGTTCTTGTTGCCTTTGTCGCTCAGAGTTTTGCTGTCTCTAAAACTCGCTTGGATACCCTGAACGTAAGCGCCGGTTGAGCCGTACAAGGTCAAGTCACCTTTCAACGGAACTTGTTTGATTCGGTTCTGCAAATTTTGAAGCATAACAAGTGATTTCGTCGCTATTGGATTTGTATATCCCCACTGGACGACATTGAAGTCCTGAAGCGACGCAAGGATTTGATGGCGTCTGAGTCGAATGGCTTCTGGAATGTCTTCTGTTTTAATAAGCTCGACACCATCCGGATCCTTTTTCGGATCGGCTTTCTTCGTTTTGTCTTTGAGCTCATCAAGCTTTTGCTGATAGAACGTTGGTTTCATGATTGGCATGTCGAATACGACTTGCGAATCAAGCTTGATAGCGAACGGATTTTCCGACGCTGAAATGGGTACCGCCTGGTATGTGCCTTTGCCTTTGTAAGCATCAGCGACGTCGGATTCGGTGGATTTTGAATCAGCGTTTTCAGTTTCTGCCACATTCGTATCGGTGTCATCGGTTTTCGAAGCCGATTTTTCTGGACGAGCTGTCTCCCAGTTCACGGCGACTTTGTCATTTTCATAAGCGAACGAAAGCGTGAACAGCATTTTCTCGCCTTGGATCATCTGCCGTTGAAGCAAGCGGCCTTGATGATCTGCCTTGATGAGCAAGTGAGGTTCAACGAACGATTCTTTGCCTTCTTTTTTCGCGACGTCCTGGTCTTCCGACTTGTTCTCCGATTTCTTCTTTGCGACAGTTAGCTTCAGTGTGAAAGAGTCGTTATCGGACTCGACCAATTCGACATCGAAATTCTGAGCCAAGACACTTGCTGGTTGGAGCAGATGCGGAACGAAACTTCGAATTGTCGCCAGGCGACTTTCTGTTGCCGTGCGTCGTGCGGCGATACCGAGTTCGTCGTACAGTTGCACAATTGATTTTCCATCGCAAACGAATTTCTCTTCCAGATACATTTCAGAAACGGATGAATTCGCAAACTGATCGTTGGGGCCAACGGCGAGTTGGGATTCGACACCTTCAAAACTAACGGTGACCGGTTTGAAGTTGGAACGCGAGTCGCTAATTAGTTTTTGAGTTGCCTCTGCAATTTTTCCAAGCGGTTTGCCACCCTTGCGACCGTATTGTTTGGCAACTTCTTCAGCAATGTCTGTTTGATTGCTGTACAAACCGTGTGCGTATCGGGTCAAGTCAAACGCCCACGAGTATCCTTGATCTGCTTGAACCGTTGGCTCAGTAAGGGTTTCGATTGGTGGACGGTAGTTCCAGCCGTTGTAGCCCCAGAACATTCCGCTTGATTCAAGGTTTGCGCCTACTTTGGTCAAGTTTGCGATCGCGACTTCGATGGCTTTTTTTTCCGCCGTTTGTTTTTTGTCGAGAACGCCCAGGTTGTTGAGTTGATTAAGCCGTTTTTGCAAATGATCGGCCGCAAGAACTGAAGACATTCCAGGTTGCGATTGCATTGAGTCTTGAGAAGCCGCCAAATAAAATCTTGGTTGCATTCGTATTCTTTTGAACATCAGCCCAGTTAGTTGCGAATCGTAGTCGATGCCAAGTTGTGGCGCTTGCACAACGGATTCAAATCTGAGCCTTTTTCTATAGAAGCCGCGACCACCGAGCCCGCCTCCACCTCCACCGAGCCCGCCACCTCCACCGAATCCACCTCGACGGTTTTCTAGCCCGCCCGATGGGCGACCTGGGCCAAATCTGCCGTCGTTCAGCCTCAGTTGAATTGGCAATGCTGCGTCACCAAAAAGCCCCTGGCCCGATTCCGATTCGTCTTCTTCTAACTCCTGAACACCGAATCGGTCCAGTGTAAATTGGATCGCCCATGACGCGTCGAGACGTCCCGGTTGAAAATAACGCCCTTGGGCAAGTTGCTGAAAGGCCGGTTCCATTTCCTCGTCAAACATCAAATCCCTTTGTTGCCTAATTTCCATAGAGAAAGGCGAAAACGCTGCGGGCTTATGTGACGGTTTTAAGAGTGAAAGTGTTGAAAGTGGTGATCGCTTGTTTTGGTTCGCGGTCAAACCGTCTAGCAAATCATCCAAGCCGTCTGAGCCATACCAATTCCAACTGCCTGTTGCTTTGCGTACATCAATTGAATTCCAATCATTGGATCGTCCGTAACCGTTCCGCGAATTGTGTTTTTTGATGTCATTGCGTATCCGAGACCACCTTGTCGAAAGGGCTCGATTTAATGAGCTATTCAGATTCGGATCGAGTCCAAATCCAGAATTGCGAGGCCGGATGAAATCGGAAGCCATTGTCAACCTTAGGTACGATGGCACCTTGTATTTCCCCTTTTTATCATTCTCTGAATTACGATTCGTGGAACTGGTTTCAGGGCCCTTTTTGCCGATCGCATTGGACCGCCAGTCAACTGCTGATTGTCGTTGGCCAGCGGTAAGCAAGAACCACAACGTCAACATCCGCGTCCGATCAGAATCGGGATCTACATCGACTGCTGGATCACAAATCTGATACAACCCAGTTCGTGATTCCTTTGGAGTTTGATTCCAAAAATAAAACGGAGCATTAACTCGAACTTGAATGTTGTCGACAATCTGTTGAACTGTTTTCGGTTTTGCGTTGACAGCTACTTTCGAATCCTCGCCTTCAAATCGGCGATACCAACCCCAGCGACTCCAATCGACTGGTTCTTTGACAACGTCGATTTTTTTGGGCGCGTCATAGCTGGCCCAATGGTCCGTGCGGCTGCGTTGGACATTGTATTGCTCGTACATCGCGTCGTCTTCGAGCACGATCAAGCTCGTGTAAGGCGTGACGACATAGAACTCTTTGGAAAGCGAAACGATCTCTTCCTTGCTCGACATATCGGACTTTAACAATTCGTCAATGTGACGCTTCGCCCACAATCGAGGCAAATAATCGGCGTTTTGTTTTGCATCGCCAACATTGGCTGTCTTTAAAAACAGACGCTTGTTTAGTGCACCAGTAAAACGAATCTGCGCAGGAAGCTCTTTGTTGCAAATTGCAGTCACGGTCAGCGTTTCACCCGCTGCGATTACTTTGTTGCTTGGGTAAGCAATGCAGCCGATCGGTTTACCAGCTTTGTTAAGCAACTCAACACGAATTTTGGTTAGTCGCGGCGTGTTCAAAGCGGCGAGCAAATCAAACACCCGCCAGTCGATGTCTTCATTAGGATTGATGGTGGCAAACAAACCACCGTTCTGGTTGCTTGCCTCTTGAAGGAAAAGCGAGTCAACTTTTTTGCCCACGCCGATTCCGACGAATCGGGCTTTGCCTGGGAGAATCCTTGTCAGGTCGTTGATGCCCTTTTGACCATCGGTCGCCACGCCATCGCCAAGGTAAACCACGTGCGGATTGTTGAGACCAAATTTCTTGATCGTCTCACGAGCCGATTTCAAGCCGGCTTCCATGTTCGTCGCACCAATCAGGCGAGTTGCGCGATGCTCGGTCAGCTGTTTGGCTTCCGGGCTAAGGACGTTCACCGGCTCGGTTGAGATTTTCCTGGCTTTTGTGTTGAGGTCAATCAAGAAAACACTGTCCTCATCGTCGGCTTCTTTGATCAGCCGTTTGAAGATGTAATTTTGAGTTTGAATATCAATGTTGGATCGCGAACCCGAAACGTCGTTGAGAACGATCCACTGACGCGGTTTGGGTTGGTGTTCACCGGAAAGATTGGGGCGAAGTTTTGCAAAAATGTATTGTTGATCGCCTTTTTTCGAAACGGCGATATCGACATCGGCCGTCTCGCCTTCAAACTCGCCACTGGATTTGAGTGTCGATTTTTCTTTTTCTTTCGCAATCAGGTTGAGCAGGAAATCTTGATCCGGTTTCAAGTCGTCGGCAGAGTACTCCATCACGAGGTCCGAATCGATGGTTGTCATTTTCAAATCATGCGTACTGGATTTCGGATCAAAGTCCTTGGCGCCGTCTTTGATGCGAACGCGAATGCTCAGTTTTTTCGCAATGTCATTGGTATGGTCCATCGGAAACCAGTATTTCGAAGTGCCATATAGCTCGCTGAGATTTTGTGTGTAGCTGAGAAAGATCCTTTTCTCCTGGCGGCCTTCAAGCGGGAAGATCCGCATTTTGAACATATTGCCTTCCATCATTTCCAACAGCGCAGGGTCCCGGCGTTGGTAAAGAATCTCGGTGTAAATTTCCTGCCCACGTTCCCGCGAGACCATGCCGCCTTCGTTCAATTGACCGTTGACGTACATGGCCAAGCGTGAAACAGAGGCGTCCCGTGGAAGCGGGAAATAGAACGTGCCTTCGGTGTTCCAAGGATTGTGGTTGAAGAAAGTTTGATCGATCGTCGTACGTGCGATGCCGTCTTCGATGTACACATCGACGTGATATTTTCGCAGCGTTAAACGGGCTTCCTGGCCGTAAGGGTCGATCGCGATCAGGCCATTTTCTTTTTCCGTTGGCTCGACCAATAGTTCAGATTGCTTCAGCGATTCACGCGCCCAATTGACGAGGTGCGAAAGCCGTTTGGCGGGCTCGCGGGTTGGCCGAACGTCCTTGGCAAGGGTTCCCTTTTGGCCGGCTCCCAATTTGACGTCGCCCGTTTTCGATTTGAGGATCACGGTGCCTTGCGCGACGGCGGCTTCTGTTTTGTCGGATTTGCTGGACGCGGATACTGTGAATCGTGTGCCCATCGCACGGGCTTCGCCCTCATTGGTTTTGACAACGAATGGCGTTTTCGATTTGGCCACGATCAAGTACAGCTCGCCACTGGTAAGCGTTAATTGTCGTGGTCCGTCGATGCGATACGTTGACCCCGCCTGAGCGATCACAACCGTTCCGTCGGAAAGCTCCTGACGCTGAGTGTTTTTGGAAGTGATTTCTTCGGAAGTGATTTCTCCGGAATCAACATCACTGGCGCCCGGTACAATTTTGGCTTGACTGCCTTCTGAACCTGGTTCCATCAAAAAACGCATTGAAAACGCGAGCAAGCACAACGCCGCAATGACCGCAGCGGAGATGGCCAAGGTTTTCAGATTCGCCCAACTCGAAACGCCGGTTCGGGGTTCGGTTTTTGAATCCGTTTTCGATTTCCAAATGTCTTGACTGGACGTTGTCGCGATCATGGTTCCATCTCCGAAGGTTTCGGTTTGTTCGTTTGTTGTCGGTTGTGTTTCAAATTTTGAAGTGTCAATTCTGCTGGTCGGCATCCCACTGGAGATTCGCGCAATGCCTTCGTTCATCCAAACGTACTGGATGTAAAATTCCAATGCGTTTTCGTCCGAAGAAAGGATCTCTTCGAGGCGTTTGGTTTGTTCGTCATTGATTGATTCATCGCACATCGCATCGAGCAAGCTTTGTAACTCGTCGGTTGGTGTGAAGTCGTCGGGCATGAATTCGTTTTCTTCTGGAGTATTTGTGTTCATGATTGCCTCTCAAAAGAAAACGTTTCGCCGTCACCTGCCATGCCGTTTTTTATGCACTGGAAAAGAGCGGCCCGCATCCGCTGAAGTGCTTTGTAAACCGCTTGGACCGAACGCCCTGATTGCTGAGCGGTTGTTTCGATGGTTGCTCCCAGTTCGTATCTGGTTTTCAACAACGTCTGGTCGGGCTTGGAGAGTTTTGACATGCAGTCCTCAAGTAACTCATGCCGTTGGTCCAATCTGGGCGTCATAGCCGCCGTTTTGTCAGCGATTTTGTCAAAGAGTGAATCGGAAAAGACAAGTTTCGACCGCCCTTTCTTTCGCCGGAAATTTTGGGCAGTGAAATAAGCGACTTTGAAAGACCAAGCGATGAAACTTCCGTCGTTTGAATCGCCTGTTGGGTCGTCATTTTGATCTTTGCCGCAACCTGGATCAAACTCGGAAAATTTGTCCCACAGAATAATGCTTGTTTCTTGTAGAACGTCATCGGCGTCTGCACTGTTGCCCAGCAAGGTGCGGATATAGGCATAGATTCTCCGCTCATTCTCCATCAACAAGCGGATGAATTCTCGCGGGTCAGCCGTTTCCATTTGAGCTTTCGACATCGTGGCACGCATTCGGGTTTCTCCCTGGTTGAAAGGGATATGTCGCTACCGAACTCTGATTGGACAATAAACTTGATATTTTTTTTAATTGGAAAATGCCGGTCAACGCGAATCCCGTTATGAGAAAAAGTGTCGCCCAAACGGTTTTAAAATTGCGAGCCTTTCCAGACCACGGACCTCTAGCCCGGCTTCAACTACAACGATCAAGCCACCGTTTTCTTAGACCTGCCTAACCAATAAAGTGCAAAAAGCGCAACCAGGCATCCAACGCCCGTCCAACGAATCCAACCCGATTCGAAGACGATCACGCCATTGATTGCGATGAAAATGATGAAGCCGTAAATCAATCGGTGAAGCCATCGCGGTCGTCGCTCGTAGTACTTTTCCGAAGCCGTCCACCAGAACGCGTCCAGCATCCAAATCAAAACAAATGCATAGTTAAAGTAGAGGCCGAAACCGATCGCAACGCCCAGCAGCTCTTTTGTCTGTCGAGCCGTGTCTTCGTACGCATTGATTGGCAGCCAGTCGTGAAAGAAACCCATGGCAGCGATTGCGTGAAACAGCGAAAAGAAACTGCCGATCAGCCACAGCGATTTTGCGCATTCGCGAATGGTACTGGTACCACTGTTTTTCTTTGTGTCAGATTCTGTGTCCGCGTCAGTCGGCCACCAAACGTAGCACAGCCGCAGGGCGAGTGTCCCGACCAGGCAGACCATCGCCAACCGGATTGGCCAAACTGTGAGCATGGTTTCATATTTGCCTGCTCCTAAAATTACATTGTCGATCAAAATTGAATGGTCACCCAAAAAACAGGTTTGGAAACTGGCGGCATCCGGCATTTGAAGGACTCGTGCGTGTTGTGGTATTCGAGTTGTGCGTTCAGGTGGATTTCAGCGGAAGCCTACGCCACGTTGAGTCATTGGTTATAATCGGTTCTTCAATCCACGACATCAATATTTGAATCGGACGACCGGCAAAGTGAAAAAAATCTGTGTCATTAACACGGGTGGGACTTTGTCCATGCGTCCATCCGAGAACGGTTACCAGCCGGCGGCGGGTTATCTGGCCAAACAAATGGCGCAGATGGACGAGCTTTCTCAGGCTCCTATGCCAGCCTTCGAAGTCATCGAGCACGATCCACTTGTTGACTCTTCAAACATGACGACGGAAATTTGGCGGACGATCGCCAATGAGATTCAAGCCAACTATATGCAGTTTGATGGCTTCGTCGTTCTCCACGGTACCGACACCATGGCGTACACCGCTTCGGCGTTGGCGCTGATG
Organism: uncultured Pirellulaceae bacterium; assembly: GCA_964448575.1. Lineage (GTDB taxonomy): Bacteria > Planctomycetota > Planctomycetia > Pirellulales > Pirellulaceae > Mariniblastus. The sequence continues at coordinate 7,918 of CAYUWY010000009.1, forward strand.
CTGCGAGGGTTGAGCAAGCCCGTGATTTTGACTGGTGCACAATTACCGCTTGGGCAGATTCGAAACGACGCGCGGGAGAATCTTAAAACCGCGATGATGTTGGCCGCGAATTATTCGATTCCCGAAGTCAGTCTGTTTTTTGGCGATCACCTGTACCGCGGCTGTCGAAGCACCAAAGTCAGTGCAACGAAATTTGATGCGTTCGATTCGCCAAACTATCCACCCTTGGCTTCGGTCGGAACATCGATTGAGATTTTTGAAGAGCACATTCGGTTTGGCGATAACGCGAATCAAGGAATCCCAAATCAAGGAAACGCAGGCCAGGAAAAAACAGATCTGAAAAACAATCCGTTAGTTGTAAAGTCCATCAATCCCGCCGAGATTTCTGCCTTTCGTTTGTTCCCCGGTTTGTCCGTTGACATTCTCAAGCATTTTCTGCAGCGACCACTCAAAGGGATCGTTCTTGAAACTTATGGTGATGGAAATGGCCCGTCCAACGATCCAGAATTTATCGGTGCGTTAAAGGAAGCTTCAGACAACGGGATGGTGGTTCTAGGTTGCACTCAGTGTATTCATGGAGGCATGACGCAAGCTGGTTACGCAACAGGAACGGCGTTAACGCGAGCTGGAGTTATCCCCGGTCGTGACATGACGATCGAAGCCTCTTTGACCAAAATGATGTTTTTGTTCAGCCAGAACTTGCCGGTTGACGACATTAAAAAGCAGCTGGCTGAGAATCTCGTCGGCGAATTGACTTTGCTTGACTAAATTCCGGTGAGGGCAAAGTATTTATTGATTGGGTTATCGATTTATACATTAATTTGGCAATCCCAAGCATCTTTTTAGTGTGTAAAATAAGCCGTATTGTATGAGTCGTGATGGAATCAGCATCCACAATCGTGTGATGCCCAAACTCGATTTGTGAGAAACTGTAAGACCCCAAGATTTCCCCTTTTGGAATAAAGTTGTGAACCGATTTTTGCTTTTGTTTTTTGTAACACTATTTGTTACCAGTGCCTCGAATGTTTTTGCCCAAGCCGTCGCTGAGCAAGAAACGAAACCTGCTGCGGCCGAGAAAGCGACGCGGCTAGGAATTGTGACCGAAGAACCAAAAGAGAAACCGTTCGTCAAAATTGATGGCGGTTACATGGTGCCCTACACGACGAAAATTCCGGGGACTGAAATCCAATTCACGATGATGCCGATCCAAGGCGGCAAATTTACGATGGGCAGTCCCGACGATGAAGATGATCGACTGGACGACGAAGGTCCGCAATTCGAAGTCACTGTCGAACCGTTTTGGATGGGAAGGTACGAGGTGACTTGGAAAGAGTACAAGAGGTACATGGATCTCTATCCGGAATTTCAAGCGCTCAAGCGATTTGGAATGAGAATCGTGACGCCAGAAAACAAGATCGATGCGATCACTTCGCCATCACCGCTTTACGAACCAACTCATACGTTTGCTGAAGGCGATGCCGAGGACGAGCCGGCTGCGACGATGACCCAGTATGCCGCTAAGCAGTACACGAAATGGTTGAGCAAACTTTCAGGTGACTTTTATCGTTTGCCGACCGAAGCCGAGTGGGAGTACGCTTGTCGCGCCGGTACCACCACCGCTTATTACTTTGGCGATGACCCGAGCGACCTTGAAGATCACGGTTGGTTTTCAGAAAACTCAGACGACGCACGCCAAGAGGTCGGTTTGTTCGAGCCCAATCCTTGGGGACTTTACGATATGCATGGCAACGTTGCTGAATGGGTTTTGGATCAGTACCACGAAGACGGCTACAAGCACGTTGAAGAGGGAGCTTCGGTGACTACTGAAAAAGCCTACAACGTACCAACCAAACTTTACCCGCGTGTGGTTCGTGGTGGATCGTTTGAGCTGGAACCGGAGGAATGCCGAAGTGCATCGCGGTTGGGATCACACGACAAAGAGTGGAAGACCGAAGATCCCAACGTGCCAAAAAGCCCTTGGTGGTACACCGACTCACCCGCCAAAGGCGTCGGGTTCCGATTGATGCGGCCTTTGAAAGTTCCAGCCACTCCCGAAGCGAAGAACGCTTTTTGGAAAGCCGACATGGAAAGAATTCTCGAGATTGCAAAAGCTCGAATTCGCAACAAAGGCTTGGGGGAATACGCGGTCATTGACGAGAATCTTCCCAAAGACATTGCTGAGGCGATGAAGAAGAAGGCGGAAGAAGACAAAAATCGAAAGTAGTTTTAATTTTCGTTCGCGTTGATTCGCTTGTTGTCCCGCCGTTGTTCGATTCGCCCTTAGAATTTCATTTAAAATTAAGTATGACTTTGACTCAAAAAAATACGTTCAATTTCCTGGCCGTTCTCCTCGTTTGTTTTGGCGTTGGAGTAATTTCTGTGGCCCAGGATCAAGCCGCCAAAGAAAAAACGGCTCCATCTCAAGCCCAAGCAAACGAACTTCCCGTTGGCATTGTCGCCGAGCAACCTGCGGAGGGTCCGTTTGTAAAAGTCGACAACGGTTTCATGGTGCCCTACACCGCGAAAATTCCCGGTAGCGAAATTGAGTTTTCGATGGTCCCGATCGCTGGCGGCAAATTCACAATGGGTAGCCCCGATGATGAAGACGACCGTGGTGACAACGAAGGCCCGCAATTCGAAGTAACGGTTGAGCCGTTTTGGATGGCTAAGCACGAGGTGACTTGGGCTGAGTACAAAAAGTACATGAGCATGGACGAAGCTTTTAAGCAGTTTCGAGAAAAAGGGCTTCGGCGAGTGACGGCGAAAAATCGAGTGGACGGTGTGACCGCGCCGTCTTCGCTGTACGATCCTGGATTCACTTATTCAGCCGGCGACGATGATGATCAGCCCGCCGCTTCGATGACACAGTACGCAGCCAAGCAGTACACCAAGTGGCTTAGTCTTTTGACCGAGTCGTTTTATCGTTTGCCCACCGAAGCTGAATGGGAATACGCCTGTCGTGCCGGAACGACGACGGCTTATTATTTTGGTGATGACGCGGATTTGCTTGACGATCACGCCTGGCATATCGACAACTCGGATGATGAGCGAAAAACCGTTGGCTCGCTGAAGCCCAACCCATGGGGCCTTTATGACATGTACGGAAACGTGGCCGAATGGGTTTTGGATGAAGTCGTTGAAGAAGGCTACACGCACGTCGAAGCCGGCGCGTCGGTGACAGCCGAGAAAGCATTTCGCAAGCCAACCAAAGTCGAATCACGCGTCATTCGTGGCGGCTCATTCGAACTGGAAGTTGAATTTTGTCGCAGTGCCTCGCGTATCGGATCTGAGGACAATGAATGGAAAGATGAAGACCCGCATTTCCCCAAAAGCCCTTGGTGGTTTACGAGTTCGCCGGGACTGGGTGTTGGGTTTCGAATCATGCGGCCTTACAAAGCTCCTGAGACGCGCGAGTTGAGAGACGAATTTTGGAAAGCCGACGTCAAGGCGATCGTTTTGAGTTCGAGAAAACGAATCTACGAAGAAGGAAAAGGAGCCGACGGAACGGTTGATCCAAAATTGCCAGGTGAGTTGAAAAAATTCGCCGAGGAAAAAGCAAAAGGCGGCAAGTAAATCGGCTTGTTCTTGCAGTGACGTCCCGATCTGGCGCCGTTTTTTTTCAGGAAGCACGAGAGTAAAACACCTGTGATGGATTCGCGTGTGAGCAAAAATGGCTAGAAAGAAACCCAAGTTTTATGTCGTTTGGCACGGTCACACGCCCGGTGTTTATAAGACGTGGGCTGAATGCCAGAATCAGATCTCAGGTTTTTCGGGTGCAAAGTACAAATCGTTTTCAACTTTGCCCGCAGCCGAAAAGGCTTTCGGTGAGTCAGCCGACGAGCACTGGGGGAAATCGGACTCATCGGGAAAGTCGAAATCGAAAACGCCCAAGCGGACTCATGCTGAGCTAATCGAAATGGGCGTCGACCTAACGGCGATCGCAGTGGACGCAGCGTGCCAAGGCAACCCAGGGCCGCTTGAATATCAAGGCGTTGAGATCGAAAGCAATATCAACCTGTTTCACGTCGGGCCTTTCCCGGAGGGGACGGTAAACATTGGCGAATTCCTCGCGATTGTTCACGCGTTGGCTCTGCTTCAAAATGGTGGAAACACCGACCGCGTCATCTATTCGGATTCGCGGATCGGGATGGCTTGGGTGAAAGGTAAGAAGTGTAAAACGAAGCAAGCTAAAACGGTTGGCAACCGGCAGCTATTTCAGTTGATCGCGCGAGCAGAAAAATGGCTGAAAGAAAATCCGGTTGAGAATACGATTTTGAAATGGGAAACGAAACTCTGGGGTGAGATTCCCGCAGATTTTGGCCGCAAGTAAATCGGCTATTATTCCTCAAGGTGCACTGAGCCGTTTTGGCGATAGCCACGGTTGCCGCGTGCGAATAACAACTTCAGTGCCGGCCGAAGTGAAGTGGCTACTCGGCTGCAGGAGCATGAAAAACGGAACACTAATCTGCTCTAATCGTCACTAATCCACATGCAGTCTCGAACCGGTAGTTTTAGAATTAGTGTCGATTAGTGAAAATTAGTGTTCTTCAATTCACCACCGTCAGTGACTTCAGCTTTCGTAGTTGGGATCGACAAACAATTCCGTAGCCGGAGTCGCCAAGACTTCGGGCGAATTGCCAAGGCTCCTGAACTCTGGCGAGCCCAGCTACATCCAGATATAAACGTTGGTCATTGAATCAACGATGAACTCACGTATCCTCGGCAACACCAGACTTGGCAATAAAAAAACTCTCCGCAACGAAGTCGCGAAGAGTTTAAACGTTTCAGGACGTTTCAAAAAAAACAACTAAGCCGCCGCAAAGGCTTCGGATTCAAGCTGTGCAACGAGATCTGAATCCAATCCCAAAGCCGATGACAATTGATCGAGATAGTTTCTTTCTGCCGAATTTGTATTATCGGTCAGCAACAAAGACGCGAGATAAATCTCAACGGCTGAAGCTGGTGAATCGGCTGCCGCTGCCACGGCGGCAACATCTAATGGCTTTTGCAACTCGGCCATCAACACCTCTGCAGCCGAATCTTCGAGATCTGAATTTTTGATTTGGTTGACAATAACCGCTTGCTCTTCCGGATCAATCTTTCCGTCAGATTTTGCCGCAGCAATCATGGCTTTTACAATGCCGAGGCTTCTTGAATTGGCCGCTTCACCACTTAGGTTGGCAATCGATTCGCCTTCCGATTGGCCACCTTGGCTCTTCTGCCAATCAGAGTAAATCTTGTAACCGAGCCCGCCAAGTGCTGCGAGCGAGCCAAGTTTCACGGCAGGTGAGAGCACTTTACGCCCAGACTTGGTTCCAACAAGTAGCGCAAGCACGCCGCCGGCAGCTGCTCCAACACCAAGGTTCTTCAGGAATTTGTCACGTTCGGGGCCGGCTTCTGGAAAGTTGAATTTCTCTTGGGCGTAATCCATGCCTTGCTCGGCAAGTTCTTTGCCTTTTGTAGCCAGTTCAGAAGACTGTGCGATCCCTTGTTCGGCAATTTTTTTGCCTGATTGAAGAAGTTGTTCAAGAAGTGCTTTGGCGTCCATTAGAATCCTTTAGGAATGAGTAGGCAGTAGGCGGTCGTCAGTCAGCGGGTGAATCGACCGATCGCATTATTTCATGTTTAACGCCGACGACCAGATAGGCAGTGGATTATGCGACGTAACTGATGAAACTTCGCTGTCGGACACTCCTTTGAGGGTAGAATTTAGGTGGAGTGAGGACACAAATTTTCTTGGCCAACGGCCTTTGTCACCGTAACCTAGCTAGGGCATCGCCCTGGGAATCTCGCCACGAGATTCCAGATTTGGCTGAAGGCCATATTCACACGGTCACGCTTGAAGCAAGTTTCCAGTTTGCAACTTGTCCAGCGACTATGGGCTTGGGATGTCAGCGACGATCCAAAGAAAGAACGAAACAGGCGAAGCGAAAATCATTGAATCCAAAACATCAAGCACGCCACCAAGCCCCGGCAACCAAGTGCTTGAGTCCTTCGTGTTGGAATCACGTTTCAATAACGATTCAGCCAGATCTCCCAACATGCCCGCAAGCGTTACCAGCACTCCATAGATCAGGAACCACCACCATGGTTTTTGGATCGTGATGTCGAACATAAACGGAGCCACGAGATAAACCACGATCGCCATCCCGATGCAGCCACCAGCGAACGCACCAAGTGAACCCTGAAGCGTCTTGCCAGGGCTTAGCTTAGGGGCAAGTTTGATCGTGCCAAATCGTTTGCCCACAAAATACGCGAATGAATCAGAAAGCTTGACCGTCGTAATCAGGCCTACCACGGCGATCAAGCCCAGCGCGTTATTGTCTTGCAGCAGTCGATGCGGGACCAGGAATCCAAACAGCATCGAAAGGTAAACGAACACCATTGCGCTACGTCCTAAACGATCAATGACCTCGCCCCGCCCGGATGCTTGCGTGGAATCATAGTCTTTCATTTCCAATAGGAATGAAATCACCATTGCCAAAACCACACCCGACATCGCCCAGCCAAACAATCCAAGCGGACAGTTTACGGGCTGGTCTCTCCACAACACCGGCATGAACGTTACGCCGGCCATTGCAATCGTAGCACTGAGAATTGCCGAATGCTTGACCGGTGCGGCTGCATTGTGAAACAGGTTGACCAACTCACTTGCAGCCATCGCGGCGGCAACGATTGCCAGTGCACATAGAATTAATCCAGGTCGGCCGAGGACTGATTCTTTGCCCAACCAGAAATCGCCAGTGAGTATCAGCAGCATCACCGAGATAATTACGGCGGCGGAAATCAGGCGGCGACCTAACACGGGCAACTCCCCGGGCTTTGATTAATCATCAAACTAGGATTCATCAATAACCTAAGTGTTAAGTCCGCCAAAACGGCGATTGCGTTTAGAGAAATCTTTAATGGATTGGTGAAAGTCTGCGATCGCAAACTCGGGCCACATTTTTTTTGTTACCCACATTTCAGCATAACTGATCTGCCAAAGTAGGTAGTTACTAATCCGCATTTCACCCGCAGTTCGGATCAATAAATCCGGATCCGACATTCCCGCAGTATAAAGATGTTGCGAAACAACGTCTTCTGTGATGTTGCCAACTTCCAATTCGCCTGAGATCGCTTTTGTGCTGATCTTCTGAATCGCGTCAACAATCTCTGCCCGACCGCCATAGTTGATTGCAAGACACAAACACGTACCCGTATTCTTGGCCGTCATCTCGAGCGACCGATCCATTTCGGTTTGGACTTCCGCCGGTATCCGTTCGCGTTTCCCGATGATCCGAAGACGGATATTGTTTTCCATCATCGTCTCGCGCTCGTCGATCATGTATTGCGAAAGCAAGAACATCAGAAACTCAAGTTCGTCCTCAGGCCGTTTCCAGTTTTCACTGGACAAACAGTAAAGCGTTAACTGCTCGATCCCGATGCGGGCACATTCTTCAGTGATGACGCGAACCGTTTTCGCACCTTGCTGATGTCCGCGGATTCGCGGAAGTTCCTGTCGCTGGGCCCACCGTCCATTTCCATCCATGATGATCGCCACGTGCTTGGGGCGCTTTTCTGGCGGCACGTCAAGTTGCAATTCGGATTCAATGGAAGAAGACATTTTAAAAGTTCAAAAAAATGGAGTCAGTTCAAAACGGGCAAATGGCAATGTTCAGGTCTGAAATCTTAAATTGAATTTCACAATAAATTTTGATTAAACCGTTCTCGCCTTCAAGTAATTTTCCAGTGATTCAGTTTCTGGAATGTGAATGGTTTGAGCTCGATCTGGCCCAACGGAAATGAACTCGATCGGGCGGCCAATCAAGGTTTGGATTTTTAAAGCGTAAGCCACGGCTGCCGTTGGAAGATCGTCCAACGACCGGGCGCCAGTGACGTCTTGTTGCCAGCCCGGGACCGTCTCGTAGATCGGTTTCACGTTTCGTAGGTCATTTGCCTGGGCTGGAAAGTGATTGATTTTTTCGCCGTCCAATTCATAGGCAACGCAGACTTCGATTTCTTCCAACTCGCTCAATACATCCAACATCGTTAGACAGATCGACGTCGTGCCGCCAAGCCGCGCCGTGTATCGAGCTGCTACCGCATCGAACCACCCACATCGCCGCGGTCGACCTGTCGTTGTTCCGTACTCGTTACCAAGGTCGCGAATGTGCTGGCCTTTTTCGTTGTCTTGTTCTGTCGGGAACGGTCCGCCGCCCACACGCGTGGCGTAACTTTTTGTGACACCGATAATTTTATTAAGCCAGTTGCCTGGTACGCCGGAGCCGGTTGAAATTCCAAGTCCCGAACTATTGCTGCTTGTGACGAATGGAAACGTGCCATGGTCGATGTCGAGCAACGAGCCTTGAGCGCCTTCGAACAAGATGTTTTTGTCGGCTTCAACGGCATTCAGGAGAATGCGGTTGGTGTCTGTGATCATCGGTTCAAGTTGTTTTGCGTATTCGGTATACTCGGCAACGATCTGATCGACGTCGAGATCAATGTCGCCAGACTCCGAAGTGGCGGAAAGGACTCGTTTTTTGACGCTGACAATTTTGGCGACGCGCTCAGCAAAATCCGATTGGATCAAGTCTCCCATCCGAATCGCAAAACTTCTGCCGATCTTGTCAGCGTAACACGGCCCAATGCCACGAAGTGTTGTTCCGATATTGTCTTTGCCTGAGACAAGTTCGTTCCACATTTTGTCTTCGAGAACATGCCATGGCATCACGACGTGGGCACGCGACGAAATTTTCATTCGCTCAGCAACATGAATGCCGCGCTCGGCAAGCGAATTGATTTCCTTGAGGATCGTGGGCGGATTGATCACGACGCCTGGTGTGATCAAATTCAAAACGCCTTCGTTGATGATGCCGCTGGGGATGTGGTGAAGCTTGTAGACGTCGTCTCCAATGACGACCGTGTGCCCCGCGTTGGCACCACCTTGATAGCGAACGACCAGGTCTTTTCCTTCGGTCAACAGGTCAACTAATTTGCCTTTGGCTTCGTCGCCCCACTGCAAGCCGATAACGCACTGTCCTGGCACCCGAATCTCCTTGGTAGCATCTAGCTTCACGGTCGCTAAGCAAGCGTGATAGAATTGGTTGAATGATAGTTTGGTGGCTTTGATCGCCGTTTTGATTGCGATTGTGCCAAGCCCGCAAGTTTAATTTTTTGGAGCTGATTTGGTCAACCAGCGATTGCCAATCTCTCAATAAAACGGGCGAATTAGATCAGTCTGGTCGGCTCCGAAGCTTTGTCGTCGTTACAACCAGTAAGAATCGCCGCCAAATCTCGAATGTCTACGCGCAGAGCCGATGTTATGGAACCGATGTTATGTATCTCTCAGTTGACCTTAACTAGCTCAACAAATAACCTTGGTTAAGTCCTTTCGCAAGTTTTGGTTTTTCGCCCCGGGTATCTCGATGCAAATGGTTTCAAAGCAAAATTCTCAGTGGTCCATTCAACGGTGCGCATGGTTGGTCATGCCTGCTGTCCTACTGCTAATGTGTGTGATGATCGCGCCAGTCGACGCTCAAACGCGAAAGCAAAAAAAGGGGGATGAAACGCTCGCTGTCATCCGTGGCCAGACCGCTTATGACAGAGTCCGTGTCAAATCTTGGGACAACAATAGCCTGGTGATCCCTTACAACGAAATCGAAGCCAAGCTGCGACAGAAAGTCATTCTCCCGCGCCCGCCTTATCCTGCAGGGTATAAGACTTGGACCCGCGAAAAGATCATCAAGTGGGAAATGGAGTTTGTGAAAACAGAAGCCGGCAAGCGATATGTTGCGAAGAATGAACAGTTGCTTGAAGCTGCCCATGCGTTCGATATCAAATTCGAAAAGAAAGACGGATCATTTGTCGTCTATGACGTACCGCCAGGTGTCTACGGAATTCAGGGCCGTGTTGACAAAGAAATTGGTGGCACAAAATACGGATTTGAAGTTTTCGGCGAGGTCGAAGTTCTAAAAGACGTCGATGAGATTGTGCTCAAGCCGATGCGGGTCGAAGTTACTCCACTGATGGCTTCCAAGCAAAAGTCTCCGCCGATTGGCGTTGCAACTTATGATGGAAAACGCATCCTCAACCTCAAGACGTTCGAAGACAAAATTCTGTTTGTGAATTTTTGGTCCTCAGCCAGTCCAACGGCAGCGGCTGAGCAGCAGATGATTCAAGACATGTATCACGAATTGAAAGGCAAGTATCCAATCAAACTGCTTTCAATTTGCGTTGACGACAAACCGAAGGACGTTTTGACTTACATCAACAAGAACAAAATTGGAATCAAAGGGGCGGGGGGAGTAGTCAGACCAGTCGGGAGTTTTGGTTTTACCAGCGGTGCTGACCATCGCACGATTTTCGATTTTGGTGTACGTGCGTTTCCGTCTTTTTGGTTGATTGACAAAGATGGAATGATCATGATGTCGCAGTTCGAAATCGCAGCCGCCATGCGAGTCAAACCAGATATGGCTACGATTGTTTCCGACAGAATCGAAGGCAAAGACGTGCCAACCCCAGCCGAAGCGGGTAAGACGCCGACTGAAGCGAAGGCGCCAACTGAAGCAAAAAAGCCATCTAGCGCAAACGAATCTAAGAAATAGACTCTGGCCTTGGCAAGTTTAAGCTGGCGTAGCAATAACATCACGCGAGAGCGATTCAGACCCAACAAAAACTAACCACAGAGGACACGGAGTAGCACAGAGATGTTGGTAATATTCTCTGTGTTCCTCCGTGTCCTCTGTGGTTTTTTTGCGCGGCAATCTAACAAGTTGAAAACCTACTCCGCTTTTTTTCGCGCCCTCGGGTGTGCTTTTTCGTAAGCCTTGCGGAGTCCAGCTGTGCTTACGTGAGTATAGATCTGCGTGGTGACCAGGCTCTTGTGGCCCAGTAATTCTTGGACGCTGCGAATGTCCGCGCCGCCGTCAAGCAAATGTGTGGCGAAGCTGTGACGTAGCGTGTGGGGCGAAGTCCGTGTGTCCAAGCCCGTGATCTTTAAGTACTTTTCCAGCATCCGCCCAACGCTGCGAGTGGTCAAGCGTTTACCGAACTTGTTGAGAAACACGGCGGAGGCTTCTTCTTTGGAAAGCTGTTTGGCTGGAACGCGTTTCTTAAGCCAAGCCCGAATCGCTTTGATGGCGTAGCTCCCAAGCGGCGCCAGGCGTTCGCGTTTGCCCTTTCCACGTACTCGAACCAGCCCATCTTCAAGATCCAGGTCGGGAAGATTGATCCCAACCAATTCACTCACACGTAGGCCGGCAGAGTAAAGCGTTTCAAAGATCGCTCGATCGCGCAAACCCATTGGCTCGTTTCGTGGAGGTGCAGAAAGTAGTTTTCCAATTTCACGCCCGCTCAAAAAGTGAGGCAGCTTGCGCTCCCGACGCGGATTTCTAAGCGGTTTGGCAGGATTGGATTCACACAACCCTTCGCGTTGGGCGAATCGAAAGTAGCTTCGCATTGATGCGAGCCGACGGGACACAGAACTCTTGGCATAACCGGCTTCATGAAGCGCCGAAACATAAGTTCGCAAATCCAGCGGTGTCAGTTCCGATGGCGAAGGCGAACGGCCCATCGAATCACAAAGATATTCGTAAAGCAATTCAAGATCTTCGCGGTACGACTTGATCGTCAAGTCGGAACTGTTTCGCTCAACCTTGAGATACCTAAGAAATCTTGGAATCGACTTTTCCAACCGAGGCCTCCTTAGGCGTCGCGAGTAGCATTGAGAACGATTGGCGTTAGCAGGCTGGGAAGCTCATTTTTTGGACCAATTTTGGTTCACTTTAAAACGAGCCGGAGAGTGATTCTGCTGAGCTGTTTTTGGGCTTAGCAATCGTTAGAAAATGTCTTCACCTGAAAACAGGTCTTCGACATGTGGGTATTCAAATCGTGGAGAAGCAATGTCGGGAGTTTCGCTGACTTCGGAAGCTGGTGTGGTTTTTTCGATATTCCGAACTTTTTGGCTTAAGACTGCTGCGTCGTACCATGAGAAACTTAGCTTCGAATCGGAGGCGTATCGGCCAAGTGTACGAAGCGTTTCACTTTTGTTCGAATCGTTGAACAGAAAGATGTAACGCTCTTCACCTTTAACCAAAGCAACTACATTGATGTCTTGTGACACATTCGCCCCCGTCGATTACCGTCGGACTGTATAGTCCGAATTGAAATACCACCACCTTCATCCCATTTTGATAATCGGCACAGAATTGGGGTCGCAACACCTCTGTTTTGCTGAACGATGATTGAATCAAAATGGCCAGTTACGCGGACGTTAAAATCGGAACGACTGTGAAAAAGAACTCAGCGGCAAATTGTGATGGCTCGTTTCTTGTTGCTGCAATGCTGTCAAGTCAGGCAGGGAATTTGGATTTCGTGGGGTAGCAAACGTTGCTGGTAAGCGATTGTGATGTTCATCGTTGATTGAGTTAGTTAATCCTGTTGGTTGCGCATCCACATCGTGTCACCTCAGACGCCTGCAACGAATTAACGACTAATTCAATTCACAAAAAAAACGAGCGTCGCAAAACAATTCGCGACGCTCGATCAGGCTGAACTAAAAATGAACTTCAAAGTTGATTTAGCGGGATTTTGATCGTTCCAAACGCCGTTCAAAGGATTCGCGAGGAATGGTGATGACATCAGTCGTTGCTACCAAGTCGGTTCGAAGAATGTCTGTTTCCTTTTTGGATGATGGCAGCGTGAACTTAACTAAAAATCCGCCAACTTGAATCCCTTGCATTTCGTAAACTGGCGGCCAGAAGTCTTCGGCGCGTGTGGCCAAGGCTCGTGCGAGCAAGCGGGTGGCGCGGCCTGAGAATCCACCCAAAACCATTTCCAAACGGCCTTGTGACTCGCGATGCACGTAGAAAACGAAAGCAACTTCTTCTTTCGGATTGTTGCTACCACATCGAACCCACTTGCCTTCAGCGTCTTCGTAATACAAACCGGCTTCAAGATCTGTTTCGGTTTTGCTTAGATTCAAGCCTGCAACGCATGACGGTGGATGTGGATCGTGATCGCGGTAACGCATAAAGAATGGAATCGATCGTTTGGTTGCCGACTCAACATCGTCTTGGGATTCGAATGGCTGGCAGTTGAACGCGCGAGAGAAAACGATCTCGACGACTGGATTACTTTTGGTGCTACCAATTCCAATCAAGGCCTTATCGCCTTTGGATTCCGAAAACTCGTTGTAAACCATCCCGGCCCGACGGGCGACTTCGTTGTCATCTGCTTGGCCAGGGCTCCACACCAATGATTGCTTTAAGTGCTCTGGATGGGGAAGCGAATCGGATGTGACCATCGACATATTGCCATCCGATTTGCGAAGCTTGGCCGTGCCACCCAAGGTTGTGACGCCATTGAGAATTTCACCCAAGAGAACGGAGTCGGATGCTACCACGAAAGAGATATCAGAGGTTTCGTTGCTAACATCTTTGCGGACGCCAACGCACATTTCCAAACGTCGTCGCCGAGCCAATAGCTCCCAGAAATTCTCAGGTTCGACGGCAAACAGCGCGCCCGGTAGTTGGTCCGCTGTCGCGTGTCCGTGTTCAATCAGGAAATCGCACAGGCGAGATAAGGCTTTAAGGGGAATGTATTTAACTTCGTTTTTGAGAAGTGCAGCGACTTGGTGCCGGTCCAAGCCCGTGTATTCCACGATCAATTTGATCGTTCCCGGCCGTTTTCTAGGATCAGGTACGTGCCCCAGTAATTCGGCAAGTCGAAAACTATATTGCATTTGTTCCTCGGTAGCATTTTGATGAGGGCTGGTGGGTTCCCGCTGGACCTTAAATTAGGCACTAGAGGGCGGATTTCAATCCCTTAAATATCTGAACGACATATAATTTCGTTAAATCGCATTTTGTCGCAGTTTGAGGCGTCGAAATTCTCGCAAATTGCTCTTTGGTGGGTGAATGTAAGTGCCAACAGGACTCATATCGCCTTAAACGCTTTCTCATTGCGCCAAACTCAAATCATCAAGACTCTCTCTGGGAGAGTTCTGTGAGGGGTGGAGTAGGCAGGAACCGAGGCTATCGCCTAAACGGCTCAGACGCTGGGAACAGCCCAGCCCAAAACAGGTTGCCGTCAAAGCAATGTGGCAACGCAAAACCGGCTCAATGTGGAAAGCCAAATCTGCGGCTTCAATTGATCTGGCTCTTGGAAATAGGTTTTGATAACGTCCGCGCGTACAAGGCATGAAATGGGGGTTTCGGCTGGCCAATTGGTTAGCCCTTAAATTGACCCAGCGCTTTTTAGTGGCGCTACTATTCAGGAGTTGCGATGAAAACTGCAAAACTGTTTGTTATTGGATTGGTCCTGACATCGTTTGTGATTCCGAGCGCAGAAGCTCAGAATCCTCTTAAGAAGTTGTTGAGAGGAAGCAAAACCGCAACCGTTCAGGATCTTCAGCTCAATGAGCAATCTGGTCCTTGGTTGATCTTGTGTGCTTCGTTCTCGGGCGAAGAAGGAAGGTTGCAGGCCGAGCGTCTGGCTCAAGAGCTTCGCGAAAACAAGTACAACGCTTATACGTTTAGCCACAAGTTCGACCACACGCAAAAAGCGGCTGAGAATGGGATTGGTTGGAAGGCACCGACTCAAGCAGAAGAGGATTTGCTTTCACAGCGTCCCAGCGAAAAGCTTCGAGCAAGAAAAATTGAAATGATTCCAGCGAATCATGGAGAGACGCAGGAAACCGCCGTGATGATTGGCGATTTCGCTTCGATCGATGACGGTCGTGCTCAGCGCGCATTGAAGATCATCAAAACGATTAAACCCCAGACAATGACCAATTCGGCACTCTCTGACACGATGACCAGGCGAGGTGTTGCAGGAGACAATGAAGAATTTGGTCCGCTGCGAGCTGCTTTCTTAATGCCCAATCCGATGTTGCCTGCGGCTTATTTCGAGGCCTCAAAAATAGACGACCATATCGTCAAAGCTAATCGCTTGTCGCAATTTAGTTTGCTTGAGAATCCTGGAACTTACACTGTCAAAATTGCGACTTTCGCAACATCGGCAACGTTTGAGAAAAGCATCATGAAGCAGCGCCAGGCCGAACTGGCTTGGAAAAAGAAAAACAACAAGCTGCAAGACAGTGCAATCGTTGCCGCGACCAAGAAAGCGGAAGTGCTGGCTGCTTATTTGCGTAAGAAAAAAGGCATTGAGGCTTACACGTTTCACGACCGAACTGAAAGCGGCGTTTACGTTGGCAGTTTTGACTACCTCGTCAAAGAGGGGGGAATCAACGGTCGGACAGAAAACCCGGAAGTCATTCGCACCATCCGAAAATTTGCTGGGCAAGAGGTTGTGAATAACGGAAGTCGTGGGCACAAGACTTATGAGCTTCCCAAGAAACTGCACGTTGCCGGAATCACTTGTGACGTTGTGCCAGTTCCGGTCATCGTTCCTAAAGCACCCGAGCGAACATCCGGGCTGTTTAGCCGCCTCCGACGCTAACGTGTTAATCGGAGTTCATTAGACTCGGAGTTCATTGACTCGGAGTTCATTGAACTCGAAGTTCATTAGACTTCAGACCACTCCTGAGAGGTCAGATGGCTTTGCCGTTTCAGCGAAATATGGGCACCAGCAGCTAAATTGTCCAGTTTAAACGCAAGCTTCAAAATTGAATTCGATAACGCCAAATGTTAGGGTTTCTCCCAACATTTGGCGTTTTTTTGATTAGGCTGGAGGCTAGAGTTGATTTGATGCATCGGGCCGCGTAAAAAGTCCAATGCGGCGGGAGTGTTAAAAATAGGACCGATAATTGATGGAAGTGGACAATCGACTACCTACGGGTGAGTGGAACGGATTTTATATTGAAAGCCATCAGCCACGGCGTGGTTGGATGCATTTGTACATGTCATTTCAAGATGGCAAAATCAAAGGCGAAGGCACCGATTACGTCGGGCCTTGGGTCGCTCACGGTGACTACGACACAGAAACTGGCATTTGCTCGTGGGTAAAACAATACCTGCAAAAACACTCCGTGACTTATTCCGGCCGAATTGGCGAAAACGGAATCACTGGCCAATGGGAAATCTCATACGTAACTGGTGAGTTTCATATCTGGCCAAAGGGCATGAACAACCTGAATGAGCTTTATCTTCACGAAGATCTCACTCAGCCGGCTCCTTCGGTTGAGCTAGGAACCGTCCCGGCAGACGACGATTTCGTCTTTTTGGCTTGATTGATTCATTGCAACTTTAGTGGTTTCCAGCGTTAGTGCTTGGCTTAGTCCGTGCTAACAAAATTAGGTGAGTCGTACTAAAGCGGAAACCACGAATTTGCGACGATTGGCTTGGGAAATAGCGTCTCGCTTGCCCGACTTTCGTCCGTTCTTCTCTTCGTCGGGCACGGCAGTTTGCGAAAAACCGCTGCTTTGGCAGAAAACCCATACAAAAAGTGGGGGAAGGCTTAATTCGGAGACGATTAGCCCTTTAAACTGCTGGTGTTTACGCGTACAATCCGCGATTCCAAATTCGTCACGAAGAATTAGAGATAGACGGACAACAATGTCACATAACAAAATGAAAACCCACAAAGCCACCAAAAAGCGTTTTCGCTTAACGGCTACTGGGAAAGTCAAGCATCGTGCCTCAGGTAAATCGCACCGCAATGTGCGTATGAGTGCAAAACGTACACGTAACCTGCGTGGCGGAACGATCCTCGATGAGTGCATGGTCAAGTCGATTGTAAAATCACTGGGCAAGTACAGTTACTAAATGATTTTTAAGCGAGTCTTTGGTTGGCAATCTTTGCCGATCAAATGAGTCCTCTCGCGTGCTTCTATGGGCAACCAACTTCAGAAGATTTTCTGAGGCCTGTTTAGCAAAACAAAAAGGTTGATTCGATGCGTACAACTAAAGGTTCAGCTCGTACCAAACAAAAGCGTAAGCTTTTCAAAAGAGCAAAAGGTTATCGCGGTGGTCGTCGCAACATGCTTCGCACCGTTAAAGAAACACTTATCCGTGCTGGCGTGTTCGCATTCCGTGATCGCCGCACCAAAAAGCGAACTTACCGTCGCTTGTGGATTACCCGAATCAATGCAGCCTGCCGCATGCGTGGTTTGCGTTACAGCGAGTTCATTCATGGATTGGTAAAAGCCAAAATTGAATTGGACCGAAAGTCGCTTTCTGAAATCGCGGTTTCGGATCCGGCAGGTTTTGACACGATTGTCGAATCCGTCAAAGAAGCACTTGCTGCTTAGCCGTTGAGGGACAAACGCTCCCCAAACGGAATTCGACATAACTGATATATTTAAAGGAAGACAACGGCTCGTTGTCTTCCTTTTTTCGTTTTTGTTTGATCAACCAGGAAACCGGGCAACCATTCGATGTCACTGACCATTGAAGAGTTCGTGCAACAACTTGACGAACTCGCGCAAAACGCAGATGCCAAATTCTCAAGCGCCGCCGATCCATCCCAACTGGACGAAGCTCGCGTTGAATTTTTGGGCGCGAAAAAAGGCAAGCTAAAATCGCTTCAGAAAAACATGAGCGCCGTTGCCAACGAAAATAAAAAAGAAGCCGGCCAGAAACTCAACGCCGTCAAAAGTGCGATCCAAACCGCTTTTGAAACCGCCACCGCGCGATTGGTTGGCGGCGAGGGCGACGATGAACGCGATCCCAAAATTGACCCTACCCTTCCCGGCAGAAATTTTCGCGTTGGCCGCTTACATCCAATCACACAAACGATCAACGAACTCAAAGACATCATGGGGCGGCTGGGATTCACCCCCGCCGAAGGACCCGAAGTCGAAGACGACTATCACAACTTTGTCGCGCTCAATATTCCCCGAGCCCATCCTGCTCGCGATCCACTGGATAACTTTTATCTTTCGGTAGCTCAATCACAGGCTGGTCAAGACGCAACCGACACGGACAATCCGTTATTGCTTCGCACGCAAACGAGTACGGTGCAAATTCGCGTGATGGAAAAAACGAAACCGCCTGTGCGCGTCGTTTCGCTGGGGCGAGTTTATCGTCCGGACACCGCTGACTGGTCGCACTATCCGATGTTCCATCAAATCGAAGGCTTGATGATTGACGAAAATGTCACGCTGGCCGATTTGAAAACGGTATTGAAACTGTTCGCTTCCAGTTACCTCGGCGACGATGTTCCTGTTCGTATTCGCCCATCGTTCTTCCCATTCACCGAGCCAAGCGTGGAAGCCGATTATTACTGGAATGGGAAATGGGTTGAGTTCGGTGGTGCCGGCGTCGTCGATCCAAACGTGCTTCGCGCCGTTGGTTACGATCCAGAAAAAGTCAGCGGATTCGCGTTCGGTTTGGGAATCGAGCGGCTGTGCATGATCCGCCATCAAATCACGGACATCCGCTATCTGTTCACCAACGATGTCCGCTTCCTCCGGCAGTTCTAAAATTCAATTTCGACTGCCGAATTGCAACTGCCGACTCGCTACTGCCAACTAACTTTTTAACTTCGACGAACTCATGATTGTTTCCTGGAACTGGCTTAAACAATACGTAGACCTCAACATGTCGCATGACGATCTCGTTGATCGCTTGACTATGTCCGGATTGAATCATGAAGGGACCGATACGCTTGGTGATGACAAAGCGATTGACTTGGAAGTCACTTCCAACCGCGCGGATTGTCTTGGCCACATTGGAGTCGCCCGCGAAATTGCGACGCTTTACGATCAGTCGCTTACGATTCCTGACCCGCAACCTAAAACGTCTTCAAATTCTGTTTCTGCCGAAGTCTCCGTCGATATCTCGGCGAACGAAAGCTGTTTTCGCTACACCGCCCGCCTGATCAAAGGCGTAAAGATCGGCCCGTCTCCTGATTGGTTGATCGAACGGCTTAAGGCAGCCACCCTTCGCGTTGACAAAAACGGAAAACAGACTTCGTACGAATCGGTAAACAATGTTGTCGACGCGACCAACTACGTCATGTTCGAATGTGGCCAACCGCTTCATGCGTTCGACTTCGCAAAAATCGCTGACGGAAAAATTATCGTCAGAGATGCGGTCGCAGGCGAAGAATTCCAAGCCATCGATCATAAGAATTACAAACTCGACGCAGGCATGTGCGTGATCGCCGATCCAAACGGCCCGGTTGCGCTGGCTGGTGTGATGGGTGGAGCAGAATCGGAAGTTTCTGATTCAACGACTGACGTGCTGATCGAATCGGCTTACTTCGAGCAACTTTCGGTTCGCAGGACGGCGAGAAAACTGAAACTTCACAGCCCTTCCTCGTTTCGTTTCGAACGCGATATTGACTCGGCGAATCTTGATTGGGCCAGTCGTCGGGTATGCGATATCATTTTGGAAATCGCGGGTGGCGAACTGTACGAAGGCGTCGTTGACGTTGGCGAGCGACCAAAAAATCTTGAGCCAGTGACACTTCGGTTTTCGCAACTCAAACGTTTGCTCGGCATTGAAATTCCAAAAGACCTTGTGCCGGGGATCCTTACAAAGCTTGGTTTGACGATCGATTCATCGACAGACGAATCGATCACGGCGACCCCGCCTAGCTGGCGAAAAGACCTGACACGCGAAGCCGATTTGGTCGAAGAGGTTGGTCGCATCTACGGCTTTGACAAAATCCCTGACAACGTCAACGTGCCGATGGCCGCTTCGCACCGACCCAATGCTGATCGCGTGATCGACAAAGTCCGAGCCGTTCTCACGTCCGCCGGATTCGACGAAGCAGTCACGCCCAGCCTTGTCCCGCAGCCTTGGTCGGACGCGTTTAGCCCTTGGACCGATGCGGCGCCACTGCAAAGTAGCCAGCCGATGCTCGGTGTGCTGGAAGAGTATTCAAAGAACATCGGCGCGGTCAATTTACTTCGCCGCAGCCTCATTCCAAGCTTGTTGGAAGTCCGCCGAATCAACGAGTACCGTTCTAATTCAGATATTGATTTGTTCGAAACGGCGAAAGTTTACTTGCCGCTTGGCGAACATGAGATTCCTGACCAGCCAACCAAACTTGCGATCATTAGCGGTCGCGATTTCTACGAAGTCAAAGGCATCGTTGAGGCGATTGTTAACTCCGTCAACGCATCGCTTTCCCTGTACATCAGCGAATGTGATCATGACGTGTTTGACAGTAGCATGTCTGGGGAATTGAAAATTAACGATCAAACGCTTGGCTGGATCGGTGAAGTTTCAAAATCAGCAAAGAAAAGTTTTGGCCTTCGTTCCAACGCGGTTGTGGTCGAACTCGATTTGGGTGTGCTTGATGAGCAAGCCACATTGATTCCGCTGCACGTCAACCAAAGTCAATTCCCACCGGTTAGTCGCGATTTTAACTTCATCGTTGACAACGCCGTTCGCTGGGCTGAGCTTGAGTCAACCATTCGAACTGCGTGTGGCTCGTTGCTCGAAACGATCCAGTACCGTGAGACGTTTCGCAATGAAGAGAAAGACGGTGCCGATAAAAAGCGTTTGCTGTTGACCGTCGTCTTGCGTTCGCCAGAATCAACGCTGACCGGCCAGCAGGCGGAAGAGGTTTGCAGTTCGATCATTTCAAGTTGCCAATCAAAATTGTCGGCGAGCTTGGTCGGTTAACGATGGTTTGAGTTCGTGTTGAAGTTGCTTGCGCCTTGATGTTGCATTAGTTAGCATCGTTTTGGCCGACAAATAAGTACGGTTGGACATACCTGTCCGACGTCGCGAACTTGAATAGACGGACAAGAATGTCCATCCTACAAACTGTTTTATGCGTTTTTAGGTAGCCAGAATTCGGCTCACACAAAACGAAAGCTTATGCAACTTTCAGATTCCAAAATCGTTTATCTCACCGCCGGTGCAGCTGGAATGTTTTGTGGAAGCTGCATGCATGACAACGCGCTCTCACGTGCTTTGTCGGAACACGGTTGGAATATTCAACTGGTTCCTACCTACACGCCCATTCGAACGGACGAAAAAGACTTTAGTGTTGATCAAGTTCTGTTCGGCGGGATCAATGTCTATTTGCAGCAAAAGATTCCGCTCTTTCGATTCCTGCCATCGTTCCTCGATCGCTTTCTTGATTCGCCGTGGTTGATTCGCAAAGTCACTTCGCGGGCGATTGAAACCGATTCCAAAATGCTGGGCAAACTCGCCCATTCAATGCTGCTTGGCTCGAAAGGTAATCAAAAGAAACAGGTGCATCAGGTTTGTCAATGGCTTAAGCACAGTAAGCCCGATCTCGTGATTTTTTCAAACGCTTTGATTGGTGGGTGTATCGCCGATATCAAAGAGCAGTTCGATTTTCCTGTTTTGGTTACGCTGCAAGGCGACGATGTTTTTCTCGATAGCCTCAAAGAACCTTTTAAGACAAAGTGCATTTCGCGGATCTGCGAGATTGCCAAACAGGTCGATGGCTTTATTGTTCAAAGCGAGTTTTTTCGCGGCTATATGAGTGAGTACTTTTCGATTGACCCGTCGAAGATCCATGTCACACCGCTGGGCATTGATGTTACTGATTTTTCACACTTTCTTTCAGATGATGTGGAGAAAAAAAACCCGGCAAACGAAAAAACGATCGGGTATATGGCGAGGCTGGCACCGGAAAAAGGCCTGCATCACCTGGTCGACGCATTCATTAAGCTTCGGTCGCAGCCAGACACGGGGCATGTGAAACTTAGGATCGCTGGTTGGCTGAGTCCCGAGAATCAAGACTATGCTGACGAGCAATGGAAACGGCTTGAGGCAGCCGGATTGAAATCGGAGTACGAGTATCTCGGATCGATCGAACGCGAGCGCAAGATTGAGTTTTTTAGCGAGATTGATTTGCTTTGCGTGCCAACAGAATTTCAGGAGCCAAAAGGGCTGTACGTGCTTGAAGCGTTTGCCGCTGGTGTTGCGGCCGTCTGTCCCTCGCACGGCGCATTTCCCGAATTGATTCAACAGTCAGACGGCGGAGTTTTGTTCGAACCCGGAAACACGGATGAGTTGGCAGAACAATTAGTCGAGTTGCTTGCCGATGATCAAAGACGAAACGAGTTTGGCAAACGTGGTCAGACATTTGTCCATGAGCATCGAAACGCATCTTCGATGGCGATTTCCACTTCAGAGTTGATCAAGACGTTTTTGAATAAGTAAACGCTCGTCAGGCATGACTGATGGCAAGCCGCCTTGCATCCGCTTTGTTTCAGAGTTCATCAGCCGCGTTGAAATATTGATTCGCGAGGTGGTTGACTTCGATCAAACACATAAAGATTCCGATAAGACAAAGCGAAATTCCGATCCAGGCGATTCTTTGCTTTCGTGAAGTCAGGCCCCAAAAACCCATAATCAATCCGAGTAGTCCGTTGATCAGGCTCCAGCTAGTGATGAAGGACCCAGCGATCACCCAAATTCCTAAAACGAGCGCTCCGATAGCACCACCGTTGGCCGCCATGTTATCCATGTTGGCAGCGATTGGAGGAGCGGAACCGAACGCAGCGCCTGCGGGAGCGAGGAGAGCTTTTTCTGCTTCGCTGATTGGATCAGCCAATGATGCCTCGGTGACCTCTTGAGTTTCAATGACCTCTTGAGAGTGAACTTGATCACCCTCTTCAGGATTCACAACGGTAGCTTCGACGGGTGTTTGGTCCGCGTGTCCCCCCTCCGTTGGATTTGAGTTTGCCGAATTGGGTTCTGCATTATTTGCATTGGTTGGTGGGTTTTCTTCGGCGCTCATTTTTCAGACAATACTTTTTGGAACTGGATGAGAATTCAAATAGTCTACCCGCCATTTCGGTCTGGATAAACCATTTTTAAGAAATCATTCTCAAACCAAATGACTGTTGAATTATCAAAACGAAGTTATCGCAAAAGAAAAAGTAAATGACACGATTTATTACCCATTTTGAGAGCGCTATTGATCCTGCCGTTACATTGCCGGCTGATTGTGAGCAGACGATGCACGAAAATCGTCCACTTTGGGCGAGATATGATCTCGATGGTGTTAAAAAGTCGATGACAAAAGACGTTTTGAATTCCCGCCCGCGTGACATGTGGCGATATCAAGAGCTGTTGCCAATCGGCGACGAGATCAAGCCCGTGACGTTGAACAAGTCGATGAGCCCCATCATTGAATGCCCTCGATTTGCCAAACAGATGGGTGTGAAGCACGTCTGGTTCAAAGATGAATCTCAACTACCGACCTACAGTTTCAAATGTCGCGGAATCTCGATGGCGGCTACGATGGCGAAGCATTTCGGTCGAACCCGGATCGCAATGGCCAGCAATGGCAATGCTGGTGGAGCGATGGGGTTGTACGCGGCACGAGCAGGGATGGAATCGGTTTGTTTCATGCCCGACGACACGCCAATCGTAAATCTTACTGAATGTCATCTCAGTGGGGCAAAGCTGTTTGTGACCAATGGCTTGATCGATGAAAGTGGAAAACGAATTCGTGAAGGACACAATCACGGATTGTGGTTTGATATTTCTACGCTTAAAGAACCCTATCGTTTAGAAGGCAAGAAAACGATAGGCCTGGAGTTGGCGGAGCAGTTCAATTGGGAGTTGCCCGATGTCATTCTGTATCCGACCGGTGGCGGCACGGCTTTGATTGGGATGTGGAAAGGGTTTAAGGAGCTGCGCGAGATGGGTTTCTTGACCAGCGAAACGATGCCACGAATGTACGCCGTTCAGTCTGATGGTTGCCAACCAATGGTGACGGCTTTTGAAGCTGGCGAGCGTTTTGCGACGCGACATGAAAACGCAGATACGACCGCGATGGGAATTCGCGTGCCCACGGCGCTGGGAGATTTTATGGTGTTGGACACTGTTCGTGAAAGCAATGGAGCCGCGATTGCGGTTGAAGAAGGCCGCTTGATGGAGTGGCAAAAGAAAGTTGCTTCGTCCGAAGGGGTGATGATCTGCCCTGAAACCGCCACGTGTATCGGCGGCTTGGAAAAATTGCTTGAGCAGAAAAAAGTATCGGTAGACGAACGGATCGTGATCTTTAATACGGCAGCCGGGCAGAAATATTTTGGTACTGGCGAACTGCCGGACGTACCGTCGATTGACCTCTCCAAACCAACGGATTGGGAAGCGTTCGATAAAGAGTATTTGCAGTCTGATTTGGTTTCTACGTAGTCACGTGGCAAAACGAAAACCAGAAATTCGAATGAAGAGCTACGGGATCTACACCCAGTGGGAGTCCGATGCCAAGCAGCTTCCTCGGATCGCAGAATTTACAATGCGAGTCCCAGCCGTAATTGATATCGAGTTTGGATTTGTGGTGAATATCAAATCCGCCAAGAACCAGGAACTTGGTTACTGCATCGATCATCCCGGGATCCGAGATGCAGATGGAGTCGTTCGTGCGCCCTTTGACGGAATTGTGTACGTCAAAACCAACGATTGGGATTTTTATCTCGGTGATACGATCTGGGCACCGATCGAAGACAAACTGGGCGACTGGCGATTGACGCTAGAGTTGGACGGAAAAATTATCGCGGACAAAACGTTTGAGCTCTTTGCCGAGTGATCCGCGGCAACAATGGATTGGCGGCTACCCGGTAATACGTGTTGGTGGACAGAAGTCACTCGTCGTCAGCCAGCAATCCCAACGCGTTAGCAGCATCTACTACTGTTTGAAGGCGCTCTTCATGGTGAGGCCTGGATTGAGTTTGACCGATCATTGCACGGACTCGTTGCCCGGTGTAGCCCTTGTAGTTGAGCGAACCGTAGACCGGGACGTCAGGAAATTCAGAAAGTAATGTAGACCAAGCCTTCTTCGCATTTGCAAATCTATATTCAAAGGTAGCTTGGCTTGTACTCCGGACGCCGAGTTGAATACTGTTTGCCAGATCTGAATTGGCTTCGTTAAGTAACTGCGACGCGGCCCAAAGTCGTGCTGCAGAACTTTGGCTGGACTCCAGAGCGGTTAATGTCAGATCTGAACCATTCGTTGTGAATGTGAATGCCTTGTAAGTTGCAAGAACTCCCTCACGGTCAAGGTTTTTCAACAGGATTTTTCGCATTCTACGAACACCCCCGTTATGCATGATCATCGAACCGCCTTTGGATACCGAAAGAGCCGAGAGAATTTTCGTTGATAGAGCGACTTGGTACGAAGGATCCTTGTTCTCATCGAGCAATCTTTCAACAACCTCCGAAACATCTTTAGAGACTTTAAATTTAAATTGTGTATCAGGATCGTCGGAACCCCAACGGTTGGGGTCTGGGTCTTCTGGGATTTTTTCAAGCTGTTTGGCAATGTGCACCGTTAACGCGTCAACAGTTTGAAGCGGAGAAAGGCCGGTGATATCTGGCTTGTCCGGTGTTCCGAATGCGTACTGCCCAAGTTTTCGCATCTTGAAGTCTGGTACTTCCAAGACCAAAACATCCTTGTCAGCAGCCGTGAAATCGATTCGCAAGCTTTCGTGTTTGTATTTTGGTTTTGAGCAAGATAAAAATATTCCCTGCCGTGGAACATACTCCAAAAGATACGAACCATCGTCCCGAGTGTAAGCACCCATTTGGAGAAATCCAATAGTGTGGTTGCCAAACATCCGCACGCCTCCAAGCGGTTTCCCAGAGATAGAATCAATCACACGTCCCCATGCCGCAGGAGAATCTGTGAGCGTGACTTTGATTGAGTCACAGTCGTCTTTCTGCACTTTGATAAAAGCGCTCATGCGTTTTTCATGGTGCCAGAAAAATATCTTTCCCTCTCCTGAAGTTGCGTTTCTACTCTTGGGAAGGTCTTCAATTCCGTTGGTAAACAAGTTTTTAATCGTGAATCGCCCAAACTTGTCAGTTTTGCCAAATCGTTTTCGACTAAAGATGTACCTTTCAGGTTCAGAGATAAAAGCCACGTTGCTGATGGGTTTGCCATCGGCATCCACAACGGTCCCTTTAGCAACGACCGACTTTTTCAAATTAAAAATTCCGGCATCAACTGTTTCTCCTTCGCCAAACTCCAAACGCTTTTCAAGCTCGGGCGGAACGGTGAATTTGGCTTTAACATTTTTGGCACCGCCGAATTGAAAGGACTGTGGCAAATCCTTCTCAAGATTGCTTGGATAGACACAATAGTCACCACAATCGCCAGACACACGGACTTTCCATCGTCCTGCAGGTAGAACAGATTCAAACCTTCCATCATCATCGGTAAAGCATCGTTCTCGTGGCAAGTGGTTTTGGTCCAGCATTGCTCCTGGCGTTTCGGAAACAAACAGGATAGGAGCATTGGGAATACCTTTTCCTGAGGATGCATCAGTCACTATCCCAGTGATTTGAGTTCCTTTTGGCGCTTTTGCAATAAGATCTTTCGGAGGCTCCCCTGAGTCAGAGAGTGGGACGTCCAGAAAAAACGGCGAGTGCTTTGATTTCATGGTTGGAAAAATATAGAAACGGTTGTAGCCGGTTTTCAAAAAATCATAGGCGATTTTGTTCTTGTCAATTCCAACGTAAAAATGACCACTGGGATAGGAGTTAAACCCGTCTGCGATTGGACTAAAGCCAGCGAAAACGGCTTGAACCTCCACGGGTTTTCCTGAATCTGCAGACACGACTGAAAAATGGATCGGTCGTAATTCGGGCAAGCGATATTCAAAGTCATTTCCGATCATAACTGACTTTGGATCGTGAGCCTGACTCTGGGCTACTCCTGGTTTGTCGTCATTTTCAAACCAAGTCAAACCTGAGTAGAACCTGTCTTTTACTTTAAGCTGCAAATATGCTTTCCCATCCACTCCAGCATTTTTCAAAGTAAACGCGCCGTTGGAATCAGTCTTTGTCGTTCCGTGGGAGATTTTAGTAATCTCTTTGTCTGGCAAATAAGGCAATTCGACTTCTGCATCCTTCACCGGTTTTCCATCGCGGGTCAAAATGCGCCCACTGATGTCTGTGCCTTTTTTTAAAACCGTATCTCCAAAGATCGAAAGCTTGTTCCGTATTTGGGTGATGGGGTAACCACTGTGCACAACATAAACGCGGGTATTATGATCAAAGTCCCATTCTTTGAACTTGAATCGCCCGAGAATATCTGTGGTCGCTCGATTGCATATTTCATGTTTCGCGTCTTTGCCACCACCGAAATACCAATAGCTGCTTCCTGTAGATTTGCTGTACTGAATCACTACAGCGCCCATGATAGGCCTTCCCGATTCGTCAACGATCCGTCCGGTAATTGGCGAAGTCGTCGGGTAGGCCAAGGAGGTCGAAATCAGTTCGGCATCTTGGGCGTTTAGTGGATTCGAAGGATTAGTTCCAACGAGCACGTTTATCGCAACCAGAACAATAAATGTTAGAAACCAGTAAGAAGATGTTTTACGCACGATGACTCCAGAGTTGGATGTTTTATCGGCCGCTGACTGCACGTTGTGTACGAGATGGATCCTAACAAGTTCAACGAAAAAATTGAAACGTTTTGTCTTTGGACTTTTGACGGCTTGTGAACTGGGGAAGCAACTGTGCTTGGATGGTAATCAGGGCAAGTTCAGTTCTGCATCTTCATGTAAGAAAACGACCGCCTCGCTATGTGCTCACTGCAAGTAGTGCTTTCAACTCGTCAAGCCCGTCTGCAATTTCATTGAGTCAATATTGGCTAATCTTTGATCGAGTCGATGAATTCAAGGTGATTACAGCTTCCGCATCGCCCACATCGCAGCGGTATCATTTGTTAGAATGGGCGAAAACGACGGGCGAACGTGGCTTCGCTTTTTAGATTTACCTGCGAAGTAACGATGGCAAAAAAAGACGCTGAACCGGAAAAGAAACTCTACCTTCTCGATGCGATGGCGCTGATCTATCGCGCCCATTTCGCTTTGATTCGATCGCCGCGCTACACATCCGGTGGCGCGTGTACGTCTGCTGTTTTTGGTGTCGCCAATACAGTTTTTGACATCATCAAGAAACACGAGCCATCTCATATCGCTGTCGCATTCGATACTCGCGAACCCACATTTCGTCATGAAGTGTTTCCGGAATACAAAGCCCAGCGCGATGCGCTTCCCGAAGACATCGCTGAACAGTTTCCGCTGGTCGATAAATTGTTCGAAGCGTTAAACATCACGATGATTCGCAAGCCGGGATTTGAGGCGGACGATATCATCGGGACGTTGGCGAAAGAAGCCGAGGCGGAAGGCTTTGAAACATTTATGGTGACACCTGATAAAGATTACACCCAGTTGGTTTCTGACAAAATCACGATGTTCAAACCCGGTCGACAGGGCTCCAATCCGGAACTGCTGGGTGTGCCCGAGGTGCTGGAGAAATGGCAAGTCGAACGTGTTGATCAAGTTGTCGATATCCTCGGACTGATGGGGGACGCGAGTGACAACATTCCTGGTGTACCAGGTATCGGCCCCAAAACGGCTCAGAAACTAATCGCCAAATTCGGCACGGTTGAAAAACTGCTGGAAAGTACGGATCAATTAAAAGGAAAGCAGAAAGAGCGCGTAGAAGAAAATAGAGAGCAGGCGTTGCTTTCTAAAGAATTGGTCACCATCAAAGTCGACGTCGAGCATGATGTCAAATTTGAAGACATGAAGTGGACGGGCTATGACGATGAAAAACTGAACGCGTTGTTTGTTGAGCTTGAGTTTGACGGCCTTGGCAAGCGTTTGTTTGGCAAATCATTTTCAGCCGCACCGGCGCGGCAGGCTGTTATTCGCGAAAAACGTGAAAAAGAAATTCAATCGGATTTGTTCAGCGAGCCCGTCCAAGAGAAAACAATCAAGGATGTCGAACACAGTTACATCACTGTCAAAACGAAAAAGGGGCGGGCTGAGTTGGTGAAAAAGCTGCTTGAGCAAGAGCGGATTTGCTTTGACACCGAAACCACAAGCCTCGATCCGCGGACGGCGTTTCCGTTAGGCATCGCTTTTTCGCTTGAGCCGCACCGTGGATATTACGTGGTCATTCCTGAAGAGGAAGACATGGCAATGGCGGTGCTCGAACAGTTCCGTCCGATCTTTGAAAGCGAGTCGATCGCCAAAGTTGGTCACAATCTCAAATACGATGTGACGTTGCTCAAATGGAATGGTATCGAAGTTCGTGGTGAGTTGTTCGACACGATGCTGGCTCATTCCATGAAAGAGCCGGAGATGAAGCACGGGCTCGACTATCTTGCCAAGTTGTATTTGGGGTACCAACCGATTCCGACCAGCGATTTGCTGGGAACCAAAGAAGAAGGCCAGCGTAATATGCGCGATGTGCCTTTGGAAATACTTTCCGAGTACGCTTGCGAAGACGCCGATATTACTTTGCAAGTCGCCAACGTGATTGCGCCAGATATCGAATCGCGTGGCGTTTCAAAAGTCTGCCACGAAGTTGAATGTCCTTTGGTTCCCGTGTTGGTTGATATGGAGTACGAAGGGATCCGGCTGGACGTGGATGCGCTGGATGAGTTTTCCAAAGTGCTTGAGAAAGACATTGAAGAGCTTCAGGAGACCATTTACATCGCCGCTGGGCGTGAATTTAATATCGGATCGCCAAAACAGTTGGGAGTGATTCTTTACGATGAGTTAAAGCTCGTTGAGAAGCCAAAGAAAACTGCCAAGGGCCAAAATTCGACGCGGGAGTCGGAGTTGATCCGGCTCGCTTCGAAGCATCAAATCGTTGCCGATGTTTTGGATTACCGCAACGCAGTGAAATTGAAATCCGTTTACGTGGACCAGCTTCCTAATTCGGTTAGCCCGGTCACGGGGCGGCTGCACACGCATTACAGTCAGACGTGGACGGCAACCGGGCGCATGCAGTCGAATAATCCAAACCTGCAAACGATTCCAGTTCGCAAAGAACGTGGACGCGAGATCCGTGCGGCGTTTGTTCCTCGTGATGATGACCATTTGATTCTTGCTGCGGACTATTCTCAGATCGAATTGCGAATCATGGCCGCGCTCAGTCAAGACCCAGCGATGTTGGACGCGTTCAAGACGGGCACCGACATCCATGCGGTTACCGCTGCGAATGTTTACGATGTTGCAATCGATAAAGTCGATCGTGAAATGAGATCGAAGGCGAAGATGGTCAATTTCGGAATCCTGTATGGAATCTCAGCGTTTGGTCTGCAGCAGCGATTGGATATTCCTCGCAAGGAAGCCAATCTTTTGATCGACAGTTACTACGAGAAATACCCGGGCGTTCAAAAGTACATTGATGAGACGATCAAGTTTGCAGAAGAGAACGGGTATGTAAAAACGCAGACTGGACGTCGTCGGCAGTTGAGAGATATTAATTCTCGCAACCGAACTTTGAAGAATGCTGCCGAGCGATTGGCGATGAATAGTCCGATTCAAGGCACCGCGGCAGACATGCTGAAAATGGCGATGATCAAAGTGCACCATGCCTTGCGCGAAGGCGGATTCAAAACGAAAATGCTGCTAACGGTTCACGACGAACTGGTTTTTGATATGCACAAAGAGGAAGAGGAAACTGTCAAGCCGGTGATTGAGGAATGTATGAAAACCGCTTTGCCGCTGGAGGTTCCAATCGAAGTTGAATTGGGCACAGGAAGCAACTGGCTAGAGGCTCATTGATTTTTGAAGGCTACATCCAAGTGAATACGTCAACTATTTGCGTTTGTAGATCGAAAACACAGGCGATGTAGATTTCTTTTCATCGTTTTGCTGGGCGTCTTCTTCGCTTTCCAACATAATTGTTTGCAATAGTTCGAAATCGGCCAATGCTTTCTCTCGAAATTCTTTGGTGACTTTAGCTGAGAAGAAGTTGAACTCATTGATGATGACCAGGTTGATACTCGCTTCCGCCAATTGATCTTTCACTTTTAGATGGTCGTCGTATAAACCCGGGCGAAAGAACTCGTACATTACTCCATTGATGGAGCGACGCCCGCTAAAGAAACTCATTTCAGGTGCGTCGGGTGTTGCAAAAATTGTTTCGCCTACTTGTGTTTCGTTTTCGATCAAATCGTGCAAGCGGTTGTACGCGCCAGCCGTTTCCGCATCTGTGAGGAAACTGCAGCGGTTTGTATCCATGCGTGCAGAAGGTGGGCTGCGATACGATGGAGTTTTCGATGCCATTGGCATGAAAGAATGGTACCGCAAGCAGCTAAACAGGATTAAGAATGCGACCAATAACGTTAATGCTTTTTGGGGGACAGTGTCTTGAAGACGAACCGAAACCAACACAGCGATCACCAGCAGTGGTGCTGAGTAGAAAAAATAAATCGGCAATGCAAACGGAAATTGAACAAGGCTTGTGAAAAAAGTAAGCGTCGTAACTAAGAACAATGCCTGTTTTTCCCAGATAGAAATTTCCTTTTTCCGGCCTAGCAATATCAGATTGCCAATCACGACCAGCGGTAGCAAATTGCGAGCGCCAAGGAAAGCGGTGGCCGCGCCGAGTTCTGTCGTTAGAGCCAAAACAAACAGGACAGCGCCAATCGTTGCGACCACCTGCCAAGATGATTTCTTGCTCGAGTCGAGTCGGCGGCTACACAATTGAGGAAACAGTAGCACAAAGTAGGGGATCGTAAAAACAAAACTGTTGACTGCTGGAAACGGACCAGTGGCCGAACTCAAACGGTGGCCTGGCATGATGAGAACACCATAAACGAGGTCATCGATCGCGCCTTGTTGCCAGTAAAAGCCAATGAAAATTGCAATTGGAACGGCGACTCCGATTAGCAACGGCAGCGTCTCGGCGAACATGCTTTTGAGACGCGAAAGTGTTTCAGTCGAACTGGCAATTGGCTTTGGAGAATCTGAATCGTCCGCTGGCAGCAAAAGTGAGACGCCCCGGAACTGTTTCCATTCTTGGAAGAACACGAATCCTGTCAAACCGATAAATGGGATCGCGAAATGCATGATTTGAGCGGCGATGTCATTCTTGACAAAGCAAATACTTAGCATGCCTGCAAGAAAAACTGCGACCAAAATAGGAATCGAAACCCAACCAGGTGAACGTCCCTGTTTTTCGAATTGCAACTGGTTACGAAAAAGCAAAAACAACAGGCAGGCTGCCAGAGTAAAGACGCCGGTTATTTTGAACAGAATCGAAAGCCCCGCCATCAGTCCTGCAACGACCAAGTAACGTCGCTGATCAGTCTGTGAAAACTTGACGACGGCACACAATGCCCAAAGAGCGAAGAACAGATTGTGCCAAGAAGGCGCGGCGGCTGAATAAGTTGGAATGCTCCAAGCCGCAGCTAAAAGAGTCACTAAAGCCGCGATACGCGGTTGAGCAAATTGTGCGGCCAGCCAATAGATCGCCGCTACAAATGGGACGAACCAAACCAACAACATCAGTCGCATTGAATCGCAATGGACTCCCCACCAGTAAAAGCTAAGGGCGTTCACGTAGCTCAACGCGCCGGTGTACATGTCGTCGAAATCGCGATGGGGTAACTCGCCGTTGAGAATCCGCTCGGCGGCTTGCCCCATTTGCCCTTCGTCAGAAGGAAAGAATCCTTGGTTGAGATTCAGCCAACTCCAGCCGACAGACAAACAAACAACTAGAACTCCCCATCCCCAAAGTGAGAGCTTGTTATTTTCGCGCTGCCCAACGAGCGATTGTGACTCAAGCCGCCGCCAATCTGGTGACTCCTGTTGTTGAGCTGAATTTGGTTCTTGGGGCAAGGCTTGTCCGCTCATAATTCAAACTCAATCATTCGATTTTTCATGCGTGTCATCCAGCAACGGAGGCCAAGCACCCAACACGAATCGAGGTTATTTATCGGCAATGGTTGAAATAGATTGGGAAACGAATTTGTTTTTTATTGGGAGAGCCAAATGATAAACCCAAAAAAGAAGCCTGCCGGATTAGGGCAGGCTTTTTTGGATGATTCACATAGCTAGAACTATTTACTGAGAAAGTTCAGCCAGTTCTTTTTGTCTTTCTTTTCTGGCTCTACATCTTCTCGTTGTTCGCCAGAGAGTTTTTCAGCTAACTCACTGATCGAGTGAGTAATCGCGGCCTTTGGAGCTTGCTGCAACAACGGAACGCCATTGTTTCGGCACTCCGAGATCACCCCGTAGTTATTTGGGATTCGCCAAAAGATCTCACGATCAATTGTCTCTTCGGCTTTGGCTGAACTGATTTGAGCCTTGTCCAATCCAGCACGGTTAACGACGACATTGACTTTTTCGTTGACGCCTTCGTAAGATTCCAATGACGACAACAGGCGAACCACGTTACGCAAGCAAGGCAGGTCCAATTGCGTTAGCAACAGGATTTGCTTGGACGCTTCAAGTGCTGCAATATCCAGTCGGCTATAGGATTTCGAAAGGTCGATCACAAGGTGTGTGAAGGAGGCTTTTAAAAGTCCTAGAACGCGTTTGAAGTCTTCGTTTGAGATCGACGAGATGTCTTCAATTTGAACGGGACGCGGAAGTAAGTAAACTCCCGTTTCATGTTTGGTCAATGATTTTCTCAGTAACGCCAGATCAAGTCGCGAAATGTTTTGCGCGACGTCAATCAAAGTGTAGTCTGGGATCATATCCAGGAATACGTCGGCATCACCCAGTGCTAAATCCAAGTCAATCAAGACCACGCTTCGATCAGGATGTTGTGCCAGTGCAACAGCAAGGTTTACTGCAATCGAAGTCGTTCCCACGCCGCCTGAAGCACCTGCGACGGAAATGATGGAACCTGCGTTACTCCGTTGCTTTCCATCGGTTGTGGCTGAAACTCGATCCAGAGCACCGACGAGTTCGTCAATTTGAACAGGTGAGTTCAGAAATTCACGAGCACCCGAACGCATGGCTCGAAGGATCATCTGTCCATCGGTTCTGCCACTGACAACAATGATGCCGCATGTTGGATGGTTACGAGAGAGGTTCTCAACCAATTGCATCGCTTTTTCATCGTCACTATCAATGTCGATAATGGCAACGTCTGGCGAGGTTTGGGCGACGATCTCTGAAAAGAACTCGTAGCGTGAACAATCCGCTTCCAACCAAACCTGCTCCATGCCGATCAAATATTTTTTAAGATCGTCACGTGTTGATTCGTCTGGATCGCAAATTGAAATCCGAAGTGTACCGCTCATGGGATATCCGTAAACAATGGTGGTAGCTAAATAGGTGAGACCTGAGTGTTAACGTTTAACAGCAGGTTTGCCTTGGTCGATCATCTTTAAGGAAGGAAATGAGCAACCAAAATTGACGCCTGACGTGTAGAACGTTCGGCCTACTGGAGGCCGAACTTTCTGGCACGTGTTTGTCTAAGTCTTTAGCGACGCTTGGATTTGGTTGGCCACAGGAATCCACGGTTTGCTTGCTGAGCACGTGCCTTGGTTTGAGGCGACGTTCCGTTTTGCGGAAAGCGTTGCGATGAATTGAACTGTGGTGTTACCGGTTGTTGATAATATGAATTTGGGTAGTTCTGATTACCATGGATAGGCTGTCCCTGGATAGGTTGTCCCTCAATAGCGTGTCCTTGGATAGGATGTCCTTGGATAACGTTGCCAGGTTGGGCTTGGCCATGGATTGGAGTTGTCGTGAAACTGTTGTTAACTGGGCAGTCTTCGTTGCATTTCGGAACTTCCAAATGACCGTTGATATATAGTTCTCGGTTGGAAGGTGAACCAGTCAGTTGGCCAGGGCCACGCTGAGGTACAAGTGAAGCTTCAACTTCGCTGACGAATCGTGGTGTCAGCAAGAAAACCAATTCCGTTTCGTTCTTTTCTTCTTGAATGCTTCGAAACATTGGACCAATGACAGGGCTGTGCATCAACACAGGAATTCCGCGTGATGTTGTAGAAATGTCTTCACGGTAATCACCAGCCAAAGCAAGTGTGTGGCCGGCTTTCATCTTCACACCGGTATTGACACGGCGAACACGAAAACCTGGTGTACCTGTGTCGCCTGACAAGTCAGCCGCAATTTCAGAGACTTCAGCTCGAACTTCAAGTGTTAGTTCGCCAGCACCGTGGACGATTGGAACCAAGTCAAGCTTTGTACCGAAGGGTCGGAATTCGACCGCGTTTGTTCCCAGACCACCTTGGACTTGAACAGGAACTTCACCACCAGAAAGGAATTCAGCAGGACGGCCGTTTTGAGCAACCAAAGTCGGTTGATCAAGAAGCTTGGCTAAACTGTTCTGTTCCAAAGCCTGGATGAAAGCGTTGAATTGATTGCTGTCGTTTAGCACACCGAACGTGATGTTCTGCCCGACCGCACCTGTTCCAGTCGAGACGTCTTGAATCAAGCCTGCGACACTGGATACAAAGTTTACATCCGAGCCAAGGAAAGACCAGTCAACGCCTAGTTGGCGAAGCTTCGTTCGTGATACTTCGTAAACTTTGACTTCGATCGCGATGTTCTGTGAACCGCTGACTTGAAGTTCGTTGATGACGTTGGAAGGAAAGTAATCCTGAGCAACGGCAAGAATGTTTTGAACTTGATCAGCACGAGCCGCATGTCCTTTAAGGATAACGCTCGTGTTCAATGCGTCCACTTCGATTTGTGAATCAGGAAAGTGCTCGGCGAATGCTCGCTCAAGTTTGCGAACGTCGATGGTGACTTCCACCGTGATCGTTTGCAAGTTCTTTTGCGGATCGCTGATCGTGATCGTTGAGATACCTGGCTTAACACCAGTAATCAAGATTTCGTTCTGAGCCACAGGTGTAGCGGACAGAACTTCCGGATTTTCAACCATCAGTTCCGGTACGTTGTACGGGAACTTTAGTCGTTGGCTGGCACCAGCAATCAAGTTGATCGACTCAACCGAGTTGCTGACTTCAAATTGATTGCCAAGCGGCGCTTGTAGGCCGAGAGCAACTGGTGAGAAACTCGCCGTTGTCGCGATAACGAAACAGCAACATAGAAGCAGGGTCTTTCGCATATTCATCCGTGAATCCTCGCGTTAGGCAGAACAGCTAAAAGTGCTTGTGGAATTACAAGCACTGCTGTGAATCATCCATGATTTTTTCTGCAAATTACTAACTGTGAAAAACACAGTTAGATTCTGATACGCACAATCCTGTTAAGAATCATGTCACGTATAGATAATTCGAACCTATCGACTCAGATATTGATCTTGTTCCAATCCACGGTCAATGTCCTCTGAGCCGTCAAAGTCTTCCTCGCTTACCTCGTCTCTAGGATCGGGAACTCTTTCCCGAGATCCCGAGCCTCTGAGCGGAATGTCGGAAGGTGCACCATTGGATTGGAAGTTGACTTTTTCAGCGTCTGGGCCTCTCCAAATGATCATTGAACTCTGTGTGCCAGGTGCTATTGACCTGTCAAAAATCATTTTTGGTGCGTTGTTATCAACGACTTCTTCTGTTGCGTTTTCGCCTTCCTCCATGATGTCAGCAATGCTTTCTGGCTCAGTGTCAGATCGTGTCTCTTCACCACGAAGTGCAAGCTTAATTTGGCCAGTACGCTGAACGAAGTAAATTTCTTCTGATTGCTTTTCGGTTACTAGCACACCAACGATAGCACTTGAGTTTTCATTGTTGGTGCGATCATCGTATGCATCCATTCTGTTACCAATTGAAAAGACGCGAAGGCCTTTCAAGAAGGTGCGTGTTGTTTGTGTGCGATCAGAACGTTTGAAGAGTCCAATCACATCGACGCGGTCACCAGGGCTGAGTAGTCCTGCCAAAGTATCGTCTGCGTTAACTTTAATCGCGACGACTTTGAAGCCTTCAGGAATCCGAATGATGTCTTCGTTCTTGCCTTTTGTCGCCGAAATGACGATTGGCATTCCTTTACTCAAACGAGAAGAAGTAACTTTGTCAGTAATGTCTTCGATTTTTGTGGCTGCATTTTCTGGAATGATAGATACAGGCCAGTTTTCAATAGTGACATTTTCCTCGGTCAAAAGGTCTTTGATGTCCACGTCGGTTTTTGCAACGAGGACTGGTCCCATTTGAATCTCGGGTGTTGTACTGTTTTTGCCAACCATAACTTGGCTAATGCCGATCGCGGCAACAAGGCCGAAGCCCATAGAGACGATCATTAACATGAATGACTTAGATTTCATTGGAGTACCTCAGCAGAGCCTTGTGGATTGGTGATCGATTTCGATCGAAACGGTTCAAAAAAAGTTTATTTAAATGTTCCAAACGTTTGATAACCATCCTTGGCTACCTGAACTCCGTCATGGAGTGTCAAATTCGTTGCGAAAAGGAGTGACGACAAAAGT
Source organism: uncultured Pirellulaceae bacterium (assembly GCA_964448575.1). Taxonomy (GTDB): domain Bacteria; phylum Planctomycetota; class Planctomycetia; order Pirellulales; family Pirellulaceae; genus Mariniblastus. The sequence goes on from CAYUWY010000009.1 coordinate 44,913, forward strand.
GCCAGCACTCCACATTATTTCCTGATTCGGCTTGTTATTAAATTCAATTCAAGAAAAGGGTGGTCGGTGGGATTCAAGTTAGATTCGGTTTAACCCGAATCCAACCCGCTTGCCCGGTGTTAACTTGTTAGTTTTAGATCAACAGTCCTGACCATGCGAAGTAAAGAACCGTTCCAATCGCCAAAGGAATGCCGTAAGGGAGCAGTCGCATTGTTGATTTTCTTTCGGTTGCGATTTCAGCAAGTGCTTCAGGATCGCGGATCGTAGTGATTTCATTGAGGATGCAGAAGAACTGAGCGTAGTGCTTTCGTGCTTCTCCAGCTGCGATGATCATGATGATCGCAAGGATCGCACCCACGATGGTTGAGACGCAAAATGCGTAGAATGTAATTGTGCAGTGGACCCAGGCACCGATGGCAGCCATCATTTTGACGTCGCCAGCACCCATGCCTCCGATTGCGTAGGCTGGCAACAGCGTTGCGATTCCAACAGCAGTTCCGGCCAAACTCCACATCAATCCGACGTACCAACCTTGGTCGTACATTCCGTAGCTGATTGAGCTATAGATCCATCCGGCGATGATCATTGGGAATGTCAGTTTATTGGGAACGCGAAGTTCTTTTCCGTCGATGTATGCAGCGACAACAGCAAATACGCTAACGGCCCAGTAGACCCAATTGTCGGCCATGTTAATAAGTAATTCGTTCATTTCTCTACCCGGTGTTGTTATGTGTTGTGTTGTGCGTTTTTTGATTCAGTTTTCGCGAATTAGCTTTTGATGATCAAAAACGAAGCGTGAAAAGGTAGCTCGCAAAAACTGCGACGAGCGTGAAAAAACAACAAACCAATTCAAAAGCTTGTTGGTAAGAGTCTGGGTTTACTAACCAATCCATCTGTCTGTCTTTCTCGGTCCAAATAGATGTTGTGAAATGCAGGCGCGGAAAAAGCCCACATCGACCACGGTGGCCGAAGGGGCAATTATTCCGGATCACCCGTTAAAAACGGGCGATTTGCCGACTAGAAACTAGTTAGGCAAACCGTTCAATTGACCAGCGATCTCGTTGAACTTTGAGCTCGTTGCGTTACCAACAGCTGAAACAGCTGCCAAGCAAACGATGATGATCAAAGCAAGCATGATTGCGTACTCGACAGCTGTTGGGCCATCTTCTGATTTCATGAACTTCTGAACTTTAGTGATGATACTTTTCATAGTGTCTTTCCTCCGACGGATAGGACGTCGCCCTAAGGCGTTCGTTGAGCCGATTGGCTCGAAATTAAAAGGGTTGAGCTAACAAGTGGATGAGCACTTTTCCTGCGAGAGTCAGCTTCCCTACAAAATCAATTTGCTCTCAACAAGAGAGCGGCAGGAAGTGAGTCGTTAACTTTTCTTGCGATCAGTTTTTTGACTCACTGAAACTTATGACACGTATGGCAAGAGTCAAACTTTAAGGGTTAAAGAAAGTTGGAATTTATTTACAAGCGATCTGGTGGGGGGGACTTGGCGGTACAACCGTTACATTCATCAGCGATCAATGGGGCAGATGGGTGTGCACGCACGAGAAACGGTCAGTCTTGGGTATCGTCAAAGACCAACTTGGATGTGCTTAGAGACTGGCGGTGTCGTTATTGATCTTGCGACGACGATAATATTTCAAACCAGCAAAGAAAAAACATGCGGCCGAAACCAACCCAAACAAAGTTAACGCGATCGGCGGATATAACGCCATGACGATGGCGGTGATGAACATCGCGAAGGCTTGGATATAAAAGCTGCCTGAGAGGATACCCGCTTTGATCAGAAATACCGTTCCAGCCATTACGCCCAGTAGCGGAGCCAGCGACAGGACTTTTAAGTCCAAGGTCGCTTCCAGTGGAAACAGAAACGCGACACAGATCATGGACGATGCCCAAACGTGTGCGATTTGACGTTCAACAAAAGTCACCGGCCCCATGCGCCGGCGAACAAACCAAAACACGACGGCCCAAGTCCCCAGTCCGACGGTCCACATCAACCAATAGTGCAGGCGAGTCTCGTCACCCATCCAGAACATGATATTGGTTAAAAAGCAAACGACCAACAAAACCAGGCTATGCCACATCCAAAGCAGGCCCCAATTTTCGAGGATCACTGCATGATGAGTTTCGCGAAAAACATTGGTAATGATTTGACCAAAACGGCCTTCGCTAGCTGCAACTGATTCGTTTCGCCTAAATGCTCGCAGGTCGTCACGTAAATCGCGAGCCACGGAATAACGGAGATCCTGAGGTTTTTGAAGGCAACGCATTGCGATCATTTCCAGTCGCCGGTTGACACGCCGATTGAGTACACGCGGCGAAACAGGGTCTTGCTCAAGAACCATCATGACGGTTTCAACAGGTGAAGAACCGAGAAAAGGAGGTCGGCCAGTGAGCATGTTATAGAGAATCGCGCCGAGGCTGTAGACATCACTGGTGACGCCGATTTGGCCGCGGGTACCTGCGGCTTGTTCAGGAGCCATATAGCTGGGCGTGCCAAGTACCGCACCTGAGCGGGTCAAGCTATGCCGGTTATGCCGTTCTTTTGCCAGACCAAAATCGGCGACATAAGCTCTGCCCTCATCATCGAGCATGATGTTGGAAGGTTTCAGGTCACGATGAAGAATGCCCTGGTTGTGTGCGTAATAGATCGCATCGCTGATTTCTTCCATCACTTTAGCGGCTCTATTGGCTGGCATGGGGCCACGCGCGAGTCGTTCAGAAAGCGATTGGCCCTGAATGAGTTTCATACAAAAAAACTCGCGGCCCATGTAATCACCGATTTCGTAGATCGGAATAATGTTTGGATGTTGCAGTCGCGAAGCCGCGATGGCTTCGGAATCGAACCGTTGTCGTTCTGACTTGGTAGCGAAATCGCCTTTGAGAATCATTTTGATCGCGACAGCAGCTCCATCACTTTCACGGATGGCACGATAAACGATTCCCATGCCGCCCCGCCCTATTTCGGCTTCGAGCATGTAATTGGCAAATTTACACGGCAACTCTAACTGAGGCAGCGCGATTTCATTTGTGATTTCTTGCTCACGACTACTTTGTTCCTTCGCAGCAACGTCGGTAACAACAATGGTGCCCCAAAGTTCTCGTAAGTCAGATTCGAATTGGGGGTACTGTTTGCAAACCGAATCAAGATTGATCGATTCGCCTTTGTTGGATCGATCGGCAAGCTCAGTGACGAGATTGGCGAGCGCTTGTTCGGATGCGTCGCCATCGGCTTCGATTTCAGCTTGGCTGTCGTTTTCTTTTTGCGAATCCGTCACGATGCTAATCGCTCCAACAGGCAACAACAAATCTACTCATCAAACGACTGAGAGCCATCTTGCATGGCCTGCTTGAGTCGTTTGATGGCGCGGAGGTAACGCATGCTGGCCGCGGGTTCCGACAGGTTGAGGATCTGACCAATTTCCTGGTTGGTCAAATGTTCGTAGTGGCGCATGATGATAATTTCGCAGTCTTTTTCGTCCAGCTTGGCGATCGACTCTTCGACTTTGCGAGCCATTTCTTTTTGCAGTGCCGCTGCGGCTGGGGTCAGTCTTCCATCGCCAAGCATCGAGGCAAGTTGAATTGAAGACTGGTCAAACCCGCGAGGCGCGACCAGTTGTTGCTCGCGATCCACTGAACGTTTTGCCGAAACGCGATGTCGCCGATGGGCGTCAATGATTCTGTCTTTTGCAATTTGCCGTAACCACAAATGAAAAGGCATCATTGGGTCGGCAAGGTATCTTTGAAGTCGACGATTGGCTTCGACCAAGACGTCCTGCACGACATCGCTAACGTCGATTCGGTTTTGAATCTTGTGATCCAGTCGCATACGAACAAGCTGCCGAAGCGAATTGCGATGACGATCCATCAATTGATTGACGGCAGACTCGTCTCCGCCTTTGGCTTGAGCGATTAACTCTTGAGTAGGATGTTGTTCTGGCCACATGGCTCCATTATCACCAAAAAGTACCCCGTTTGCTACATCATTGAGCCATCAAATTAGGACCTGCGACAATTTAACCGCTGGTTAAACGTGCAAGCGCCTTGAATAAAGTATCGATTTGCGTGGTGTTATTGTACAAGTGGCATGAAACGCGGATGAACCAACGTTCTTTGAAATGATTGACCATTACTTCGATGCCGACTTCGTCCCACAGTCGTTTTTGAAGTGTTGACCAATCGCCAGGTGGCAGCGGAACGTGAGCCATGCAGCCGTACCAACCTGCGTCCCGGTTTCCTATTGGCGACGTCTTGAACAATTCTCGCAAACCACTTTCTGCGTATTGGGCCAACCATCGTGACCGCTGGCGAAAGTTCTCAACTCCGATCGTTTGCATGAATTCAATAGCTCGCGGCACGCTCAAAAATGAGCTTGGATCGCGCGAACCAATCCAAGTGAATTCTTCGTCCCATGTTTCCGGTGTCGCTGGAGGCAGCCGTCCCCAACTTTTGATCGGTGGTTGAACTGCCGAATGTTGCCGTGGGTTGACATATAGAAACCCGCTTCCCAAAGAGCCACACAGCCATTTGTGACAACTCGCCGTATAAAAATCGCAATCGAGTTCGTCGATCGAAAGTTCGATTTGCGCAGGAGCATGAGGGCCGTCGACGCATATTGCGATATCTCGTTTTCGAAACGCGTTACAAATTTCTTTGACGGGAAAAATCAAAGCGGTCGCTGAGGTGATGTGGCTGACGACCAATAGTTTTGTTTTGTCGGTTGCATTGGCAATGAGTGAATCAACGACTTGCTCGGGCGATTCGAATTGTTCAGGCATTTTCGCAATCACGAGTTTGGCTCCGACATCATCGCACGCCCGTTGCCAAGTGCGAATGACTGATCCATATTCGTGATCACACAAAAGGACTTCATCGTCTTTGGTTAGTTTAAAACTTCGCGCAACAACATTCATGCCATAGGTCGCGTTGTCAACGAAGATCAAATTCTGTTTCGTTGTTCCGACAAATTTTGCGATTTGCGCGCGGGCTTGGTCCATTGCCGGTTCAAGCTGCCGCAGATAAAAATCCATAGGCTGCTCGTCCAGGAGGTCGATCCACTTTCGACGTTCGTAACGAACTACGTTGGGAGGAATCGTGAACGAGCCATGATTGAGATAGATCGTGTCGGGGCGCAGTTGCCATTGGGTGCTTAGATCGAACCAGTCTTTATCGTTGGCGGGATCTCTGGTTTTCGCGGGAGCGGAGTCTGTTGCTTGTGTTGTCATTCTCAACCTGCATAAAAGAAAGACCGACGCTTTCGATCTTTTTCGTATTGTAAGCAGTTTGAAGCATGCTCCAACTAGTGGTTCGTCAAACCAGAATTGACGGGTGCCATGTTTACGCGAAGCGTAAGCATGCTCATGCTGCGCGTGAGCATGGCACCTAGAGCCCAGTAACAAACAAACTATTCATTTCAGCTTTGATGAAGATGAACCACTAGCTTGTTTTTGCAGCTTTCAAGCGGTAACCGTTGGATCCATTTTCGCTCAAACATATAAATTCAAGAGCACAAAACCAAGCCAAGCTAAAGCGATTCCAAAGATGCTTCCGATCAGCATCAAGATCAAAAGCCCAAACCTGGTGGGGTTTCGTTTTGATTGATCAACCGGTAACTGTTGCGTTTGTTTGTCCGTCGCGATGTTTCCAGCCGTTGGCGAATTGTTTAGTTGGACGAAAGGAATAAGCAATATTGGTGCGAGTATCAACGCGACGATGATGCTGGAGAATCGATTGACGATCATTGCAACCATTCCGCGCCAGCCTTTGAAGAACGCTAACGCGAATGGGTCTTGCATGTTTCCGCCAAACGCGACGACTCCATAAGCTCCACCGCCAATCGCGTAGTAGCCCGCCGCGCCGCCGCCGAGCGCCATGGTGCCAAGTGCACCACCGCCAATTGAAAGTCCAGTTCCAATCGCGCAACCGCCAAGAGCAAAAAGAATCCCAGCTGCAAATCCGCCGAAACTAACCAATCCGATACTTGAGCCACCCACCGCGATTCCCCCGATCGCAAACCCTCCAATCGCAATCCCACCTGTTGCCATGCTGCCTATCGCGATCAAGCCGCGGGCGACCTTGGGTTTGTTGGTTTCGGCGTCGGTCCCAAACGCGATGTGAACGATGGGCCAATGAAAGATCGTCCATTTGGATTTGTATTCAAACTCGTGGTGTTTCGTCGCCCAAATGGCAGGGGCCGCATTGATCATCCGATCGCAGCTTGAGCAGCGTAGCCGTGTTTGTTTCCTGCGCTTTGAATTCGGCTCTATCGTTGGCAGGTCGAGTTTGGTTCCGCAGAACGGACAAAAGCTGATCTCTTTCTTTTCATCCAAAACAAGCCTCGCGATCTGTGGAAGTGATGAACAAGATTTTAAAGCCGCGCCTGAGGCTTGGCCATCGATCTATCCGTCAACCTATAAAAAAATCGAAGCCACTTTGCCGGCAATCAATGCCAGAAAAGTGAGACTTCGATTAGTGTTCGAATCGGAGCGACTGAAATTGCCAAAAAAACAACTCAGGATCCGACTAGTTTTTTCGCGTGCTTAAACCAGAACGGGATTAAACAGGAACAGTCTTAACTGTCTTGATAATCTCAGCCGCAACCTTGTACGGATCAGCGTTGGATGCAGGACGGCGATCTTCCAACCAGCCTTTCCAACCATTGGTTACCGTTCCAACTGGAATGCGAATTGACGCACCACGATCGGAAACGCCATAGCTGAATTGATCAATTCGCTGCGTCTCGTGCTTACCAGTCAAACGCTGATCGTTGTCAGCACCATAGACGGCGATGTGTTCGGCTACGCGCGGAGCAAATGACTCACAGATTCTTTCGTAGATAGACTGGTCGCCACATTCACGAAGAACCGAGTTTGAAAAGTTCGCGTGCATGCCGGAACCGTTCCAGTCGGTATCGCCAAGCGGTTTGGGATGCCAGTCGATCGCCATGCCATAATTCTCGCCGCATCGCTCAAGCAGGTAACGTGCAACCCAGATTTGATCGCCGGCTTGTTTGGCACCTTTTGAAAAGATTTGGAATTCCCATTGTCCGGCTGCGACTTCGGCATTGATGCCTTCGACGTTGAGACCAGCAGCAAGGCACATATCCAAATGTTCTTCAACCATGTCACGACCGTGTGCGTTGTTGGCGCCGACCGAGCAGTAATAAGGGCCCTGCGGTTGAGGGTAGCCACCCACTGGGAATCCTGGAGGACGATTGGTTTCTGGATCCCAAAGGAAATACTCTTGCTCAAATCCAAACCAAAAATCATTGTCGTCGTCTTCGATTGTTGCGCGACCATTTGATTCGTGAGGCGTGCCATCAGGATTGAGGACTTCGCACATCACAAGATAGGCATCCAAACGACCGGGATCGCGAAAGATGGCACATGGCTCAAGCAAACAGTCAGACGAACCACCTTCAGCTTGTTGAGTCGAGCTTCCGTCAAAGCACCATTGTGGGCAGTCTTCGAGATTGCCGCTAAAGTCTCCAACGATTTTTGTCTTGCTACGCAAACTCTGGGTTGGCTTGTAACCGTCAAGCCAGATGTATTCAAGTTTTGATTTGGTCATTCTCGGAAAACTCCAGTAACTCTTTGAAAGTTGGTAGGTGATCGTGTGGTTTGGACTCGCCTCTTAACGGGTACGTTTCCCGGTCGTATTCTGTTTTGCTCAGAATTGTGGCGAATTTGCGTTTCAGTTAACCAGTTACCGCTGGCAGCGCTCATACGAGTCGCGTTAACAAGCTGCGATAATAACACTCAACGCCTCTGTTTTATAGTGCTTGAAATAGCTAGTTTCGTTGCTCGACTGGTGGTTTCGATCACCAGTGTGCTTGAGTTGCGGGCAAACGCTGGTTATTAAATAGGCAGTTTGAAAAAAGCAGAAACATGTTTTGGAAACCATTGAGCCAGAAACAACGGATTAAGGCCAGTTCCCCGACGCAGTTGTTTAAGTTGTTGGGAATGGCACGCGGCTTGCTTTTAGCGGGTGGCAATTTTGTACATCCAAATTGGCTTTTGCGTCTAGTTTGAGCCCCAAATTTTTTTCGAATTTTTTGGTCCGTTCGGAAAGCCGATTGGCTTACTCGTACGTCACCGCCCCCTTTGACAGCATTGCTTGCAACAATCGTAACATCTGACTCGAGAATCACTTGACTCCCAAAGAAGTAATCGCACTTTGCCGCAGTGCAGACGTAAAAGCCGTTGACCTGAGATTCGTGGACTTTATAGGCCAGTGGGGACACACTACGATTCCGGCGTCTGCTTTTACCGAATCCATTTTTGAAAACGGAATGGGATTCGACGGCTCAAGCGTTCGTGGTTGGCAGCGCGTTGAGGAAAGCGACATGTTGTTGATGCCGCAGCCTGATTCGAGTTTTGTCGATCCATTTTCAAGTGTGCCCACGCTAAATATTATTTGCAATGTCGTTGATCCGATAACGCATGAAAACTACAGCCGTGATCCTCGGTTTGTCGCCCGCAAGGCATCGGCTTATTTGACAAGCACTGGAATTGCCGACACAGCAAATTTTGGACCTGAAGCCGAGTTCTTTATTCTCGACGATGTCCGTTTCGATCAACGTCCCGACGCTGCATTTTTTTACGTCGATAGTTCAGAGGCTCAGTGGAATCGAGGGCGCGTCGAAGAGCCAAATCTCGGCAACAAAATCCGACAACAACAAGGCTACCTCCCCTGCCCTCCCGTTGATCAGCTAAACGATATTCGAAACGAAATGATGTTGACGATGATCGACTGCGGTTTGGCTGTCGAGTGTCAGCATCACGAAGTCGCCACGGCGGGCCAAGCGGAAATCGATTTGAAGTACGATTCGCTCGTCACGATGGCAGATCGGATGATGGTATATAAGTACATCGTTAAAAATGTGGCTTATCGGAATCGCAAGACCGCGACTTTCATGCCCAAGCCAATTTTTGGGGATGCTGGTTCTGGGATGCACACGCATTTGTCTTTTTGGAAAGAAGGCAAGCCGTTGTTTGCCGGCGACGGATACGCTGGGCTTAGTCCGACTGCCATGTATGCGATGGGTGGAATCTTGAAGCATGCTCCAGCGTTGTTGGCGATTACCAATCCGACGACCAATAGTTACAAACGTCTCGTGCCGGGGTTTGAAGCACCAGTCAATCTTGCTTACTCGCAGCGCAATCGATCTGCGGCTTGTCGGATTCCGATGTACAGCAACGATCCAAAATCGAAACGAATCGAATTCCGTTGTCCTGACGCCAGCGCGAATCCTTATCTTGCGTTCGCGGCGATCACGATGGCTGCAATTGATGGGATTGAAAACAAAATTGATCCAGGCGACCCGTTAGACAAAGACATCTACGATCTTCCGCCTGAGGAATCGGTCAACGTTACCAAAACGCCGCGGTCACTTGAGGCGGCTTTGGAAGCACTCAAATCCGATCACGAATTTCTGCTTCGTGGTGATGTTTTCACAAAAGATGTGATCGATACTTGGATCAATTACAAGTGGCAGAATGAGGTAGAAGCCATGCGAGTCCGCCCGCATCCTTACGAGTTCTGTATGTACTTTGATATGTAAATTCTGCGAGGTTATGCAGTACTCATTGCGCGTTCTCACGCCAATCAATAAAATCCGGTATCATCGACCCAGGCAAAATGCCAAGCGATCAAAGCGCCAAATAAAAAACGCCAAACTAACAAAGCCAACTCATGAAAAAAGTACTCGTTCTCTGCACTGGAAATTCCTGTCGTTCACAAATGGCTCAAGTCATTTGGCAGGATCTAAGCAACCAAATTCACGGCACCAACAGTTGGCAATCTGAATCAGCTGGCTCCAAACCATCTGGCTACGTCCATCCGCTTGCCCTCAAAGCCATCGAAGAAATCGGGCTTTCAAGCGACGGTTTGACCAGTAAGTCGGTTGATCCGTTTTTGGATCAGCAGATTGATCTTGCGGTAACCGTTTGCGATAACGCGAAAGAAGCTTGTCCCGCTCTACCGGGCGTCCAACAAACGTTACACTGGCCCTTTGATGATCCGGCCGATGCGACCGGAACTGAGGCGGAGCAAATGGAAATGTTTCGTCGTGTCCGTGACGAAATCAAAACAAAGATTTCTGAGTATTTGAAGGCTACAAAAACAGATGACCAAAACTCCTGAATTCAGTCCAGCCGCTCAGGCCGATTGTCTTAAGCTAATTGAAATGGCACTGATCGAAGACATCGGCGCCGCCAAAATGGATGATGGAGTCGATTGCACCACCGACGCAATCGTGCCCAAACAATCCACTGCCCGCGCCGCTTTCGTAAGCCGAGCCGATGGTGTGGTTTGTGGTGTAGAGATCGCAAAACTTGCCATCGAAAAATGGGCTCCAAATCTATCACTCGAAGTCGCAATCGCTGACGGTCAGGCGGTCAGCCCAAAACAGCCGATCGCCGTCATGGTCGGTCCCGCTCATGATATCCTGACGATGGAGCGAACGTGTTTGAACTTCATGTGTCGACTGTCAGGAATCAGTACACTGACCCAGCAATATGCCAACGAAATCAAAGGCACATCGGCTTGCGTGCTTGACACGCGCAAGACTACACCCGGTTGGCGGCGACTTGAGAAATATGCCGTTGCCTGTGGAGGCGGCAAAAACCATCGCATGGGTTTGTACGATGCGATCATGATCAAAGACAACCATCTGGCGTTTTATCGCACGCAGGTTAAAGACAAAGGCGACACGATTCCAACGTCGATTGACGTGGCGCGAAAATGGATCAACGACCATCAGGCGAAATTGCCCAATGGAAAAAATACGATTCTCCAACTCGAGGTTGATACGCTTGCGCAATTGGCCATCGCACTGGAAACGGATTGCGATATTATCCTGCTCGACAATATGAGCTGCGAAACACTCTCCGAAGCCGTTGCGATGCGAAATAAAACGGCTCCAAAAATTTTGCTGGAAGCCTCCGGCGGCGTGAATTTGACCACGATCAAAAACATTTCCAAAACGGGCGTCGAGCGAATCAGCGTTGGCGCGTTAACTCATTCCGCGCTCAACTTTGACATCGGGCTGGATTGGGAAATCTCGTAGGTCACGCCGATCGTTTGAAATCTTTGCTAATCGGTCGTGAATGTCATTGAGGTTTTCAGTTAGCAATATCGCTGAGCCTTGGCTGGGGAAAGCTTGGCGTGAGCAAATATGTTTCCTCAATGAATTGTGTCCGGCATCCAGTTACACTATTCGTTTTTAAATCACTCGAATCAGGTTACCGAGAACAAGATGGCAATCGACAAGAAAACTGCGGTTCGTCTCGCAAAAGCATGTTTATGGGCATATGAATTTGAGCTATCTCGAGTTGAAGAACTATTGAAGTTTGACGGAGCGGTTCCAGAGAAAACCTCTGTCGTCTCAGATGACCAGAGTACGTCGACTTCGTTTGCTGCGGTCGTTGAGTACGCCGATGTTACGGTTGTCGCTTTTCAAGGAACGATTACCGAATTCGAACGAGATGGCGTGTTTCGATTTGATAGCGTCGTCGATTGGTTTCAAAACTTCAAAATCAAACAAGTCAAAACAAATGAATCCGGTCTCCCTGGTGACGTTCATTTTGGCTTTCTTGATCAGCTCAATTTGATTTACGAAGAAGTGAAAGATAAACTCGACAAAGCAAAACCGGTTGTTCTGACGGGACACAGTCAAGGCGGCGCGATCGCGTGTTTGGCTACCAAAAAACTTGAGCTTGATGGTTTCACGGTCAAAGAAACCTACACCTTTGCCTCACCTCGGCCTGGCGATGCGGAGTTTGCCAACAGCATCAAAACACCAGTGTTTCGAGTTGAATTCGGCCACGACATTGTGCCCCACGTTCCGCCTACGCTGATGCAAGGCGGTTCGGTTGGTCGCATCCTCGCTCTGATGGGACTCACGGGCAAGCTGCCGGATCTGTTGGCCTCGTTCGCGAAAATGCTGAAGGAAGCTGAAGAGAATAGTTACACGAGTGTCGGTAGTCTGACCTACCGCCCCGAAGACGGCGATCTGCAAACCGATGTCGCGATTGAAGAAGAGCTCGAAATGCGTTCATCACGCCGAACTGGATTGTTATTTGCCGGCAAAGACCTTGGGAACCACCATAGCTTGGAAAACTATATCGCGATGTTCGATTAAGCGGTTTGAATTGAGCCGTTTGACGAAGCCAAGCGATCAAGCCACTTGAATTAAGAAACGCCCAATTCAGTTTTCGGTTCGCTCAATGGAATCGGCTTTGATTTCGATTCATGCATTCCAACAAGCATCAAGCCCAACAAGCAAAACACAACCGAAAACAAATGCACGTTTGAGAACAACGCGATTCCCATTAGCACGACCAACGCGATCGCTGATCCCACTTTGGGAGGCAACAGCCAAACAAAGGCACACAGAGTTTCGGTAATAATCACCATTCGCGAGTAATAGGTCGCAACGTTTCGCAGGCCTTCTCCTTCGAACTTCGTGCGCAAGAAGTTAAAGAACCAGTAGTCGCGGTCCACGAAATAGATTTCGTAAAACACGTTGCCCGACCAATACTCGGGCGTCCATTTTCCCGCCGCCCCGCCAAGGAAAATCAAGGACACAATCAGCAGCGCAAAAGTTCTTGCTTTGGCGAGCAGAATTTCTTCTGCGTCATCAATTCGCATCGTGTACCAAACGCACCAGACGGAACCCCAGAAACTGGTAACGAAAGTTACATCGTTATAGGAGCCCTGGTGAAGACACAGTCCGAACATACAAACCATGATCGTGATGGCTTGGAAACGCAGAATTGTTTTGTTGTGCGAAAACATCGCTAAAAAACCAAGCACCACCGGAACGATGTAAAGGCCCGCCAAAACGTTTGGGTTGGCCAGCAACGCCGGAAAGAAATCGGTGCGCAGTTGATGGTCGGTATAAATTTGATGGATCAGCGGAAAGTATTTGCACTTCCAAACCAAAGACGCGATTAAGAAACCGATGACGACACGGTAAACTTTGAGAGTCGTTGAGAGGGTATGTGCCGTTGCGTCTTTTTGACGCGCAGCCAAAATCGCATTTGCTTTGGCGCTAAAACTTGACTCGTCGAATCCGGTTGAAATGGAGGTGGTCATTGAATCACCCCGGGTTTATACATTCGTTGGACTTCAAACTTTTCTGGCGAGTTCGACTTCATCTCAAAAGTAGTTTGGATCTCACGACCGCGATAACGAGTCGTAAGATAGAAGTATCCGTTGAGGTTGTCTTTGTGTTCAAAAATCGCGTTGGCAAAAGTAAACGAGCGCGTTGGAAAATGGTTGACTGTTTCGAAAACGGGCTGGGAGACCTGAGGGGTATCGTCTTCGTCAACTGGTCCTACGACTGTTGGAAGTTTTGCGTTTGGGTCCCGCACTAAAGCGGCGGCGATTTCCTGCTCTGAAATCTCAACTTCTGAAAAACAAACCCGATTTTCGAAGTTGTACATCGAGGGGACGGTTTGCTGGACCGACCACGCGACAAAATTTGGCGAGGCGAGGTGGAATCGTTTGAGGTAGGCGTCTTGGACCGTCGTGCTCAGCGGAAGTGCGATAACCCACAGGGCAATCCCGCCAATGAATGCCATCAAAACCGCAGACGAAACGTCTTTGGTTGTCCAAATTTGCTTAAACAGCTGAAACATCCCTATTTCAGAACCTCAAACTTCCATGTTTGTGACCAAGATCCACACAATAAAGCTCGGCTGTTGCTGGCAATTGATTCTTGAAACTTGCATAAATGCCGGTGATTTTGGCAAAACCGCAGACAGACCCCTAAAACCCTGCAAAAAGCGCCTGAAAATAATTCTGAATTTTCCAAAGATCCCAGATAGCCCGGCGAACAACACTTATGGAATTTGGAGATGACTTAAAAGTCGTCGCTCAGCCATCTGATTTTTCCAGATTCAAAACACACAAACAAATCGAGATTACATATCCACAGGAGTAGGAAAATGTGCAAAAAGTTGACCCTAGGGGTTTTAGGTTTGATGTTGATTAGCGGCTTCCTTTTCGGTGGCAAAATCATCCCTTACGCCCAGACCGCTGTCTCAAAAATTAGAAGTTCGGCTCAGGACAGTGTTCCTGTTTCGTTCCAGCTCGACGCTGCCAAAAAGCAGCTCGCAAAAATTAACATTCACGATATGGCAAGACAAATCGCCAAAGAGACAGTTCAAGTCAAACGGCTTGCCGCTGACCTTGAGCGACAAGACCGAATGCTGAAAACGAGCTACGAAAAAATGATGACGCTTCGTGAGCACGTCAGCTCAGGCGATGGCTCTTACGTGACAACCAGCGGCAGAGCTTTCAAAAAAACGCGAGTTGAAGAGGAGCTTCGCCACCGTTTCACCATGTACCAAACAGCAGCCAAGACCAAAGAAAAGCAAGCTGAGATCCTTGCTCTTCGCAAAAAATCTTTGGACAACGCTTACGCAAAAATGGAAGAAGCCAAGGCTCAGCAACGTGAGTTGGAAGTTCAAATTGAAAACTTGACAGCACGCAGTCGCATGAATGATGTGATCGCAACGGCTGGTAAGCTTAATATCGACAACAGCGAGTTGTCAAAGACTCGGGAAATGCTTGACGACATCGACGCTTTGATTTCTGCCAAAGAAGAGCTTTTGAACATCGTTCCTGAGTACTACGGACAAATCCCTGTCGGCGATGAGGAAGCGATTTCCGACACGGACATCCTGGAAGAAATGGACGCTTACTTTGACAATGCAGATTCTTCAGACGATGAGATTGCACTTGAAGAGGATCTAGTTTTCAACAACTAGTGATGACAACGGGACGCATCCCCTGGGGGCTCGTGGCTAAAAGGTAGGTTTAGCTCGGGCCCCTTTTTTGCGTCCAAAACGGAAGCAACGTTTCACAAGTTTAGCGCATAAGATCAAAATGTAGCGATCGAAACGTAGCTGGACTCGCCAGAGTTCAGGCCAGCCAGCCAATGCATTCACTAAATTATGCTCAAGCCAGCCAATGAGACTGAATTGTGGTCAATCCAGCTACGAGTAAACTAAGAAGAAAGCCGGCAAAAAATGATGGCAATTTTGGCTTTGGGACGCCAAAATCAATAAGTGAAAAAAATCATGGGAACAACAATTAATGCCGTGGGGAAAACGACAAAAACTTGCCAACCGCGCCATGATCGACGGCGATCTTGATCAAGCAGTTGAGCATCTTAAAAACGACCGATATCAGGAATCGTATTCTGGCCGCCGTGTCTCGCGTCGTTTAGTCGAAGCGTTGATCGAACGAGCCGATGAAGCGATCGCAATTGGCAATCTGGGACCTGCTTGGAAAGACCTCACCACCGCCAGCGAAATCGCCACTCCCAAAGACGAAGACATCGTATCGCGTCACAAAACACAACTGGTCGAACTGACGATCGAATCCGCCGAGTCACTTTTGTCTTCGGGAAAAATTACGCATGCCGTCCAGTTGGTGCATCTTCTATCGGATCGCAAGATCATGGACTGGCGAGCCGATCGGATTCAAAATGTTGCCCAGTGTTTGCACCAAGCCGATGAAATGGCGGCACTTGGGAAACTGGACGAAGCAATCAGCCAACTGGAACAAGCCAAAAACATTCAGCCCAATCTTCCGTTTATCGAATCACGACTCGCTGCCGGTCGGCAACGACGGATTCAGATGAAAGAGCTCACCGAGGAACTTCATTCCACTGCCCTCAAGTGCCTATGGGGTGACGTGAGTAAATGTTGTCAGAAGATTTTGACAATCGCGCCAAAACATCAAATTGCACTCGACGCACAACGCCATTGTGTGACACGAGCCCAAAGGAAAACGTCAGCGGGTTTGAGAGCGACACAGATTCCCGATTCAACGATCCGGATTTCAAAATCAAATTCATTTTTTCAGGTTGGCGAAGTTGGTGAAAATGGATCTGCCCAAGATGATCCCAATCGAGACGCTGGTTCCAATGTTGACACTGACTCGGATTACGTCGGCAATGAATCGTTCGCTCACGATCGACAGCGTGACACCGGAATTCCAAGAGGCGGATCATTTATTCTTTGGGTAGACGGAGTGGGTGGATACTTGGTTTGTCCGGGCGAAGTCAGCACAGTCGGCCAAGCCGTTCCGCATTCCAATGTTGCGATTCCAATCCAAGGCGACCTGCGCCGCCGTCACGTTCGCCTGGAAACCGTTGGCGGACAACATTTGATTCATCCGCTGGGCGATGTTTCGGTTGACGGCGAGACGTTGGCTTCGCCCGCGGAGATCAAGAACAAGCAAACGATCAGTCTCGACGGTGGGGTGAAATTGCAATACACCCAATCCCATCCGTTAAGCAAAACGGCGCGACTGGACTTTGTTTCGCGGCATCGAACACATCCGTGGTCAGACGCGGTTTTGTTAGCTTCGCAATCGATCATCCTTGGCCCCAATCGAGACAATCATGTCTTTTGCCCAACTTGGCGTTTTGACATGATCATCTTTCAGCGAAAAGACAGATGGTTTTGCCGAACAAAAGAAGCCTTTGAGATCGATGGGAAAACTGTTGACAAAGAAGGAGAAATTCAAATCAACTCACGAATTGTTGGCGAAGATTTTTCAGTAACTTTGGAGCCCTTTTCATAGGTCCACTTTGAGTAACTGCCTGATCCAAGCAAACGCCTGAGCCAAGTAAACAAAGCCTGAGTATCAAAATTAACCTGGAACTGAAACTGATTAACAATGTCTTTACAGAAGCGTCCAAGCGATAATTCGAACCGCTATTGATTTTTGGCCAGTTAATCTGGGTCAATTCTTCGGTTTTTTACGCCAATTCGTCCCGCAAATATCGGCATGCCACCGTGAAACCTAGACAAATAGACGACAAAGCGGCTACTCTAGAAAAGGTAGAAGATGACGATCTTCTAATCTCATCGGAGAAGCCAGCCGTTTCGGCTGGGAGGCGCGGAATGAAGTTTTCTTATCCCAGTGGGTCAAAACCGCTTGACGGATACACCATCAAACGCGGAATCGGTATCGGCGGTTTCGGCGAGGTGTACTTCGCGCTTAGCGACGCAGGAAAAGAAGTCGCCCTCAAAAAGATTCAGCGTAACCTCGACGTGGAGCTGCGCGGGGTTCGTCAATGCTTGAACCTCAAACACGTTAACCTGATTTCGCTTTGGGATATTCGTATTAACGAGTACGGCGAAAGTTGGGTGGTGATGGAATACGTCCCCGGCCCTTCCCTTCGCGATGCTGTCGAAGCCAATCCAAAAGGCATGCCGGAAGAACAAGTCAAAACCTGGTTCGCGTCGACGGCGTCTGGCGTTTCGTATTTGCACGAACACGGAATTGTTCACCGTGACCTTAAGCCAGGAAACATTTTTTGCGACGAAGACGAGCAAGTCATTAAGATCGGTGACTACGGACTTTCAAAATTCATCTCTTGCAGCCGCCGTTCTGGTCAAACCGAATCAGTTGGCACTTTTCATTACATGGCACCTGAAATTGGTAAGGGCGTCTATGGAAAAGAAATCGACATCTATGCGTTGGGCATTCTCTTGTACGAAATGCTCACGGGCGATGTGCCGTTCGAAGGCGAGAGCTCGCAAGAAATTATCATGAAGCACCTCACGGCAACTCCCAATGTGGATCGTGTGCCGGAAGAGTTTCGCAAAGTCATTTTAAAGTCGCTACGAAAAGATCCAGAACTTCGATACAGTAGCGTTCCCGAGATGGTTGCCGAGTTGCCTTGGCCGGAAATCGCTGAAAACAGTAAGAAGATTATCTCGCAACATTCCGTCGGGCCAATGGTGTTGGGCGCTGGCAGTATCCGCGCGATGCGGCCCACTGACGAGCATCCGGGGATCGACGTTAACCAAAACGATCAACCCGATCCAATCGAATCAATCAACGCTCTGCCGCGCGGCGCCGATTTATCAAAACTTCCACCGGTGATCATCAGCGGTAAGGAAACGCAGACCCAGTCCGTGCCAGATATCGTGTTTGGCCCGTTGACGGATAACACAAATTATCCTGGCGGACCGGTTCCGAATATGTCACCAGACAACGGTTCGCCCAACAACGGCCGTTCGAACCTGGATCCGATTCAGGTGATCGATTCGGGTAGTGGTAAAAACCGAGTGAATCACAATTTGTTGGCGTCCAATGTGATCGACAATTCGGCTTTGAATGTGCAGGCCGCCAATGCGAACAATGTGAACGCGGTTGCTGGCGAGCCAATTGCGTCCGCTTTGCAAACAGGAATAGGCCGTGTCTCTCAGTGGTGGTGCAATGCTAATGTATCGACTCCGGTCAAAATCATTTTGCTGATCGTCGCTGGAATGGTCGTGGTGCAAAATTCAAAATGGCTTTTGCCACTAACGCTCAGCCTTGGAATCATTTACCTGCTTTACTACGTCGGGCGAACGGCGTTTTGGGATTCCAGTGAAGAGAAACCCAGAAAAGAATCACCAAAACAATTGCAACGCCTTCAAGCCGCCCGAGTTAGAAGTTCGCTTGGCATGAGACCCTCAGCCGACCGTGTGACCGAGTTGGTTGGTTCGTTGCTCGTGGGTGCGTTCGCTTGCATCGTATTGAATCTGTTGGGATTGGCGCTGGGAAGCGGCATCCTGAATTCCTCGGTCGAAGCTTGGGCGAATTACACCTGGCTAACGTTGACCAGCGTGTTGGCGACTTGGGTTTTGCTTTCGTGTGGAAAACTCTGGGAACAAGATTGCATTGAAGGCGGAGATGGCTGGCTTCGTCGATTGGTTTTGGTTGGACTTGGATTGGTCGTCGGCGCAATCGCGTTCTTTTCGGCCGGATCGTTTGGCTTGGATTTAACGCAACTCGCATTACTGGATTTCAAAGCCCGCCAGACTGAGCAGTTTGTGTTCAGTGGGATTCCGCAGTTTCCTGCGTACCTGATTTTCTTTGCGGGGATGTTTGGAATATTGAGATGGTGGCGTCAGATGGATCCGGTGCGCAAGACTCGATTAAGCGTCTTGAATGTGACCCTGTGTTTGATCTGGGCTACGATCTTCAGTCACTTGCTAAATGTTCCGCTGACTGGCAATTGCATATTGGCGGTTATTGTTTCGGTCTCCGTTCAATTGGCGGCTCCATGGCTTCACCCAGTTAGTCGGCAAGAGATCGCTGACCAAACTCCTAACCAGTCGTTGGTTTAATCTGCATGCCATTTTTTCGAAGCCACTTCACTCCAGCGTTATTGCTTTTTGCCACGGTAATATTTGTGCCGGGTTCAATATTTGCGCAGACGTTGAACGCTTCGCCGTTTTTTCTTTCGTCAGCGAATGCCGCAGTAAGTGTCACGCAGGATGAAAAAGCCGAAGTTCCTGTCGCCGACCGTGATCCAGAGTTCGCCAAAGCATTCAATTCGCTTGATGAGACTTTGAATGTCGACCCGGAAGAAAAATTGGCCAGCGAATTACTGTTACGGAATCGTTTGGTGACAGCTGCATTGATCGGCGGAATGTTTCTCGGTTGGATGGGCGTCTTGTTTGCTTATTTGCGTCTCGAACACGCCACCCGCGGATTCTACAGCGGGCGGCTGCAAACTTTGGCGGCTGTGATTTCCATTGCGATTCTTATAGTGGGCTATATTCTCTGGAGCCAAGTGCTCTTCTAAGCACGCAGCTAGGCATTTTGGTTGAGCGACAATAAAATTGTGTTGTAATCAATTGTGCGACTAACGAAGCACTCAATTCTCTGGCCGCCATAAAACAATGCTTGAACTCATCGCCCAAGGACCCAGTATCGACTCGCGTTGGCGTCGACAGCTTCCTAATGAGACGGTTGAGCTTGGTCGTGCGACTCAGGCGTATCGCGTTCCTTGGGACGGGCAAATTTCGAGATGCCACGTAGCGTTAACTGCGGCAAGCAATCAAGTCAAAGTCGAAAAACGCCCCGACGCCGTCAACCCCGTATTTTTTAACGGCCAGCAGGAAACTTCGTTCATTCTTAAACCGGGTGAGCATTTCGTTATTGGCTCAACCACGTTTACACTTGCGGCCGACCGCGCATTTGTTTCATTGGATGTGCCCGACCCGATTAGCCAGAAAACGTATTCGCCCGATTTCTTGCGGAAGATGTCTTACCGGGACGCCGACCGTCGGATCGATGTTTTGAATCGAATCCCGGAAGTCATTTCCAGCGCGGGCAATGTCGAAGATCTCTTGATCGGCATGGTCAACACGTTGATGGCAGGCATCATGTCGGCTTCGACGGTCGGGATCGTTCGAATTCAAACCGATCAAAATGTTGAAGACTCGATTGAGATTGTTCACTGGGATCGGCGCGGATTCGATGATGGTGATTTTCAACCGAGTGAAAGTCTCATTCGTCAATCGATTGAAAGCAAAGAAACAACGCTGCACATTTGGAATGAACGAAAACGAAATGCAAATCGGGTTTCGATTGATTACACCTACGATTACGAAAACGACTGGGCGTTTGTCAGCCCAATCTCAAGTCCCGCAAGCCCCGGTTGGGGAATCTACGTGGCGGGCACGAACCGGTCGAGTGGGGCTTCGGCCGACAGTGGTTCGGGAGAAGCCGACTTGCAAGGCGACATTAAATTCTGTGAGTTGGTTGGCGCGACGTTAAAGAATCTTTTGAACGTCAAACAACTCGAGCGGCAACAAGCGAGCCTGCGTGCTTTTTTTTCACCGGTCGTGATGGAAGCGTTTGCTGGTCGTGATCCAGACGAAGTCCTCGCGCCCCGCAAGTGCGACATGGCTGTTTTGTTCTGCGATCTTCGCGGGTTCGCCAAAACGTCAGAGCGGATGGCAGATAACTTGTTGGAGTTGCTTGATCGAGTGAGCGATTCGTTGGGAATCATGACCAGAGAGATTTTGGACCATGGCGGCGTGGTAGGAGATTTTCACGGTGACTCAGCGATGGGATTCTGGGGGTGGCCACTTGAGCCAACCAACGAAACGGACAGTGCAGTTGCGGCGGTGATGGCGGCGCTTGAGATTCAAAACAAAGTCGAAACCAATTTGCAGACTAACCCGAGCCTTGGGAATTTCCAGATCGGACTGGGGATTTCATCTGGAGAAGCGGTGGCCGGAAAAATCGGAACGCGCGACCAGGTGAAAGTAACGGCGTTCGGCCCCGTGGTGAATCTTTCTTCGCGACTCGAAGGAATGACTCGTTGGCTTAACTCAAACATTTTGAGCGATGTGGAAACGGTAAGACGACTCGAGGTCGGCCTTCCTGCTCAAACGCGACCCGTGACAAGATGCCTTGGGCGATTCCAACCGTTCGGTATGGAAAGTTCACTTGAAGTTTTTCAAGTCTTTCCCAATGGAGCGATTTCGCCGGATGAGTTAGAAGCTTTTGCGAACGCTTTAGAGTCATTCCAAAAAGGCGATTGGAAGATGGCCAGCACTCAGTTGTCGCGGCTTTCAGAAACAGATTCGGCTCGCCAAGTAATATCCGCGTTGATCGCCGAGCACTCGGGGAATCCGCCAGAGGAATGGGACGGCATTGTGCGAATGCGAGCAAAGTAGCCGATAAAATCTGGCTGACGACAGATCCAACAATCGCGAGTTAGCATTTCAACGCCGATCGCGATTCACACAACGCCGTGTAACAAGCGGCCGGAGCAAGTCGTTTTCAGTAGGCCGTCGTTTAAGTCAGTGTAAATATATTGCCTAACCGGAATTTGCTGGTCAGTCGTTCCCAAATCGGACCTTTCGTCTCTGAAATAGTCCATTACAATTTAGGTGCGACATCCACCGCAAAAATCCATCTCATAATTCCTTATTCAAGCGATTAAAACGCCATGGCTCAGAACGCAAAAAAGAAACTTTGTAACAAGAAAGCAGGCGAATTCGCTTTCAAGAGCAAACTTACTGGGCCGATTGAGGAATTGAGTTTGTTGCGTCGGTCATTGTTGTTCGCCGAAGTCGCGATGATTTCCTATCTCTCGCTCGAAGAATGCAACATCGCAGCCGGCAAGCTCGGTTTTACCGATGGCAAGTTTTTCAACTGTGGCGGCTCGCAGGCTTATTGGTTCCAAAACGAATGGGACAGCGTTGTCGTATTCCGCGGAACCGAAGTCGACGATTGGAACGACATCAAAGCGGACGCCAACGCGCTTACTGCTTTGGCGGAAACGGTTGGAAAAGTTCACCGTGGATTCAAAAGTGAAGTTGACGAGATTTGGCCGCACATCGAAAAAGCTCTTGAGGTCAACACGAAAACGTTGTGGTTTTGTGGCCATTCACTTGGCGGGGCGATGGCGAAAATTTGTGCCGACCGCTGCATGCTTTCATACATCAAAACCGAGCCGCATGAGTTGTACACTTACGGTAGCCCTCGCGTTGGCTGCAAAAAATATGTCAACCACGTTCAGATTCCGCACTATCGCTGGGTCAACAATAACGACATCGTTACCCGGGTGCCGCCAATCTTGTTGGGGTATCGCCACTCAGGCACC
Organism: uncultured Pirellulaceae bacterium; assembly: GCA_964448575.1. Classification (GTDB taxonomy): domain Bacteria; phylum Planctomycetota; class Planctomycetia; order Pirellulales; family Pirellulaceae; genus Mariniblastus. The sequence continues at coordinate 67,351 of CAYUWY010000009.1, forward strand.
GAAATGTATATGGACCACATGGGGCGATTGACGAAGATCAACGGATGGAAGCGAACGAGTGACCGGCTCAAAGGGTTCTTCAGTGGGCTTCGTCGTTTTAAAATTGACCATCTGTCCGATCATTCATCACCGGGCTACATCGACTGTATTTTTAATGTCGTCCGCGCGGATGAAGCGAAAAACGGAAAAGCTCCCAAGCCAACCGCCAAAACCGAGGGCGAAAAATCGTCTGAGGTTGCTGGAGGCGCTGCTGGAGAAGGATCAGCCGAAAAGGAACAGCTTTCGGCGTAGAAAATTGCGAGCATATTTTTTGGCGACACCGATTTTTTAGCGCAGATTGTGTTTGCAAAAGTTCCGAATCTTGTTCCTCAAAACCGGATCTCCAATCACTCCTGTGATAAAATGGCGTCTCTGATTCGTTTGATTTGCCGAGACAAAAATGCCACTACAAGTCCAATGTCCTAACGGTTGCGTAGTTCGGATGTCCGTTAACCGCGCGGGCAAAGTGGTTCGCTGTCCGCGTTGTAAGTCCGCGATTCGGATTCCAAAATTCACCGAGAGTCAATTGCAAACTCGGGAGCCGATTTCCTGTGTCGCAAAAATCGCAAAACGAAAACCGAAAGCTAAAGAGTCAACTCAATCGAAGGACACGCCCGTTGCGGCTCCTGTCGCGCAGCAAGTGGTTACGCCAGAAGTAAAACAGAGCCCGCTTGAACCAAGCCCGATTGAATCGAGCGCATCTCAACCAAGCCCAGTTAAAGCGGCAAACCCGGCTCCAGCTCCTGATCGCCCCAAAGCCAGGCCGGCGCTACCCAATCCGATCCCGCCGGCACGGCCTAATCCAGTCAAGCCAGTTGCTGCAAATGATCAGAAGACGGAAAACATACCCGTTACTTCCGAATCAACTCCACATTTGAAAGTCCCTTCTCCTGTCGCTAGTGAGAAAGTCAAAACACCTCTCGCCAAAGCGGAAGATACCCAAGTCGCGAACAAAGACTTGCCTAAGGATTTGAGCAAGCCGTTGGTTGATGTTCCTGTACCGCCATCGGAACTATCATTCCCACCTATGGCACTGAAAGAACGAAAGCTCGAAGAGAGTTTTGCCGTTTCACCACCCAGGCCACGTTCATCAACGCCGATCATAAATTTGGACGACTCACACCAAGGTCCCGCGGTCGTCGAAGAAGAAAAAGACTGGGGCGCCAGGCTTAAGGAAGCAAATGCAGACCGCCAAACGTTGGCTCGATTTTTTGCGTTGGTGTTGTGCTTGGTCGCGATCGTCAACATGGTGCCAGCCATCTATCACTGGTTCAACTGGTTGCAGCTTACCGAATCATTGGCACTTCCACGTTGGATTTACATTCAAATTTTTGTCGGCGCGATTCATCTCGTCTACGCCATTTTCCTTGCCCAGATCCCTGACTGGTCTGCGATGCGAGCCGTCTCGGTGGCCATGTTGGCGGTGGCATTCGTTTTCGGTTTTGTTTCTACTGGGCTTCTGATTGGTGGCGGTCAGGGAAATCTGACGGGCTTTCTTGGCATTCCGTACGCACTCAGTCGCCAAGCCTGCATTTGGTGCGTCGCGATGTTGTGCTTGGCAACGTTGATGAGTTACTGGGGCGGCAAAGAGTCGAGCAATTGGCAGCGAGCTGAATTTTTGCTCAAAGACATTGCTTCGCGTTCGGCGGCCTAAAGTTGGATTTGCTGAATTTGCAATTGTGGGCGTGCTGATTGCGCAATAACTTAAACCATGCCAATCACCCAACACAGCATCAGCTTATGAGCAACTTGAATCAAAAAGCAAAACCGGAATCCGAATCGCGATTGATGATTCTAGTTCCAACCAGTTTTGAATTTGAAATCGTCAAAGAATCGCTCGCCGCGTTTCAAAACACAATAGTCGAAGTCTGTGGATTTGGGCCGGTTATCCCAGCCGCCAAAACGGTTGAGCTTATCAACAAACACCAACCCAAAAGCGTTTTGCTTCTCGGAATCGCTGGAAGCTACGGTGACCAAATTGAGGTCGGTGACGCTTGCTCGTTTTCCAAAGTCGGCTGTTACGGCGTTGGAGTTGGAACTGGCGAATCGTTTCAAACTTGCGGACAAATGGGTTGGAAGCATTTGGCAGATCCAAAAGTCACGATTGGTGATTCAATTTCATTTGGATCTTTTGGGCAAGAACTCTTAACTGTCTGCACCGCCGCGGAAAATGAAACGGACGTGAAACTGCGACAGCGAATTTTCCCCAATGCAGTTGCGGAAGACATGGAAGGATTCGCCGTAGCGGCTGCGTGCGAGCTTTGTCAAACGCCGCTGCATATTGTGCGAGGCATTTCTAATCGCGCTGGTGATCGAGATAAACAGAATTGGCAGATCAAACCAGCTTTGGCCGCTGCCGTATCCCTGGCGAAAAAAGTTGTGAAAGTAAACGCGTGACCGTAAACACAAACAAACCAATTCGAATGGCAATTTCGACTTGCCCCAACGACACGTTTGCTTTCCATGGAATCTTGACCGGCAATGTTGATTGCAAAGGCCTGGATTTTGAGATTCAACTGCTGGACATTCAGCAACTAAACGATGGATTATTTGCAGGCCAATTCGACGTCGCCAAAGCCAGCTTTCACGCGGCAGCTTTGCTAACCGATGACACCGTTGTGTTGCCATCGGGCTCGGCGCTCGGGTTTGGAGTCGGGCCGTTACTACTGGCAGCTGAGCGTGATTCGACGCCTGACAAAATTTTGCAAAACGAAAATGCAGACCAACCCTCGACTACGACCCTCTGTCCAGGCAAGCACACAACGGCTGCGATGTTGTTTCGGTTGTTTTATTCCGAGTCGATCTCAAGTGGGAAAACGAAAGTTAGCCACGAGTTGTTTTCGGCTATCATGCCAGCGCTTCAAAACAAAGCAGCCGATTTTGGCGTTTGTATTCATGAAGGCCGATTCACATGGGAGTCCGAAGGGCTGTTTTTGGTTGAAGACCTTGGGACACGCTGGGAGAAAGAAACCGAGTCGCCACTTCCGCTGGGTGGAATATTGGCAAGACGAGATTTGGGTGAAGAGTTGATCGCAGAAATCCAGGGCGTAGTTCAATCGTCAATCAAATACGGTTTGGCGAACCCAGAGGAAACAATTTCTACGATGCGAAAGCACGCACAGGAGTTTGACGATTCGGTGTTGATGAAGCACGTTGATTTGTACGTAAACGATTGGACGGTTGATTTGGGGGAGACCGGCGCCAAGGCGCTACGAGTGCTTTCAAAAAAGGCGAAGGAAATTGGTTTGATCCCAACCGATTCAAAAGACATCGAAGTTTTCAGTTGCAACGATTTGAAGAGTTGAAGTCGGAGTTCACGACGAAGATCCGTTCAAAAGCAATGGACGACGCGTTAGCGAGGGAGCGCCAACAATGGAAACCCGACGCGTTAGCGAGGGAGCGCAACAGGCCGACTCAAAGCCCCGAAGACGGCTTGAAGAAACGCCCAAAATGGGAGGTGTCGCCCAATTGATGGTGCTTGAAATGTGATAGATAGACTCCCTCGCTAACGCGTCGGGTTTCCATTTAACCGTGGCTATCGCCAAAACGGCTCATGTTGGATCGCTTTCGTCAACTCTTACTTCTTGAGCAGCTCAAGCGCCGCACCAGTCATCGTGATCACACCCGTCTCGATCGAGCGCTCGATATCTGGATAGAAATTATTAGAGTGAAGCGATGGTGGCGTGATGCCCATCTCTTTGAAACGATCAAGCCGTTTTTGTTCGATCACGCCCAGAAAATACATCAAGCTTGGCACACCGGCTCGTCCGTATTCGCTAAAGTCTTCGCCGCCCATCACTGGCTCGGCCACGATCACATTGTCAGCACCGATTTTGTTCTTGAAAAGCTCAGCCATCTTGGCCGCCAGCTCCTCGTCATTGGAAAGCGATGGAGTTCCTTCAGAAACTTTAATCTCAGGATCCTTGCCCCCGGCGCTCATCGCTGCGGCTTTGGCTTTTCGCTTGATCCCTTCGATCAGCAATTTGCGAACCTCGTCTGAGTAGCTTCGAACCGTCAGTTGAAGGTGGCAACTGTCGGAAATGATATTGTGTTTCGTGCCCGCGTGAATGGAGCCAACGGTGACAACGGCCGCTTCGATCGGTTTGACTTCTCGCGAGACCAGCGTTTGAACATCCATGATGAATTTCGCCGCTTGAACAATCGGGTCGACGGTCGTGTGCGGATAGGCTCCATGACCTCCCCTACCGAACAGAGTGACATCGACGCTATCGACGTTGGCCATCGCATAGCCGGGCCGAATCGAAATTTTCCCACTGGCGAACGTCGAATTGCAATGAAGCGCCAACGCGAAATCAGGTTTCTTGAATTTTTCGAATAACCCATCTTTCAACATCGCACGCGCACCAGAACCGCGTTCCTCGGCTGGCTGGCCGATGAACATTAGCCGGCCCGACCATTGGTCTTTGTGTTTGCCCATAAACCGCGCCACGCCAACAAGAGTTGTCATGTGAACATCATGCCCACACGCGTGCATGACACCGACCGTTTTGCCATCCGTATCGGTGACTTTTACTTTTGACGCGTAGGGTAAATTCGTTTGCTCGATGACCGGTAACGCATCCAGGTCCGTGCGAACCATCACGGTCGGTCCTTCTCCGTTTTCAAGGATCCCAACTACGCCATGGCCGCCAACGTTTTGTGTTACCGTCGCGCCGATGTCGGAAAGCTCTTTGCCAAGCCGAGCGGCGGTTTCTTTTTCTTCAAACGAAAGCTCAGGGTTTTGATGAAAGTGAAGATAAAGCTTCGCAAGTGGTTTGATGTTCGCTTTGACCCATGTTTCCGGAGTCGCGGTTTCTTGAGCAATGGCCGAACTGGAAATGAGTAAGCCGCAAACGAAGAAAGCCGTTGCTAAACAAATTCTGAAATTCGCACTCATGAGGTGTTCCTTAGTTCAAATTGTTGAAAATCGTCGCTCAGTTTATCACGCCATCATACCGGTTTTTTGTCACCAACCAACGTTGCACGGCCGCTCATTGCATAGTGATCCGAAAGGTGAAACTTCTTCCCGTCTTCCACGACAGGCTCATCCCAGACTTTGACTTTGTCGATTTTCACCTGCTCATTGTGGAAATAACGAGTGTAATAAGCCGTGTACTCGTTCCCGTTTTCGCGATAACGATTCCTTCGCGAATCCCAAGTCGCCTTGGGGGGACGACTGCCGATCAAGCCAATCTCTCCTAAAGGCTTTTCTTCGCTGACCCGTGTGTTGGTATCGCCCGCAATGATTAGGCCGGGTGTTTGCGTCGCTTGGACGATCCGGTTTGCCGCCTCAAGTCGTTTGAAATCGCCATCTCTCCCCGGCTCAAGGTGAACATTGGCAAACGTGAGGCCTGCGGATTCCAACATGGTCAACACGCCGAATCCCCCGATGGGTTTACTTACCAATTCGTCCATCAGATCTTTACGAACGATCGTGGCAATGTTTCCGCAGTGGCTCTTGTTGTTGGCGGGAATCAGGTCATGCGTTTCAACGTACGGCACGAGTCCGGGTAGCTCTTGGAAAAAAACAAAGTCAGGAGCCAGCTCAAGAATGAACTCGCGAATCTTGTTTTCAGTTTGGTCCATCCGCCAACTCGCCGGAGCCGCAACGGAGTTTTCCAGCATGCAAAGATTCCACGACAGAAACGTGAACGATGTTTGTTGCTTTTTCTTCTCTTTGCTTTTCGCCTCGCCGGGAGTGGCTGCACTTTTTGTTTCGTTTTTTGGATCGTTAGGTTCGGTCGTCATGAATTGAAAAGAGGTTGGAGGTGATGGTGCAAAGCTGCGTGATAGCCAAGCACAACGGTAGTGCTAAATATAATTTGTTTCAATCGTTGGTTGTTTTGCGAGGTTCTGCGCGAGCGAATCACAAGCTTTCGGCAGTGGAATTCTACCTTTGCAAAATTAAACGTCCGTGAGAATTTCTTTTACCACACGCGCCGCCTTAACACCTGTCAATTTTTGCTTCAGCCCTTGAAACGGATAGACCATTTTTTTGTGATCAATCCCGAGCACATGCTGCATCGTCGCGTGAAAGTCACGAATTTGCACTCCATTTTCGGCAACGTGGTAGCCCATCGTATCAGTTTCACCATAAGTAAAACCCTGTTTGACACCAGCGCCAGCCATCCACATCGTAAATGCGTTGGGATTGTGATCGCGTCCGACGTGACTGGTTTTCACGCCGCCACGATTCTCGGCCATCGAAGTCCTGCCAAATTCTCCTCCCCAAACAACCAGCGTATCGTCCAGCATTCCGCGCCGGTCTAGATCGTTCAGCAACGCCGTCATCGGTCGGTCGACCTGTTTGCATTTATTGACGAACCCGTCTTTCAGCGATTCCGATTTGTTGGTGCCGTGCGTGTCCCAGCCCCAATCGAACAACTGAATAAACCGAACGCCGCGCTCGGCCAGTCGACGAGCGAGCAGGCAATTGTTGGCGAACGATTCTTTCCCAGGCTGCGTTCCATATTCTTCGTGGATGTATTTTGGTTCGTCGTTGATGTTCATCGCCTGTGGAACGGCGACTTGCATTCGAAATGCCAACTCGTACTGCTTGATGCGTGTCAGCGTTTCAGGATCTCCAAATTCAGCATGATTGATCGAATTAAGTTCACGCATCGAATCAAGCGCCGCACGTCGAGTTTGTCGCGAGACTCCGGTTGGGTTGGAGACATTGAGAATCGGATCGCCTTTGGAGCGGCACTGAACGCCTTGATAAGCAGACGGGAGAAATCCACCACTCCATAGTGCTTTACCAACCCGTGGAAGACGACCGCCGGAAAGCAAAACAATGAAGCCCGGTAGATTTTCGTTTTCACTTCCAAGCCCCCACGTAACCCATGATCCGATCGAGGGATATCCAACTCTCGCTTGGCCGCTGTGCACCATTAGCTGAGCAGGGCCATGGTTGAATTGGTCGGTTTGCATCGACTTGATAAAGCAAACTTTGTCCACGACTTTTGAGAAGTGCGGCAACCGATCCGAAACCCACGCGCCCGATTCGCCGTACTGCTTGAAAGGAAACTGCGGGCCGAGCATTTTGGGAACGCCTTGGATGAAAGCGAATCTCTGATCTTTTAAGTATTCATCTGGGCAGGGTTTTCCGTCGAACTTTTGAAGTGCTGGTTTGTAGTCGAACAGTTCCAATTGACTTGGAGCCCCGATCATATGCAGGTAGATGACTCGTTTTGCTTTGGGCGGAATATGAAAACCGCGCGGGCTGACGTTGGGAGTGTCGTTCGCCCGCAAGCTGTTTGTTTGCGATGCCAAATACAGGCCACCCAAACCCGTGGTGCAAGATTTGAGAAAGTGCCGGCGCGTTTTAAGCTGCAAATGCTCTTCGCCAAATTGTTGTTGGATTGACTTCATATTTACTTAGTCAGAACTTCATCAAGATTCAAAAGCACACTGGCAACGTTTGCATATGCGGCGAGGGCGTCTTTTTTGTTAACGCTTTTTTTGTACAAACTAACTAAAACCTTGGTCTCTTTCTCGCTCGGTTCTCGGCAAACGGCAAGCTGGAATCCGAAAACCAATTGCTCTTTCAATTCGCCAGGCGATGCTTGGATGCGTTTGGCGAGTGCCATCGTCGATTCGACAAACGTTGCATCATTGAGCGACATTAGAGCTTGGAGTGGAGTGTTGGACGGTAGTCGACGTACGGCACAGAACTCGCGCGACGGCGCGTCGAACGAAGCCAAAACAGGATAAGGAATCGTTCGTTTGGTATAAGTGTAAATGGAACGTCGATAACGATTTGGGTCGTCGGTTTTTGGCGTGTTCCATTTGTCTCCACCAGCAAACGGTTTCCAAAGTCCAGTTGGAATCGGCGGGTGAACGGGCGGACCGAACTGTTTTGGGCTAAGCAAACCGGCGATTAGTAATGTTTGATCCCGAATGGTCTCAGCAGGCAAACGTTTTCTTGGTCCATGAGCAAGCAAGCGATTTCGAGGGTCGGCTTCGAGTTTTTGCGTTGTTGTTTTTGATGACTGGCGATAAGTCGAAGAGAGCACAATTTCTTTCACCAGCGTTTTCATGCTCCACTTCATTTCAGTTTGAAATCGAACTGCCAAGTCATCCAGCAGCGCCGGGTGAGAGGGTGCGGTGCCTGACGAACCAAAATCTTCTTGCGTTTCAACGATTCCGATTCCGAACAATTCTGCCCAAATTCGGTTCACTGCAACGCGAGCAGTAAGCGGGTTTCGCCCGCTGGCAATCCAATTGGCCAGGTCCAAACGAGTGGCTTGGTGTTTGGCACTATTGAGTTCGGGCAAAAATTCAGGAACGTTGGCGGAGACCTGTTTTGTTTTTGTCAGATAGTTTCCGCGATCAAAAATGTGTGTTGGCCGGCTGATGTGGCTTGGGCGTTCGGCCATAACGGGCGTGTTGACGGACTTGATTGCCTTTCGTTGCTTCTTAAGGTCAGCAATGTTAGCCAGAGATTTTTGCTGTGTTTTGTCTGACCACCAATTCGTAAATGCTTCGTCGCTTGAAATGGCCAATTGACCGCGATGTGAAACGAGCGGGAAAGCGCCAAGTGCCATCGAGTTTTGTTTGATTGAAATGGTGATCCTGTCACCCGGTTTAATGATCTGTGGTTTTGCCAAAACGAAAGCAGCGGTGCGTGGAAAGTTGATGCGTGTATAGGCAGCAAAACCATTGCCATTTTTCGCGTTCAAGCTTAGCTGCGGATTCAAAAGCGGTTGCGGTTCGTCACCGATCACATACGCGAATTCGAGTTTGGTTTTTGATTCGTCCGACGAAGTTAGCTCGGCAGAGAAATGTGAAACAACAAATCCCCACTCGGAGTCTTTTTTTGCTTTTTCCAAATCAGATGGCAGTCCAGTAAATCGAATCGCCGTTAGTTGGTCGACGTTTTTTAGAAACTTTCCTTCGATCGTGAATGTCGTATTTTTGGAAACGGTGCCGGTGGTCTGGAATTCTGTTCCGCGAGCCTTCGTATTGATCGCGGCTTTGGTTTGATTGTTCGTTTTGACAGATGCTTCGACAATCGGTTGCCATTTTGATTTATCACTGGCGATTTCAAAACCGGATTTCCAGTGCGAATCAACTGCGGCATGTATTTTGCGATCAAGCTCAATTGCACGCTGGGCAAGTTTGTCATCGATCGGCACTGCCGCGTTGGGGGCTTCGCTTCCCAAATCACAATCGACCGAGTTGTTGAAGAACGCCATGAATTTGTAATATTCTTCGTGGCGAATTGGATCATACGGATGCGAGTGGCACTGGACGCAGCCAAACGAAAGTCCCTGCCAGACTTGCCAGTTCGTGTTAACGCGATCAACGACGGCTTCGACGCGAAACATTTCATCGTCGGTGCCGCCTTCTTCACAAGTCTGCGTCAATCGCTGACTGGCGGTGGCGACCAAGTCATCCATCGAGTGATTAGGCAAAAGATCGCCTGCCAGTTGGCGGATCGTAAATTGGTCGTATGGCATGTCGTCGTTGAATGCTCGAATGGTCCAGTCGCGGTACTTCCAAATCGAGCGTCGGGCATCCAGCCCCAGCCCTTTTGAATCGGCATATCGAACCGCATCCAACCAAACACTCGCCCAACGTTCACCAAACGAATTGGCCCCAAGTAGCCGGTCGACTTCGGCGTTGTAAGCGTCGTCGCCTTGTTCCGCAACGGATTTCAAAAACGATTGCGTTTGCTCGGGAGTTGGCGGAAGCCCGATTAGATCCAGCGAAACACGACGAAGCCAACGTTCGGGCGTTGCCGCAAGTGCCGGTTCAAGCTTTTTCTCTTCCAGTTTCTGCAGCACGAACGCGTCGATTTTTTGTTTAAGCCATTCCTTGTTTGTAACACTCGGAGCGACGGTAGATTGGGGCGGCGTAAAAGCCCAGTGTTTCCCCCATTTCGCGCCTTCCGCGATCCACATTCGGAGCGTTTCGGTTTCTTGCTTGTTCAACCCGCGTCCGTGTTCAGCCGGCGGCATCCGCTGGTCTTCATCTTCGGAAGTCACGCGCGAGAAAAACTCAGAGCCGTCAGGATCGCCGGCTTTGATGACTGAGAGTGCTTGGTCTTCATAAACAAAACTCAAATCGGCCGCTTGTTTAACACCGCCGTGGCAGGCAACGCAGTGTTGGTTCAAGATTGGGCGAACGTCTGAATTGAAATCTACTTTATTTTTACCGCTGGCAACTGTGTCGTCACCGGCTGCAATCCCGGTTCCTATGAGGAGCGTTAAAAGTAAAGTTAAGAATACAATCATCGTTGCGGCGGCTGTCTTTTGTCCAAGTGAGTTTTTAAAAAAAGATAGAAACGCAGAGACGCTGAGAGCGCGGAGAAACTACTTACTCCTGAACTCTGCGCTCTCTGCGTCTCTGCGTTTCAAATCTTTCTGTGAGCAGTTGATTTGTGGCTTAAGGAAATTAATTGGTCGCATTGTTTAAATGAAAGCAAACTTAAGTCGGTTTTACTTCCCCTCTTGTTCGCGTTTCTTTTTGATTTCCTGTTGTCGTTTTTTGACTTCTTTCAAGTATTCATCTCGGCCAGATTTATCAAGCACGAAATTGTCTTTCATCCAGTCGTGCATCCGATTAGGCCAAGTCTTTAAGGTTGTCAGTTTGGTCCATTTGCCCATATTGAATGCGTGCCCGCCTCTCGCGTAAATATGTGCCTCGACAGGTACGCCAGACTTTCGAAGTTTGCCAATCAACGACATGACATTCCGCGCCGCACTGACGTCATCTTCGGCAACCAATAGGAACGCTGGAGGTGCATCCATGGGAATCGTCTCCGGGATGCCAATCGGCCCTGGGTAAACCAGAATTTGAAAGTCGGGCCGAGCACTTGTTCGCTCGATCGAATTCTTGGCGTTGGGGTCCCCTGCCCCGTCTGCGTACGCGACCATCGAAGCGACTTCGCCTCCGGCAGAGAAACCAAGCATCCCAATTCGGGTTGGATCCAAGCCCCATTCTTCGGCGCGGCTTCGAACCAAACGCATCGCACGTTGGCCATCTTGAAGTGCATGGGTTTCGATATCGTAAGGCGAATTCTCTTCGCGGCCCAAACGATATTTCAGGGCGAAGACGGCAACGCCGATTTTGTTGAGATACTCGGCGGCGTCCGTTCCTTCGGGATTGAATACTAACAGTCTATGACCACCGCCGGGGCAAACGACGACCGCAGCTCCGGTGGCTTTTTCTTTAGGCGGCAAGAAACAAGTGATCGACGGGTTGTGGATATTCTTAACCCAATAGTCTTTGGCTTCTTCGGGTTCGTCTTTTCTGGATTCAAATCCCGGCGCACCGTTTGGCCAAAGTGGAATAACAGTGCCATTCTTGAATTCCTGTTTTGCTGCCGCCTCAGTGTCGGTTTGTGCCGCAGTCGTATTGGAAAATGCCAAAGAAAAAGCAGCCAAGATTGCGATTTTTAGCAATCTAACTCGAAACAGATTTGAAGATTTCATTGGAGTCGCAACCTTTTTGAAAAATGACCAGCCAATAGTGATCAGCCAATAGTATAGCAACGTGGGAGTTGCTTCGCCGACGGTCGGTTTTCAATTACAATCCGTCCATGGGAATTCGGCCCTTAAAAAACGCTATTCTTGAAGCAGGACGATCAAATGAACTTTATTCGACGCACATTTTTGGCAATCGCACTTGGCGGTTTGTTTTTTTACGGCACGCAATCTCATGCTCAAGAAAACGGTCCTGCCGCAGGGACTCAAGTCGAGATGAAGCTTAAGACAACTGACGGAGCGGAAGTTGACTATCTTTTGTATTTGCCAAAGAAATTCAAAGCTGATGGTGACAAGAAATTTCGTTTGATGTTTTTCCTTCACGGTCGCGGCGAAAGCAACGGCCCGTTGAGTTTGGTTGCAAAATGGGGTCCGCCGATGATGGCGGCACGCGGCGATGATTTGCCTTGGGTGATTGTTTCACCGCAGTGCCCTAAGGAAGATCGCTGGGCGTCTGACACTCAGCAAAAACGATTGATCGAACTGCTGGATTCTGTTGTTGAGAAATACAACATCAACGAAGACAAAATTTACTTGACTGGTTTAAGCATGGGCGGGTTTGGCTCTTGGCGAATGGCTGCCGATCATCCAACGCGTTTCGCAGCCGTCGCTCCCGTTTGTGGTGGCGGAGATCCAGCCGACGCGGAGAAGCTTAAGGGCGTTCCGATTTGGGCTTTTCATGGCGATCAAGATCGTGCTGTAAAGTACGAAAGATCTGTCGAGATGGTTGAAGCGATTAAGGCCGCCGGTGGTACGTCAGTTCGGTTCACTTCTTTTGAGCACATTGGTCATAACTGCTGGTCGGCGACTTACGCGACCCCGGAACTGTATAAGTGGATGGCAAAGCAAGAGGCGCCTTCGCAGCGACAATGAAGAAACTCCCAAGATGTAAATGATTCTCGTTTTGCTTTCCGTTTTAAGATGCCAGTTTTAAGATACCCGTTTTGAACCAAAACCCATACGATTCGCCCGCCGCAACGGATGTGATTGCCACTCCACGATATCAATCACGTCGTGCATATTGGCACGCGTCTACTGTCGTGCTTCTGTTTTTTGTTGTTTGCATTCCAGTGATTTTCTGGATAACCGAAGCGGAGCTTGACGGAGGCGATATTTGGTTCCATGTCCCCAATGAAACTGCTGGTCGGCGACTTACGCGACCCCGGAACTGTATAAGTGGATGGCAAAGCAAGAGGCGCCTTCGCAGCGACAATGAAGAAACTCCCAAGATGTAAATGATTCTCGTTTTGCTTTCCGTTTTAAGATGCCAGTTTTAAGATACCCGTTTTGAACCAAAACCCATACGATTCGCCCGCCGCAACGGATGTGATTGCCACTCCACGATATCAATCACGTCGTGCATATTGGCACGCGTCTACTGTCGTGCTTCTGTTTTTTGTTGTTTGCATTCCAGTGATTTTCTGGATAACCGAAGCGGAGCTTGACGGAGGCGATATTTGGTTCCATGTCCCCAATGAAACAACTTTTTCTTCAGGGGGCGATAGAATTGTGATATACGATAGCTATATCAGTACATCGCTCGGCGGTGTGGTCATCATGGTCGCAATCCTCGCCGCACTGGCGCTTGCGATCGCCAATGGATTGGTGCTGATTTGGCGAAGCGTCCGGCCAGGTAAGGCACGGCAAGAAAAGTAACCGGTTACTCGCCGGCTGCAGCTCCCGTGGTTCGCGGGTCGTGTGTTCCGGTAAACTTCTTCGTCACCGGGTCGAATGAGATTGCTTGGCAAATTCCCATCACGCTTGATCGCTTGATTGAGTGGTTTCGTGACTTTAACTTTTCCTCTAACGCTTTATCAAAACTTGATTCAAGCAATAGATCCTTTGGAGCCCATTGGTGGTGAAGCCGAGGTTGGGCGACCGCTTTTCCGATTGGCATTTCCAAATCGATATGGTTGACGATTGCCCAAAGCACTTCCGTAATGATCTTTGGCCCGCCAGCAGCACCGACCGTCAAAATCGGTTGGCCGTCTTTGAGAACGATCGTTGGACTCATGCTTGAAAGCGGACGTTTCTTCGCTTCAACCCAGTTTTTCTCGCTACCAACCAAACCATACGAGTTGGTCTTTCCCGGTATCGCCACAAAGTCATCCATCTGATTGTTCATCACCACGCCAAGTCCAGGAACAACGAATTTTGCACCGAACGTTGTGTTGACAGTCGATGTTATCGCAACCCAATTCCCATCTGCATCCGCGGTGGCGATGTGTGTTGTGTGTTTTTCAAAGAATTTCGAATCGGCGTTGGGTGGATTACCCGGCGTTGCGTCGGTGACTGTATCGAGTTTGATTTTGGCCGCGATTTGTTTCGCGTATTCTTTTTCGACCAACCCTGAAGGAACGTTGACGAAATCGGGATCGCCCAGCCATTTCGCGCGGTCAGCGAACGCGAATTTCATTGCTTCGGCGACCACGTGATACATCGCCGCGGGATCGTCTTTGTAAAGTTGTTTCAATTCAAAGTGTTCGAGGATGTTCAGGATCTGTGCAACGTGAACGCCACCTGAACTTGGCGGTGGGAATCCCACGATTTCAAAACCGCGATACGTCGTGCGAATTGGCTTGCGGTTGACGGTGTGATAATTTGCAAAATCTCGCGATGTCATGATGCCGCCATTGTCTTTCATCCATGCTTCGGTGGCTGTTGCAAATGGACCGTTATAAAACCAGGACGGACCCAGTGATGAAATTTTGCGATACGTTTGGGCGAGATCTTTTTGCTTAAGCGTTTCGCCCGTCGCGTACGGCGAGTGTTTGCCGTCTGATTCGCGAAAGAAAATATCGAGCGAGCCGGGAAACTGCCGCATTGATTTTTGTGCTTGGTTCAACCGGCCGGTGTAGGCGGCTGAAAGTTCGAATCCTTCATCTGCGATCTTGGCTCCCGGTTCAATCAGTTTGCTGAATTTTAGTTTGCCGTGTTTGGTGGCGGCTTCATGGAATGCGGCAAGTGCCCCTGGAACGCCGCTTGCCAAAGCGCCAATTTGGCTTGGGTTTTTGAATTTACTTTTTGCTTCGACATACATTTTTGCGTGCGCTGCAGCAGGAGCCATCTCGCGCCCGTCGATCGCAAAGAACTCTCCGTCACTGCTGCGAATCAAAATAAAGCAGCCGCCGCCAATTCCTGAGTTGAATCCATCGACCACGCCCAGTGTCAAAGCCGTCGCTACGGCCGCATCAACCGCGTTGCCGCCATCCTTGAAGGCTTGCAATCCTGCTTGTGTTGCCAATGGATGCACTGACGCAACCATGTTTTTCTCCGAGGTCGCTGTGTGCGTTTGGGTCTCTTGCTCAGCGACCGAAGTTTGCGCAAACGCGGCTGGGGTACTAAATGTCAACGCAGCGCCGACAGCAAATGAAAGCAACAGGGTTGCGATGGGCGATTTGGTAAATGGGGTGTTCTTAAGCATATTCAACTCGGCGTTTTTTGGGCGAACGATGATTGGGCAGCGTGTGCTCGTCTTGCGATGAAGTAAGCTTGTCATCTAAGCTGTCGGTATGTCAAGAAAGCCATCCAAAAAATCGAAAAGTAAAAAGGCAGATGTGGAAGAACCCACTGAACCTGACATCGAGGATGAAATTGAAGAAGGCGATGACGCCGCCGATGATAGCGTGGAGGGCGATGACCAAGATCAAGACGACGAAGAATTTTCGCTGGACCTGCTAAGTCAGGCTTACGCAAAAGTCCTAAAAGAAAAAGGCGAGCCGGTCGCGGAAATCGACGAAGACAACTCCGAAGAACCTATCGACGATTCGCCTGCCGAAGAAGACAAGCTCGATGGAGCTGACGATAACGCGGCGTGTCCAATCTCGCCCGAGTCAATTATCGAGTCGATCCTGTTCGTTGGCGCTCCCAAGGATGTAAAACTCAATAGCCGTAAGGTTGCTGCGGTGCTGCGAGACGTGAGTCCCAAAGAAGTCACCAAAGCCGTACGTGCGCTCAACGAGAAATACGAAAAAGAAAACGCAGCGTACCGCATCGAATCAGATGGCGGCGTTTTCAAAATGATTCTTTCGCCCGATCTCAATGACTTCCAGCAAGACTTTTTTGGACGCAACCGAGAGGCAAGATTGAGCCAGTCGGCGATCGACGTGATGGCAGTTGTGGCTTACAACCAGCCAACGACAAAAGCCCAAGTGGAAAAGATTCTTCCACGGTCTTGCGGTGCCGTGTTATCCCAGTTGGTACGTCGTGAGTTACTGAGTGTCGAACCGGGTTCAACCGATCCGAAAGTCAGATATTACTCAACGACAGAGCGGTTTTTGGATCTGTTTGGTCTCGATGAACTGGCTGACCTTCCGCAAACTCACGATGTTTCCGACATCGAAGAGTTAGCCGACTGATATGTTTGCGAAAATTTGCCTCGTCTGCGTTTTGGAATCGCACTAAAAGTCGTACTAGTTCTACGGATGAACATTCATTCTTGTACGTCTTTTTCAGGTTCGTCATTGTGGGACAGGAATTTCCAACTTGCGTAATTGTCGGGCAAAAATCTGATGCTTGTTGTTGCTTTTACAGAAAAACTGCGCGACAAGTGCTAGAATAAACGCCTTAAATTCACTCAAGGATTCTCTATGGCCAACTTCATCAACAAAATCACTTTCTCGTCGGTGCACGTTGCGATTGCGATTTTTATCTTTGCGATTCCAGCAACGACTTTCGCTCAAGCAGCTACCGCAGAAAAAGCTTCAGCCGAAACGGCCACTCAAGCGAGCCCGATCAAAATTCATCGTGGCTATAGACCTAAAGTCGGCGAACCCCATCGCGATTTTATCTTGCCTTCGATCGACGACGGAAAGAACCTTCAGTTGTCCGACTACCGTGGCAAGAAAGTTCTGCTGTTACATTTTGCTTCTTGGTGAGCAGGCTGCCGCAAAATTATTCCCGTGTGGAATAAAGTCACAAAGCAATTGGTCGCTGACGAAAAATTGGTTGTAATTGGTGTGATCCAGGAACAGCATGCCGAACGCTGCCGACTGTATAAGCAATGGCGACAATACGAGTTTCCAATCGTGCAGGACGCATTTACCGAGCTAGGCGTGGCCGTCGTTCCGATTCCGATTCTGATCGATGAGCACGGAGTCGTGATGTCCACTCGTTTACCAAATCCAAGTGCAGGTCCAGGTGCGATCACAAAGCTGGTTGAACAGACAAGAGAAGCTCCCAAAACAAAAGCCCCGAAACTTGCTTCCAATTATCGCCAAGAGCAATTCGAGAAGCATCTCAAGTTAACGACTCAAGAAAATCCCCAAGAGTATGGATGGGAAGAAGCGTGCGCTCTGGGAGACGCTTTCATGAACAAAGTTTTGATCGGCAAGGACGGGATCAAAGACAAGCAAACAAACATCAGACTTGCAACGATGTTTTACAACTTAAGTTTGGCAGAGACTCCAGACCCCAAGTTGAATGGCTATATCTATTTCCGTTTGGGCGTTGCGTATCGTATGAAGTTCGATCAGTCTCAACCTGACGAGGTGGATCACAACGATTTTACGATGGCAGCAGGGTATTGGTCCAAAGCGTTGGAAGTTAATCCCAACCAATACATCTGGCGTCGTCGAATTCAGCAATACGGTCCGCGTTTGAGCAAACCATATCCGTTCTACGATTGGGTTGAGCAAGCTCAGAAGGAAATCAAAGCACGCGGTGAAACGCCGGTTGAGTTAAAGGTGGCTCTTACAGGATCTGAAATCGCACAGCGAAGCAGAAAATTTACCGCCTCTCCAAAAGTAACGAATCCTGATCCGGAATCCAAAATCACTTTGGATCCCAAATTTGTCAAAGTCCATCCAACCGCCGTTCCGCAGTCCATTATCGCTGGCCAAGCGGTTCGAGTTCACCTTAGCTTTGATCTCGATAAAGCAAAGTGGAATAACGAATCGGATGATATGGTCGTGTGGATCGAGCCGTCAGAATTGGGCTCGGTATCCAACTCACTGGTGACCTTCCCCAATCCCAAGGAAGCGGAGTCAAACGAAACGCGAACGGTTGAATTTGAATTCAAAACCAACGCTTCGGCGAGCTCGACGGTAACGCTAACTGGCTATGCACTCTATTACGTTTGCGATTCCGAGACGGGGCAGTGTCTTTATCGGCGACAAAATTTCAGTGTTCCAGTCAACGTTAACGCAAAATCCAAATAAGCGTCTGCCGTATATTGCGAAAGCTGTTGGAATGTTCATGGGAATTTAACCATGCATTTGTATTCCTACCTTGTGAAACCCAATCACAAGCGTTAGCTTTTGAACAACGCGACAAGGACGAATTTCCGAGGATCTCTCGGGCGTTTTGGGTCGCGTTGTCCGATTGCGAATAGGAATTGAAAATGCGAAACGCGGTTGCTTTGGTCTTGGGTGGTGGACGTGGTACTCGATTGGCCCCTTTGACGTCGATTCGAAGTAAGCCAGCGGTTCCGCTTGGTGGAATGTATCGCTTGATCGACATTCCCATTTCCAACTGCCTCAACAGTGGCATCAATCGCGTTTATGTCTTGACGCAATTTATGTCGGTCAGCTTGCACGGGCACATTCGTCGGACTTATTCGTTTGACAACTTCAGCGGCGGATTCGTCGAACTGCTTGCTGCTCAGGAAACCAATCGTGACGGAAGCGATTGGTATCAAGGCACGGCCGATGCGGTTCGCAAGAATCTTGTTTACTTCAACCAGCCAGGTATCGAATATGTCGTGATTCTTTCTGGTGATCAGCTTTACCGAATGGATTATCGTGAGTTGATTGAAACGCATAAGCAAAGCGGCGCCGACGTAACGATTTCGTGCATGCCTGTTTCACGTGAGGATGCAAAAGGCTTTGGTGTGGTCCAAGTCAACGACGATGGCCGCGTTGAGGGTTTTGTCGAGAAGCCCCAAACAGACGAAGAAATTGAAGCCGTCAGCACCGATACTGAATGGATCAAAAGTCGAGGCGTCGATCCCAAAGGCCGCGATTGCATAGCGAGCATGGGCATTTACGTGTTCAACCGCAAGCTGCTCAACGACATGCTGAGTAACTCGGACTACACCGATTTTGGCAAGGAAGTTTTTCCGAAAACGATTAAGCTCCATCACGTGCAAATGCATTTGTTCGATGGTTACTGGGAAGACATCGGAACTATCCGTTCGTTTTACGACGCGAATTTGAGTATGGCTTGTGACAATCCCGAATTCGAAATCATTAAGGCTGATTCGCCACTTTATACTCGTGCCCGTTTTCTTCCACCGACACGAATGGCCGGTGCGACGGTTAGCAGTAGCTTGATCGCCAACGGGTGCTTCATCGGTAAAGGAGCCGTTATTGAGAATAGCGTGATTGGTTTGCGAACGATGGTGGGTGAAAATGTCACGATCAAAAATTCGATCGTGATGGGGTGTGATTTCTACGAGTCCGATGACACAAGCCGTGAACGAAGTTCCTCTCCGATGTTGATTGGTGAAGGGACTGTGATTGACGGAGCGATTGTTGATAAGAATGTCAGCATTGGTGAAAACGTAAGAATCATCAACACAAGCAAACGCGACCAAACAGATCTTGATAACCCAACGTGTGTGATTCGAGACGGGATTCCGATTTTGATTAAGAATTCCGTCTTGCCCGATGGTTGGGATTTGGAAAAAGAAATTTAGGTTGAGCTGAGTCGCTAAAAAAACGCAGACGATGAGTGACCATCCGGCCTCCGATTGTCGGACAGGAATGTCCAACCTACTGGATCAGTCTTCAGACCAGAACGTTTGCTGACGAGCCTGTTGAGTTTTCGGTTTTGGCACGGGTGAGCTGGCTGGTCGAGAAGGTGCGTTGGATGGTTTTGAAGGCGATGGCGCGGACGAAGGCGATTGAGCCACCGTTGGTGCTGGCTTTTGAACGGCACCCTTGGGTTTGGACACACGTCGAGCACCAGAATGTCTGCCGCTTGTTTTGGAGCCAGATTTCGAGGGCGACTCAACAGCCGTTTCAATGAGATCCAAATTGATTACTTGGCCCGTTCCAAGAAACACCAACCGCGTTGAAATTTTATCGATTGGAAGTCGAGTGAATCGGCTGACGGCATCGCGATAGCCGCTCATTTGCGGACGGTAATATCCAATTAACTCTTGAAGGTTTGAGCCGTCGACGGCATCGGTTTTGAAGTCAATTATGTCCGCGCCGGTGATCTTGTTGCCTTGATAGACCAAAATCAAACGGTCAATGACGCCCTCAAGAAGCTCGCCATTGAGCTGTACCGCGAACCGCCGCTCGTTGTGAACTTCGAGGCGATTGGCTTCCATGACGACTTCGCCTGTTCGGGCAAATTCCATCATGTAAGTCTCTTGGTAGGTCGAACGCGACAGTAGCTTGCGCACGTTGTCGTTCTCGATCATGTCGTAAAATTCAGCGATGTATCGGTCAAAATTGTTCTTAGTTGGGACAAGCCGTTTTAGCTGTGACTCCAATTGCTCCTTTTTCGGAATCGATTCATCAAGCCACGCCAGCGATTGAAAACAGCCGTGGATTATTTTGCCGCGAACTCTGCCTTCATAGTTGTCGTGTTTTTCGAAAACACTTCCCAGCAGCATCTCCTGGCCGCCTTCGAGTTGAGAAGGGCTCGACTGAGGAATGCCGCGGCCAGAACGGATCTCTTCGGAGACGACGCCGGAATTTAAATCGAGTGTATCGGTCAAATAGAAATCGCTTAAGTTAAACGGGTCCGTCGATTCAACCTTTTCAGTTGACTTATGCCAATCCGGATCACCCGTTTCGTACAAAATTCCCTCGGCCCGCTCTTGTTCCGGACAAAGCGTAGCCAACAAAATACCCGATGCCGATTTGTGATCAGGTTTAGCACCGTGCGAAACAATGATGTGAGTCGCGTGAACGGCGCGGGTCAATGCGACGTACAAAACGCACATGGATTCGCGGACGTTGCGTTGGCGGTCCTGTTCAAAAATGGACTGGAACTCGGACGGCAAAAGCTTACGAAGTTTTTCACCCATATATCGCGTGGCAATATTGATTGGGGCAGTCGGACTATCGCGTCCAACTACAACATTCGGCGTAAGGCCCGCCCAACCTTGCGTGCGGAGTTTCAGCGGCAACACGACGGCGTCAAATTCGAGGCCCTTGCATTTGTGAATTGTCATCACGCGAACGCGGGCGGAGCTTTGGTCACCAACTTTTACTTCGTCGCGAACGTACTGCACAAAACGACTTGGCCGCAACTGCCACTGCTGGTTATCCGACTGTGCGTCATACGCGATTCGCACGACATGTTGAAGTCGCTGCAATTCACGTTTAGTACATTTATCGATCAGTTGACGAGCAAGCGATTCGATCGTCGCGCCATAGCCCTCGTTGACCAATTGAGCACGAAGGTTTGCCGCAGCGACGTGAGCCGCGGCAATGTTTGTTTTTTGGTTTAAATCCGTTTCTGGTTCCAAGCCAAATGATTTTCCCAGTGGACTGTGCGAAACGTGAAAACGCGCAACCGAGTCGCCGGGATGATCGGCCAGCTTGATCGCTGACAGAACGATTTCAACGGCGGCCGAATCGACCAGCGAGCTGCCGCCTTCTTCGCTTGCTGGAACGCCTCTTTGTTGAAGCTGAAAAATCAAATTGGCAACTTCGGCGTTGGTACGAACAATCACGCCGATCGAATGATGCTCCGGAAGGTCCCGCGCGAGTTTTCGAACGCGTTGAACCGTTTTGAAGATCACGTTATTGTTGCGAACGCGGTCTTTGGTGTCTTCCCATTGCTTTAACTGCTGGTCACAATCGGCCGCCATCTCGATGGTGACATGGCCCTTTAGCTCTTTGCGCTGGGTCGTGTGTTCGGTAAACCAAGCCGGCCATTGCTGGATGGCTTCGTCGATCATTGGCGAATCACAATCGTATTTGTCAACATTAAGAAACACATCGTTGACGAGATCAATAATGTTTTGCGAACTTCGGTAGCTGGTGGCCAGTTGTTTTGATTCGGCCAAATTAGGAAGTTCGTTGTCAACAAGATCAAAGATTTCTGCCACGCCGCCGCGCCAGCCGAAAATCGCTTGCTTCATATCGCCAACGCAAAAGAACGAACGGAGTGTGTCCGCGTTCTCGGTTACATTTTTGGCGAACGGGCGAAT
This sequence comes from uncultured Pirellulaceae bacterium, assembly GCA_964448575.1. Lineage (GTDB taxonomy): Bacteria > Planctomycetota > Planctomycetia > Pirellulales > Pirellulaceae > Mariniblastus. The sequence goes on from CAYUWY010000009.1 coordinate 88,990, forward strand.
GACTTTCCATTGCGACAAAGAAGTGTCTTGAAACTCGTCGAGCAACAAGTGTTGAATCTGATGATCAAGCCGAAACGAAAATCGGTCGGTGTCCCACATCGAAACAAATGAAACCAGTCGATCGGTCACGTCGTCAAATCGCAAGTTGCCCGTTTCGTCTTTGCTCTTTTCCAACAGTTCGCCAAATGAGCCAAGCAATTCACTGGTCGATTTGTTTTGTTGAATCAATCGGGTTTCTACATACGCCCGGCAATGCGGAATGATCTGTTTATAAATCTCGATGATCGCTGGAGGCAGTTTTGAGCGGTTATATTTATAGTCTCCATCAAGCGAACGTTGGAACGAAGTGTTGGATGCGAACGCGGCCCAATCGCGTGCCCGCGCGTAACCGAGGACTTCGTTCCAGTGTTTGGGAAGCATTTTTCCAGGTAGTTCGATCGCTTCCATTCGATCGATTATCAGTTCAAGTTGTTCGTCAGGGATAAACTGCCCCGTGACCTCAAGCTGATCCCAGGGCCGGGGGCCGGATTCGCGGTAGATGCTATAAATTTGTTTGACCGTGTCGCGAACCATCGTTGCCACTCGCCGTGTGGCTTGGCCTTTGGTGAGCATGTGCAGCAAATGGATCACCGACGCGTTTCGCAACACGGATTGAATCGCTTCGTCTTCCATCCGGTTGATTTGTTGTTCATCGACGATGTCCCAAGTCGGCGGCAGGCCCAATTCGAGCGCAAATGCTTTGGCGACACGGTTGAAGAAACTATCAAGCGTACTGATTTCCAGTCGGTGCAAGTTGCCCAGTAGTTCGTGCAAAATTTTCGCGGCGCGTTCGCGGGAAAGTTTCCACTCAAGCTCGCCCGAGAGTTTTTCCGCTGCGGCATCATCGAGAGCAGCATCAGAAAGACGGCTGATGATCCGATCCAGAATCTCCCCAGCACCCTTTTTCGTAAACGTCGTCGCGAGGATCGTTTGGCATTCGGCACCAGACGCCAACAACTGCAGGTAGCGATTGGACAGCGCGAATGTTTTTCCAGTGCCTGCTGACGCGCGGATGATCTGATTGGGAAACTCACCAAGGAGTTCGCGTTTTGCTGTTTCACCTACCATGGTGGCGCCTCCTCAAGTTCCTCTTGCGGAACAAATTGCTCAAACACGTTGTCTTGGCAGATGGACGCGAACTCTTCGGAGAACATTGGCGGTTTAGGATTGGGCGGCCAATAGACTCCGCCGCGAATACTTCTGATGACTCGTTTTGCCGTTTCGTCAGCGGCGTGAAGTTGATCGGTTGTCCAATTGGCTTCGTGGAAACCAACGTCGTCCAGGTTTTTGGGAAGCAAGATGTAGCCCATTTTTACGTTGCCGAAATCGGCTCCCGCGACCGCGCTGACTTCTTTGACCAGATGCCGATAAAGTGGAAGCTGAAGATCTTTCCATTCTTTCTTGCGACGTTGATAGTGAACGGAATCCGGCGAGCCACCTTTGTCTGAAGATTTGTAATCCCAAACAGCGACCTGGCCAGTTGCGTCGTGCTGGTCAACGCGGTCGATTTTTCCGTTGATAATAAATGGCTCGCCATCGACCATAAAGTCGTGAAATAAATGCTCTTCAGTGCTGACGATTCGCCAACCCGATTGAGCCGAAATTGCTTGCTGGGCTGCGAAGCGTTGGATTCGGAGCCGCAGTTGTTCGACTTGAATTCGAACCGCAGGCAATCGCGAGCCGGAGAACAACCGTTTGACTTGGGTGTTCAATTCGTCCTCAAGATACTCAAGAATTTTTCCTTCACTTGTCAGGTCCCGTTGGTCGCTTTTGCCAAACGCTTCCAAGACGTTGTGGGCTAAATCGCCGAACGTTCCGCCGCTTAACTCTCGCCAGTCGTCGGATGTTGATTCGAGTTTGAGAATATGGTTTAAGTAAAACCGATACGGGCATTTTAAAAAATCGCGGAACTTAGTGACCGAAAGATTTCGAAGCGGTTCGGTGCAAACCGGCATTGGAATTTCAAACTGTTGCTCATCGGGACAGTCTTCTGACTTTTTCGGTGTGATCCAAAATTCAGAATCAGGTGTGCCGGTATAGTCAAAAAACGCTTTGGCGCGGCGGGCTGCAATTTGGGCGTCAGTCGAAAACAACAGTCGACTTGGCTTTTTCGGTTCGCCTTTTTCGTCTCGGCGGCCAGCAATCAAAACCAAATTTTCGCGTACAGCCGAAAGTACCGTCAATGCGTAAACATCACGTGCATAGCGGCGATCGTTGTCGAGGATGCCCAACTGCTTACACAATTCGTTAGGCAAAAACTGATGTCCCAACTCGCTGGCAGGAACATGCTCATCGTTCATGCTGGTCACGATCATGACAGGCGCGTCGTCAAGTGTTAGATCCAACCAACCCGCAAGTTCGATGGCTTCGGGAATCGGTGGGTCGACGACTCGGTGCTCCATCGCGGCTTCGACGGCCCATTCGAGGGCTTCTGCGGCGGTGGTTTGCGTATCGAATTTTTCTGGAACTTGTTTTTGGTTTCCCAACGCCGTGTAAATCGCTTCGCATGCTCGAATGATCTGCCGATCGCAAGGAGAGGTTTTGTCCATCGTGCGATCGCCGTAGACTTCGACCAAAATCTTGCTCCACGGCTGAGTCCAATTCGCGATTGGTTGCGATTCACCAATTAGCGGGCTAAGCAACTGCCCAATAAACGCATGGATGCTGTTTAAAAGCGAGGCTGATTCGGCTTTCTTTTTCGCACGTCGAATTGAGCCGTCGTCGGTTGGGTCAAATTCTGATTCCAATTGATCGGGAATGCCGAACGGTTGTTTGTCTTCAATGCCAAGGATGCCAGGCAGGTTGAAGTTTTGAAAGACATCAAGATCTGAAAGCCATGAGTCTTTTTCAACCTGAGTGCAGATCGCACGAAACATATCGGGATGGCGCACAAGTGACGCGTACGCTTCGTAGGTTTGCGATTCGAGATAGTCACGACACGCGATCATCAACCGAACCGGCCCAGTCTCCGCCAGCGGTCGGCCAGCCAGGTTGCGGTGAGGAATTTGAATTGCATTGAGGCTGCGTTCGATCTGCGGAATGATTGTTTCATCGGGCACGCCAATGGTCATCTGGTCGGCAGTGAAGTTTTCACTGGCCGCAAGTTTGCAGAGATGGTGTGCGGCGGCATCGGATTGGTCGGCAGGTTGGTCGACGATCAAAATCTGGTCGTCTCGAATTTCGATTTCGGTGTCAAGCCATTGTGCGGTGATCAAGCTACCGAATTCATCGAATCGGTCGGCCATCGAATCGGGAGCGGCGATCAAAACGCGAACCTGGGCGGGGTTAGTCGTTGCGACTTGGCGGATCATTTCTGAGATGGAGCGATTGAGATCAGCGGCTCCGACCATCAAAATATTCTTGTCCGTCGAGCAGCGAATTTCATTGGCTTTCATCAGGCCAGCCGCAGCATAGTTTCGGGCAGCTTGTTTGTCCCACAAGTCGACTTCGTAGAGGACGGAGTAGTAACGTTGCTGGATCGCGTCGAGTGCATCCCAGCGTGCCGTTTCTTCTTTTAAGAATCCGGAGACGTTTTTGACTTCGCGGGCGACACTACTGAAACTCCAGATGTCGTTGGCCAGTCGCGTGTGAAGTTTCGAAATCAACGTGGCCAGTGGCTGCCAGTCTTGGAGGACTTCGACTTCGTGACGCCCGGTCAGGCATTTGATTTCTTCTTCGGCTCCTTGCTCGACGGCTTTGGACCAGGCAATCTGTTGGGCGAGGTCGGTCGCCAATTGCTTTTCAGCAACGTATAGAAATTCTGGCAGTTGGCCGATGGTCGTGATTTCAGGCGGGGTAAAAACGATGGATTGTTCATCGGTTTTTTGAATCAGAAGTTGTAGCAGCCGATTTTTGGCGCGGGCTGATGGCAACACAATGATGAATTGCGAAAGGTTCAGTTCGCGCAGGCCTGCACTTTCGGATCGGTAGGTGTCCACGATCCAATCGGCGGCAGAAATAAGGGGTGGCTGCTCAAGCCCCAGAAAAACTCGCTGTGATTCTGGAGAATCTAAATTTTCGGTCACGTGTGTCAAATCCCTGACAATGGTGAAATAGGGTCGCTAAGATTATAGAAGAATCAAGCGTTTTGACACGTTAGGTCACTCCGAGAAAATTTTGCTGTTTTTGAGGGGTAAAAGAGCGTTTGGGGATGGCAACGGGTTGCCACGAGGAATGTTTGAAAAAATTCACGCAAATGCGAATTGGCCAATTAGCCAATGTTCGGAAAGTTCGTTTGGGATCATTTGCGGTAAGCAAACAAGAGGACCAGCCCAAATGGAATCAGCCAAATCAAATCGTTGGTCACATTCGCCAGTCCAAAACTCAATGGAAGCGTACCCCGCGAAACCGCAATCGCCATTCCGATTGGGCCAAAAAGTTTTCCAAGAAATCCCACCAGTACGATGGGCCAATGCCTTGCCGGATCAAACGCGGCGATGATATAGCCGACTCCGTACACGCCGACGATCATTCCAATGCACTGCCAAAGTTCTGGGTATTTCGGCGGTTCCATTGCAATCAAGTCAAACATCGCGCCGGGAAAAAGAATTGCGAACAATCCAAACGCGAGGTTGTAGATTCCGGCTGCAATCAACATCCACTTCATCCATGCGGGTGAAGCACTTTCAACGGTTGGTGTCATTGTCATTTCGCGTTCCGGTTTTGTCACAAGCTTTAACACTTATTATTGAACCGTTATTCGCGGCCAGAGACAACTGAGAGCTTCCGGCTGGAATGCCGCGGGCAATTTGTGACGTGATTCGACGACCAAGATCGAAATTCTGCACAAGCCGCCAAATTTGTTGCTCCGTCGTCAGCATTGGAACACGGGATAGACTTCAACCATTTTTCTATTGAGTTCTATGTCGCTGGCGAACTCTTCGGGAACGTCTTCGTCGTAGTGAATTGCGCTGACTGGACATTCAACAACACAGGCTTCGCAATCAATGCAGATTTCTGGGTTAATAAACAGCATGGTGGGCCCTTCGTGAAATGCTTCAACAGGGCAGACATTTGCACAGCTAGTATCTTTGCAGCCAATGCAAGCGCGCGTAACAACGTAAGCCATCAATTCTCTCGCTTTGAATGGAATGATCATCGGATTGATTTACAATTGAATTGCCTGATTCACTTTCGCGGTTGACAATTCAACCCACATTCGTGGTATGAAAGGTATTCAGATCTTCGCGACAAAACCGGACAAACTTTTTTCGATGTCGACAGAATTTTCCAAAATACTTCTTGAACGGTATCAATCTGGCGATTCACAAGCCGCCAGTGAGATCCACGCGCGGTACGCGAGGCGATTGCTTGGGCTGGCAAAAAGCAAACTATTAACGCTTTTGAGTTCCAAAGTTGATCCTGCCGACATCGCTCAGGAGACGTTTCTGGCTTTCTTTGAAATGGCCGATCGCGACGAAGTGCGTTGGGATCGCGAAGGTGACTTGTGGAGGTTGATCGCAGGAATCGCGATCAATCAAATGCATCGGCAAACTGAATTTTTCGCCGCAGCCAAACGAAACGTTGGGCAGGAAGTAGCCCAGTCAGAGATTCCAATCGTGGACGAGAAAAATGACGTTGTTGCGATCAGCCAACTCGAAGATCTTGTTTCGGTCGTACTTCAAAACGAAAAACCATTGGCCAAAAAAGTATTGACCGCACGGCTGGCCGGCTTGACCCACGTTGAAATTGCTGAGCGGACGGGACGCTCGGAGCGAACGATTCGTCGAGTCCTGCAGACGCTTAAATCAAAACTTGCCAACTGTTACGACTTTCAAATCGGAGACGACGAGCCAGCGGATCGCGAAGCTTTGCTTGGCAGCCACGATAACATTGGAATCAGTTTTGATCATTTTGATTTGGTTCGCATGATCGGCGCAGGGGCTTTCGGGAAAGTCTACTTGGCACGTGACCATCGCACCGGAGAATCGGTCGCAATCAAAGTGCTAAAGAGTTCCTGGCTGGGGCGGACTGGTGTCGAATCGCAATTTTTAAATGAAGCGAACCAGTTGGCACGGCTTAGCCATCCGAACATCGTTGGATTTCTGGGAGCCGGTCCGCTACCCAACGGAAGCTGGTTTATCGTGATGGAAAATTGTGTTGGCCAGTCGTTGCGGAATTTCGATTTCAAATCCGAGGAGATGTCGTTCGCGTTAAAACGGATGCGCGAGATTGCACTGGCTATTGCTTACCTGCATGAAAAAGGAGTGGTGCACGGTGATCTTCAGCCTGCCAATGTTATGTTGACCAGTTGCGGAGCGAAACTGATTGATTTTGGGTTTTCCTGTTTTCAAATGAATGACTCCAGCCGAAGGGCAAGGCTTGTCGGAGGCGCTGAAGGATTCATTGCGCCCGAGTTAAACACATCGCGTGAAGCGGATGTTTATTCACTTGGAAAGCTGATTGAATTTGTGTTGGATCGAGTCGGCGATGCGGCAAGCGAAAATGAAATTGCAAAACTGCGACACGTTGCAAAAATGGCCTGTGATTTCCATCCAAAGAATCGGCCTGACGCGAATCAGTTGGTGGATTTGATTGCCGAAGCATCTTTATGACGTTTCTCGCGGAATTCGAGAGTACCCGAAAATTGGCGTTCAAGTGCATTTCGCTACGAACGTTTTCGCGTGCGTTTTTTGGGAGCGTTTCGCTCTTTGAAAGCCGCCTTACGCTTTCTTGCACTTTCGCTTTTGGTCAATTCTTTTTCTGCGATTCGTTTGGCCGTTGCGATTTTTTCGCGTTCCATCATCTCAGGAGTCTCAAGCGTCAAATGTCCAAGCTTTCCAGATCGGAGTTCAGTCACAAAGATCTTTGACGCTCGGTCGATGTCAACAATTCCGGCTTTGCCAAGACAACCACGCTTTCGCCCAATTGCCTCAATGAGTTCCGTTGGCGTTGAAATCGCAGAGCCATCCGGATTCGTTTCCACTTTGTAACGCTCTTGCAAACGATCCCAAAAATGTTCGAGCATAAATTCGGCGATGAAAAATCCTGCGTCCGAATAGTCCATCGCGGTTTCTTTGATCGAACCGATGGTCGCCAACCGATACCCGCTGGCAATGTTTTCTACGTTTGGCCAAAGCACGCCAGGTGTGTCCAGCAACGTGACTCCGTTACCGATGTGAATGGTCTGTTGGCCTTTGGTAACGGCCGGTTCGTTTCCGGTTTTTGCAACTTTCTTTTTCGCGAGAATGTTGATGATCGTCGATTTGCCAACGTTGGGAATTCCGGCGATCATCGTCGTGATCGTTTTGCCTTCGCCTTTGTGTGGAAGCATCCGCACGACGACGTCGGTGAGTTGGCGGATGGTTTTACGGTCTTCGGTAGTGGTTGCTCGTGCCTTGATGCCATTCTTTTCTTCAAAATGTGCAAGCCAGACTTTGGTCAATTCTGGATCGGCCAAGTCAGCTTTGTTGAGAATTTTCAAGCACGGTTTGTCGCCACGCAACTCCTCAAGCATTGGGTTTTCGCTGCTGTAAGGGATCCGCGCATCAAGCACCTCGATCACCAAATCGACTTTGGGAAGCGTCTCTTTCATCTGCACCCGGGCTTTGTGCATGTGCCCGGGGAACCACTGAATCTGCATGGAACTACTTTCGTTTTTGAACTAAGCGATTATATCTGCCACGTGGCGAAGTGACAGGCGAAATTGATAACGCGCAACCCGAAGAAAGGTTGATGAGCTTGAGTGTCCGTCTCAAAGCAAAATTCGACGCCATTTCTGGTGCGTGCAGCACGTTGTCGGTCAGTTTCCTCCAACCTGCGGTGCGGCTATATTTGATGTGCAACTCAATCTTGATTCCGATTTTGGCAAAGTGGCTTATGAGCATCACAACGACTAACCCTAAATCCATCGCTATACCTGGCAAAATTTGGCTTGTGTTCACGGGAGTGTTCGCCGCGATTGCGATCGGTTGCAGTGGAACTGACACAGCCACTGATGCAGTTTCTCAAGTTGCCGGCGAGACGTCAGATCAGCAAACGCAAGAACCCGAGAAAAAAAATTCTGGAAAAATCGAATCTGGAAAAACGGATATGCCCCAAGGAGATAAGGCAGCAACAAGCAAATCAGCCGCAAGCAATCCCGACCAAGACACGGCTGAGGAATTAAATTTTGGCGAGGTGGAAAACCTTTTGGCCAAAGATTCTTTGGACGGCTGGGAGGAGTTAAGCTTTGGAGGCGAAGGTGATTGTGAGGTGAAAGACGGCGTTTTGAGAATGGGAGCCGGCGATCCGATGACCGGAATCGCCATTGACCATGATGACTTACCAAAAACGGACTACGAAATTTCGCTTGATGCACGCAAAATCGACGGCACCGACTTTTTCTGCTGCCTGACGTTTCCAGTCGCGGAGTCGCACTGTTCATTGATCGTTGGTGGATGGGGCGGAACGCTGGTTGGGCTTTCGTGTATCAATGATGCTGATGCTTCGACCAATGGGACGCGTTCAATAAGGAAATTTGAAACTGGCCAGTGGTATTCGATACGAGTTCGAGTCCAACCAGAAAAGATTTCGACTTGGATCGATGACAAACAAGTGATTGACCAAAGCATCGTAGGCAAAAAAATCAGCCTTCGAAACGATGTGGATTTAAGCAAGCCGTTGGGACTAAGTTCTTTTCAAACGATCGCCGAAATTAAGAACGTTCAATTGAAGCGAATTTTGACTGTTGATACAAAAGCGTCTAACGATGACAAATCTGATGCAAAACAATCTGATTCGAAAGAGTCGGCCACAAAATGAACCTTGAGATTTTTCCACACGAACATTTCATGCAGCACGCATTTCGACAGGCTGTCGCTGCGGGTGAAATCGACGAAGTCCCCGTTGGCGCGGTGATCGTTCGCGGCCAACAAATCATTGGAGCCGCCCACAATCTTTGTCAGCAGCTACGCGACCCAACGGCTCACGCAGAGATGATGGCCATCACGCAGGCTGCAGAATCGGTCGGCGACTGGCGACTGGAAGATTGCATTCTGTACGTCACGCTTGAGCCGTGCCCAATGTGCGCCGGTGCCATTCTCCAAGCCCGAATTCCGATGGTGGTTTTTGGTGCGACCGATCCCAAAGGTGGCGCGGTCGGGTCGCTTTATAATTTGCTGGATGACGAACGAATGAACCATCGTGCAGAAGTGGTGCAAGGCATCATGGCACAGCAATGCGGAGGGATTTTGACTGAGTTTTTTCAGGCGAAACGCAAGCTGGGGAAGAAGTAGCGCTGGCAGGAGAGCAAGTTTTTTCAGTTGATGAAAAAGGTAGGAGCTGCTGGTTCAACTGAATTGCTCAGATGAACCAGCGGCATTTTTCGGTAGGATTTGGCACTACGCCAACTGCCAAACCATTTTTTCCAGCGATTTGAAACGTGGTCTGTGATTTAAGGTGAGAGGGTTACAGGCCAATTTGTCTCCCGGCAAATTCTTCGATTCAAACAAATGGAGGAAGGATGTTTTAAGCTTTGATAAGATTGTTGCTTCAGTTTAACAACGTCAGACAGGAGCGGAATCAAGAAGCGGCTGTTTTTTGAGTAAGGATATTCCCTACCTCTTTTGGTCGAAGTTTTGCAGGGAAAAAAAACGCTCAATTTTAAGTAAGTTTGAGAGAGGCTGTGATACACGTGGAAGCAGCAGAAAAAAAATCCAATGTCAATGAACGTTGGCGCGGGGCCGTCTCGCTGACAGTCGTTTTTGCGTTTTGGGCATCGGTGATTTTGGTCGGCGCGATGAGATACGCGCCTTCGGAGGCGATTCCTCCAAACTCAAATGCGAAAGAACTCACTCCCGCGTTTTCTTTTAAACCAGCTGAAACGATTTTGCAGTCGCTAGTCGGCGATTCAATTCCTCATCCGGCTGGAAGCGATCAAAATGCAGTGGTGCGCGAAAAAATTGTCGCACTCCTCAAATCCTATGGCTACACCGTTGAAATCCAGTCGGGAAAAGCCAGCGTGTCCAAATGGTTGCAGGACAGAGTCGGCAAGGAAGAAGTTGAACTGAAAAATATTTACGCGACCAGACCACAAGATTCAATCCAAGCATCGGACAACGCTTCCTCCGATTCAGACACTGTCAAATCGATCATGCTTCTTTCCCATTATGATTCGACATCTCGTGGTCCCGGAGCGTCTGACGATGGAGTCGGCACCGCGGCGCTGCTGGATATAGCGCGTTTGATGGCGCGCGAGCCTGCTGGAAAACGTCCGTTGAAATTCCTGATTACTGATGGTGAAGAGCTGGGGTTGCTCGGTGCAAAGCTATTTGTAGATGAGCATCCAGACGCAAAGAACATAGGCATGGTCATCAACCTCGAAGCACGTGGGACGACGGGGCCGAGCATGATGTTCGAAACAAGCCCTTACAGTCGTTTGTTGATTCCCATTTTTGCACGGACAAGCAAGCGGCCGTTTGCTTCTTCGTTGTTCTTCGAAATCTACAAGCAATTGCCCAACGATACGGATTTTACGATTTTCCGCGAATCCGGAATGCTCGGTTTTAACTTTGCGTTTATTGGCGACGTGAAAAATTACCACACGCCCAGCGACAATTTTTCAAACGTCGACCGTGGAAGTTTGCAGCATCATGGTGAAAATGCACTTGGCCTTATTCGAGTTCTTATGGATTTAGAGTCGGCCGAACTGGATCAAGCGATGGCAGCCCAAGTGCTTGGGCAACAGGCAAAAACGCAGTCGAGCGATGAAGCAGTCTATTTCGACTTCTTTGGAATGTTCATCATTTGGTGGCCGAGTAATTGGTCAATTTGGTTGGCGGCCATCGGCGTTGTTTTGTTGGTGGTATCAGCAAGAAAATTTCGCCAGTGGGAGAACGATTCACCAACGCCAACTAACCTCGGTTCGCAGATTCTGATTCACCTCGGCATTCACGCCGCGTCGATTTTTGTCCTATGTTTTGCCGTTTATTGGATCCAATATGGTGTGAGGCTTGATCCACGACTTAGCAACCCGTGGCCACGTTGTCCTGTTCCAATCATGTTTGGGTTTGGGCTTTCAACGTGTGCACTAGTGGCAGGAGTTGGGTTAACATTTCACAAACATCTGAACGCCGTGGGGGCTTGGTTGGCGCTTGGTGTGATCTGGGTCGGGCTTGCGATTATAAGTTCGTTGTTCGCCACCGGTCTGAGCTATTTGTTCATCGTTCCCGCACTCGCGTTCACAATTTTTTCGGTTGCTTCAAACCAATTTGGTCAAAGAAATGTCTTGGCGACCATTCTGTTCACCGCCATGGTGATCGGTTTGATTTGGCTACCGATGGAACGATTGTTCTACGATGGCGTTGGTTTCAAGTTGCCGCGGGCGATGCTGGTACGATTTTCAATGTTGGCCACGACACTATTGGCTGTGCTTTCGCTGGCCAACAAGAAAGTCAAATTTACTTTCGCAATGTTGACGTCAGTTGGTGCCGTCGTCGCGTTGGTGGTTGCGGTGGTTTTGAATACTGAGCTTTAGCTGTAAAAAATGTACCACTAGGAATTCAATTCCAACCATTCTTTCGCCGAATCGGCCGGCTGGTCGCCCGAATACTCTTCAGCTTTCCTGCCAAGCGTGACATTCATGCGACGCGAAACCATACTGGTGGTGATCAATTCGTGCTCGTCCATGCCCAGCTGTTTTAAGATCGTCAACGTCGTTTCCGAAATGACTGTCTTGACGACTTCATCATCAAGCGAAAGATAATGCCCGAACTCGACCAGGCACGGCAATGATTTGGCAAACTCTACGATCCGATCGTCATACTTTGGATGGGGGTGCCTTTCCAACACGATCATCGCAATCGTTTGATCGCGATTGACTTCAAGCATGTTTGGAACAGCGTCAGGAATCATCTCAGCCAATACAAGCTTGAACGAGCTTGGCGAAAGCAAATTGGATCGTTCAAGTGCGTTGGCATCGATTGGTGCAGCGACCACGTCATACTCTCGGCCCCACGAGTCCAGTCGATCCTGAAGCGTAGTAAACGTATCGGTGAAATGAGTAACCAGCCAAATGGATTTGAGCGCGTGCTGCTCCGAATTTACCGTGCGCTGGAGCGCATTCCAAAGCGATTCACGGGTGAGCGCATACGAATCGTCAAAGTGTTTGAATTGCGGGCGTTGGAATAACCAGTCAAGAATTCCCATTATGTTTGCCCGAAAGTTGGTTGGCGCTGCGAAAACAACATTCTAACGCCAAATAAGATTCTAGCGCCAAACTGTTTTTGGACGGCTGCGATATTGATCGGGCAACCTTGAATCTCGGAAGACGGGAGCGTTCGATTTCTTGGGTGTCGAATTTTCCTGAAGCGTTTTGTCAACTGGCTTTTTGGCATTACTGGTGTTGTCTTTTTCTATCGATTCCTGCGGCGATGTGTACGCAGGTAAGCCTTGTCCGGTGGGAACTTTCTTGGTTTGCAAAGGTGACCAGTTTTCTGTCTTGGCCGCAATGCGGCTGGCTCCCTTTTTCATCTCGCGAGCATACCAGCTTTTTGATTCCATGTTCGCAAATGTTGCAGACGTATTGGATTGTACAAATTTGGGATTGGTGGCCGGGTTGTCGGCGCGAACGAGCGTCATTGCGGAAGCAGATTCCATTTCAACTTGTTTTTCGAAATCCGATTCCTGGCTACCGTTTCTTACCCACTCCAACCAAGCGATTTGCAGGTCCGACAAATCGCGGAAGCCATAAAAATCATTGGTTGCCTTGTCCCAAGCTCGCAGTTCGTGCATTTGGGATTCGTTCTTAAGGCCTTCGCTTATGTAGTCCAGGAATTTCCGTTTCCCTTTTTGCAAAATCAAAAACTTGGCAAGACTGTAACCTTGGGCATACAGCGGCAAAATGTCATGCGGATAATTTCGCATCGTAAACATTCGGTTGAATGGTATTCCGCGAGAAGGCGACGCAGATAAAAAGTCCATCAACATCCGATGGTTCTTTTTTCTTTCCGAGGCATGTTCGACCGTAGTGCAGGCGCCTTCATCGGCCCAGCGAGGCAAAGGTCGACCAAAGTGAGTTGCAAAGATCGTGTGGGTGACTTCGTGAGGAAGGACCGCATCAAGCAATCGGTCTGGAGGGCCAAAGATCTTCATTCGCCAATCGATCGGATTGCCACGACCAGTGCCATTAGTCATAAAAGCGAAACTGGTTTCTCCACCGGCATGTCGAGCGACCTCAACGGTGATCGGACATTTTTGGTTCCAGGTAGGGAGCTCTTTGCCAAGCCATTGGATCGCCAGTTCGCGGCGAAAGCGTTCGGCTTCGGTACTGACTTTTTGAGCAAGCAACGGGTCGTTTGCACGAACGACAAAGTTCTCACTGACGACGGGCGCATTTCTGGCTTGTCGATAGTTCTGTGCGTTAGCGCTGGACAGAAATTCGCTCGACGAAAACATCGTCGATGAAAGAGCAATGGTCATGGCCACTGAGGCCAATCCTAAATGAAACCGCATGCTTCATTCCTTCCATGGATACTTCAAAACTTGAGCGTGTTGCTCAAACGGTTTGCCGCGGACACCCGATCCATCAGGTGTTTTTATTGCCGAACACTCATCAAGCGATTTGAAATTGCTTGACGAACAAAGCGATACGCAATGTTGCCCGGAAAGGTTCTCGCCATCTCATTCTGTTATTGAAATCAGCTTGCAGTACAAGCATGCGATTCGATCGAGTTTTGCCCTCAATTGAATTTCTGGCTCAATCGAGTTCGTGACCCAGTCGGACTTATGATCTCAAAAGCAGAGCCTGTAAAATAATGCAATTGAAAGCCACAACCTAGAGCGATTCGCGTCATCTTTTTACTCTCACGCAAACGCTTTGCAGACAAGCGTTTGCCCTGCTAGCGAGCTGCATCCGTCCGTCGATTTAGGGGCGGTGCGGATGGGGAAGGCCAGCGTAAGTCCGAATTTCCGAGTTCTTTTCTGTCACGGAAAGCGGCCAGCTATTTGAAAATTTCTGGACTAGCAAAGAATCAGCGATGACTCATCGGCCTTACCTGCGTGCTGATTGAGTATTGGTTTCCAGCTATAGGCGAGAACGTGAAGGGAATTTCCTGCCGCCACTATCGTGGCTCTATGATTGACTTAAAACCAAGGTCCCATGGCTTGCACCATGGGCTACATCCTGTCGCCACTTTCGTGGCTAACAAAATCTAAAGTAACTGCGATTGGGCGCTACTTCGGTTGCTTTTCCGTGCGTGGCTCGGAACCGTGGCTATCGCCAAAACGGCTGAGGAGTTGTTCGGTTGGCCGGATCAGAGTCTCCATTCGACGGATCGCATGATGGGAATCGCTTGGCTGCCGAATTCAAGTTTTGCACCTCGATAATCAATCGTTAGCTTGTTAAAATCGGTAGAAGCATATGAATGTTACGGAGGATAAGCGAATGGCTAGCAGGTTGATTCGAAATCAATTGCCCGAAAGGGTTGCGGGTTCGACCCCCGTGTCCTCCGCTCAATGAAGCCATGTCGAAAGCTCGACATGGCTTTTCTCTTTGGAATCAAGCGTTTTTGGCGTGCCTTGCTTGATCTCCCGCAATCCAGTTGTTCCATTAATGTTCTGATAAGCGACGTGTAAGGGGTCGCTAAGAACTATTGGAGCATATTCATGAGACTACCTTCGTTTCGAAATACGAAACTAAAAAGAACCAAGCGAGGCAACTTCGTCAGGAATCTTGGTGGTGTGAAAATCGACCTTGGGACCGATGAATTGCAAGCGAGTCTAAGGCGGGATTTCGTCAATAAGATCTATATCGAAAACGTCAGGATGGCGGGCGGGCTTCCTCCTGATGGAAGCACATCGAATGTTCCTTGGAGTGACTCGTATCTGGAAATTGCTAGGCAAATTGGACGCCATGGGACGGCAGTAGTAAAAACCGTTTCGCCCGATGAATGGTATTCAAGTGACAATCCATTGTCGTCATTCTCTCCCCCCGACTATAGCTACATTGACCGACTTCGATCTCAGGGAGTGCCTATAGATGTTGTAGGGGGTGGACAGTTTTCTGGCCGCTTACCAGAGGCAACCATTTCGGGAAGCAATAGACCAGCGACAACAAAAGCCAAAGCGGCCTTCGCTGCATTCAAAGCCACTCGACTGGCCGAGTTCTCAGGAACTTACCAAACGAAAATGCAACTGGCAGGAGTACTCGATTCCATTATTGAGTGGTTTGATGAAGCACTTTGGCTTTGCCAGCTTGATCAGCACAAGTGCAATCTTTTTGTCAAACACTTCCGTGACAGGCCAGTCACTAAACACGGAAAGCCAGCAAGTAAATCTTGGTGCAAAGAAGTGCTCTCAGAATTCAAGTCTGGATGCAAGAAGATTGCAAAGAGATTTCCTGACGAGTTTGAGCTACCAGAGTTCCCAGAAAGAATCAGAATTGAAAGGTTGCCAAGTGACGCCGAAGGCAATTCAATTCAGGATAAGGCTCTCCTACGAGGAGAGGCCAAGCTTGCCTTCCAAAATGCCAATCAGCCGCTAACAAAATTAATGCTTGCTCTTGGCGTAAACAGCTGCTCTGCTGCTTCCGAGCTTGGCAGGATGACGGTTCAGGACTTTATGTTCGATTCGGTGCATCCGTACAGCGAAGTGATTGAGTTTACTGGCAAACACAACTTCATGATTACGACAAGAAGAAAGAAATTCACGCACCACGAAGCTTTGTTGTGGCCATGGGTGGCAGAAATGGTTAGACAGCAAATTGAACTTTGCAATACAAAAGGTTGGAAGTACCTATTCACCGATGATCAAGGGCCACTCTACAGATGTAATGAAGTGTACGAGGATGTTGGCCTTCCTGCACCAAACACCACGAAGCCAGAGTCGAAATTCAACACACGCTGGCGTTCGACGAAATGCGAGAAGAGCTTCGGCAAAGTAAGAAAAAGCTTCAGCAACTTTCTTGTGCTAAAGAAAAAGAATGACTTAGGGACACTCGCACTGGCTCATCAGACAGATGAGGACAACTTGCTGAAACACTACGCCAACAAGCCATTCGCTCGACTGTTTGAAGCAACTCTTGAATTCGAAAGCGAGTGGGATCTGAGGTGACATCGCAGTGAAACTTGTAATGACAACCCAGTCAGCGACGGCAGCAGGATGACTCCTAATAATCCCAGTTCGATCTCAACAAGCAGCTATTAACTGCCTCAAACTGGTGATAGGGGGCGAGTTCAAATGCCTGACACAAAGCTCGCTGTTGATTGAGTGGTGGTGTGGGGATTCGAAAAGTCAGACCAAATCTGACTGCTATTGCTTTTTCAATCCTCAGAAAGTTTGAACAGGTCAGGTTGAAGCTTGTTCGAGTGTTTCTGATTCAAAAACAGGTTGTGGTCGGAATGGTTTGATGATCGAGTTGATCTTTTTGTCTATTTCCAAAAAAGGGAGCACAGTAATAGATCTCTGTGGTTGGGGGGTAGTTGAGGAAGAGAATTTCCCAATCATTCCTGCTCCAACGCCATACGACCTTGCTCTGGGCTTGATTTCCACAACTCCAGCCCCATGTGCGTTGGGGTGGTAAAACTCAGTCCTAACGTAAATCCAATCAAGCTCCTTCAATGCATTGAAAAACTTGGACTGCTTTTCTTTCTTGCCCCAGTTGATAGGAAACTCGCCAAGTATCTGGGGGACAGCACCATATGTTGGAATTTCTCTTTGACAACATTTCACATATCGCAAGAAGTAAGCCACGGCATCAGCTGCAACTTGTTGTTTCTCAGGTTTCAACGCCTGCTTTTTTCCAAACAGGACTGGAGCAATCCTTGAACTTATTAACTCAAGCTCAGCTTCGTTGAACTCAACTTCTTCACAGTCAATGACTACGTCATCCAGCTTGTCCCTAACAATCCAAGTTGACTTGTCTGAAACCTTGAAGTCGTACTGGTGCCACGTATCATTTGCCACACGCCATTTCTTGTTAACAGGATTTGACCAAACTTTATCAGCAGTGCGACCAATCTCCTTGGTTAATAGCGAATTGTTCCCGCCAAGTCTTGAACTGAGTTCAGGATTATCAAGTTCCACAACATAGCCTTCTGCCACCTCCATGGCTTCATCTTGATCAAGACCTTCGGCGTGCAAAGCTTGGAGCAAGGTTAGTAACGCAGAATTGAAATGCTTGAAGTGTTCTGGCTCTTGATCACGCCAGTAACCAACCAGCTTCTCTCTGGTTTTGCCTTTCATTTTGTTCGAGCTTGAAACTCGTTTTTCTGACGGCTTTGATGTTGCTGAAGTTGATTGTTGCTTTGGTTCTCCCGCTCCATCAATCTTTTGGCAGGTCAGATCAAGTCGCTCAAACAAATACTTCCTGACTTCATTAGCAGGCATGAAGCTCTTGTCAGGATGGTCCAGCCAGTTGATGTAGCTGACAACATCATTCTTTCCATTCTTCATTTTTGGAATCGCCGAATCAGTCAACATCGACCTTCCTCTTGCCATTGGAAGACGATGTGCTTTTTGCAGGTCTGGATAGACTTCAATGTTGAGTTTGCCGTTTGGCTTGAGGAATTCACAGTCGGGATGCAAAACATGAAGTTTCTTGACCTCCGCAATGATCTTGCTCAACAAAAACTGGTTTGGTTGAAAGAAGAAAAAGTGAATGCCCTTTGCTCCAGTATCTTCAACCTGAAAATGACAATTGAATCGACCGTGAAAGTGGCTGAGCAAAACATCGAGCCTTCGCGTGAACAAATCGAGAAACTGTTTATGAAGATCTAGATCAATCATGGCGTAGGGGCACCAGCCGAATTGCTGTGCCTTTCTGTCACCGTAGACGCCGTAGATTTCGGACTCGGCTAAATGCTCTTTTGTTTTTGCCCACGAGATCCTTTTGTAAGTTGTTTTCCAGCCCTTTTCCCCTGACTCCTTGTCCCAGAATCTATCCTCAGTGTTATCACTCCAACTACCATTTGACCAACGAATGAAGCGATCCTTCGCCGCAGGTGAAATGAAGTACTTGTGGAATTTTTGACGGGCAAGTCGTTTCTTGTCGATCTTTTTGAGCGGTCTCGTTTGATCGATATGATAAAGACCTATGTGCCGAACATCTTCGAAGCTTGCATCAATTGTTGAGCAGTATCTTGTGGTAACTTGCTGAACATAAGCTCTCGGCTCTTCACCTTCAACTTTTTGATTTCGAAAATCCCAGCCTGATTTCGTTGTGTATTCTTCTGAAACTTCATCCCAATCCATGAAAACTTTTGCATTTTCTGGCACGCGGGATACTAAATTAAATGACATCTTGCTTTCCTTCGGCAGCGAACAACTTAAAGGACACGAAGCCATCGTCAATCCATTTTGACGATGGCTTTTTTCAGAGATGCGATGCCGTCTTCGTTGTAATACAAAGTCTTCTTCAGCTGGACTGTTGGATTCGGCAGCTTGTTCTCTTTGAGCTTTCGATGAAGCCAACCAATTTCAACATCGAGCAATCTTGCCACTTCTGAAACGTTCCAGAGTTTGAGTTGATCTCTTCTGATTTCCGAACTGATAAACATTCGCACCTCCTGTGTGTCTTCAGTAGTTAGAGTGCTCTTTCACAAAATCAGTTCATTTTTTCTGAGAACTTTGGGAAGAATTTTGGCAGCTGTCCAAAAGTCCAAACTGAATTCTGTCGTGCTGTCCAGAAGTCCAATCGGAATTGAGTCTCAAGTTTGAGAAGCGACTGGAACGGTTGAGTTTGCTCATCAAGTTGTTGAAGTCGATGACCAACTCTTTCACGAAAAGAAACTTTTTCCGAGCCCGCACTTCAGCTGTTTCAACGCCTCAAAATTTATTTTTGAAGCCTCTGTTTGAAAGTCGAATTTGCGTCAGTAGCGTTGTCCAAAATGTCGAAATCATTCGGGCTTTTCAGTGCCTATGACAAATCTTTTCAAATGTAAACGAAAAAGTTTTTGACCTTGGGGTTCACATCAAGTTTGGAATCGCTTGGCAAGCCGTGCTCGAAAATTTCTTGAGATACAAATTTCAAGAACACCCATATCTTGTTTCTGTCGGTGCGGCGAATTGCTGCCAGTAACACAAATACTCAATCAGTGAGTTAGTTCATTTTTAGGAATTCTAGATATGAAAACTAAAGATCCATACCGCGTCTTTCCACCAGCCACCAAAGAAGAAAAAGATCGACTCAAAGCATCCATTGAAGAGGTTGGAATTCAAAACCCAGTCGTCATTGATGAGCGTGGCAAGGTGATTGACGGTCACGACCGTCGTGACATCGCCGATGAACTTGGCATTGATTGGAAGCAAAATGCAATCGTGAAACTAAATCTCTCTGATGATGAGAAACGTGCTTTGGCTATCGAGTTGAACCTATGGCGAAAGAGCATCATTCCAACTGCAAAACAAAGGAAGTCGTTGGTCGAACAATACTGGCCAGCCAACCCCAAGGTATCTGAAAATCGAATTGCGAACTTGTTTGGCATCAGTCAATCGACGGCTCACAGGATTAAAAAGTCACTTATTCAAACGGGCAAGTTGACCGAACAACTCTCAACGATTGGCAAAGATGGTGTTGAGCGGAAGGTTGGAATCCGCAAATCAAAGCGGAAAGGCACGCTCATGGTCAAAAGTGAACGAGAGTTTGCGAGGCTGTCCCCTTCGCTCGTTGAAGCAGGAGAGGACTTTGGAGAGTTGATTCGCCAACCCCAGCAGATCGCCAAAGCAGCAAGACGCAGAATTGCTCTAAGGGAAGTTGCTGAGTCGAAAGCTGATGTGTCGCCAACAGGCTTCAAGTTTCTTCATGGAGATTTTCGGAAACTTGAAATCGAACCGAATTCTGTGGATTTGATAATCACAGATCCTCTTTGGAAGTTCGAAGCGAAGCAAGACTGGTTCGACCTTGGTGTCTTGGCAAAAAAATGGCTTAAGGAGACAGGGCGTTTGATCTCCATCATTGGAAACGAAAGTCTAGGGCAATTCGTCGTTGAGGTAAGCAAATCATTAACCTACGAGAACCAAGCCGTCAGATTGTTCGATAGACCAAAGATGATCCCCAGAAGAGATGCAGTTGAGAACTTTCGGACTTACCTGATTTTCAGAATGCCGAAGGCTCGCAAGCGACTCTACAGCAACCTGTTGGCTAATGCCAATTCGGAAAAGAAGTATGACGATTTTCAACAACCTGTTGAACCGTCACGTCAACTCATTGACTGGTTTACAGATGACGGAGATTTGATTGTTGATCCTTTCCTTGGGACTGGCACAAATGCTGTTGCAACCTCGCTAGTCGGTGGCAGTCGAACATTCGTTGGCTCAGATGTTCGGGAAGAAATGGTAAAGACTGCGAAGCACCGAATCCAAACAGAAGGAGGAAATAAACAACTAGAAATCGCTGGTTAAAAACCAGATCCAAGTTGAAATTTGCTGGCTTGTTGGGAAATACCGAACTGGCTTTTTTTATGCACTTAACAAAGTTAGAGATTAGAAGGAGAAGCTATGCTTCGAAGAGGATTAGTTCGTCTTGAACAGCACGATGGGAAAGAGTTTTCAAGTATCCAGCGAGTTCTTCGCGTACTTTCAGCAATCGACCGTGAAACAGTTGGAAAGATAGAAACTGCCCACGATCATAAAGGCTGCCTGTCGATCTGCTGGAAGCAAGAGCCAAACGAAAATGACATGCGTAGCTTGGAGCACGCATGGAAAGAAGAGAACGAGATACTGCTTGAGTATGTATTTCCGAATGGGAATGCGGTTGAAGTTCAAGCGGGATCTTAGATCCGAATTCATCCAATTTCTAGTCGCTCGACTTCTTGCTTGCGGGGATTTGAGCATGAAAGGCTGCTCAAATCGCCGTTTTTGGATTGCCAGATATTTTGCGAAGTCATCTGGGAAGCACGCCGTAGTGTCGACAGCAACTGAAGCCCGCCCCATCCAAGAATTTTCTTGACTGCTCTTTCAGGTTCGGTAGCATCATGGAAACTACTTCCTTTAAGTTCGGAGCAAGTCATGCCAGCAGTCACTACTGATAAGCAAACAGACAATCTGAAGACAACCTTGGTCGTCGAAGAAGCAATCGAGCCTTCAATGGAGCGGTTTGGTCCATGCAAGAGATGCTCCTGCAAAAAGTTTACCCGGAACCCGCAGTCTGAAGACATGTGTACGACTTGTATGCATTCGCGATCAGATCACATTCACAAGTCGTAAGGTGGCGGGTAGACCAGTCTAGTTATTCCGCCACTCGATATGAGACGTTCTCGTCAGGGAATGCGTCAACAATTCTGTCCATTGCCTCGCTTGTACGTCGGCCCCATTGGTTGGTGAAGGCATAGGTCTTTCCATCGAAACGGACTAACTCATCATCAGCAGTGTAAAAGCGACGTTCATCAAAGGCTCGTCCGCCATTTTTCGCATCTGCTACAGCCTGCTTAATATATGCCGCCGAATCCAATTCACCCTGAACTGAGCGAAACATGCCGCTCTGCTTGAACGATACAGCTTCAGCGATTTTCTCTGGTGCGTGGCCATTGCCTACTAAGTAGCGGAACAACGTAAACACCGCTGTTCGCTTTGGAAGATTCTCGTAAGTCTCGGCACCAATGGTCACGGTGTAACGTGTGTAATCGAAGTTTCGTTTGCGAGACGCTCTTTCACGTTGCTGCTTTTCCTTTAAGCGAACACGGTAGTCCTCAGCTTCAGGCAACGGAATAATCTGCTGAACATCAGCGAGGACTCGCTCACCGTCTCTGTACGGCTTGATGCGAACACATTCAATGTCCAGCCCACGTTCATTGAGCCAAATCACTGAAGTAGTCAACTCTTTTGAAAACTCAGCGGACACAAGAACAACTCGCACATCTTGGGCAAACAATTCTTCATCAGGTTCTTCCCATTCGAGAAATTCAAGCAAGGATGAGCTTGCGTCTTCCGTACTTTCCATACTTTTCAGGAAATCAGAATAGACTTCAACTGCACGAGAGAAGGTCATCGCTGAAACCATTGCAGCATATCGAATGGACTGGAGTTCCATGTGCCCTCCATCCTCAGTGCGTTTCAATTCAATGACGACAAGATTGGCGTTCTTGTCTATTCCGAGCAAGTCGATTCGTCGATTGCTGTCTTCCCATTGGCTAAATTCTTCGGCAATGACGAGAGTGTTGGGAGCGACAATCTCGATCTGGGATCTGAGCAGACGTTGAAGGTCTTGCCGTTCGCGAAGTCCTTCTGTGCTAAATGATGTTTCGTCGATCTTGCGGAATTGGTTCGCTGATATTTCGTAAATCGCCATTGTTTGTTTCTTATTGCAGGATGACTAAAAAGCAAGACTAACCGTAGGAGTCTGGATTCGCCGCTTCGTAAAACTCGATCCAACGTCGCACTCGCCGAGGCATTATCCTTTCATTGTCTAAACAAAACTGCCGAACAACCTTGGGTTGTAAGCAGTGGATTTCGTCACGTGGCTTGCCCGGATACTTGCCACTGGCCGAGAATAAATAAGCGATTCCATCAAACTCTGCAAATGAGTCGCGATCCACAGGCTCATCACCTCCCTTAACTTGTATTCCAATCCGCTCGTCGAATTCAGTCGAAACGAAAAGGCACTCGATCAGTTTTGTGCTTCGTTTACAAGTTGTCGGGTACAGAAAGAAGCCAAGTTCAACTTGCAAATAAAGTGCGACAACATCTTCCAAATCATCAGGGTGAAGCAGTTGGAGCAAATCAACTCCTGATTTGCTGGTGGGTGCCTTGTACTCTTTCTTTGACAACTTGGCAAACAAATACTGAGAATACAGCAGGGAGCTTGGGGCAGTTACTGTTTGTATCGCGGCAGAACGGTTGAAGCCATTTACGACTGATCCGGGCACATTGTCCATCAACCCCACATTGAACCACTTGCATTTTCGGTAGTTGTATACATCTGCGGCTGCATAAGGCGGGCTACCGTCATAACGCCAATCGCTTTGGATTTCGCCAAGAAAGTAGTTTCCTCGACGGTCGCGAGTCCAAATCAAATCGTATAACTGAATCCGATCCAGAATCGCATTTGTTGCTGCGGCCCAGCTTTTCCGCCATGTTTTCCAAGACTCGTCAAACTTCTTGTACTCGTGCTCAACAAGTTCACGATAATCTTCTTTGGAACTCGGTTTCCTTGAAATGCCCCAACCGACCGCTGCGATTTCTTCCTTTATACAAAAATCAACTGGGACAATGCCTTCATCAGAATCGGGCTTGATGTGGATTCGCCAGAGTTGCATGAAGTTCGACTCCCCAAGGGAATTATTAAGCTTCTACTTTCACTTGCGACTCACTTGTAGCAACCGAAAGCAGTTTCTGGATGTAGGTCTTGCGATCTTCGACTTGAAACAGAACATGCGATGCACCGAGTTCCTGTTTTGTTAAGTCATCTGACCACCAACTGATTTGCTGAAACGGAGTATTGGAGACGATGAATGAGTTCAGAACGACGCTGGGATCAGCCAGTCGTTGTTCGAGTTCTTTGATCGTTTTGTAGAAACGAATCTTGGGATCGTTGGGGCCTTCAAGATTGCGAAGCCCTTTCGGATCGACGAAAGTCACGTACTGTTTCGTACCATCCAAGATCCAAACGATGAAGTCTGGATAGAAATTGCCTGCCTCAAAGAACCCAATGCCGCGACCACGACTTCGATTGCGAAGCAAATACATTTCTTTACCATCGAAGAATGACTTGTTCTCCGAATGGAACGCACGCATGTCGATCACAAAGTCCTTCTCGCCCTCGTTCAGTGAGGTCGGCGAGACTTTGATCATATCGCTCTTCACATGGATAAGAGGCTGGTAGAGGTGCTGGTCGAATGTCATGGCCGTGCCACTGCCAAAAGACCAGTCTTTGAACGTACCACATTCCAAATCAGACTGAATGACCTTCAGTTGATCGACGATGCTTTGCTGAGACTCATCAATCAGGAATCTGTATTCCTCGATGAAGTTAGGGTCAGATGGGCTCAACTCATGGTACTCGTAGAACTCTGCTTCCCATTCCTGCTTCTTGAACTTGTAAAACCGATCCACATACTTCTTCAGCATCGCAATTGCGATCTCTTCCCATTGCCCGACCTGTTCAAAGTTCTTGAACACCAATTCCTCTGGAGGAATGAACAGCTTGTACCAATCAGTATTCCGCAACAGTGGCTCGATTGCTTCCTTGGGAATACTGATGTTGTACCAAGACCGCTCATTCTTGAATCGTTGCAACTCAAACCAGATTCGGTTGAGATCCATAAACGCGATATGGTCGTTCTCGAACTGACCTTCCGACTTCACACCGATATCCTCTGACTTCTTAACGCCCTTACTTTGGCGAGCTTGAATCTTTGGATACCAATTGACCGCAATCGGGTGCTTCAAGATCTTCTTTGGCGGTTTACCAAGTTCGGGTTTGGGGCCATGCCTTTTGAAATCCATCCCATCCTTCAAGCGAATCGCCGTCAGCTTCTTGCCACCAAGCGTCGGAACGACCTTCAGCAAAAACTCCAAAGGCTCTTCATTGCTAGGCAGCCCTTCTTCTTCTAGGTATTCCTTGAACTGTTGCATGTAGCTGGCTTTGACACCAAAGATGTTCAGTGTCTCCAGCAGCTTGATGTTCTCTGGCTTCTTCGCCAGATCCAAAGCACTGGATCGCTTCAGTGTCAGGTCTTTACCTTTGAGCCGAACTCCACGCCCAAACAACTGAATGATTTCTGAGCCTTCCGACTTGGCCATGTTCATTAAGCCCATCGTGCTCACACGCCAACTGTTCCAACCTTCAGTAAACTTCTTTGAACCAATCAAGACGTTGACCGTTGATTCATCTTCGTTCAATCCGCGAAACAATGAACCAGAGAAGATTCTTTCCTTAACGATAAGCTCTGGGAATTTGTCGCAAAGTTTGCAAAGCTTGGAAGCATCACCAACATTGATCAAACCAAAGGCTTCGTTCTCTCCAAGCCTCAATGCAATCTCACCATCGGCACCTTTGAGCAACTCAACATGTAGAGCCGCCTGCGTCGAAGAGTTAAAAACAACTTTCAAGATATCTTGATAAAGTGCTGTTCCATCCATGCCAGTTTGTACAAGGTATGGAAATGCTGTCGCAAAGATCTCACGGTTGCCTTGATCAAGTAGTCCGGGCTTTCCGCTCAGCAACCTGTCTAGGATGTCAATTGATTCACGCTTGTCTTTGACGAATTCGGCAAGAGTCAAAAGGATGTCGATTACGTCGGATACGCTTTTACCTTTCTGAGTTCTAACCGCGTTAACGCTGCCACCAACAAAAACCCAAAGAGGTCTTTCGAGCAAGAATGGGCGAAACTCTTGAGGTTCATCAGCGAACATTTTTTGTTGCTGATAGAACGCGACCAAACAGGCTGTGAGATAGAGTCGTCGTTTATTGCTATCCGTATCGTCAGCAAGGTTCAGGATGCGATAGTCCTTGCCAAATCCATCACGATAAAAGTACTTGTAGCTGTAGTCGAAAAGAATATTCTTGGCGTAGTGTTGCTCTAGTTCAGATCCTTTCTTAAGAGCCTGACCGAACGTTGCCGAATACTCGAACGAGAATCCAGATTCGCATAACCGATCACGGGCGTCCATCCATTGTCCGCTTTTACCGCTGCTTGCTCCACGGTGGCCTTCATCAACCAAGACCAAGTTGTTTCCTTCAAACGAGTCAATGGCGACCGTTTTCTCACCCATATCTTCTTTAAGCTTATGGATGTCGATAATCTCAATCGACTTTCCAGAGAACAACGACTTGCCTTCCTTCGAGAAGATCTGAGCATCCATCCCTGACGCCTGAAACTCTTCCAAATGCTGAAGAGAGAGCCCTTCGTTAGGCGTCAGCAAAATGATGCGATCTAATTTTCGTTTCGTGCCAAACAGGTTCAGGTAATGCAGGTACTGTGGAATGTTGATGTGCATCAACAGGGTCTTGCCGCTGCCTGTCGCATTCCAAAACGCCAACTTCCTCAGATCGTCTTTCTCAAACGCAGGAAGCTGGTCTTTCTTGCCAGCCTTGCCGTTGAAATCATCAAGCTGTTTGTTCAAGTCAGCAAGAAGCTGATCTGGATTACGAAAGAAGCGATCCAAATAGATTTCTGTAAACAACAATGAAAGATACTGAAAGTACTTCCACTTCAAATCAAAGTTTCGCTTAGAGCTTAACTGGAGCGTGTGCTTGACGATGTTTTCATCGTATCCAAGAAGCTCATCGCTTCCGAACGCAGCGTGTGGCCAAAGCAGTTTTAGCTGGTGATGAAAATGATGGACGTTGTTTTCGTCCAAGCCTTCATATTCGAGCGACTTCAGTGGTGCCGCCAACGACTCAAAGTCGTTGACTTCAAACAGGGACAGTAGCCACTGATTGAGGACGAGCTTTTGATCGAAGCGTAGCAAACTGGACGCAGCACGTTTTTTGCCCATTACTCGGCTCCTAGATTTTCGAGTCTGGTAAGCCAGTCGGCAAAATGACCGCAGTTTTCCCGCAGAGTTTCCAAACCGATTCTTTGTGTGATTATCGGCCCGTGAACTCTTTTCTTGTAGGCTGGCACTTTCGAGGTAATTCTTCGTGACGGACACGTGTCGTAGCCGTCGTTGATGGCTTCTGGGTGGCCAGCCTCTTCTAGTATCGCACCGAAGTGTGCTGCTAATTGATCCATGGAACGATTGCACAACGGCTCAGTTAGCGTTGCCAACTCATCAACATCTGCGAACGCCAAGGATTCGAACTCATGTAGCTGAATGTAGGGTATGAAATACTTCGGATCGAAGTTGTCCCCCATCGCTTCCACAATGTCACCCTTGATTCTGTCTTCAATAAAGAGGGCACGCTGATCCCAAGGTTGAGCAGCAGCGTCATCTCTTCCGGGCCAATCGTTCGGCAAGGCATAGTAGTCAAACATTGTGGAAACATACCTTTGTTCCTTTAATGCTCGAATGATGTCAGCTTTCGCTGATTCCCACTTCTTTACACCACCATGTTTTCGATGCTTTCCGGGCAGTACAGCCCACGGGTTAGTTCCATGCAAAGGAAGATGGGGCATCAACTGCCTTTGCACAAACGTCTGCTCCGTCTCTCCCTCAACAATCACAATCAGTTCATTCATGGTTCGGACCTCCCCGAACCACATTTTTCTGCCAAAGTTCGCCAACAGAATAATCGTCAAGCCAATTGCTTAAATCCTTTGGTTCAAGGCGTTCGAAGACTGACTTGCCCTGCCTTCTGTTAACAACGATCACTTCTTCTGGCTCAAAATAGTCAAGCAATGTAGGAGACTGAGTTGAGATGATGACTTGCGTTCGCTCAGAAGCCGATTTGATCAAATCAGCAAGCATAGAGATGGCATAAGGATGGAGGCCAAGCTCAGGCTCATCTATCAAAATCGTAGCTGGTGGATCGGGTTGAAGCAAAGCCGTTGCAAGACAGATAAATCGAAGTGTGCCGTCTGATAGCTGGCTTGGCTGAAAAGGAAAATCGCTACCTTTCTGTCGCCATTCAAGTCTGACCTTCTCGTCTCCCCCATTTTCTTTGGGGCGAAAGAGGAACTCGTCAAAAAATGGGGCGATCAAACGAATCGTATCTGAAATCAGGCTGTAGCTTCCTTCTTCTTCCTCTTTCAAGTGCAAGAGAAATGAAGCGATATTTGATGCGTCGTGACGCAACTTCTCCCAGTCACGTAAAGGCTGGTCTCTACGCATTGGAGATAGGGGGCTCGTGTCGTGAAAGTGATAGACGGTCCAACTAGATATCGAGTTGTAGATATATTGGCCTACTCCGGGATAGCCTTGGAAATTACTACTCTTCTCGTTTCGCTTCGATTTCAATACTGATTCTTCACGACCTGAATAAGTATTCGAGCTACCGAGGTAACCAGTAGTTTCAGAAGCAATAAGCAAGCGTCCAGAGCTTGTCGGCTTCAACTCATGCTCATACCAGTTCCGTCCAAAATCCAAGCGACAGGAAATGACATTCGTCACCTTTGGCCCGTTGAAGAAGAATCCGTCACATCCACCGTTTGTCAGTACAAACTCTTGAAATGCTTCGTCAGCCATCGCCCGAAGCATCCTGAAGAACTCAACAAAATTCGATTTCCCAGCACCATTGGCACCGATCAACACGTTCAGTTTGCCAAGTTCGAATTCATGAATCGACTCGATAGACTTAAAGCCTTTCAGAGAAATAGTGTCGATTGGCTTAGCCATCACACGTCCTCCACGTCAAACATGAGTCTGCCGAATTCTTCTTCGATGAGGCGGACTTTCCATGTCTCGTCTTCTTTGCGAAGGTTTTCGAGATTGTTGTCGCCGTTGATGTAAATGAGATCGTACTCCTGATCGCGTGAGTTGTAGCCTTGCTTGGTAAACCATTTCTCCAAGGCTTCATTGTCTGTGTCGTCTTGGTTTCTCCATAGTACGAGGACTTTTTCGCCTTCGGGGTTCGTGCCTGTGACGACTCGGACTCGCCCAGTCGCCTTCGTGCCGATCACGTCGATGTGCTTGACCGTTAAGCCCAAGAGCCAATTAAATGTCTCGACTAGATCGACGTTGACCATTTGAGTTTCGCCATCACGCTCAACTTTCAATTTGTATGCGTCAGGGTTTCGGAACCCTTCCACATTCAGGAGCGATTGGCTGCCGCGACTTTCAACATCAAGCATGTAGGAAAGGACGTATTGCTCGTTGAGATCTTTATCTTGGCCGAGGACAAGCTGTTGTTGCTGATCCTTTTTGAGTTCAAGGTTATTGAGGGCGTCTTCGTAAGATTCGAGGCGTATGTACTTAAATAAGTGCGTGTCTTTAGCAATGGTTTCTGGATTGCCTTTTTTCCAGTCGGGAGCGTAGCAAATCTTCTTGATTCTTGGGCACGTTACAGATTCAAAATGGTGCCCCATTTCAACTAAGATGAATTTCCTGCTGCCTGAATCTTCCCGGTTTAACTTGATGACGGCGTGGCCAGTAGTCGCACTTCCGCCAAAGCAATCGAGAACTAGACCATCGCCGCCCTCCATTGAAATCCGGATGCAATCTTCTGTGGCATATAAAGACTTTGGGAAATCAAATGGAGACCGAGTGCCAAAAATTTGCTTTACGATGCCAGTTCCATACTCCGTGGAAGAGTATTTTTTGTCAGTCCAAATTGTAAGTGGCAAAACCCCTGCTGCGTTTGGCCGATACTTGTTGTAGACTTGAATCTTACCTTGTGGGTTTGTTCGCACGACGAGTTCCGCGAACTTCTCTCGTGCGGTTTCAAGCCCCCATCTCCAGCATCTTTCGTTTCCGCTTGAATCAATAGGAAACAATATCTCCTCGGCCTTTTTTGGCTGCTCAAGAATCTTGTATTCTTTTTGGCTTTCGATCCATTCTATCTGCGGAATTCGCAATGACGATTCCGTAACGAGTATCGGGAAAAATTGCTTTGGGCGATCTTGCCGTGTTGAGCTTGAGCCATCTCGACGGAAGTTTCTCCATTCAAATTTTCCTTTTTCATCAGCCTGATCAAATCTAGCCAGTTGTTCATCAGATCGAGGTAATTTGCTGATGGTTGCCGATTTTGATTTGCCCGCAAAAATTGCATACTCGTGGCATTGTGCCATTCCACGAAGCGTAATTCTCCCGGAAGGATTAGAGCGAATAGAGATGGAGCCCAACACGTTTTCTTTGCCAAAACAATCAGCGATCATTGTGGAAAGCTCAGAGTATTGCTCGTCATCAATTGTTGTA
This sequence comes from uncultured Pirellulaceae bacterium, assembly GCA_964448575.1. Lineage (GTDB taxonomy): Bacteria > Planctomycetota > Planctomycetia > Pirellulales > Pirellulaceae > Mariniblastus. The sequence continues at coordinate 118,678 of CAYUWY010000009.1, forward strand.
CAGAGTATTCCACTGTTCTTGAGCAATTCCCTACACCGGCTATTGACGCCATCCATCAATGCACACCACGAAGAATTTTTATATCCGTTTTTGTAAAGAATCTCCGATGCGTCAGTGTTGTACGGGGGATCGTTGTATACAACATCAACGCCGCCAATATGCTTGCTTCGGATGATGCCCAAAGCATCTGAGTTATTAGCGTTAAAGATGACCCCGCTCGTCGCCAATTCGATATCTGGAATTTGGGCTAAAAGCCGGTCAACAAAATCCTTAGAGAAATGCCGAGTGTCCACCACCAGCGACGGCTGGGACAGGAGGAACTCCTTGGTTAAAGGACGCGAAAACCCAGCGTCGTGCAAGTCAGAATTGATCCGGTCAATGCCGAATAATTCTATCCACTCGTCGATCTGTTGCTCGTTGTTCAATACAAATTGAATCAAATCGCCGGGTATTCTCCCAACGGAAATGCAATAGCCAACATCAGTGACGAATTTCTTTTTTAACCAGATCTTCTTTTGGTAGTTTTCGAGTTGAGCGAGGAAAGAAATCACCTTGGTGGCGATCCGCCTTAACACAACCGCCTTGCTAAGGTATTGCTCGACGCGAACGGTCGATTCGTTTTCAATGTCATCAAGATGCATGACTTCGTTTTTGATATAGAAATCAAGCTCACGACTTAAGAAGCCCCCAAGATCCTTGTGAATAAAATAATCGAAAGTATGGCGGGCAGTGAATCTTTCGAGGTGTTTGCCTAAGGCGGTGCGATCTTTGTTTCCAATCGTCGGTACTGGGCGGGTCAGTTGCTCGACCCAATTTGAATTTTCAAATCCGCCTTCACCTAGAGCTTCAACAATCGAGTCCACCGCGGTCCTGTTAAATGCCTCTTGTTTTGATTTTGAATCACTTGGCTTGTATTCGAACCGAATGTACAGTTCGCCATCGTTCTCGAAAACGGGTGCTTCAGAACATAGGACAAAGCGTCGATCTTTCCCCTGCACTGGCTTCTTGTTATTTTGTTCAGTTGATGCCGCAACAAGGTGAACTCTGACTCGCTCCCCAGAATCAAGCAGGAACGTGTAGTCTCGCAAATACTCGCTGGTCTTAATGTAATACTGATCGTGATTCGCCCAATGCAGCTTGACCTCTTCACCTTCATAAGGAATCGCGTAAACGCCTTCTTTGTATCGTCGCAGCGAAATGAAATCGCCCTCGTGATAGTAACGACGAAAAAAGTTGTACAAGTGCGAAAAGACTTCACTTTCAAGCTCGGCGACATCAACCGATGAAGAGTCGTACTTCTCTCGAAGCTCTTTGACGCGAGGGATCGTTTCTGGATCGGCTCCCAATGACTTGGCCTGATTGATCGCGTCATCCAACTCAGATTTAATTTCCGATCTGTCAGCAGATTGATACTGCGAAAACGCTTCTTTGACTTGCGGCAACAAGTCCTTGTCAAGAAATTGCACCACTTCATCACGTTTGGCATTCATGATTCGGAAAATGCCAAAGTCCAAGTCTGCTTGATCCATCTGAAAAAGTTCTTCCAGAAGCCGTTTCAGCTTTTCGAAGTTCTTTGTCGTTGTTTGTGCTTCCGCTACGGTGGCCATTGGCTGGTTACCTTCTATATCCAAATATCTCCGAAGCCACAGCTTCGAATGTGTCTGATAGTGTTGTCTTGAAATCTTCTGCGATTGTGTCGAGTTCGCCTAGTTGCGATTGCTTAAACTGGTACTTGCGAGCAAATAGTTTAGGCGGATTCACCCGCCACAACTGCTCTCTCATCTTATTCCATGTGAAGTCCCAAAGATGTAGGTGTGAAAGGTAGTCGTTTGCCGATCCCTGTCCGAAAACATGAAACAAAAAGATTGGTTTCTCGGTTTGCTCGGCGAGAGGCCAGTACTTCATGAGATTGGTCATGCCGCCGCCACTCTCCACTTCAACGATTGCAATGCGGTCATCAAGATCGACTCGCAGGTCGCCAAACTGAAACCGCTGTTGCCCGATTAGCTCGAAACCAGCATCAAACCGATTGGCGGCTCCATAACCTCGGCCAGTGACGGAATGGCTCAAGTCTTTGACGACCAACTCAAAGGCCGTCAAGCATTCCGATTCAATATCTCTTCGCTTTGCTTGGCTCATTGGTTGCTTCCGACTTTCCATCGCATCGTGAACAAGTTGCTGCGAGTTAAATCGTGGGAGTAGGAGTTCTTCGCAAACTTACTGCTTTCAGCTTTGTTTTCTTCGCTTTCGGCAATCAGAAGGCTTGCTCGTAATTCCGTTTGCTGTGTTTTGAGTAGTTCGATATGTTTGGAAGCCAATGAGCATCCATCGAGCAACCGATTTCTTTGCGACTTGAGTTGCTGTTTGACTTCTTCAAGTTCGTCTTCAATCTTTTGAACTTGGCTGTTCTCTGTCGCCTCGGCTTTCCTGAACAATTTGAGTTGATTAGCCTTCCAGTGACTGAGCGACATTTCCTCTTGCTGCTCCATTTCAATTCCGACTCGCTCCACAACTCCTTTGGGTACTGGGAAGTCCAAAGCTTCGTGCTCAGTAGCGTGAGCGAACAAGTTCTCCATTGTTCTGAATTCGACACGAGTCCCCAAATCGTCAAAGCACGATGTCAGCAGGTAGTGCGACTTCTCATCGCCCTCGACGCAGAGCAGCCGCACCTGCATCCAGCCAGATTTATTGGCAAGATTGGTGAACTCCATGCGGCGATGTTTTTTTCGATCTAGCTGGAATCTGATTTCAACATTCAGATCCCAATTAGTCATCTCATGAAGACTCGCCCCCACAAGTTCGTCGGCAGTGAATCCCCAGCGAAAATAGTAGCCAAGAGTTTGTACGTCGATGTCGTAAATTCGTGGCAATAAAATTAGGAGGTCAGTGTTATCGAAACCAACTCTGGAACGCATGTTACACCTCAAATTACAGACCAGCGAATCGTAAATAGCTTCCGAGATTCTGACGATTGCGTCATCCTTCGGTGCAACGCTTCGATCAACTCATCTCGCTTTTCTGCAATCTCATCCTCGACTTCGAAGATTCGCTGCCGCTGCTTCCTTTGCTTCTTCTCAAGTTCCTTCAGTTTGCTTTGTAGTTCGTTCTGCTCGTCTAACGTAGAGGCCAAGCGTGACTGCCGCCGAATGGTTTTGATTTGCTGTTTGGTATCGTTGAGGTCTTTCTCTGCGGCCAACACCATGTCTTCCGCCCATTTTTCTAGCTGCTCTCGATGTTCACTGAAGTGACGATTATTGGACTCCAAAGAGGATGCCAGTGTTGCACTGCAATGCTGTTGCGATTCGGCTTCCAGACGATGAGTGGCCTCTTGCTGTTCAGGAGGCTGCGTTTCAATTACCGCATCACACTGGAACATTTTCTCGCATGATTCTTGGTCAATCGAGCGTCCTTCGTCATCAAATGCGGAGAACAGCAAGTACTCTTCTTCATCAAACGACGTAACCTGCAAATACTGCAAGGTCATCCAGCCTGATTTACCTTTTAGCTGTTCGACAATGGCAATCCGATTGGGATAGTTGGTGATGTCGAATTTCAAATGGGCAACAGGCGTGTCTGAGTCTTTGCCCTTTGCGATTGACCATTCGCCAAGTGGATGTGAAAGGCGATAGAGAAACTCGCCCGGCACGTTCTCTCGCTTTTTGGAGATCAGGTGGTATTGTCCTGTGCGATGTTCGGTGGCTGGAGGTGTTTCGAGTTGGAATGAAAAATCCTGATCGTCGAAGTGTGCGTGCTTGCCCAGCGATTGCTTAGTCAACGCCCAGAACATTTTTCCGATACGATCAAGACTGGCTTTTGTGTCTTCGAGTTGGATTTTAAGTTTGGCGTGTACGTCTTCGTCAAAGTAATCGAGCAGGAGTTGTCGCGTATCCTGCATCTTGGTTTCGATCTGGTCGCCCATCTCCTTTTGAAGGATTGCGAATCCTTCTTCAATTTCGTCTGTCGTTCGGCACTTTTGATAGATGTCGAAGATCCGCCTCTCAAAGTCTACTCCTGATTCGATCTGACCGAGCACTTCGTCCGAAGCACCGAAGACTCCATTGAAGAGGTTGAATTTTTCAGTCAACAACTCATGAACTCGACGATCAGCCTCGTTTCGCTCATTGAGAAAGTTGATCACAACCACATCGTGCTTTTGTCCGTAACGATGGCAGCGGCCAATTCGTTGTTCGATTCGTTGCGGGTTCCATGGCAGATCATAGTTGACTACAAGCGAACAGAACTGGAGGTTAATTCCTTCAGCGGCTGCTTCGGTGGCAATCATGATTTCTGCCGAGTCCCGAAAGTGTTCGACTAAAGCGGTGCGAATATCAACCGGTCTTGAACCTGTAACGCGACCAGCGTCACGATTGCTGTCAATCCAGTCATTGAGAATTTGCCGAGACTCAGGAGTGTTGTTTGTGCCGTTGAAAAGGACGATCTTTCCCGCGAAGCCATTCGTCTCCAAGAAGTTCTTTACGTAGTCTTGGGTGCGGCGTGATTCGGTGAAGATCAGTGCCTTGCGATTGGCTCCCATCTTTTCGATTTCAGCGAACCCTGTATCAAGTGCCTTCAACAACGAGCGACTTTTCGTGTCCACGCCGATACTTCTAGCCCACTTGGAGAAGCGACCAAGCTCGTCGATCTCAGCCCCCAAAAGCTGAAGGTCATGAACACTGGATTCATCTTCTTCATCTTCCTTGAATCCAAGAATGTCATCGAGGTAGTTTTCCTCTAAATCATCCTCGTCAAACATTTCCTCAAAGTCTGAGTCTTCGTCGGCAGCAGGATTGTCGCGAAGATTCTCCAGTCGGCCTTTCATCCCTTCGAGGGTGTTGGCTATGGCGTGTGAGGAGGAGGCAAGCAACTTGCGAAGGATCAGAGCGACCAAGTGTTTTTGGCGGGATGGGATGGCAAATGTTTCGTCTCTAGAGATGAATTCAGAGACGCTTTCGTAGAGCTTTTGTTCATCGTCATTGGGCCGAAACCGAATGGTTATTGGGCGACGTTTGGTGTATTTGATGTATTCCAATACGTCTTTTCGGAGTGTCCGAATGCAAAATGATTTTAGACGTTCACGAAGATGTTCGAGGTTGGCACCAACGCTTGTGTATTGGGAGCGAAACGAATTTACATCTCCGAATATCAGGTCGTCGATCAAGGAGGCCAGCCCGTAGAGTTCAAGCAAAGAGTTTTGAAGTGGGGTCGCCGTAAGCAAACATTTCTTGCGATCTTCGAGTGCCCATTTCAGATTCTGCCCCGTTTTGTTGCTGGGGCGGTAGCAGTTGCGGAGCTTGTGAGCTTCGTCGATGACACACAGGTCGAAGGGAATCGCACGTAGGTCTGCCTTCATACGACTGGCGTAGTTGTAGCTAGTGATGATGACTGCTTTTTGATCGAAGGGTTGCGGATTCCCTTCCTTCTGAATCTTCTTGTAGGTTTTCGAGTCGAGGATCTGGCTGGGAAGATTGAATTTCTCTTCCAACTCCAATGCCCATTGCTTACGGAGACTAGCTGGACAAACAACGATCAGTCGCCGTTTTCTTTCGGCCCAATGTTGGCAGAGGATCAATCCGCCTTCGATTGTTTTCCCTAGCCCAACTTCGTCGCCAAGCAAAACGCCTTTTGAGATCGGGTTCCGTAACGCAAACAATGCCGCTTCGATCTGGTGGGGGTTGAGGTCAACGCAAGCGTCGAACAACGCCATCGAGATCCGATCTACGCCTTCGGTCTGTCGATGTCGCGTCAGTTCATGAGCGAAGTATTTGGCGTGATAAGGAGTAGGCACTTGAGCGTTGGAGATTGTTATTCGAAATGTTGACTATTAACTGCAACTAGGATAAGTTTTTTCTGACACATTATCAATCATGGAGTGGCAATGCGTTTTGGGGAAAGAATTCGAGAGCTACGCAAAGCGAAAAGGTTGTCGCTGCGTCAGCTTGCCGAGTTGGTTGATGTCTCGCACACTTACTTGAGCAAAGTCGAAAATCAAAAACTTGATTTTGGTGAATATCCAAGCGAAGCATTAATCCACAAACTTGCAGCCGAGTTGGACGGCGACGAGAACCGTTTACTTTTGTTGGCCGAGAAAATCCCAGACGACATAAAGCAAATGGTTTTGCGATCTCCTGAGTTGTTTCACGATCTTGCGAAGCTGAACAAGAAGAAGTTGAAGGCTGTTGCGGAATTTGTTCAGACAATGCAAGAGACGGCAAGTAAATAAGCCGAGTGATGCCTGTGAACTGGAGGACGTGAAATGGCAAAGAAAAAAGCAAGCTCGAATGCGGCCCCTTCAGCATTGGGCTATCTGTACCAGTCTCGCTATGCGTTGCTAAACATTCTCAGTAGCGGGGACGATCCCGCTCGAAGTATTAGCATTGAAAAACTCGATGATGTCGCCGAGTTAACTCTCGATCCGAACAGTGGGAAACTGTCCAAGGTCGAGATGTTTCAGTTGAAGCATCACATCAAGCGAAAAGGCGGAACAACGAACTCGCACTCGGATGTATGGGGGACATTGAAGATTTGGGCGACCGCTGTTCAGAAGAAACAAATCGACCTTGAAGACGCAAAGTTTTTTATCATTACAACGTCGAAGGCTGCAAGTTCGCATGCAATCGGTAAATTACGAGATGACGCAACTCGATCTCCTGAAGTCGCTCGCAAGAAGCTGGAAGCCGCTGGTGCGAAGTCAAAGAATGAAACGGTCAAGAAAGCACACAAAACGCTTCTCAAGTTGAGCAAAATCCAACGCACCAAGTTGTTTTCAAAAATCTACTTGGTTGAAGACTCTCCCGATATTACGCAAGTTCGTGCGAAGCTTGAGGATGCGGTATGGCAAGCTGTCTCGAAAGATCGAGCTTCGGCATTCGTGGATCGTCTCGAAGGCTGGTGGCTAAACCAAGTAATTGTGCATCTGTTTGATTCGAAGAGTCAGTGCATCCCAGTACAGCTTGTGCGTGAGCAAATTCATACGCTACGTGACGAATTCATGTCAGACAACTTGCCTGCTGACTTTCTTGTTGAGCCCGTGCCAAAGAGCGAAACAGACGAACAGGATAGTCGTAAGTTTGTAAGGCAGCTTGTTCAGGTGGGCGTGAAAAAGAAGAGAATCAAAGTCGCTCAAGAAAATCATTATCGTGCCGTCGCCCAACGTGCGAAGTGGCTTCGGAGCGAGTTGTTGCACATTTCAGACCTTGACCAATTCGAGCAAAGGCTGGAAATGGAATGGAATGAGTTTTACCAAATGATGTTAGATGACCTTGAGGATGATGCTTCGGAGTCTGAGCTAAGTAAGTCGGGCCGCAATTTGTACAATTGGTCTCAGAATACGGCTCCAGACAAACAGTCGCTTTTCATTAAGCCGAGATTCCAGTCTGCATACTTTACCCGTGGGTCGTATCAAATGCTCGCTGACCAAGTTCGAATTGGCTGGCACAGAGACTATGAAGATCTTTTTGATGAACCGGAGGACTAAATGTCGGTAACCGACCGAGTTTGGCGAAAAAGACCAACGGATGTGTCGAACCTTTTCAATCCAGCTTTCTTAAGCATGATCATTAGGCGAGCCGTTGATGGTTATGAGAAGGAAACAGATGAAGGGTTGCCGTTCGAACTTGCATTCATTGTGCTGCCTCTTGTACTCCATGAGGCCACAAGGACGAAGCTGCCAAGCATTTCGACAACGATGCAAACTTGGATTCAAGAGAATCGAGAAGTGGTTGTCGGGTTCGCTCGTCGGGCCGAAGAAATGGTCCCGCTTGGACGTGAAGCCATTATGTTCGGCGTCCAACGCGACGTGATCCATTTTGAACATCGTGGCGGTCTTATTGCAGGGCCATCAAAACTCTTGAAGGTATCGCCGTATAAGAACCTAAGCGATGAAATCAAACGGATCTATTCAAAGTCTGAGTTCTTAGGTCGATGGCTGGCACAACAGAGTAATACAACAACAGTTTTCGCGATGTTAGGGATTCGACCATGAGTTTTCAAATCCTTGGAATAGCTGTTTACAATTCTGACGGAGATCGCCGTGAGGTTAAATTCAAGAAGGGGAAGGTCAACATCATCACTGGTGCGTCGAAGACTGGAAAGAGTGCTCTCGTCCAGATTATCGACTATTGCCTCGGTCGCTCAAGCTACGAAATCCCCGCAGGCAAAATCCGTGACACAGTTGTTTGGTATGCGATAAAACTGGCAACGGAATCTGGACAGATCATCATTGCCAGACCTGCTCCAGAACGAGGTGTGCAGTCAAACACAGAGGCATATATGTCTCAAGGGAAGACTCTCAAGTTTCCGAAACTTGAGAAACTGAAAAAGACAACAAACACAAACGGCTTATCCAGCTTCCTGACTGAGCTAATAGGAATCACTGCTAACCAGAGTATTCCGAAGGAAGGTCACTCACGTGATCCACTAACAGCAAACATAAAGCATGCGAAGTTCCTTTTGTTTCAGCCACAGTATCGAATCGCAGACAAGACTTCCTTGTTCTATCGACAGGAAGACGACGCGATCTCTCAGTCGATCAAAGACACGCTGCCATATTTTCTGGGGGCAGTAGGCGATGAACGCTTTGATCAAATACAAAAGCTTCGTAGAGCAAGACGCAAGCTTAAGTTACTGGAGAAGCGACTAGCGGAAGAAGAGTCGGTCCGAGGACATGACAACTCAAAAGCTCTCTCATTGTTGTCAGAGGCTCAGCAAGTCGGTGTGGCCTCGTCGCTGGAAATTACAGACGAGTTCGACGAATTAGTCGAGCAACTGACGACTTGCATAGATTGGGAACCGGACTCTCACGGCTACTTCAACAACGACCGTTTGCGACAATTGAGAGAAGAGCGAGAAGATTTGGAAATCCGACTGGACAACACGCAGAACGAAGTTGATGCGGCAAAGTCTTTTGCACTCGCACAGAAGGGGTTCGGAGTTGAAGTGAAGGCACAGAAGAATCGACTTGAGTCGATTGGACTTTATAAATTCGATGAAGTTGACTCGCACTCTTGCCCACTCTGCGAATCCGTTCTTGACGCCCCAATTCCAACGACTGAGAACATTCAAAACTCGCTTGCTCAAATCAACGAACAGATTCAAGCGGTCGTTAGACAGCAACCGCGACTTGAAAAGTACCTGAACGAAAAACTTGACCTCATTGAAGAGTTAAAAGAGAGTATTCGGGAAAACAGAAGTTCGCTCAATGCTGTTTTTGATGAGCAGGAAGAGCTTCGAGAGAAAAGAAGCCGCGTGGCATCGCAGGCAAAAGTAGTGGGACGAATCAGTCTTTTTCTAGATAGCGTTAATCAGGTTGATGAATCTGACGCTCTCAGAAAAAAGATCAAGACGGCAAGCAAAGATGTTAGGCGATTGGAGAAGGAAGTTTCCGACGAGCGACTCATGGAACGGATGGAAGCTTCGCTATCCGTTATTAGCAACAACATGACGAAATGGGCAAAAACGCTTGGGCTAGAACACAGCAAGTACCCTTTCAATCTTGATGTAAAAAATCTGACCGTAAAAGGGTTTGACGGAACAGAGCCAATACCAATGACAAAGATGGGGAGTGCTGCGAACTGGGTGGGGTGTCACATCATTTCCCATCTGGCACTGCATAAATGGTTCGTTGAACAGGAACGGCCAGTGCCACGCTTCGTGATATTTGATCAGCCAACACAAGCTTACTTCCCCCCAGACCTGAATGTGCTTGACCATCATATCGACGACTTAGTTGACGAAGATCGAGAGGCGGTCGAAAAAATGTTCAAGCTATTCTTTGACACGGTAAAGAAGCTAAAGCGAAAGTTTCAAATCATTATCACTGACCATGCCGATCTGGTTGACGATAAATTTCAATCCGCAATTGTAGAGCGGTGGCGGAACGGTGTTGCCTTGATCCCCGATGATTGGGAGTAGGACAGCATTGCCAACCAACAATATTTCAAAAAACGGTGAGGGGGCGAAGTGTGACTTAGCAACATTTCTCGTGCAGTTTGGCTTCGGGGCAGGAGCGGAATGGTTGCGTTCTCCCGCCAAAGCAGTCCGCCAAGAATACCACGATTCTTCTCAATGGAAACGCTTGCGTTGTCATCGTGTCAGCTTGTTCTCTGAACGGGAGCGTGGCACAGTTTTCGTTGTTCACGTAGGTAGCTCAGTCGAGTTCGATTGGACTTGGGAGGGTGCGGTCGCGTTCAAGCCAAGGTCAATTGATGACTTCGAGATGCTTTCGGATCTTGCACTTGAAAACACCGTTCATGATGACGAGATTGTTTGGTCTGGAGAGATCCTTGAGGTTGATGAGCAAAATGGCTGCTTGTTCCTAAGTGTTGACAACCCTGAATCTATGCCGACGACGGGAGCGTTCTTCGTTCGACCATTTGAATTTCTTGCAGTGCTCGACGCTGTTTACAACGACCCAAGCTTTGAGAACGAACAAGCTTTGCTTCCAGCGAGACTGGAGGCAACTCAAGGTGGCGTTCATCCCCTCATTGCACCGTCAGTCGAAAAAGGATTGCCCCACCTAAATACGTGGTGGAATCATTCTTGGAGTGTTCTCTGGGGTCCACCCGGAACTGGGAAAACATACACAACGGGCAAGCAAGTTGCTTCCATCGTTCGCGACGACCCCAATGAGCGAATCCTGATTGTTTCGACAACAAACAAAGCCACTGATGCTGTCGCAAAGTCGATTGGAAGTGCAGCCAAAGAGTTTGCACCTGATAAACTTGACGACGGTCAGCTTTTGAGAATTGGTAAGGGAGCATCGTTTCAAGAATTTAACAAGGACGATTTGATCACGATGTTGCGTGGAACTGAATCAGGCGTCCTCGCAAAAATTGACAAGCTTTCAAGCCAGTTGCGGTTGTTCGACAACATGGAAGAAAAGGCTCTGGCTCGGAAGCAGATAGCAGAACTTAAGACGGGTGGAGCAGACCGAAGCTCAAAGAACTTCCTCGATCCAGATGTCAAAGTTGTTGTCTCGACCGCATTCAAAGCGATGTCAATGCTGCGAAATGGAATGGTGAAGTCACTGTTCGAAAAAGAGCAAGCACCTTTCACAACCATTATCATTGATGAGGCTGGCTTAATTTCTAGAGTTGCTGTTGCTGCATTGTCTTTGCTCGCTGCAAGAAGAGTGGTTCTGGTTGGAGACTCAAAACAACTTGCCCCGATCAGTCGGATTTCTAGAGTTTTGCCAAACCGTCAAAAGACTTGGCTGGCCAGCAGCGGACTGAGTCATCTCGACGGTTTAGAGCAGCTGCCAGAAGCTGTACATCTTCTTTCTGAGCAACGCAGGATGCATCCAGATGTATGCAAAGTAGTTTCTGACTATCAGTACGATGGAGTTTTGACGACGGCCAAAGAACGTGCTGAGGAGGAATCGAAACTCCCAAGTTCCATCGCGGATTTCGGCAGAGCTATTTGGTACGTATTGGACGAAGATGCCAAGGACTTGGCTTCTATTCGTGCGGAGAGAGGCCCCAGCAATAAAAGCTGGATACGGAAGGCAACTTTGAGTGTTTTGCAAAAACTGTTGTCAACGAAAAGGCTTCGAAGTTGCGATGGGCTTTTCATCTCCCCGTACAAAGCCCAAGCACAGATGGTTTCCAAGCAGTTTGGCAAATGGAACCTGAGGTCTTGGGAGGCATCGACTGTTCATAGCCAACAAGGTTCTGAAGCGGACATCGTCATCTTCGATACCGTGAATGCTGGAAGCTACAGCTGGCCTTATGAAGAATGGAAGAGACTGGTCAATGTTGCACTTAGCCGAGCACGTGAGGCAGTAATCGTCTTGGCAAGTCGCAGTGAAATGGACGAACCATACCTGAAGCCATTAATATCGGTTTTGAAACAAGGTTTCGTTGAAAAGACCTCTGATGGATACCACTGGCGAGATCTGGCAGGAGGTTCAGTTGTCGATTTCGGAAAGGTCAATGAACTGAAATCGCCTTTCCATTCAAAGCACAAGAATCCCAACAGCTTGGGAAAACAGTTTGATGATCGCAGTCAGTTGAAACCTGTGCTTTCGAAAGAGCAGCAGCGACTTTCGAATTTGGAATTGGATGGAAAGCCAAGATTGGTTCGTGGTGTTGCTGGCAGCGGCAAATCGTTTGTGCTTTGTGATTGGCTTGCCAAGATCGTCCGTCGAATCAAACCTGACTCAAACAAAAAAGTATGGGCGGTTTACGCCAATAGATCTTTGCACAAACTGCTTCGACAGTCCGTTGAGACTGCATGGGAAAGAATCAACGAAGATGATTTGTTTGGGAAACAAGAATTCCCATGGGAGAACGTTTCGCTGCTTCACATCAAGGACGTTTTGGCTGGGGTCTTACCCGAAGCTTCGATGTCAATGGAGCGTTTTGAGTTTGACTATGACCGTGCAGCTGAAGAGTTTTTGAACCGACACGATGTTGACCAACTTCTACCAAGGTGTACGGCACTTTTTATTGATGAAGCTCAGGACATGGGGCCATCGACATTGCGATTGTTACTGTCACTGGTTGAGCAAGGCGACCCGACCGACGAGAACAGCCGTTCGGCACACATTTTCTATGACAATGCTCAGAACATCTACGGGCGAAAGACACCAACGTGGTCAGAGTTTGGCCTGAACATGCGAGGCCGTTCGACAATCATGCGTGAAAGTTTTCGTTCCACCAAACCAGTTACAGAGTTAGCAGTCAATGTTCTAACCAGACTGTCAAAAGATGAGGATAGAAAGGATCAAAAAGAACTAATGAGTCTGGGGCTTGTCGAAGCGTCCACGCGAAACGATCAGTTGTGGCTCAATGTTCGCTACAACCAGATACACGGGCCAGCACCGATCTTTCATGCGTTCGACAATCGTAATGACGAAATTGATCGAATCGGAAAACACATTCGCCATCTGACCCAAGAGGAAGCTGTTCGCCCCAAGGATATTTGCATCATTTACAACGGGAAACGCTTGGCTGAAGATCTCCAATCAAAGCTGGGGCCAACACTTTCAAAAATTGGAATCGAGTTGTCGCTTCAGAAAAATCGCCCCTTTGAACGCAAAGATAACACTCTTGTGATGACAACGTCGCATTCTTACAAAGGCTATGAATCGGAAGTTGTCATCATTCCGGGTGTCGACCAGTTTGTGACTGGGCAGGGGGCAATACTTGCGAACAATCTTTATGTTGCAATGACCCGTGCCAGATCCTTGCTTGCCATCTATGGAACTCGGAACGGCTCATCATCCACGCATCAGATTTTTGACACGCTGGATTTGTGCCTCGATCTTCTAAATGCGAAAGCAACAGATTTTGAGCGAAGTGAACTCGACGACTTCAATGACTTACTTGAGCAGGTCGGAGTCAAGCATCGAAAGTGGTTGCAGCAACTGTGGAAGCGATTTGACGTAAAGCAAGAACCGATACTGGATGAGTCAGGTAAAGTCTTGGCTCAACCGTTGTTTTGGTTTGAGCATGGCGACCTCAAATTCATGGTGCCCAGCCGCGAAGCGAAAGAAAACTTGCCTGCGAAATTCAAGCCGTTAGTGATTGGCGAACCTGTAAGACTGGACTGACTTGAAAATGAATGAATTGTTAACAAGCAATCTTTGGAAACTTGTCAGACAAAAAGCCAAGAATTCAAAAAAGAAAACCTGTGCCATTGCCTACGTCACGGACGACCGTCACATTAAGTTTGGCAACGGAGACACCCTCATTGCAGATGCGAGCGATGATGCGATAGCTGCTGGCCAGACTGACGCGACATTGCTTGAAAGAGCATTCAAAAGGGGGGCGAATTTGTATTCGCTGCAAGGGCTACATGCAAAAGTTCTAGTACTCGACTCAATTGCTATTGTCGGTTCGGCCAACCTTTCCGTTGGCTCAGAATCTAAGTTTGAAGCCGCGATGCAGACGGACAATCCGACTGTAGTGAGTTCAGCCAAGACGCTTGTTTCCGACTTGTCAAAACAGGCAACAAAAATCGACCAGCCGTTCGTTGATCGGATCTTAAAAATACCTGTTCGAAAACGGAAGGCGACAAAAGGGGCTGGCCGCAAGGTGCGTGGCAAAGGCAAACCGACTCCACGAACTTGGCTTGCTGGACTTCAACCGACTGAAACAAAGGCTTCAGAAAAATCGGTTGCACAAGGGCGTAAAGTAGCGGAAAAGCGATTGAAAGACGAATCAAGTGACATTTTTGAGATCTATGTCAAAGGGGATTCGAAATTCCACAAAGAAGCTAAACATGGCGATCTTGTCGTAGTAGCTTGGAGTCCTGCAAAAAAAACAAAACCAGATTGTGTTTATCGACATGCCCGTATTCTTAATCGTAAAGAAGTTGACGGGGTCACTGTCATTTACGTCGAAGAGTCAGAAGACGGAGAAAGCCAAACTGTAACTTGGTCTCGCTTCAAAAAACTCTGTAAGCAAGCAGGTATCAACTGGAAGCCCAGCCAGTGGTCAATGCGTGAGATAGATCGACAAGCCTCCGACTTGCTTCATGAACTATGGTCCAAAAGCTAAGCAATCTTATTCTGACACCGCGTTATCTCCTGCAATCACATTCAGGAGAAAAGCGATGTCAAAACAAACTTTTCAGGATTTCCAAAACGGAATCGTCAACCAAATCATTGAAGCATTGGAAGCGAATGACACAGTGTTCTGGCGACGACCTTGGAAGCTAGATCCTTGCTGTGGCCCCCCGACTTCTTTAAGTTCAGGCAAGCCATACTCAGGCTCCAACTTTCTACTTCTGTCACTAGTTAGTTGGCAACTTGGCTACGAGTCAAAGTTTTTTGGCACCTTTAATCAAATCCGCAGACATGACAATGCTTATGTTAAACGTGGAGAGAAGGGCCACAAGATCGTCTGCTATCGACCTATGACCAAGAAGCAGTTGAACTCAAAGGGAATTGAGGAAGAGAAAACTTGGTTAATGCAACGCACTTTCACCGTATTCAACGCAGAGCAATGCGTGGGGCTTGATCAATACAAAGTTGGGCAACATGACGCTGAAGTAGATCTTGACCAACAGTTTTCAAATGCAATCAACTTCATTGAGAGCATAAACAATGTGACGATTGATCACGGTGGGAATCGGGCGTATTGCCGTGGCAACCATGTGCAGATGCCTCCCCTTTCTCGATTCGAAAATCAGTCAGAATACGTGTCAACATTCTTCCATGAACTGATGCATGCCAGCGAGGTTGGTGCTCAGTGGGATCGCGAAAAGTTGGGATATAGCGTAGGTGAGCTAAGGGCCGAGTTAGGCAGCGTTTTATTGGGCCAGTTCTTTAATCTCCCGATGGAAAACGAACTGCCTCAGCATGTCGCTTACCTCAAAAGCTGGTTGCCAAAGGCGATGAAGGACAATCCAAAATTGATTTGGGAAATTGCAGCACAAGCACAAAAAGGAGTTGATTGGCTGATTGAAAATTCCTGCCTTCGCACCAAGCAATTGGAAGAACTTCAGGAAGCTGATATTCCGTTCTGAATTTGCAACGAATTGAGACCAGTGTTGACGCACTGGTCCTTTTTGTTTTGTCCCACAACTTATGCATCTGAATAACTGCTTGCCCCGCAGGCCAGATGGTGACACCCACACGCCGAGTGTACTGACCGACACTCAACGGGCTTTTCCAATGAAATATATTCCTGAGCAACGTTTTCAAGTTGTTCGTGAAACTACTTTCAAAACAGAGAACAAGCGAATCAGCAGCAGCGACGACGCCAAGAAATTGTTTCAACAATGGTTCGACGAAAAGGGATTCGACAAAGAAGTTTTTGTTGTCGCAACCTTGAACACAAAAAACGTAGTCACTGCTATTCAGGTAGTGACCATGGGGACACTTGACGCTTCGCTAGTCCATCCCCGTGAAGTGTTTCGACTGGCAATTCACAACAATGCCAGCAGCGTTCTAGTCGCACACAACCATCCTTCTGGTGATCCGACGCCCAGTCGTGAAGATATCACAGTGACCAACAGAATCAGAGAGGCTGGCAAGATTGTCGGCATTGATCTTCTCGACCATATCGTTGTTGGTTCCCACAGCTACTCAATTGAGAGCGGCGGTTAGACACCAAAGGATTCAATGTCCTGATCGGAAAACGATTGAAACAGGCAGCAACCCACACAAGAACACAAAGAAAGACAATCATGGAACCTGAACATCAAGCAAGCGATATCAATGACGTTGCAGTTAAATCAATCAATGGATTGATTGGACAAACGAACGCCGTCGAACAGGTTAAGGTGGCTTTGGACGCGAGCCACCAAGATGGCGACAAATTTCCACACAGTCTTTTGGTCGGTCCAGCTGGTTGCGGCAAAAGTCAAACTGCAACTGTCATCGCTTCTGAAATGGCATCAGATTTCACGGAAGTGCTTGGACAAAGTGTTCGCACCGCTGCTGATCTCAATGCTCTTCTTTTGTCAGCAAAAGACAAATCAATTATTCACATTGATGAAGCACACCTTTTGCAAAAGCACTGTCAAACAGCTTTGTTTTTATGTCTCGACCGACGAGTGATCATCATCGGTCAAAAAAATGGAAAAGAACCACAAACAATTCCGCTAAATGATTTCACTGTTCTGCTGAGCACGACTGACGAATATTTGTTGCTCCAGCCCTTGCGTGATCGTTGCAAGTTGGTGTTACGCATGGAGTACTACTCGCAAGACGAAATTGCAAAGCTGATTTCCATGCGAGCAAAGATGCTTTGCTGGAGAATCCATCCAGCAGTGATTCCAGCCATCGCTCAAAGAGCACGTCAGACTCCAAGGATTGGTTTGCGTTTGCTTCAGAGTTGTCGTCGTGTTTGCCGTTCATTGGGCGACACTGAGATTACGATTGAGCACCTAAACAAAGCATGCGAACTGGAGAAACTGGACTCACTTGGGTTGGATGTAAACCAGCAACAGTATCTACAGATTCTGCTCGGTGGCGATTCGAAATTGAACGTCATTAGTTCGAGAATTGGACTGCCTTCGAAGACGATTTCAGACGTGGTTGAGCCGTTCCTGATTCGCTCTGAGCTTGTTGCCAAGGATGAGAAATCGGGCAGAGTTTTAACTGCTTTTGGTCGTGGGCATGCAATGGATCTGCGACAGCAGAGTGTCAAATTCTAGTTCGGTTTCAACACAACCTTGGTTTGCAACAAGCCTGAAACTGATCTCACACTTGAACCATTGTTGTGGGCGAACCAGCCAATTGATCACAAGTTGTTGAGTTGGAGTTGTTGAGCTTCAGTTTGGACAGGGTTTGATATAAGTCCGATCTGAGTTTGACTCCAGTTTGACTACTGCTCAAACAAAGCCTGAATTTTGCATCTCCTCCGTTTGGTTTCAGTGCATTTACCGTTGGAGAGCAGTTTGATTGGCGTTTCATTTCAGTTTGATGGCGGTTTGATTGTTGCATCCTGAACGCCATTTCATTGTCAAATTCTTGACCATCACGAAATAGACACCGCTGTAGACCAGTGTCAAATTTTTGTTCAAACAAATGCAAAAACAATGAAATCAAAACGTCCAATCAGTGTCGGTCAAATGGCAAAGCTTGCAGGCTTTTCAAGGCAAAGATTTTATGACCTAATCGACAAGGGCATCTTCCCCGAACCAATCAGGACTGGCTCACGACCAATGTACCCACCAGAACTTCAGGAAGTCGTCCTTGGTGTGGTTGAAACAGGAGTTGGAGCAAATGGCGAATACGTGTTGTTTAATGCCAAGCGAACAAAGAACAAAACCGCAGTTCATGAAGAAAGCACCAACGACAGCCTCCAGTCCGTTGTTGAATCTCTTTCTGCTCTTGGGCTCAGCGTGACCAAGAAACAAGTTGGCGATACCATCAAAGAACTTGGGATCTCAGATGTTGATTCACCCGATTCAATCAAGGCGATCTTTTTGCATTTGAAGTCATGACACCAAGTTCTTTTTTCAGAAAGAACATCAGTTGGTCAGTCCTGAAGTCAATTTGGAGTCGTATTTTGAAGGCTTTTTCTTATCAAAGAGTAAGTGGTAAATCTCAGATCGAAGGTGATGGATTCGCTCGTCAAAAGCAAGTTATCGATGCCTATGCCAAGTCGAATGGAATCGCGATTGTTGAAGAATTCCGAGATGAAGGAATCAGTGGCACTAAAGACGTTGTTGACCGTGATGGTTTGGCAGCACTGTTTGATCGTATCGAATCCAACGGAGTCCGCTTGGTTCTTGTAGAAAGAGCCGACCGACTTGCAAGAGACTTGTTGATTTCTGAAATCATCAATGCAAGATTCAGGGATCTTGGCGTGACTGTCATTGAAGCTGCGTCTGGAACTGAGCTTACAGCAGATGACACTGATCCAACAAAAATTCTCATCCGTCAGATACTCGGAGCAATTGCTGAATTCGACAAGAACGTCATTGTCAAAAAACTTCGTGCTGCTCGTGATCGAAAACGCAAATCAACTGGCAGATGTGAAGGACAAAAGCCTTTCGGCTCAACACCTCATGAAAAGATGATCCTTGAACGCATTTTGAAGATGCGTCGAAAACCTCGAAATGGTCGCCGAATGTCGTTCAGGAAAATCGCTGACAAGCTCAATGAAGAGCAGTTGTTTGCTCGTAGTGGCAAGCGATGGCTGGGGGCTACGATCAGAAATATTGTGGCAAGAGAGAAGGCATCGTTGTTGTGCTGAAGTCATTTCGTCAAACGAAGAAGGCAGATTCGCAAGTCTGAACTCGACACCAATTCCTGTTGAAAACTTCAACAACAAAAGGAATCGAAAATGGGATGGTACTATCCGAGCGACATTAGTCGAAAAGAACTCATCGAGAGTCGAACAAAATCTTTCGAATCTGATTCATCGGGTGTCAAAGTTTCAACCGAATGTATCCGCCATTGTTTTCGTGGTGGAGTTTTCAGTGGCGTGCTTTGGTCAGTTTGGCAACGAACATTCATCAAAGATGGAGTGGAGGTTGAGCCAGAGCAACGTTGGATTTGTTGTGACTTGATCAAATACCACACTGGCGAATGGGGATACAAGCCGATGGATGAATCGTTTCATCCTTACTACTACAGCTGCCCTCTTGGCTATCTCAAGCTTGCCCCCATCGAGCAATACGGCGGATGCGAAGAATGGCGTGATGGTGTTCTTGAATACCACGCTGAACGCAAAGCAAAACGACTTGCCAACGCATCATAGTTGTCAAGTTTCAATCAACGACTGTTCTGAACTTCGCATACTTCTCGACATGCGGTTGTCACTAAGACACCGCATTTCCTTTTGTCATCAACTAGCAATCTTGCTCCTGTAAAACAAAAGGAAATCAAATGAGCGAACCACTTTTTAGTCTTGGTCAAGTTGTAGCTACGCCACCATGCCTGACTGCTCTCAAGAAAGCTGGGCAATCCCCTGATTTGTTTCTCAGTCGCCACGTCAAAGGTGACTGGGGAAATGTCAATGAGCACGATGCTCAAGTCAACGAAGACGCACTGTGGGGTAGTTCCAGAATCATGAGCGTCTACCAAACAACTTGTGGAGAAGTGATTTGGCTGATCACAGAAGCTGATCGAAGCTCAACAACATTGCTACTTCCAAGCGACTACTAATCAGACACCTGCTTTGTAAGAGTCAATCAATCACAACTTCAAGGAGCAAAATGTCAGATCCAACAGAGTCAATCAGGAAGCAGAGAGTCGCAGAGATTAACAGCCAAGGCGATACACGCAATTCGCTTGAAGAAAAGCACGGGAGAGTCTGGAGCACAGAAGAGATGCAACAGGAGTTCAATGTGATAGGCTTCATTGCTCCACTAGTTGTTGTGACACGAAAGTCAGATGGAGCCAAAGGTAGCTTGGAATTTTCCCATTCGCCTCGCTTCTATTTCAATTGGCAGCCGCACTAATGGGTTAACGAACTGGCACGGATGCCATTTTTGAAATTTCTTCTCGAAGGGGCATCGTCGTTGAAAAGTTTTTAATTCAACAATTTCCAACGAAAACGTCAATAAGGTTGCTGGTGGAACCCGTCATATAGAGGCTACGTCGCAACTTTTTTATTTACATCGCCAATCGAAATTTCGCTCACATAGTCAAGCGTTTTTTCAAAGTCGAATCCCAAAAATCCGCCGCCGATTTTTTCTCTTAAAGCCATATGGAAAATTTCAAATACCGCCAGAATATGCAGACCCCAGCACCGACGAGACAGCAGGTTTCGAATCAAAACGTCCGAGATGGATTGGGAAGTGGTTGCGGAATCGCAGTGATTGTCGCTCTTGTTGTTGGCGGATTGTTTTCTGGAATTATTCCACTGTTGATCGGGGCTGCACTTGCCATGGCAATAATCATTATTCCAGTTTGGTTGTTGACCAACGTTGGGACGGATCTTCTTTACGGGAAACAGCAAGGCTATCAGGACTACCGCAAGAATGGTGGAAGTCCCTTCTGGGACAATTTTCTGTTCAACGAAACAGAGCACTTTGTTTTGCCACGACCAGAGCCAGAGTACGAAGATTTTGTTCCTGCTGGTAGCTGGCGTTACCAATGCAACTCTTGTAACGCAAGAGTTGAGAGCGATCTGAATCCCTGTTGGAACTGTGGAGTCGAATTGTCGTAACCAAACCTACGCTTCAATTATCTGAGGGAAATAGAACTCCAACAACCGATGTTGCTTTATGAACTGATTGATTTTTTCCGTAGATTCCACCTTCTCTCCCAGCCAGCGTTCTTGCTCAGCCTTAAGTTTTTCGTCCAGTCTCAAGTTGAATGCCTCAGCGGCTTTGGTTTTTTCAGGGATCTTCAATTCAAATTGCCTCTTGGTCTCTAAGTACGAAGCATGCGTCTCTTCGTTGAAAACCGCAATTTGTTTTCGCAGCTGGTCCTTTTCTTTTTCAACTCTAGCTTGATGCACTTCGTTTAATTCCGACCAACGGTCTTTAACGTCTTTGAATTTAAACCAGTAGTAGAAGCCAGCAGCGATCCACCCCCATCCACAAGTTAGAGGGCCGACCCAAACAACGAGTTGCCAGAAAAAAATACTGATCGCATCTAGCTCTTCAAACTCTGGTGATTTCGGAACACTTTCTGCAATTTCTTTGAGTTCTTCCTCACTTGGTGAACGTGGCTCTGGTGGCGGTTCAGAAAACTCAAATGTGGTGTTTTTTCTTGTGGACTCCAAGCGTGAAAGCTTGGGGGAATCAATACCTTGAAACTCGCGGTTGTGCCTCTCGTAGTATTTCACAAACTTGTCAAAAGCCCTTGCATCGCTCTCTGTACACTTACTTTCAAGCGTTTCCAACTTACGAAGCACTTTTGTGAAATATTCCTTGTCTTCAAGCTGGCTGAGTTCTTCGATGCGATAACCAGAAGATGCCATCTGGTTTAAGAAAGCAGAAGTGAACGCTAAGCAGGCAACGCCATCTTTTGACGCTTTGAATTGTTTAGCCTGCTTGTTCGATTCGAAAAGGAATTGCTTGAGTTCCGATTCTCTTTGTGCGGCAGCTTCGATCCGATTCATGTGTGCATCTTGAGCGGCTTGGATTTCGCTAAGCTGACGATTCTGCTCGGCCACCAAAGCGTTTTGTTCAGCGGCTAGTTGCTGGTGCTGCTCCTGAATTGCCCGTTCTCTTTGCTGCTGGGCAACAAGTTGCATGTTTCCGACGATTTGAGAAAAGCTGCTATTCTGACTCGCTGCTGTCCTGCATTTCGGGCTACAGTGCCTCGCCATATCGTTGAGCCCTGTCTCAAACAGTTCGCCACACCAGTCGCATTTGTTCATTGCTAGTCCTAATCGCTTTCAAATCATTTGACTTAGGTGTCAAAAGGCTAAGCGAGGACGAAAAAGAAAAGAGGGCAAGAAATTCCTTGCACCTTGTGCTGAGTTGGTCTCGCTCAGGGATATGTGGAGCGAGTTTGCATTTGAATCACAAAAAAGAAGCGATCCAGATGCAGACATTGATGCACACCTCACCCCCGCTAAAGGGCACAGAGTACACGCAGCCACACTGAACCGCTCCCGTTCTGGGAGCGTTCATCTGTGGACTGCCTCTGTGTTTTGAGCCTAAAGGACTCGGTTTAGCGGTTTGAGGTGGCAATCTAGACGTTCGCACGTATCGAGTTGTTTTGTTGGTACCTAAATCAATTCATATATTGTTCTCGTTGAATATTGATTGATGCACTGATTTTGATCGAACATGAAGTGAAGTGCAACACAAAGATGGCTGAGATAATGTGATTTCACATCATCGCGTTTTTGTTCAACCGTTTCCTCCTTGCCAAGAGAGCACGACAAATTTCGCTGGCTGATGCAAGGCAATTTTCAATCCTGTAGATTGGAGAAATAACTCGCTCCCAGTATGAGAATTTGATTTGCCAAACTACGATTTTCGCACTCTGTCCCCTATTGATTTTGAGCATCTGCTTCGGGACCTACTCCAAAAAAAGCTCAACTGCTATATCGAGAGTTTTAAAGAAGGCAAAGATGGTGGCGTTGATTTACGGATAGCAAGATCCAAGGGTAAAGATTGGGTGATCCAGTGCAAACGATTTGTTCAATCCACTTTTGCCAAACTGAAATCAGAAGTTAAGAAAGAACTGCCGAAGCTAGAGAAACTGGCTCCTGAAAGATATTTTCTCTGCACGGCACTGCCGTTGCTTCCGCAGCATAAGAAGCAGCTGCTTGATTTGTTACAACCGTATTGCAAGTCCACAGAAGACATTTTAGGTCAAAATGACCTAAACAACCTTCTTGGAATTCATGCTGATGTTGAACGTAAACATTTCAAGCTATGGCTTTGCAGTTCGAATGTGCTTGAATCAATTCTCAAGAGCGAAATATTCAATCGCACTGCTCTCGATGAGGAGGAAACAAAACTTAGAATCTCAATGTTTGTAACCACCCCAGCGGTTGAACGGACTCAAAATATTCTTGAAAAGCATGGCTACTGCTTGATCGCTGGAATTCCCGGAATTGGAAAAAGCACGACAGCGGAGATAATTCTGGCAACTCATGTTGCAGACGACTGGACAGCATACTGTGTTACAAATGCTTCGCAGGCCGTGAAAATACTCAAGGCAAATGAAAAACAAATCATTTATTATGATGACTTCTTGGGGCAAACCAGTGTACGTGAAAAACTTGCAAAGAATGAAGAGGATGAAATTGCCAGAGTTATTGCCCACTGTAGACGGAACTCAAAAACGAAACGCTTCATCCTAACCACTCGCGAGTACCTCCTAGAACAAGCGACGAGGGTTCACGAAAAGTTGAAGCGTTCAAAAATCGAACTCGCCAAATGTACAGTAGAGTTGGAAGACTACACCAAACTAATTCGTGCGGAGATCCTAGTAAACCACTTGTTTTTCTACGACATCCCTAAAAGAGTACGAAACTATCTCGTCGACAGAAATCTAGCCAGACAGATTGTTGAACATCCGCACTACAATCCGCGTGTTGTCGAGACAATGTGCGATCGTTACAGGCTCAATCCAGAAACACCAGCAAGGTTTGGGAAACGATTTCTCAAGTTCCTCGACGATCCATTCGACATTTGGCAATCCGCATTTGACGATCAATTGTCAGACGACGCGAGAAACTTGCTGATTTGTTTTGCAAGTGTCGGCAAACATCCAAGTCTTTCAAATTTAGAAAGAGCTTTTTCCGCATATTCTCAGCCAGAGAGAGACGCATACAAGCAGTCGCTACGATTCCGACGTTCTCTCAAAGAACTTGATGGAACTTTTCTAAGGTCAAGCAGAGGCTGGTTAAAATTTCACAATCCATCCGTAAAGGACTTTACCGATACAATTGTCGCTCAGCCCAAGGTTGCTGAGCAAATCCTCGGTGCCGCTGTGTTTTATTGTCAAGTGGAGCGGGTGATTGATGTTTTAGAGCTTGGCACAAAGCTCGTAACAAATGCGATTATCAGTACCATACTTTCGGAAGAAGTGGACGATCCAGCATTGGCATGCCGTTTGAACACATGGATTATTAAGTCAAAAAAGCAGGACTTCCTAAAACGAGAATTGCTTCCGACTTTGATTCGATATTCAAGAGAGTATTTTCAAAAGAGTCGGACTGCTTACGATTCAACTTCGAATGTCGTAGCCCTTTTTGAATCTGCGAAGAAGCTTGGAAAAGAACCATTTGATTACGATATTCTTAAGGTTTATCAAACCATTGACTCGTCCTTGTCAGAATCCAGTGACTTCATTGATTTTGATGATTTTCTGGAAGACCTCTCAGGTGGAGAGCTTGAACAGCTAGGTGGTGTTACTGCCAGAGATGAGTTTGTAAAGTTCGCAGGGAACAAACTCGACTTTGCGAAAGATGATGCCGAATCAACGAGTGATCTGGATCAACTAATTGATGAAGTCCGAGACGTGATGAAACACTTTAAAGCGAACGATGAGGATGTCTGGAATATTTCTGAGGCCGAGGACAAGCTGGATGAACTGAATGAAATGGAAGAATCCATGCAGGAAGAGTACTCGTTTGATCGGCATGAAGAACGACAACGCGAAGCTGAAACGAGTCAGCAAATTGATGACACGCTCTCATCGTTGCGTGAGTGATCTAATTTAAGTTTGTGACGTAATTAAGTCGGTACTGCTGAGGAGATCTACGACAGAGCGTTTGAGCCAAGGGTGAGGTGCTAGACAACAATAAAGCAGTACTCACGTATCCAGTCGATGATCCACGGTAAAAGCAGACAAACTCAAAAAAATGAGAAGAAATTTTGGTTCTGCTAACGTTCTGATAAGTGTTCTATTAAGTACTGATTTTGTTCTGATAAGAAATCGGCGAAGCGATTTGACGCGGCAAAAACCGTGTTTTCTGAAAAACGTGGCGACCCCCGTGTCCTCCGCTTAAAAAAGCCATGTCGATTTCGACATGGCTTTTCTTGTTGACTCCCTCGTGTTGCATTTCCTTTTCGTCTGCGATTACATCGGTGAGTGTGTTGAGGAATCTGTTGTTGTCAAAGACGCGGTTGCTGAACAAGGCAATCCGATTGGCGGGGCGTTTTCTGGTGTAGCGTCAGTTTCGTTGCTCGCTTCAGACAAAAATGCACCATGGAGTCGATCCCAGTCCATCACCAACGAGCCGCCTTCCTCAACATGTGAGTCGGCCCAGTTCATCAACAGCTCGAAACAAGCGTGGTCAATGTAATCGACTTTCTCAAGACAAACATGCAACTCGGCGTCGCCCGGAAGTTGATCCAAATGCTCGGCCAAGATTGGAAGCCGTAAAAAAGTGGCCGCTCCACGCAATTTTAATTCGTAACGATGCTTGGCCTCGTCAGCAACCAATTCAACATCCAAATGGCTAAACCGATGAAGCAATTTTGCGGCGGAAAGTCCAACACCCACCATGACTCCAATTAAAAGATCAACCGAAACGATGATCACCAGTGTCGTCAAGTAAATGGCAGCTTCCGATTTGCCGATTTTTAACAAGCCCTTTAACTGGGCTGGGTTAAGCAATTTGAAACCGGTGTATACCAACAACGCCCCCAAAGCTGACTTGGGAATGAAGGTTAACAATTGTGGAAGAAAGCAAACGAACAACAAAAGCCAGGCTCCGTGCATGATCGTTGACTTGCGTGTACGTGCTCCAGCGTGAACGTTGGCGGAGCTTCGAACAATCACACCCGTCATTGGCAATGCACCGACCAATCCACACAGCATGTTGCCAACGCCTTGTGAAACCAGTTCCCGGTCAAAATCGGTTTTGACTCCGATGTCGCGCGACATGTCATCAATGGCGGCGGCAGTCAAAAGGGTTGCTGCACTGGCGACCAAGGCGATCACGAAAGCCGAAATCCAAATTGAAGAGTCCGTGATTAATCCGAACCAGGAAACGGCTGGAAATGAGACTTCACTGAACATGTTGTCTGGAACCGAAAGCTGAATGACATCGAAACCTGCCGTGATCGAGACAATGGTTGCCGTGACGATTCCGATTAACGCTCCCGGAATGAAGCTGATTGATTTCGGTGCAAGTTTGTTCCAACCAATGATCGTTGTAATGGTCACGACGCCGATCAGCGCCGCAAGGTGGTGGTTGGACGTGCCTTGGGAGAAACACTTTGCAATCGCGGTCGGGATTGTTAGTAGATACTGGAGCCCGCCGCGTGCAGATTTGTCGCCCCACATCGCTTCGTGATCAAGCATCACATGAAATTGGCTGATCAAAATCAACGCACCAATGCCCGAGAGCATGCCTTTGATAACGGCAGGCGACACGGCGCGAAACCAACGTCCAAGTCGCATTTTTCCGGCGACCAGTTGCATGATTCCCGCGAGCACAACACTACAACCAAGGGCTGCCATGGCGAAAGTCATCGCCGACTGTTCGGCTCCGACAGCTTCCGCACCCACCTGAGCGAGATATTTGTCGCGATTGGTGAAGATGATATCTGCGACGATTACAAACAAACCTGCCGCAGGACCGCTGACTTGTAGTGGTGATCCTGAGAATATTCCGACCACCAGACCACCGATGATCCCGGTGATCAAAGCACGGGCCGGGTTTACCCCGACCGCGACCGCAATCCCGATGCATAACGGTAAAGCAACCAGAAAAACGACCACAGAGGCAAGCAAATCGTTGGTGAAATACTTGAACGCTCCAGGTTTTTGGTCGGTCAATTGGTCCGTATCGGCTTGTTTTAACATTGCTTTTCCTTGCGGTTTTATTGCTTCAGTATCTTCCGTCTCTACGGGAGACACCGCATTTGTTAACGAACTGGGGTTAGTTGCTCATAACAAACTTCTTTACCTATATATCTATACGCCGTTTTCCATATGAAGGAAAAGTAAATTTAACTGCCACAACCTGTCTAAAATATTGACATGTTGATAAAACCGTCATAATATGCGGATATGGAATGGCTAAACTATCACCATCTTTTTTACTTTTGGGCCGTCGCAAAAGAGGGCACCGTTACGGCGGCTGCCAAAGAATTGCATCTCGCGCGGACGACGATTACGGCCCAAATTCGTGAGCTCGAAAAATCTGCTGGCTCAAAACTGTTTCGTAAATCGGGACGATACCTTGTACTGACGGAGTATGGCCAACACGTTTATCGATACGCCGATGAAATTTTCGCTATCGGGCGTGAGCTAACTGATTTCATGAAAACGGGACAGCCTGGGATGACGAAAAAGTTCGTTGTCGGTATGCCCGATGTTGTGCCAAAATTAGTTGCGTTTGAATTGCTAAAACCTGCGATCCATCACCCGGAAGGATTTCAGATTGTTTGCCACGAGGGCAAGCTACCGGATTTGATGGTCGATCTTGCATTGCACCGCTTGGACCTGATCATCTCTGATTCGGTCGCTCCTCCAGCGGTAGATGTTCGTGCCTACAGTCACCGACTTGGCGAATGCGGTTTGTCGTTTCTTGCTGTGCCTGAATTGGCGAGAAAGTATCGGCGTAAATTTCCCATGTCCCTAAATGGTGCGCCAGTCTGTTTCCCGACGGATCACACCGCGGTGAGGCGGGCTCTGAATCACTGGATGGATGACAATGATATTCATCCAAGAGTTGTTGCAGAATTTGAAGACAGCGCGCTGTTAAAAGTCTTTGGGCAATCAGGGTTGGGCATCGTACCCATTCCAACGGCGATCGAAAAAGAAGTAAAGAATCAATACGGAATGCAATTGGTCGGCCGGCTCGATGAAGTCGTCGACCGCTTCTTTGCAATCTCGGTTGAAAAACGGGTTCATCATCCGGCCGTTCTCGCGATTGTGAAACAGGCTAGAAGCAAAATTTTCGAGAACTCCGGCCAGGGGAAATGATCTCTGGCCTGTTATGCGTAAATTCCGTTTGGAAATCTCCGTCCGGGAATCTTACTTATTCCTGACGGCAAACTACTTCGTTTTTAGACGGGCTTTGAAGCGACTTGAGTGTGTGTTCAGTTTTTGAGCCATCAGGCCAACGAACTTTAACACTTTCGAACTTGGTCAGGTCTTCAGCAGACAGCAGAACCGAATCGGCAACTGCAGACTGTGAGAGGTAGCTTCCACCAGCCAGGATCTCGATCTTACGCGTGGCGTCTTTGCCGATCAACGTAACGGATGAACCGAGAGGCGAACCGTTTTTCGATTCCAGCCGCACTCGCATCCAATCCATTTGTGTAATGTCATGGCTTTGGTTTTTCAACACTCGAAGCTGCCCATTGTTCTCTTGTACCAGTACATCCAAGTCACCATCGGCATCAATGTCGGCCGTTGCCAATCCGTTGGAGTCTTGATGAAGGACCATTCCGCTTTTGTTTGGCCAAACTGGTTCAAACTCAATCCTGTTTGAGTCACTTTTCTTGCGGCCTTTTAACATCCACCCCAAACCGCCGTCCATGAAACCAGTTTCGACTTGATTAGGGAAAAAGTTATTCGCCAAAACAAGATCCACCGTTCCATCAGCGTCGAAATCTTTGGCTTGAATTCCAAACCCAGGGCTCATCTGTGCCAAATAAGGTAGCTTTTCCAATTCAAAGCGACCGCCTTCGTTCCAAAGGATTGATGAATCGAGATGCGTGACGGCACGAAACTCCCTGTTGCAAATTTCTGGTTCGTAAATGTCGACCAACGAAGCGACCGCAAAACTCTCATACGTTTTGAATTTGTCTTTGATGAACGGCATCGCGTGCGAGCTGCAACTGCGGCCGCGAACGGGCAGTTCTTTGTCGCCTTCGAATTTTGCTTCTACGAGGTCCAGCGTTCCGCTGCCATCGAAATCGTGATAATACAAACGATGAGGGTGTTTTGCGTCAGCATGGTACTTCGTGTTGTGCCCGTGATTGGTGACAACAAAATCCGTATCGCCATCGTCGTCTAGATCTGCGGCGGTGATTCCATGCCACCAGCCGAGGTATCCTTCCAATCCAAATTCTCCTGTCGCACGTTTCAGGATTCCATTCTTGTTGCGGAAAACTTCAACGGGGCCCCAGTCAACTGCCACGACAAGATCATGCCAACCGTCGTTGTCGATGTCAGACCAAACAGCAGAGTTGACCAGTCCAACATTGGTTAGTTCGGTAGGAACGCCGCTTGCCTCAGAGAATTTTCCGTCTTTATTGACCAGCAACCGACTGGATGGCGTAACCGGGTACTTGCCAGGAATCAAACGCGAGCCGACGAACAAATCTAGATCGCCGTCTTGATCGAAATCAACTGCGCAAACGGTGCTTCCGCTGTCAGTCAGTTTTGGCAGCGCGTCGTTGGCCTTGGTAAATTTAATTTGGCCCTCCGACGATTCATTCAAGTACAAGCGATCGGCAAGCAACGGATCGTTTTCGCTTTTGAATTCATTGCCCCCACTGACGACATACAGGTCTTGGTCGCCGTCGTTGTCGGCATCAAAAAACAGCGCTCCCATGTCTTCGCATGAGCCGTCTGAATCCCAAGGCCCGGATTGTGTTTCAAATTTCCCAGCATTGGAAACCAATAGGCGACCGGCCTGCCCTGCCGATCCACCGCAGTACACATCTGGTTGGCCGTCGCCATTTACGTCGCCAATACTGACGCCGCCACCAAGCCGTGAAAGTTGATAGGGCAAAAGCGGCTGAAGCTCGA
The DNA here is from genome assembly GCA_964448575.1 of uncultured Pirellulaceae bacterium. Taxonomy (GTDB): domain Bacteria; phylum Planctomycetota; class Planctomycetia; order Pirellulales; family Pirellulaceae; genus Mariniblastus. The sequence continues at coordinate 148,208 of CAYUWY010000009.1, forward strand.
AGTCATCAAAGTCCGATTCGGTATGCTTAAATTCCAACCCTGATTGATTAGTGGCCTCGACAAACATTGTCTGGCTCTTTTCCGGTGTCTCGGCGTCGTAACGCGAATCAGACTCGAACACGCGATAGCGAAAACCGGTCGCCAAGTCATTGTGTTCTTGCACCATCCCATCAGGCCAAGTGATTTTCACACGCGAAATGGGTTCGTCTGAGTTGAACGCGAAATGCAAAATCGGTTCGTCGGATGAGAGGTAACCCCGCGCCGGAAACAGCGTTTTCGACTGGTAATCATCGCCTTGCCAAGTCTCAATGCGAGTCCCAAATCCGTATCGATTGTTGGTCTCACAGCGGAATTCAAAGATCGCCCGCGCACCGTCTTGGGATTGGTTTTCGTAAACGAACGACCGCTCGAAATAGTTGTTCATCACCATGTCGAGGTCGCCATCGTGATCCAGGTCTGCCATCGCCAAGCTATGACTTATGCCGACGTGGTCAAAGCCCCACTCTTTTCCCTTGGGTTTGAATTGGAGTCCGCCTTGATTTTCAAAAGCCAGGTTTGCTTCCTTGAGTTTCGGAATCGACGCATACAATTTTTCATACTCTGATATGTCCGCGCCCGATTCCTGTAATTTCTTGAGCTTGATATCGACATCAGAATTAAATGTTTGCCGTGCGTGACCGTTGGTAACTAACACATCCAATAGGCCATTGTTGGTCATGTCGGCGAAACGCACCGACCAAGTCCAGTCGGTGCTCGACATGCCGGTGAGTGATGCGACTTCGAAATATCGGCCGGTTCCCGAATTGATCTGAACCACATTTTTCATGTACTGACGGGGCGCTCCGTAAGCAAGAAACGCCGCCGAATCGGCCATCGCGCCCATGCCAACTTTTTGTTTGTAGTGAGTCGTCGCTGCCATGTCGGCGATCATCACGTCGTCTAATCCGTCGTTGTTGAGGTCACCTGAATCGATGCCCATGGAGAACCATGGAGTGTGTCGAAAACTTTCTGCGGTTACATCGGTAAACGTTCCATCCTGGTTGTTTCGAAACAGATGGTCTGGCGTTTTAAAATCACCACCAATGTAAATATCTGGCCATCCGTCCTGGTCGTGGTCCATCCAGACACAACTCAGTCCATGGTCGTAGCCGTAAATACCTGCCGCATCGGTGACGTCTTTGAAGGTGCCGTCGCCTTGATTCTGATAGAGAATATCTTTCTCACCAGCTTGATCTGGAACACCATCGATCAGGCAATAATATTCACGTTGTTCGGGTACGATCTCTTTCTTTCCATTGACCATCATGGTCTTGACTGGTTCTTTGGCGGCGAAGTCCTGATAGGTTACCAAATATAAATCGAGGTCTCCGTCGCGGTCGTAGTCACAAAAACTTGCCAGCTTACTCGCGCCAGTGTAGTTAACACCGCGGGGAATTGACTGCTCCAAGAAAGTCCCGTTGCCCTGATTCACGAACAACAGATTAGGCGAGGACATGTTGCAGACGAACAAATCGAGATCGCCATCGTTATCAATATCAGCGAACGTTGCAGCCGAGCCCCAAACGTTTTTCATGCTAATCATTCCACGGACACCCGCGGCTTCGGTGACGTCTTCAAATTTCATGTCACCAAGATTGCGGTAAAGCCGGTTGGCCAAGTCGCTGCCGACAAGATAAATATCGGTCAAGCCATCATTGTCGTAATCACCAAGCGCGACACCAGAACCAGTTTCGATCAAACGGTATGGTTTGTCGGGAGAGAGAAAGTTTGAAAAACGAATGTCTTTCTTGGCCACGCGGCGGAAGAGTTTGTCGTCGGTTGCCGGTGACTTTGCTTTAAGCGGAATTCCAATCACACTTTCCGCGATGGTCGTGTATCCGGGAGGAACAGCTTTAGCATCAATGACTTCGTTGGCATTCATCACGAGCGATTTGGCGGCAGGCGGAGTTTTCCGGCTACAGCCAACTAATGCCACGCTGATCAGGAGCGGGACATATAGACCAATGATTGTCACGAAACGATAATTTACGATGGCCATATTGGGCCTCCAAAAACTTAACATTTCCTTCGCTTTATCACGGCGATACTTGCCATGATCCCAACAATCTAAAAGTATAACTGATCACAAAACGTTTTGCATTTATTTAGTTGGGATAATTCAACCAGTTCTTTTGAAAGCGAAAAGAACGACTACGACCACTGGTTTGTTATTAAATGGGGGCGCAAAACAAACGAAACCAACGCAGCGGGTCGTCAGCAAAAATAGCCGTCGTAGAAAATCCTTTGATACGAATTACGGCTGCCCGAATGAAATTCAATGGGCTAAGTACGCACCTCTCGGGAGCCCAATCTGTCAAGCGAATCAATGCTCACGAGGGGTGAAAGTTGATTTCGATATGCCATTTCGCGCACAAACAAGAAAAACAATGAGATCGGGCTGGGGTTTCCCATTGATTGGCAGCCGATATAGAGCGCTCAAATTAACATGACATTGGTCTATGTTCACAAACTGATGCGGACCACTGCACTGTTAATCTAGTGTCTATCCAGTTTAAAATTCTTTCCTAAATATCTCACCTTACAAACTCCATTCAACCAATTAGAAACCTAAGTTTCTACTCAACGAATTTTTTGCAATGAACAAAACTGACTTGGAAATACCAATTCATGGCATGACCTGAGTCGGCTGCGTAAACCAAGTGCAGTTCGCAATTGAAAAAATCAGCGGTGTTCTATCTGCGTCAGTAAGCTTGCCAACAGAGAAAGCGTTCGTGACGTACGATGCAAGTTCGATCCAGCAAGACAACGTCGTCGAATCGATCACCACCGCGATTGCTGCCGCCGGTTACTCCGTCCCTTCGTCTCATTCGATCGGAGCCGCGGACCTCGATATCGAAACCGAACAGCAATCGGTGGTCGACAACAAACGGCTGAAACTAATCGTCGGCGTCGTTTTGACTGTGCCGCTATTTGTGCTGAGCATGGGGCGCGATTTTGGAATTTGGGGATCGTGGTCGCATGCAGCGTGGGTCAATTGGTTGATGTTCGCTTTGGCCACACCGGTCCAATTTTACGTTGGACGAGAATACTATGTGGGCGCTTACCATAGTTTGAAATCCCGATTCGCCAACATGGACGTTCTGGTGGCGATGGGCTCGACCGCGGCTTACGTTTATAGCGTGGCCGTATTGCTGGCCAAAACATTCGGGATCACAAAATGGGGTGATCATGTTTACTTCGAAACGTCGGCCACCATTGTGACTTTGATTTTGGTTGGAAAATGGATTGAAGCCAAAGCTCAACGGCGAACGTCGGCGGCGCTGCGGAAATTGATGGCGCTCAGCCCTGATCTCGCATGCGTCATTCGAGATGGAAACGAAGTTGAACTACCAATCAACAAAGTTCAAGTTGGCGATCACATCGTCGTTCGCCCGGGCGAGCGAGTGCCAGTCGATGGCAACGTCGTCAGCGGTCAGTCGACGATTGACGAGAGCATGATCACAGGTGAGAGTTTTCCGATTGATAAAAGTCCCGGCGATTCTGTAACTGGCGCAACGATCAATCAACAAGGTTTGCTAACCGTCGAAGCAACATCGCTCGGCGCAGATTCAGCACTTTCGCAGATCATCCGATTGGTCGAAAAAGCCCAGTCCAGTAAGGCACCGGTTGAGCAATTAGCCGACAAAATCTCAAACGTGTTTGTGCCGATTGTCGTTGTGATTGCGGCTTTGACATTTTTGGTGTGGATTTGGTCGGGAGCTGGCTTCACGGCGGCGCTTTTGAGAACGATTGCGGTGCTGATTATTTCTTGTCCATGTGCGATGGGATTGGCAACTCCGCTGGCTGTAATGGTTGGCATGGGGAGAGGTGCCCAGCAAGGTATCTTGTTCAAATCGAGCAGTGCGATGCAAAAAATGAGCGAAGTAACCCATGTTGTGTTGGACAAAACAGGAACCGTGACGCAGGGAGAATTGTCGGTCACTGATGTAGTCGCGACTGATGTGGGGGACGGGCCAGACGATGTTCTGCGACTTGCCGCGTCAGCCGAACAAGGCAGTGAGCACCCGGTCGGCCGAGCGATCATCAGTTCGGCAACCGAAAAAAGCCTGCAGCTTTCGCCAGCCCAGGAATTCAACGCGGTCATTGGACATGGAATCGAAGCCATTGTAGACGGGCAAGGAATCCTGGTGGGTAATTCTCGTTTGATGCAAAACCACAACGTCGAGATCGAGCCTTGGGTAGATCAAGCCCAGACGCTCGAAACACAAGCCAAGACCGTAATGTGGTTGGCGATCGAAAACGCTGATTCAAATTTTGTTGCCGCCGGAATCATCGCAGTCGCCGACACGATCAAGGAGACTTCTGTTTCTGCGGTCAAAGATTTAAAAGACAACGGGTTAGCGGTTTGTCTTTTAACTGGAGACAACCAAGCCACCGCTAACGCAATTGGTGAACAAGCCGGCATCGCCGAAGTTTTCGCCAGTGTATTGCCTGCCCAAAAAGCCACCAAAGTCACCGACCTACAAACCGCTGGAAACGTCGTCGCGATGGTGGGTGATGGAATCAATGATGCCCCGGCATTGGCTGCCGCAGATATTGGAATCGCGATTGGAACAGGAACCGATATCGCAATGGAAACCGCCGACGTGACGTTGATGCGCGGCGACCTCAATAGCGTGACCGATGCACTAAAACTATCGCAAGCAACACTTACCAATATCAAGCAAAATCTCTTTTGGGCGTTTGGCTACAACGTGATCCTGATCCCTGTCGCTGCTGGAGTGCTCGCGATCTTTCCGTTTCTGCCTACCTGGCTTCGGGAGCTTCATCCGATCACCGCCGCATTTGCAATGGTTGCTTCGGACATCGTGATCGTTGCCAATGCGTTACGGCTAAAACGATTTCGATTTTGATCAGCCGCTGTTTACGGGGCGACTTTCTTGCTGCCAGTTTTTGGAATGCTGTTCAAAACATACCTCGCATAAGTCAACGTAACGACGGTCGCGAATACGTTGGTCCCTGCAATGCTCCACCAAACCGATTGGACACCGAGTTGCAATTGCCAAACGCAGAGGATGAAAAACGGGAGTGGCAGTAGTACTTTTCTCGAAATTGACTCGAAGAACCCGTACATCGGCCGCTTCATCGCTTGTAGCATCGCCAGATGAGTCGACGTCATCACGTAGGACCATTGAACGGGTGCGATGATGTTTAAGCAAAGCACGCCCAGCTCGATGACTTCGGTGTCGTTGGTGAAAATTCCCATTAACTGCCGGGAAAAAGTAAACATCACAACCGATGTCGTGATGACCAAAATGAAAGCGTAACGATTGACGGCTTTCATCGTTTCATGAATCCGGTCATAGTTTCCCGCTCCATTGTTTTGGCCAACCAACGCCATGATCGCTGAGTAAAACCCAAATGTTGGTAGCAATCCCATTTGTTCAATTCGAGTCGTTACGCCAAATGCGGCGATGGTTGACTCGCCGTAGAACTTTAAAAAATAAGTCGTGACGAAGAACCCAAGTGCAACCGACATGATGGCCGATGTTGCCGGAAGGGCTTGTTTGGCGATCTCGAGATAGACACGCAAATCAGGAAGCAATTTTTGAACGGGTGTCAGGCTGACCAACCCACGTCGCATCACCGTGGATAACATGAAAGTGCTGCTGGCGATCTGAATGATCACGGTGGCCCAAGCGATACCAGCAATCCCCATCGCAGGCAGGCCCCAACCGCCGTACAGAAACCAGGGGTCGAGAATCAAGTTTAAAAAGAATCCGACAGTGAGGACTTTGCTAAATGTTTTGCTGTCTCCGTGGGCAACCAGGATTGCATTGCTCAGGCTGGTAATCACGAAGAAAATCGCACCGATGAAAATCGGGCTCATGTATTCAATCGCAATCGACAAGAACTCGCCCGAAGCGCCGAGCAGCCGAAACAAAGGGTTGACAACGATAAAGCCAATAATCGTCAAACAGAACGCAACAACGACACCCATCGAAAGGCTTTGCGCGATGTAGCGAGTTTTCTTTTCTTCATCCTCGCTGCCAATCGCGTTAGCAATCAAAGCCGATGCGCCACGTGATAAACCACCACTGGTAGCGATGATCAAGAGGTAAACGGGAAAGCTCAGTCCCAACGCGGCCAATGCCAAAGTCGAAATTTGTCCAGCGTAGAACGAGTCCACCACGTTGTACATGGTTTGGAATATCAACCCGATACTTGCAGGAAACGCGATGTCGCGAATCTGAGTTGGGATGTGCCCGGAAGTAAGATTTTGATTTTTCAATTGGCTGGTTTAGTTGAACAAGAGCGTGGTTCGTTAAAAATGAGTTGACCAGTTTGTAGTACCGGCTTTAGCCGGAATCCGCCTGAAGGCGGTACTACGAACTAATCAATTCAGATTGGATTAACCACTAGGACAAAAAGCTTTGTGAAACTTCTTGATTCAGTTCTTGCGACTCCGAACTAAACGAGAGGTGGCAGATCGTTGTGACTTCCTTTGCGTTGGAATCTTCAAAAGCGCTCAACACCAGGACACGTGCGTTTGGCGTTGCTTCAGCTTTCTCAATCAGATTCTCCAACGAGCCCGCGAATTTGCAGCTTGCGTGATAGACTCCCTCGCTCAGTCCCTCTCGGTTGAAGATTCGGGACGCCATCAAGAACGGTGAGATTCCGGTGAGTCGCGGGTTCACATCAACGAGGAAAAACTGGCCGGACGCATCACGCAATATGTCGATTCCAACCAACCCAAAATAGCCACATTCATGAAGGTGTTTTCCTGTAGGTAAAATGATCGGTGAAAAATCTTCAATCAATTTCGTTTGCAGGTCTGCCGAATAAGTCCCCCCGCACCATTTCTTTTTGTCGTCAAAATGTTGCTCGGTTAGTCCAAGCCAAACTAACGTTCCATCGCGGCGAAGATAAAACTGGACGCCAAAATCGCCCGTTATGTTTTCGATAATCGAGTTGTTGACCAGTACGGCGTTGGGCCAATGTTCCGCAATTTGCTTTCGCATGTTGGCTTCGTCGTCGGCGTTTTCAATCAGGAAATTCCCAAGCCCAGCGTATCCGTGGCTTAGTTTGACGATGCAAGGCGGAACGACGGTGTCGAGAATTCCGGCTTGGGGGCAAGCGATTTGCTCGATCACTTCTTTGGAGTGAAGTGCGTAGTTTGCCTCTGGTTCGATGACTTGTTGCTCGGCGGTTAGCGATTGGTGCGGGAACAAGGTGATGTATTCCGCTGAAGATGTCGCGTCATACGCTTCCCATTTCGGGCAACCTTCGGAACCAAAAATTCGCTGCCAATGACCAAGCAATTCTGTCGGTGGAGCGACCTCAGATGTTACTGGGATCTGATTTCCCCAGCCGCACATCAAATGATGGGGACCGAGAACTTTAAGCAGTTCTTTCCGCGGAGGTGGAAACGGATCGTGGATGATGTACTTGGTCTTGTTTTGAAAAACCGTGTCGTCGCTGTTCGATGACGGGTATTCGCAAAGCAGTCGAGCCTCAGGTGAATCGGCGACGTAGAGTTGGGAGAGGTAGTTAAGCTCCGGTTGAATTTCGATTTCGGTCATTTTGCTGGCTGAGCTAGTATTTGCGCGGTGGTGCGGAACGCAAAGCGTAATCGAAGATGGCAGTGCGTTCAATTGTCCAACAAACGATGGTTGACCACACCGAGTCAGGGCGGCGTTTTCACTGAATACCCTGATGAGCCGTTTTGGCGATAGCCACGGTTCCCACGCATCAAAAATCAGCGCGCTCGCCCCAACACTCGCCTTCAAAGTGCAGGATGCGATCATGCTTGCGACGAGGGAAAATCCTTCGCCCGCCGCAATGCATTTCCTATTTGGACTTTTGCCAAATCGTTAGTTCGGAAACTCCAAGCTGAAACTTTCGCTTGGTCTCGCGAAGCACAAACGGGATATCCGTTGGCTCATTGGTTAGTGTGAACTCTTCACCCAAACTGGCGGCAATTCCTTCAAGCGTTGTGAAGTTCTCACCTGTGTTGGCTTTAAATCCTCCCAGCCATTTTTCTCGGGGCGTGTGTTCTTCTGACCAGTTGTAAGGAGACACGATGACCAAAATTCCACCGGGCAAAATTCGATTCTTAATCGTTTCAAGGAACTTTGCGGGATCGTAAAGCCGGTCAAGCATATTGCCTGCAAATACCAGATCGTAGTTGTCATACTTTTCAATCAGGTTACAAGCGTCGCCTTGCATGAACGCGATTTTGTTTTTCGCTTCCTCATACCCCTCGAAATTCTCAAGTCGAATCTCTCGATACGCATTGAGATCGCCTTCTTCACTGCATAGATAACGTTGGCGTCCATTGTTTTGCAGATTCGTTGGTGCTTCGATCAAGCGTACCGAAAGATCAACCGCGTCAACGTGGTCGCAAAATTTGGCCAATTCAAACGCTGACCGTGCCGTCGCGCAACCAATGTCCAACGCCTTTGTGAACGTTCTGCCATCAAGATGTTTTGCGACTTCATCGATACAGGCAACCGGGAAATTGGGTACGCCGAAATCGGAGCCAGCTGGTTCGCCGTAATGAAACTCGATGTACTTGGCAACCATTTGGTCTGTCTCGTACACATTGGCTTCAACTTCTGGCAACGGCTCGGCTTCGATGTAACGCAGCCCAGAGTACTGGAAAAAGTGTCGGCGGAAAGCGTATCGAGCGTCCTTGATCGCGTAGTTACCAGTCGAAATCCAACAGCCGCCTTTGAACAAGTTGTGTTTTCCATCAAACGTGGGAGCCGAGAAATCGTCGTAGATTGGATGGACTTCAAAGCCACCAAATCCATCGATCGGCGTCTCAGTCCACTGCCAGACGTTGCCGATCAAGTCGAACAAGCCATCATGAAACTCGTGGCGGTCTACCGGACAAGGAGACATTTCATCTTCAAGATTAATGTTCCCCGGTGCCGAGTCCCAATACGGCTGGTCAGTGTCGAGCCGTTCACGCATCAATTGCCATTCAGACTCCGTCGGCATGCGAACGTGAGTCTTGGTCGTTTCTGATTTCCAATTACAAAACGCTTTGGCCTCAAGATAATTAATCTCTGCCGGCCAATTCCACGGCATCTCAATTACTTCCAACATCGAGCGATAATTAAAACCATCGTCCGACTTGATCCAATAGACGGGGTGCTTGGCCTTGCTGAAGTCCAACCAGTTCCAGCCTTCGGTCGTCCAATACTTTTCGGCTTCGTAACCGCCCGCTTCGACGAACTCAAGAAACTCCTGATTCGAAACGAGATACTTTGATGCTTTGAAGTCACTAACTTCGTCAGCCGCGTAGCCGTACTCATTATCCCAGCCATAAATTTCATTGGATTTTGATTTACCCAATTCGACTTTGCCGCCCGCAACAGAAATCAATTCGTTTTTCGGCGCGTCGCCCGTTTCAGTGCAAATGTTCCCCCAAACCGGATGCGGTTTCACCATTTCGAGAGGAAGTTCGCGCATCAAAATCGAAGACGTTTCCAAGTGGATTCGTTCGTGCTCGATTCCCATCAGCACGATCCACATCGGGCTCTTCCAATCGATCGGCATACTGAAATCGCAGTTGCGGATAAACCGATCAACAATTTCGCGTGTCTTGTTTCGATGGGCTTTGACTTGCTGAGGCGTCGGCCAGTCGTAGTTGTCATCGTTCAAATCATCCCACGACATTTCATCAACACCGATTGCCAGTGTTGATTCCATTTTTGGATCAATCCGCTCGTCGATCAGGTTGGCAACATTCAGTTTGTTGATGAAGAAAACAGCCGTGTGGCCATAGTAAAAAATGAGCGGCTGCCGCAAGGTGTTTGCACGTCGATAGAACGCTTCGTCACTGGCCAGGCATTCAAACAGGCTTTCGTAAAGCGTGAAAGAATGGTGAAAGTAATCAAGAATCTCCTGCCGTTTGGCTTCCGCGTCGCCCTCATTGAGGATCGGCGTTTTAGTTACCAAAGGTGCGGTGAACGAGTCACCAGAGTTGACGAGTGTTTTAATATCCGTGCTCATATTTATTTAGATAAGGTGGAGGTTAATTTGGTCGGTAAAGGAAACAGCCAAGTTGGTATTAGACTATTGTTTTGACGATTCAATGACTGTCAAACGACTCGCAAGACAACGAATTGATTCAAATTTTATTCCACTTGGGAAAATCAAAACGTTCAGACGTTGTTTCCTAAGCTTTTTCAAGCCATTGGAGTATTGAACTTTTTTTTCGCAAATAAAAGTTAGTCGAGACGGCGAAAGAATTCTTACCTTTTTTTAAGATTTGAAGTTAATGGCCACTCGAGCAACGTGCGTCAAACCTGAATTGACGGGTGCCATGTTTACGCAAAACGTAAGCATTGCTCATGCTGCGCGTGAGCATGGCACCCAGCACCTTGGGACCAAATAAACTATTTATTTCAGCTTTGAAGCACGTATCCGCAGATGCTTGCAAGCATAAGTTTGAGCAATAAACGATGGTACTGGATGCCGCTGAATTTAATCAACTATCGTTTGTCAGCTGGGCGAAGTGCTCGCACAGGCGGCGCCGGTTCTGGTTTGAATTCGACTTTCTTTGTTTTCAACAACTCCATAACTTCAGCGACAGCTCGTTCCAACTGCGGATCTTTGCCGTCGATGACAGGCTTGGGATCGTTGCGAATTTCGATATCAGGCGCAACGCCTTCGCCTTCGACTGCCCATTTTCCATCAACGTCGATAAATCCGCCGCGCGGGGCTACGAAACGACCGCCATCAATTAATGGTGGCGTGTCCCAGGTCCCAACTAATCCGCCCCAGGTTTTTGTCCCAATCAGTGGGCCGATTTTTTTGAAACGGAAGAGGTACGGAAGCAAGTCGCCACCCGATCCAGCCCGTTCGTTGATGATCATGGCTTTCGGGCCAAACAATCCGGCCATCGGTTGAGTGAATGGTCTTTTGTCACCGGAATTAGAATTGAAGTATCCGGTCAACTCGCGATCGAGAATGTCAACGATGTAGTCGGCTGCAGAGCCGCCGCCATTATTCCGTTCGTCGATGACGGCGCCTTCCCGGTTCTGCTGAGCAAAATACATCCGGTTGAAATAGCTGTAACCGCCACGGCCCGTATTGGGCAACCAAACATAAGCCAGTTTTCCGCCGCTTAATTTGTCAACACGACGCTGGTTTTCTGCCACCCAATCCCAAGTCCGTAATTGGTTTTCACTGGCAGTCGGCACGATCATGATGTTTTTAGCGCCTTCCATTTTAGGCTCGGAGTTAACGCTGATCGTAATCGTTCGCCCGGCGGTTCCTTCCAAAACTTGAAACGGATTGATGTCGTCTTTGAGTTCCGTGCCGTCAATCGCCATCAGGTAATCACCGACTTTGACTTTCAGACCCGGCATCGAAAGTGGTCCTGCTAAACCGGGCGTCCACTCTTCGCCAGAATAAGTTTTGGCAATGCGATAACGTCCATTGGCGGCTTCAAGGTCGGCGCCCAGCAAACCGGTTCTGGGACTTGTGAGGTCAGGCAGGTCTCCGCCACGAACGTAAGAGTGACCAACGGCTACTTCGCCCGAAACAATGTCGAGCAAGTAATTGAAGTCCGAGCGATGGTTCACATGGTCGAGCCACGGACTGTACCACTCCCAAACCTCATCCCATTTCGCACCATGCACATTGTCGACGTACAAAAAGTCTCGCATGAAACGCCAGCCTTCGCGAAGCATCTGTCGCCACTCGGCTCGCGGATCGACTTTGACACGCATGCCTGAGAGCTTAAGTGCCTTGCCTCCGTCCTTGGGTGGGCTCGCCGCGTCTGCACTTTTCCACGCCGTCGCAGTTTGAAGTAAGACTTTCTTGCGGTCGTGCGAGGTTGTGATTGATTGGATTTTGTCGGCGAACTTAACGGCCTTTTTATCTTTCAAAGTGTATTGATGGACGGTGGTTCCCGGTTGGTTTTGAATTTCTTCCAAAACGAAAACTTTGCCGGCGGGGCCTGCTGCGAGATCGACATAGTTTCGCGCGGCCAATCCAGGGGCGTCAACGATCCGGAAGGCGATTTTTTCAAAGTCTATTTCGACTTTGACTTCCTTCTTTTTCTTATCGGCAGATTTCTTGTCAGTAGATTTCTTGTCTGCGGACTTTTTATCAGTCGCCTTTTCATCTCCCGATTTTCCGTCGCCTGTTTTTTTGTCATCCTTAGTATCTTTTTTCGCGTCGGCAGCGGAGTCGTCTTTCTTGTCCGCCGGCTGTCCTTCCTTGGTTTTGTCTTCAGCCTTTTTGTCGCCGTCTTTCTTTTCTTCCGGTTTCTCTTCGTCGCTTTCCGGTAAGAAAGGAGATGGCAAGTCTGATTTCAATATCGCAACGTACAACGATCGAGTCACCGGTCGGTCATACGAAGTCATATCAAGCCAACCGATGTTCAACGCGAAATCGGTTGAGCCAAGAAAGTAAATGTATTTGCCCGACACATCCCAAACGGGGCTGATCGAGTCAGCCATGCCGTTTGTCAAATCGTGTTTGGTTCCATTCTTCGTGTCGTACAGCGCGATCACACGAAGCTGTGTTTCCAGCCGCCGCGGATACGCCAACCAACGAGAATCGGGCGACCAAACCGGATTCATGCTGCGTTCTGGATGCGCGTAACGATCGGTGTCGACGTGTTTGATTTCGCCGCTTTCAACATTGAGAACTAAAACGCGGTAGTCGGTGTCAGAGAAAGCGATTTGTTTCCCGTCGGGTGACCAAGTCGGTACGAAATAGAAAGTCGGATTGGGAATTTTGATTCGTCGTTTGTTTTTTCCGTTTTGATCGGCGATGACCATCCCATACTCGCCGCCTTCATCGTTGAACCAGGCAATCTTCTGTCCATCGGGCGACCAAACCGCATGTCGATCGGCAACGCCCGAAGTTTGCGTAATGTTTCGCCAGCTTCCTTTGTCCAGCGGAGCCGTAAATAGATCGCCTCGTGCTTCGAAAATCGCCCGCTTGCCAGTTGGTGAAAGCCTGGCGTCTCTTAATGACGTCGCAGAAACGTCTTCCCAACGAGGACGCGCCCAATTGAGGTCACGCGCGATGCGGATTTTGATTTGCTTTGAGTCACCGGTCTTTGGGTTCAGCTCATGCAAGTAGCCGGCCTGTTCGTAAATGATTACGCCATCGCCTGCTCCAATGCTTTTGCAGTCAAAGTCCTCGTGTTTAGTAAGCTGTTTTTCTGTTTTCGTTTTAGGATCGTACGACCAGACATTTGCCGCGTAGTCACGTTCGGACAAATAGTAAACCACGCCGTCCAGCCAAACCGGAGCCAAATGACGTTCGCCTTTCCAAGTCGTTGTCGTCCGCTCCCAAGTTTTAGTCGACACGATTGCGATCGGCTGGGCTTGTCCGCCACGATAGTTCCGCCATTCGGGATCCCACAAACCGATTTCCTGATACGCAAGCCAGTTTCCATCGGCACTCATCTCGCCGTGATACGCTTGGGGAACGGCCATCTTTTTTGGCAGCCCACCATCAACGGATACGGTGTAGAACTGCCAAAGTTTCGTTGGCTGACCAGCTCGACCGCTTCTGAAAAGAATTTTTCCATCGTTTGTCCAGCCTTGAACCACGTCGCCGCCTGGATGCCAAGTCAACCGTTTGGGTTCGCTGCCATCAGCGTCAACGACATAGACGTCGGAGTTACCGCCATACTGGGCAGTGAACGCAATCTTTTTTCCATCGGGTGAGAAAACAGGATCCGTTTCGGCGCCTTCGCCACTGGTCAGTCGCATTGCGTCTCCGCCATCACGGTCAACGGTCCAAATATCATTGGCGTGAACGAATGCGATTTTCTCATTGGAAATATCAGGGTCGCGAAGTAGTCGAGTGCCGTTGGTTTGAACCGCAGCCGCGTCGGCTGAGACAAATGCGACAAGAATTAGAAAAGAAATGGCGCAGTTAAAAATGCGAGCCATAGTGGTTCCTCAAGTTGAGTTCTGCAAGTTGCGATTTATGTATTACCTATATCGTAACTTAGACCTTCAAGCGAAGCGACAATCGGGCCAGGTTTGTCGTTAGATTGGAAACAATAAAGCGCAAAAAATGAGAGCTTAGCGGGAGCTACTTGCCAGTTGGTTGAGGAGCTTGAGCATGCGACTTTGGTAATCCAAATTCGAATGGCTCATCAGCACTTTCTCTAAACGTTTGACGGGAAATCGTTTCCGAAGGGCAATCTTTAAGAAATAGATACAAGCTCGACGCGCAAGCGAGTGCATATGGATGGCATCTGGGGCCATGCTTCACCATCTACACAAGTCTAACCATCGAGTTGGGCATGCTTACGCGATCGGTTTGGCAGTGGTGAACGTGGCGTGAGCATGTTTCGCTTCGCAGGCTTGCAACAACCATTTCTACCCGCGTAAACATGGCACCCCGGCAATCCAAATTCGAGTGGTTCGCTTTGGGTCATCAGCGCTTTCTCTAATCGCTTTTTTCAAACGCTTGGTGGAAGGTCGCCTGTGAAAGTTCAGTTGTCCAGATGCGGGAACGACCAGTATGGATTCCCGGCGTCTTGGTGGCTGAAGCTGTAAACTGCGCTGTTTGATAATTGCGACCGGTCGTGCCGTGAGACTTCCACAAGCACGGCATTGCTTTCAAAGAGAGAGATAAGTTTGCATTGCAAGTGCGGAGTACTGCCATCGGCCTTGCCAGTGCATACGTAGATCACTTCGTTTGGGCTAACCTGCTGCATGCCCGGCCAGAAATCGTCCTCTACCTGCAGCACAACATGAACTGGAGTTCTGGCGACCACAACGGCGGCAATAACTGCAGCCAGCAACATCAGAGCGATGAGCCACCAAATTGAGAATTGAAGCTTCATGCGTATGCCACGTCAATATTCCTGCTGCCAAACTCGAAACACCCACTGCGTTTGCCCAATCGCCAGCGAAGAATTTAGAGTCAACGGCTTAAGTTCACTGGCTGCTGCGGATCGCTTCCAGTTTCTCAATGATCGCAGTGTGAATCTTTGCATCCCATTCGGTCGCCACATGGGCATTCCAGTCAAGAATTCCTGCGTAGTTCGGACGCCCGTCGACGCAAAAACCGTTTTCCGGATCACCGAGAAAGACATTGTTGATTCGCGGCTCGTCTTTCCATTCGCCCCAACAAAATGTGTTCGCAGTATAGTAGTTGTCCATGTGCGGAATATTCTCCGGTAACAATTCTGCCCGTTTGCCACGCATCATTGAGGATGGATCGACGACGATGGCTTTCGCGATGCTGACCAACTGGTTTTCTTTCAGCAACGTCGCTACGTCCATAATTGCGTGAGCGCCCCAACTGTGACCGACGAGAAGAAATTCCAGGTTAGCCGTTTCCTGTGAAAGCAGCGTCATGTCGTCAGCGATCTGTTTTGCCCCAGGTGGGTCTTTTGCTTTCCCGTTCCCAGCTTCGGTGCCGTTCCAATTGTAAAAGCTGCACTCAAAGCCCTTCTCTTTCAGTTCGCCAACCAATTGAAACATTCCGCTGTTTCCAAGACCACGCATTTCCTTGCCGGCAATCTGTGCCTCCGTCGGGTCCGAGTCCATGCCGCTAATCACAACAACGTGAAATTGCGTCGGCGGTGGTTCCGCAGTCTTCGCAGAAACGGCTTTGCCACTTTCGGTAGCTTGCTGGGCAAATTTCGTGTCAGAACATGCCAAGAACAGCAACAACGGAAACAGAAAAAAAATGTATCGCATCGAAAATCCTGTTGAAGTTGGACCGAGGATTGAGCGCTGTTGAGTTTGTCGCACACATTACAAGCTGATACAAACAGATTTTGTTTGCAAGTAATTCTCGAGTGCTGCATGACCCATTTCGCGACCCCAGCCTGATTGCTTGTAACCGCCGAACGGTAGTGCTGCGTCGAAAATGCTGTAGCAATTCACCCAAACGGTACCGGCTTTGACCGATTTCGCGAGCTTGTGTGCTTTGGAAATGTCACTTGTCCAAATGCCTGCGGCCAAACCATAAGTCGTGTCATTCGCTTGGCCAGCGATCTCACGATCGTTCTTGAATGGCATCGCAGCGACGACCGGCCCAAAGATTTCTTCTTGGACAACCGACATTTCCGTCGTCGCATTTTTTAGAACCGTTGGCTGAACAAAATATCCATCGCGATCAATCGCAGCGCCGCCTGCTGAGGCTTCTGCGCCCGCGTCGAGACCGGCTTTCAGGAAACCCGTTACCCGATCAAACTGCTCACGTGAAACCAGTGGTCCCATTTGTGTGGCTGAATCAAAACCGTCGCCGACTTTCATGTTGCTGGCGATTTCACTTACGCCGGCAACCACTTCGTCGTAGATGCCTTGTTGGACAAACAGTCTTGAGCCAGCACTGCAGACTTGGCCCTGGTTAAAGAAGATTGCGTCGGCCGCTCCTGCGATTGCGGTTTCCAAATCGGCATCGTCGTAAACAATGTTCGGGCTCTTTCCGCCCAGCTCCAGCGTTACCTTTTTCAAGTTTCCTGCTGCCGCGTTGATGATGAGTTTGCCAACTTCGGTAGAGCCAGTGAAAGCAACTTTGTCGACGTCGTCGTGAGCCGCGATTGCCGCACCGGCCGTTTCGCCGAACCCGGTGATGATATTGACCACGCCATCGGGAATGCCGGCTTCTTGAACAAGTTCGCCCAGTCGTAGTGCAGAAATTGGCGTCTGTTCGGCTGGTTTCAAGATGACGGTGCAGCCGGTGGCAAGTGCCGGTCCAAGCTTCCACGCAGCCATCAACAATGGAAAGTTCCACGGAATGATTTGTCCCACAACGCCAATCGGTTCCTTCAAAGTAAACGCGTGAAAGTCACCTCCAGGAGCGTACGGAACGTTGAGTGGAATCGTGTTGCCTTCGATCTTTGTCGCCCAACCTGCCATGTAGCGAAACATGTCGGCGGCCAGCGCGACGTCAGCCACTTTTGCGACTCCGAAAGGTTTGCCGTTGTCGAGCGTTTCCATTTGCGCGAGCTCGTCGGCATTTTCTTCAATCAAGTCACCGATCTTCCAGATCAAACGGCTGCGCTGGGACGCCGTCATTTTGGACCATGGCCCTTCGTCAAACGCTTTGCGAGCAGCTGCAACGGCAATCTCAACATCAGCAGCATCGCCTTCAGCAACCTGCGTGATGACCTGGTCGGTGGCTGGGTTAAAGACGTCAAATGTCTTGCCGCTTTTTGACTCAACCCACTGGCCGTTAATCAAGAGTTTCCCAGGAGACTTAAGGAACGATTCAACGGACGGCAAAAGGGAAGATTCGGTCGCAGTCGACATGGCGGTTCCTCAGGCAAGAACAGTGGGACACAAAGGTTCAACTATTTGATGCAATCCTTGGACGGCTGGCAACCATTTGTCATTAATTTTGTGAGCCGTGGATGGTCGAACTGAAAAACGAAAGTCTTGACGAAGTCTGCTTCCAACGAATCGGCGCCGGACGAAGCTCAACGCGAAAACCGGTAGGTTCTTTGTCTCGCCGTAGCAGAACTCGTCAAGAGTTTTGGTTGGAAGCGCAGAACTCATCAAGACGTTTGTTAGGTCACTCACACGCCTCTTTCAATCCGAAGCATGAAAAACACAATGCGAATTGCCACAAAAGGCCGACCATCCCTCAATACCCGAAATCTCTCACTTTCCGACTCCCTTTGTGCTTGGTTAATCCGTTAATGGGGACGAAAAGTAGCCATGCCGCATGAGAACGCCGAAGTTTTGAATACTAGTAGTAACTAAAATACTATTATTAGGTGGGGTGGAAAATGGATCGGGAAACAGAGTTTGCCCGTGCGCAAGTAGATCGTTTCAAACGCGACCGCCTTCCGTATGTTGTCGGCCATGTTTTAGCAACTGGGGCGCTCATCGGAATTGCGTGGGCATGTGCTGATCATGGCTCGCTCTTGTGGTTCGGAGTTGTGCATCACTTTGCAACTTGGATCCTTGCGCTTTCGTTCTACCTTCCGTTCCGCAACAAGCACGTCAGTCGAATTCCTCTTTGGACGTACTTTGGTCTCATCGTTGCCAATGCGACATTGAGTTTAGCGCTGCTGTTTACACCAGAAGGTGCTGCTCCCGAGCTGAGCTACGTTCTTACCGTGGTGGCCGTGTTGTTTTCTGGAGCTGCGGGCTCATTTGTAACACTTGGCGTGCATCCGACCCTCATACGAGTTGCGTTGACAAGCCTGCTTCTACCATTTGTTGTCACCGCATTTTGTTTTGGACACATTGCATTGGCATTGGGCACGATGTGTTTCTACTGCAACGTCGTTGTAGCAGGAGTGTGGAAACTTGCTAACGGGCAACAGGCACTGATTGATTCGCATATCAATGCGGCTCATCGTGCAGAGATGGCAGAGAAGGATGCCGAAACGGACCCTCTTACTGGGTTGATCAATCGACGCGGGATCAATCGGCTTGACGGTATGGAGTTGAATTCTGGGGCAACTGCTTTGTACATCGACATCAATAGGTTCAAAATGATCAATGATACGTACGGGCATGACGTCGGTGACGAAATACTTAACTTTGTAGCGCAACGACTGCGCACGGGAGTGTCGGGGGACGATGTCGTAGCTCGCCTCGGTGGAGATGAGTTTTTGGTGCTGACATTCCAAAATGATGTCGAAGTAACCGACACTATGATTGATCGGCTTTCCAAACGACTTCGCGAGCCCGTCTCTGTATCAGGTGGTAACGTGCTTGAAATCACTGCAGCGATCGGCCGATGCTCTACCAATGCGCCAGTGCTGAAACTGAACGATTTGCTTCGAGACAGTGACCAAGCAATGTACGAGTCAAAAAGAATCCAAAAGAGCAGCAGTTTTGCTGTGATCGCGGGATTGCCAAGCCCACCCTCGGCAGGCACTATTCTCGATACGATTAGTTAGCGAAACACACCCAACCATCGGCGCGAGCCGCGGTCCTGACGAGCTTGCCCAAGAACTATTCGCCTCTGTCCATCATTCGATACAGTGCCTTTTCCAGCTGCTCCGTCTGTTCGCCCTGGTCGACGATCTCAACCAGCTTCGGGTTGGCCAATTTTCCATTGGTTCTGGATAGAGCTTGGGCCAAAGTTGCTCCCGAGTCCAACTCAGACAAAACAACGTCGATCTCATCGCTCAGCCGCGAGTATTCTTTCGTCAGCTCAATCGAATTGCGAATCGGAATCCCGGCAGAGTGCATCATCTCAACCGCACTGCAAAACAATGCCACGTCCTTGCCCCATATGTCCTCATGCGGTCGAACTGCTCCTCCGTTGACATTGGCGTCACGTACCCGGTCCAAAGCAGTATGGACTTCGCCCGCGTTCTCTCCGGCATTGACCAAAACAATCAGCTCGTGAAAGAAACCAAAGAAATCCGGAATGTGCCAAGACTGACTTTGCTTTAAATTCGACTCGTTCGATTCGAGTTCCGTGAGCGTAGCAGCTTTGATTGCGATCAATCGTTTCAGACCACAGATCATCGCTCCGGTTACGTGGTTTCCAGATGAAAGCTCGTACTCAATCGAAGATAACAGATACAGAAGCCACGGGTGTTCGATGTCGTTTGAGACCGCACGGAGGCACTTCAAAATGCCTTTGTGGTTGAACATGTCGCCATGGATCTTTGTGCAAAAATCCGCCATCTCTTCACGACTGGGGCGCTCTGTTGAAAAGATTTCGTCGATGTGGACCGTTTTCGATCCAATCTCAAAATCAGTCGTGCTTCTTGGGCTACAACAACCGCCAGCGTTACCATTCTCTGACATCACAACTCCTCGCGTTTGGATTACAACACGAGAATACTAAAGCGAGTCAATTAAAAGTCAATGTTTTTGAAATCTTTATCTTCTCTTTAGGCGTCGTCCTTGTTGAAGGCATTTTTCAAACTACAGGCTTTTCGCTTCAGATCAACGCATTGTTATTCGATGTTGTGAAATTGTTGCTTAGATTTGATTCTGATTTTGGCTTTTGGGCCAACCGCCGAGAAAGAAGCGTTTCGTCATGATTGTCGTCGGAATTAAAAGCGCGACCGCAATTGTTAAAATTACAGCCGTGCCATCTCCTAGTAGTGGGCTAATTCCAAGCATGCGGTCGACGCTCTCCAATTGGAATCGGCGGACGATAAAGGTAAGTGCGAAAAAAAACACGACTGCGGAAACAATATATGACGCGAAGAACATGGTCGGCAAAGCGACAACAATGTATACCTTTTGGTCGAATGTGAATTTCTGTTTCGGCATTGATCTCTACTGTTGTTACTCCGCTTGATGTGAGTCACTGAAAGTGAAAACGAAATACCATGAAAAGCCAAAAACGAACCATAGGCACGCTCCTACAATCGTCAAGGACACTGACAAGTTGTTGAATCCAGATGAGATTCCGAGACAAATTCCCAGCAATGTCAACATAACGCCAAAAGCAAATATCCAACCAAAGATGCTGATGCGATGAGGACGAGTCATTTTTTGCCTGCTTGTTGATTTCTGAAAAGTCGGTTTCAGACTTCGCAAATCGCTTGGTCTGGTAGCAACAATTCGCCAAGACTCGCGAAGTATTGGCATCAATATCTTTTAGCTATCGTTTTTCTCGACTATCGACGCATTCAGAGCAGTTAACTAATCATCCACTTCAAAACGCTTGCAAGCTCGACTTCGCGTGCATTGTTTTGCTATCTGTCTGCCGTTTTGATTGAGTGAGTGTTCGATTCGCCTACGTCCCGCCAGTAGGCTCCAAGTGAGTTTTCAAAGAAGGTAGAAACGCAGAGGGCGCAGAGTTCAGGGGAGGTGGATTTCTCTGCGCCCTCTGCGTCTCTGCGTTTCAAATCTTTCCGTGAGGCGAGGTGGCCAAGGATCCAGTTCGGTTTTGCAAAAGGATTTGCCGTATTGCTTTGAAATTGGGTGTTTGGCGATCGCTGGTCGGGTTTGAAATGCCTCTAAGCAGTTGAATTGGTTAAAGTATCTGTTCCGTACCTACTAGAGCTCAAGTCTTTAATTCCAAGTCAGATATGGAATCAACTTCACAACCGAAACGAAAACGTTGGCTCCAGTTCGGCATCAGGACAATCCTGCTTTTGATGTTCTTGGTGACCTTGGCCATTGTCGTTGTCCGTCCAGTGATTCAGCGACGCAACGCTGTGAGGTATCTGCAGTCGACATGGCATGTTGTGGAAATGCGCGATGAAAAGGAATGGACCCTCAAAGATCGTGTCCTCGTCTTTCTGTTTGGCGCCGAAGCAGGGCCAGTTGAAAAAGTAGAAGTAGTTGAATTAGACAGCGCGCCTGAATCTGTTAAAGCGATCGCCCAATTGACGGAGCTGAAGAAACTGCATCTTTGTTTCTATTACGACGACGTCGATCACCAACCGTTTCGAGCGTTGAAGAATCTGGAGGTTCTCACTAGTGATACCGTCCGAATCAAGGATTGCTCATTTTTGACTGCTTGCAAAAATTTGAAAACGATTCGGCTGGGCGAATCTGAAATCGGTGTTGATTTGGGTGTTTTCGGTGAACTGCCGAATCTGGAATCGCTAAAGATCTGGTTGACGCATTTAGAAATTACCAATGAATCACTTGATAAGCTTTGCAATGCAACTTCGCTAAAGACGCTTGATCTTGAATACAATTTCGGGCTTGGAACGGTAACTGATTTTCGTCCGCTTATTAAACTCAAACAACTAAAGCAACTCAAAGGCGTATTGAATCCAAGAAGCGAATCTGATCAGGAGTTTATCAAGTTGTTGCCTCCCGATTGCGTTGTTTCATTTCCTGATTAGTTTGAGCGCTGTTCCGCGCGCGCGGCTTGAAAATTCCAGCGGACTTTAACGGCAACTTCAAAAGCTACTTTTTGTCTTCCGCTGGCGCCGCGCCGGGTGAGCCAATTTGGATGTCGCCTTCGATACCCATCTCTTTCAGTTTTTCCTTTAACTGATCCTCAAGGCTGCCTTCGCCACTTAAGTCGCCCATTTGTAGCGACATGACTTTGGCTCCGGCTGGCATGCCAGGAATTGCAGGAGTGCCCGATGCGGAGCCTTCGACTTTTTCGCCATCGCTGTTTCGCGCGACTTGCATTGGTGACTTTGCCTTCGCCATTAACTTTGGCAATTTGTCGGATTGCATCGCAAGCAATAGGCAGTAGTGCGCTGCTTCCCAAACTGAATCCGCATTTCGTTCCTCGTCAGTATCTTGATCGGCGGAACCCGTTGGCATCGAGTTAAACGAACCATCTGGAAGTTGTACGCTCGAAATCCAGTATTTTGTTTCGTTATGAAATTGCTCCCACGCATCTGCTCCCGTTTGTCGAGCCAACAGTGCCGTTGATAAAACGCCTGGCAAGGTAAACTGTGGTGAGAGGTAACACTCCCCTGCCCCGCTAAGCCCATCTTCGACGGCTTGTTTTAAAAATGCATCGTTCGTTTGGCAGTTGACTGACATCAACGCCGCAGCCGTTCCTGCGGTCAGTGAATTCTTAAGCCGACGATCGATACTGATTCCGGCCCGCGCTTCCTTTGCCTGTTTTAGATAGCCACACGCTTTCTTGATTGTGTCGGGATTGCCCATCACGCCTTTGCGTTCAAGCATTCCTATCGCCAGTAAAACTTGATTCGTCGTATGGGTTGTGTGAGCCACATGCCGTGGCATGCCATCAATTTTCTCTACCATATTCCATGCGCCACTCTCATGTTGTGATTTGGAAAGAGAAGTGATCGTGCCCATTAGACGTGGCATCCATTTTCCATCCATCATTTGCACATCTGATTCCGCCAAAAATTGTGCGACGTAGGCAGCAGTCAAAGGCTCCAACTCAAACGCCGACATCTTCATCATGACGACGCCGGGCGTGGCCGGTTTTTTCTCGGCATCTTCTTTCGGGGCCGCTTTTTCAGCCGACGTGATTTTTGCATCGATCTGCTGAGCGACAAATTCCAAACACGCATCCACGTTTGGCTGAAACTGATCATCGCGTGCAGAAAGCAAGCTCATGCCCGCAAGGCAAGTCGTTTGTAATGTTTGATCAAAATCGTCAGGTGATTCACTTGCTTGACCGAACGAGCCATCTTCATTTTGTTGCTCAGCCAGATGCTTGAGTCCAAGACTGTGTGCAATTTGATATCGCGGGACTTGATTGTCGATGGCCGGCTCAAGTGGAACCGTATTGTTCTTGATCGTAACGAGGTTCTGCCGCCTACCACTGTAGATCGACAACTCTGTCGTTTCTTTCATGGCCGCCACGCTCGATTCAAGCAGCCGGATAAAGTCGAGTGTTGGGTCGTCTTTGATCGGAAGCCATTTGCCATCGATTCCAACAATCACATCGCCGATTTCCAACTCTGAATCAGCTGCGGGCGAATCAGCAAACACGTTTGTGATTACCAATCCGCCAGGGCTGATCGTGGAATCCAAGTCTTCTGGATCTTTAAATCTAATTGACTTCGTCAGTGGGTGGGTCTGCACCCCCAGCCAACCAAGGTTGTGAAACTCAGTGATGTTGGAGTCAACGTAGTTTTTTTCCTGCGGCGGGCCATGCCGCTGCATCCGTTCGCCTTTCTTGCAACCCGTAAATGTCAGCAAGGCGAACATCAGTCCAACACAAATTACTAGTAAGGGGTTTACTGTCGCGCCAGTGGTTGTGTGTTGGTTCGGCTTCATTTTTTCACCTGAGTTGGCAATACAAATCGAATGAGTTCAAACTGTTTCGGCTTGATCATTTGTCTGATTCTTCTTTTGAAGTCTCTTTGGCCTGATCCGTTTTGCCAGATTCACCAGCGCTTTTCTCGATGGCTGATTTGGCTTTTTTAAGCAACTCTGTGTCCGCGTTGGGGTTGCGCCGTTTAGTTTCGCGGATGTAACGCTGCAAAGTTTGAACCGCAAAACCGGTCCCCCACTTCTCGCCATAGTCGCCCCAGGCTGTGTCCCACCACTTACCGTCTTTTTCCTGTGTCCTAAGCATCGTCCAGCCAAACCGATCCCATTTCGCTTGACTCACCTCGTCGCCAAGTGCCTCAGCCCCGGCCGTCGCGTAGTTGTAACCAAAGAAGAAAAAGTATCCGGAGATCTGATGGGGGGCCGTGTGAGGCTGAAGCAGTTTTCGTCCGCTCTCCAGGTAGTTTTCACCGTCGTAGAAAACCTGCAATCCAATTTTTAAATCCCGCTTGGAATAATTGCCAAGCTCGAACATCGCATGGGTTGCCGCCATCGTGCGAGAGCCGCCGCCAAGTCCTTGTTTTAGTGGCGAACCATTTTTGTGAGTTTCGAAGCGAGAGTCATAGGCGAAATTTCCGTTGGGAGCACGCATTCGACCGACTGCGCGAGTTGCATCAAGCACCATGCCTTTGGGAACTTTACAACCAATTTTTTTTGCCCGCTCCAACGACAAAGCAAACAAGCTTGTGTTGAACGACATGTTGTCAGCGTTGCCGGACGGGCCAGCGTAATAGCTCCAGCCGCCAGTGTGTTGCTGGTAGACTTTCAAACCTTCAACGCAGGACTGGGCTGCCTTTTTGATTTCTTCTTTGAGATTTTTGCCTTCTTTGGTGGCATTTAATTCCAACAGAAAAGCAAGTTTGTAACCGTAGCCCCAAGTGTTAAAACTGGTGCCCGGTTCGTAGGCAAATTTTCGAACCTTCGTCAATTCGGCGATCGCATTTTCAAGTGCGGTCTGTTGACCAGCCGTTCGGTTTTCCTGATCCAATAACGCGTGTGCACAAATCGCTGTGCAGGCCGTTCTCACTGCATCGTGAGAACCGCGTTTGCGTACAGAAAAAGCGAGGTTTGCCCATGACGCAAGTTTTGGATCATGCGAACCCCAAGAGCCGTCTTTGTTCTGCGATTTGACCAGAAAGTCCAACCCGTTTTGAATCGAAACTTCGGATTTCTCAAGCAACTCTTCAGTTGAAAACGGAGGGCGAAGATTGTGCTTGTCTTTTGATTCGTTTTGCGATTTTCGAGGAGCCGTTTTGTCCTGCGGTTTTGCAGGTTCTTGTTTTGGGCCGTCCTGTTTTTCGGCGTCTTGATTCGCTGTGTCTTTTGCCGGCGAATCCTGAACTGCAAAAGTAGTTGTCGAAAAAGTGATCGCCAGGGACACGCTGAAAACGAGCGTCAGAATTTGGTTTCGCATCGTATCTTCCAAACTAAGAGTAGGCTACAGGATCCATCAAAGACAACATTGGCAGCACAAAGCCGCCGTAGATTTATTTGCTTTTAGATTGAGATTCGCTTTTAGATCGAGATTCGCTTTTGGGTCGAGATAAAAGCACATTTTCACCGTCCTCCAAACCTTTGGCAACCGCAACGTGAGTTGGGTTTGAAAAACCGACTGTGATTTCTCGCTCTTCGATTTCGCTTCCATTTTTTACAAAGCAAACATATTTATCACCGCTGGCGAACACACACGAAACGGGAACGAGCACAGATTCTTCTTTCGGTTGATAATGAATGCACACACGGCAGTTCATTCCTGAACGCAGCTGCGGGGCAATGTCAGTACATTTTCCCATGACGTTGAAACGTGATTGAGGTGAAACGGTATAGCGATTTTTTGTGCCGACTTGATCGACTTTCGTAAGTTTGCCGGCAAATTTTTCGGAAGGAAACGCGTCCGGGTACACCGTGATGGCCAGGTCTTCGGCGAGATGTTGAATGTCGTTTTCAGAAACGCTCATCTTGATCGACAGCTGATCCATTTTCGCGACAGTCATTAAAATCCTATGCGTTGTGACCCTGCCGCCGATTCGTAATTCCTTGCGAACATCGCCTCGACCGTTATCGCCCATGATGATGACTCCGGCTGGCATTTCTTGTCCAGTTGAACCATAAAACAACACACCATCACGCGGGGAAGTGACCTGTAACTGGGCTTTGTCTTTTTCGAGATCGGCAATTTTTTCATTGGCCCGGTCCATCTTTCGTTGGGCTTTATCTACAGCGGCTTTTTTTCCATCCAACCCGGCACGAAGAGTGATTTCTTCTTTCTTGATCACAGCCAATTTCTTTTCAACGTCCAACTCTTTTTTAAGCTGCGTTTTGGATTTATCAAACTTGTTAAAGTAAGCCAATTCCTTCTTGAGAACGTCGATTCGTTTTTCCGTTTTCGAAATGGATTTCTTTTCGCGATCAAACAAAATGTCAGCGGAAATTGGCGTTTGAATTTCACGCTCGTCATACATTTGCTTCAACGTTTCAAAGTCTGCCAGTTGTTCACTGAGACGGTACTCGGTGTCGGTGATCGCACGTTCTTTTTTTTCCATGTCGGTAACCTGTTTCGCGATTTGGGCCTCGACTTCGCGTTTCAAGTGCTTCAATTCGACTTTTCGCTGGCCTATTTTTGACTCCATGTCGATCTGGGCCGATTGGAATTCCGCTTGGGCTTTTTGCAATTCAACGTTGGCATCGGTGGCTTCGTTTCGGGCCGTCTCAAGTGACTGTTCAACGGTGTCGGTGTCAAATTCGACTAACACATCGCCTTTTTTAACGTACACACCTTCATTAACGACTTTGGTTACAACCAGTTCGCCCTTGTACTTTCGCGGCTCCATTTTGATTTCGTCTTTGTCATCGGCGACGAAAATTCCAGGGAGATTGGTTTGGATTTCAAGTTTGCCTTTTGTCGCGGTGGCGGTTTCCTGGGCAGTAACAGAAACTGCGACAAGGCCAACGACCAACGTAGTGAGAACGCTGTAGGCGATTGAGTTTTTGAAAGTTGAATTCATGATGGCGTCTTCAGTTGAGACTGTTCGTTTTGATTTTTCTTAGTTGTTTTGTCTTCGCAATGTTTTCTCTTCGTGTTGCTTCTGTTTCCCCGCTACTCGGAGCGAAGTGCCAACACGGGGTCTTGCTGGGCGGCTCGCAGTGCGGGGATCGTTCCGAATATCAAACCGACGATTGCGGAAACGACGATGCCAAGTGGGATGGACCAAGTGTGATAAATCACGGTCCACTCGGCGAGTGAGCCGATCAATTGTGCGAGCCCAAACCCAACGGCCACGCCAATCGCGCCACCTAAAATGCAGAGCAGTAAACTCTCGCTAACAAACAGTGAAACGATGTCGCTGCGTTTTGCTCCCAGTGCTCTGCGAAGCCCGATCTCTGATTTTCGCTCGGTCGTATTGGCCAGCATAATGTTCATGATACCGATCCCGCCGACAAGCAAAGAAATCGCGGCAAGCGAGCCCATGACCCAGCGGAAGATTTTTTCTGATTTCTTTTGTTCATTCAGCAACGAATGGGGCACCGTAACACTGAAGTCATCTGAACGGTGCAGGCGGTCAAGCATGTTCGAAGCGATCTGCGAGACGGGTTTGAGCATTTCCGTGTCTTTTAAACGCAGTACCGCACGATTAACCTCAACGTTTTCACCGGCAAAAAAGATCGACGGTCCCGCGCCCAAACCAAACCGAGTAAACGCTGTCTCGTAGGGGATGAAAACCGATTTGTCAGGATCAGAAGTCTTGCCTGCGGTGCCCGTTTCACCTTTTTGTTCCATCACACCGACCACGGTAAAGTACTGCCCGTCGAGTTTTACGACTTGATTGATCGGGTTCACCAACGGAAAAATGTCACGTGCGGTTTTATGACCCAAAACGCAAATCATGGCTAGGTTTTTCTCGTCGACTTTTGTGATAAACCGACCATCGCGAACGGCATGGCTCATCACGGAACAGTATTCGGGCGTCGTGCCAAGCACATTTGAGTTTGCTGTTTTGAGATTGCTTGAAACGTCTACGCCTTTGGTAGCAATAGGCACAATCGTCTCGATCGCGTCTACGTTTTTGGCAAGCGTTTTTAAATCTTGTCGTGTGATGCCGTACTTGAACGCTTTGGTTTCTTCATTGCTGTTGCTATTCATTCGGGCTCGCTGGTTGGCGCGAACTTCTTCCGGCTCGATCGTATCGAGGATCAGATTGTTAACGCCCATTCTTTGGATTCGTTTGACAACGTCCTGGCGGGCGACCTCGCTAATCGAAAGCATGCAAATCACGGACGCCACACCAAAGATGATCCCAAGTGCCGCCAGTAGCGAGCGAGTTTTGTGAAGCATCAAATTGCTGATGGCTTCAAACATCAAAGAGAAAAAATTCATCGAACCACCTCGCCATCAGAAAGTCGGATTTGTCTGGGTGTGCGTTGGGCAAGCTCTGGATCATGCGTAACCATAATGATTGTCGTTCCGTCAGCGTTAATCTGCTTCATCGTTTCAAAAATCTCATCTCGAGTTTTGATGTCGAGGTTTCCTGTTGGCTCGTCGGCCAGTAGCACGCGCGGTTTAACGAGCAAGCTGCGGGCAATCGCGACTCGCTGCATCTGGCCATTGGAAAGCTCAATCGGCCGGTGGCGTTTGCGGTCGCTCAATCCGACTTGGTCAATCAAATCGAGAGCACGTTTTTTCAATTGCCGTTTGGTCATCGAGCGGCCATTGGTCGGCGTGCAATATCGCGACGCAAGCATTACGTTTTTCACCACGCTCAGTTGCGGAACCAAGTGAAAGGACTGAAAAACAAATCCGATGTCAGTGCCACGCAAAACGGCTCGGTTAATGTCAGACATTTTGTTGACCGCTTTGCCGTCAAACGAATACTCGCCGCCGGTCGTTTCAATCAAAGCGCCCAACACATAAAGCAACGTTGATTTTCCGCAGCCTGAAGTCCCCACAATCGAGACGAATTCGCCCGAGTTGATTTCAAGCGAAATGTTTTTGAGTGCGTGAACATCGCCGCCGCGCATCTTGTACGTCTTGCAAGCGTTTTCGAGTTGAATCAGTGCGGACATAATCGGCTCGTGGAAGTGAAACTCAGAATGTAAAAGTCAGCGATTGGCGATCGAACGATGAATCAAGTCCGTTATGAATCGGATGGGTCGCTCAAGAAAACGACTTCTCCAGTTCGCAAACCTTCTGTGATTTGAACGTTCTGGGCATTGGACAACCCAATTTTGACTTCGCGTTTTTCATGTCCAGTCGATGTTTTCACATTGCAGAAATATTTGCCGCCTTCTTCTGCGACAGCCACAATGGGCACCTGGATCGCGTCGGGAATCATGTCTGCGTGAACGATGACCCGGCAGTTCATTCCGGTTTTCAGCTGTTTGGCAGTGTCGGTACATTTTCCGCGAACGGTGAATCGCCGGGCGTTAGAAAACACATCAGTACGGCTGGCGATTTGGTCGACTTTGGTAAGCTTTCCTTCAAGTTGCAAAGCCGGAAAAGCGTCTGGGCGAACCGTGATGGGCAAGTCTTTTTTCATGTGCTGCACGTCGTTTTCTTTGACTTGCATTTTGACACTCAAGTTATCCATCGTGGCGACGGTCAGCAGAATCGTATGCGTTTTCACGCGGCCGCCGACTTCCATTTCATCGTTGTTTCCACCTATGCTGAAACCGAATGGCGAGCTGTTTCCGCCGAGTGCTCCGTAGAACAAAATTCCGTCGCGCGGGGCGACGACTTGCAGTTCGTTTTTGTCTTTCTCAAGCCCCTCGACCTTTTTGTTTGCCGTGTCGAGCTTTCGCTGGGCCTTGTCGACTACGGCTTGTTTTTCAGCGACAGCGGCTTCGAGTGTGATTTTTTCTTTCTTGATTTCGGCTTTCTTTTTTTCGACCTCAAGCTGTTTTTCTTCTTGCGTTTTGAGGAGCTCGAATTTTTTGAAGTAGGCGAATTCCTTCCGCTTTTCTTCGATGTTTTTTTCGGAGTCCTCCAGCTTTTTTTGCGATCGTTCGATCAACATGTTTTCAGTTTTTGTATGAAGCTCGCGTTCTTCGTACAATTCGATGAGTTGCTGATGGTCGACTCGGGAATCGGCAAGGCTAGATTCAGAGTCGGCGATTTCTTTGGCTTTTTTCGCAAGCTCCATCGCCTGTTTTTCGATGGCTGCGGCGACTTCTTTTTCCAGAAAGGAAAGTTCCTTTTTGATCTGCGATTGTTTTGACTCGGCATCAATTTTGGCGGACTCAAGTTCGGCGATGGCTTTGTTGACGGCGACCTGTTCGTCGGTGACCTCGTCTTTGGCTTCTTTGAGAGCATCGTCCAACTTGTCTGGCTCAAACTCCATCAGAACTTCGTCTTTTTTGACCGACGTTCCTTCCGCGAGAATCTTGGTGATGATCAAGTCGCCTTTGTACTTACTCGGCTCCATGCGAATTTCGTCTTTGTCATCGGCAACAAACTCGCCTGTGACTTCGACGTCAATTTTTAGATCGCCCTTTTTGGCTTTGGCGGTCAGATCTGATTGGGCGAAAGTTGGGGCAGTGATCACGCCCAGTACCATCGCGCCGAAAAGGCAAAACGAAAGACGGGCTGGCAATTTTGCGATCAAGAAGTTGCTAGGAAATTTGCTCATGCTCATTTGCTTTTCCAATCGTCCAATGTTTGGTGAGGTCGTTATTCAAGTTGTGAGTCCACAGTGCAGCAAAGATTCGCCGACCGTCCAGTGTTATCACGCGAAAGAGTGGCAAATCTTTCACGGGTTGAACCAGATTTTTAAAAGTCGTTGCTGTCTCAAGAAATCACAATGGAATCTTGAGTTTAATGCGACTTTATCAAAAAGGGCTCCAATACTCGCTCATTATAGCGATGCTCTACGCCACATGCCGCTAAATGGGTCGCCAAAATTCCGCCAACAATGAAACACTTTGGGAAATAAATTGATTCGCAGAAAATCGTGATAAACCTGGGCTAGCCTCATCATTTGTTTCCATCGAGCGCAAAATCTTGGCTGCACTAATGACCAACATGCTGACGGATTAACCACAGAGGGCACAGAGGAACACGGAGTTTTTGCGCGGCTGGCTCTGTTCCCCGTGCCCTCGGTGGTCAAAAAGTACGCGAGCTGACATGCTCGGAATCAGACAGGATGAACATGATTGACAGGATATTTCGCAAGGCTCCCAGAAAGGACAAACTGTTGGCGATTGATCGCTGGCTACTATTTTTCAACGAATGCCTTGAGGCCGTCAGTGAATAGTTGTTTCCAGGTCTGAACTTGTTTCTCATCGACATTGCCGTGTCGGGCGTCGGCGACTTGGAGTGTGCAGCCGTTTTCCGATTCGACCAAGGCAAGTTTCAAGCTACTGGTCGCCGGCCCGCCCCATTCGGGAGCGACGTGGCCGATCAAGTAGACTTTGAAATCGCTTGGCAAATACATCTGCACGCTGTACCACAAGAGCCAGTCCCCGTTGGTAGTCGTTTCGATCAAGCCGCGTCCTCCAACAGCGGGGTCAAGCGTCACCACGGACTCAGGTCCGACGACGTGAAAATCCGGAAGCCACCATGAGTTCGTCTCCTCAATGAGCGCCTTCCAAACCCGTTCTCGCGTCGCTGAGATCGCGATTTCCATTTCGTAGTTGTGGCACGATGATGATTTTGTTGTCATGTCTTCCTCGCCAAGGGAATGAATAACTCACGTCTCACATAACACTAAATGGTGACATAAGTTCGGGGCCAATCAAGTAGGTCATGCTGTGCATGACAATGACATTACCGCAGGAAAGAAAGCCGATTGGCTAAACTGCTTGAGCCGTCGTCTCGGCAAGCTGTGCTTCTGCGGCAGGGCCGGCGATCTCGACGAAGATATCGTGAAGCGAGGGTTTTACGACTTCGAAATGAGAAACAGTCCGCTGGTGCGAAAGCATGCAGTGAACTTCCTGAAGGCGATTTTGATCGTGCAGCATGAATTTGTGAAAGCGACCGTCAAAGCTCACATCAGAAATGGCATCGTGGTGCGGGACTGCGGTTTCTCCCAAATGATTGGGGCCTCCGTCAGCCGGGAAGTGCTCAATGCGAACGCGAATCTGATTGGCTTGGTATTTTTCCTGAATCGAATTCAATGTGCCATCCAAAACTTTCTTCCCTTTGAAGATCATAAAGATCGTGTCGCACATTTTTTCGGCCATCTCCATGTCGTGCGTGGAAAACACGATCGTCGTGCCGCTTTCTCGCAAGCTGAACACGGCGTCTTTGAGCGAATCAAGATTGACCGGATCTAAACCGCTAAACGGCTCGTCAAAAATAACCAGTTTGGGTTTGGCAACGACAGCCGAAATGAATTGAATTTTCTGAGCCATGCCTTTGGAAAGCGCATCGATCTTTTTGTTGGACCATTCGGATGCCCCCAGCCGTTCAAGCCAATGATCGATCTCCGATTTGCAATCGTAATAGCCCTTAAGCCGTGCGTAATAAGTCAGCACGTCGCGGACCTTCATTCGTTTGTACAGGCCACGTTCTTCAGGCAAATAACCCAACCGGTTGTCGGCCGTTTTTCCGTTGGTCGCACCAAGGACATTGACGACCCCTTCATCAGGTTGAAAGATTCGCAGGATCATCCGAAGCGTCGTCGTTTTGCCCGATCCGTTGGGGCCGATAAAGCCATAAATCGATCCTTGAGGAACTGCGAGGTTGATGCAATCCACGGCGGTATGTTTGCCAAACCGTTTCGTGACGTTGGTTAATTGGATTGCATTGGTCATGAACAAGGTGCGATTCAAAGTCGGCTGGGTGAAAAGACGGCACTTCTAATTTAGTTGCAACGCCGCGAGAAAGCGAGTTTTCCGGAGCGTAATCGCCGGGCTACAGTTCTTCGCCGCAGTATTTGCAATAGCGAGCGTCTTCATCGTGGCCTTCGGTGACGCACGATGAGCAGGCAATGGCTGTGACCTTTTTTTGCTTTTTCGCATCAATGATCTCAGCCGAAACAAATCCAGTCGGAACAATGATCAAGCTATAGCCCAACAGGATCAGAATCGCAGAAACAATTTTGCCCGCATCGGTCAGCGGAACGATGTCTCCAAATCCTACGGTCGTCATGGTCACGATTGCCCAGTAGATGCCAATCGGAATCGATGTGAATTTCGAAAGCGAATCTCCGTTGGCGTCTTTTGGGAAATCATTTTCAATTTCGTACATGATCGTTCCGGCGACGATGACGATAATCAAAACGACCATCAGGAAAACGACGACTTTTCCTCTGGCACGCCAAATCGCATTTCCCAGGTCTTCACCTTCGTGTTGAATCCAAGACAGATTCAGGATTCGAAACACTCGCAAAAGTCGCAGCGAGCGGATGACTGAAAATCCGTGGGAATGTGGGCCGGTGTTAATTCCCATCGACAACAAAATGTAGTCTGGCAGGATGGCGAGCAAATCAATGATGCCCCAAAAACTAAAGATGTACTTTGCCGGGTTTTTGACGCAGTAGATTCGTAGTAAGTATTCGATCGTAAAGAGGATGGTGAAAATCCACTTTAGCCAAAACAGTGTCTTGGGAATCGATTGTTGAATTTCAACAACGGTCTCCAAGCTGATCACAATCACACTTGCGACGATGACCAGCAAAAGCATGACGTCAAAAAACGCGCCCCAAAACGTGTGGGCGCCGAAAATAATCTCATGGATTTTTTCTCGATGCGTCGAACGCGCTTTGCGAGGATTATTGCTGGGAGATTCGTTGGAAGGTTTTGACATGCAGTAGAGTTTAAAGTTGCCAACAAAAGGTGAAAAGTGGAATGAGTGCGGCGGCGGTACTAATCTGCCACTTCCTAACGTTTTCGGGTAAAGACCGTGTTTATTGGGAAGAATTCACGAAAGAGAAGCTGCATGTTTGAACGTGACATTGGTGAAGTCAGTAATTTAGTAGGCAGTTGGGAGTGGCTATCAATGGCAATAGCGTCCAATGAACCACGGAGGTTCTTGGATTAACCACAGAGGACACAGAGTAGCACAGAGGTTTTCGCGCGCGATTCTCTGTGACCCTCCGTGTCCTCTGTGGTTAATTTCATCCGTCACTAATCCGGTAACCGGAGAAAAAGACCTCCTGATCGTGTCTGAAGCCTGGGAACTGCAGGTGGGTCAGCAACAGTACGCGCCGCTGCCGGTCACGTATTGAGGTAAAAGAACAAACAAGTCAAATAATTGTGAAGTGAGCGCATAAAAAAAGAGGCTATTGGCAAACGTGGATGCCAATAGCCTCTGGGTTTGTCCTGAGTGGACCGGGTTTCCGTATCGGTAAACCTATTCGTCGCCGTTCTTTAATTCGACTTCGAGGGTCACTTCGGCGTCATCTCGTTTTAGCTTAACCATCACTGTCTTCCCGCGATCACGCTTGATGATTCTATTCAGCTGAACTCGTCTGGTGATTTCGTCGTCACCAATCGCAACAATAATATCGTCGGCTTGAAAACCAGCTTTGGATGCGATTGAATCCTCAACGACTCGGGTTACTTCAACCGCGCCGTTTCGATCATTGATGATAACGCCCAAAGTGAATGGTTTGGGTCTACCAAATCGCGGTTTATTTTCCATCTCGGCGATCTTGGCGATTACGACTTCTGAATAGTCGATGACCTTCACCGCCCCTTTGCAGTTGATCGCCTCAAAATCATCTTCGGGAGTGTGGTAAACGTCGTTCTGCCCGGTGTGAATAAACATGTTCGGAACATTGCGTCGATTAAATGGAAGATGGTCGCTGCCGCCGAACCTGTTGGTAGGTTTCAGGAGATCAAACCGAAAATCCTTGTTGGCCGCATCGAAAATCGCGTTGAAGTCACGTGACGTGTCCCAGTTATACAGAGTTAAGCGTTCTTCTCTGAGCCAACCGATCATGTCAAAGTTTATCATCGCCGCAGTTTTCTCCAGCGGGAAGATTGGGTTTTCGCAGTAGTGGGTGGCACCAAGCAATCCCATTTCTTCGGCAGTGAAGCAAACGAAAACCATTCGTCGGCCAGGCTTTACGTCGCTTCGTTTGAATCGTCTTGCCAATTCCAAAATCGCAGCCGTTCCAGTTGCGTTGTCATCGGCTCCATTGTGAATTTCGATCCGGCCTCTTGCCCGGGAGCTGGCTCCGCCACCCATTCCCAAGTGGTCATAATGTCCGCCGATCACGATCGTCTCATCGGCATTGGGCCCTTCGCCTTCGATGATTCCGATGACGTTACTTGAGCGAATTTTCTCCTTCAAAAACTCGCATTTGAACTCGGCTGACCAACCAGAGATTGGCTGAGAAATTGGTTCAAGGTTTTTGTCGATTAACTGCTCGATTTGCGCAACGGATTTAAGGCTTTTACCAAGCGGCGATGTTAGTGGTGACATCTCCAAAATCTTGTTGAGCACGCTTCGTTTAAGTTGAGCGAATGGAATAAGCGTGGATCCAAATCGCGTCTCCTGAACCAACGCGTCTTGTTCGGGACTTGGAGCATTGCCGGAATCGTTAACCATAATGATTCCAGCCGCTTTTGCACGTCTGGCGTCAGCGATCTTGTTGGCGATGAACGCGTGCCGAGAAGTCTCCACTCCATTGAAAACGCTGTCCTCATCTTCGCCCTGTGGTTCATAGCGAATGATGACAACGATCTTGCCTTCTACATCCACGTCACCAAAATCGTCGTAGTTGTGGTCTTCGACTGCTGAGATTCCATAGCCAGCAAACACAAGCTCTGAACTCAAATCAAAATTTTCAAGTGCTCTTAGCTGCTGGTACTCTTTGCCAAGATCAAGTTCCATCGTTTTGTCGTCTGGCCCCTGAAGCACCAATTTGGTTTGGGTTTTATCGATGACTCTTCTTTCGCCAACGACAAACTCCTGCAGGTAAGTCCCGTCCTCCAACGGCTTGAGTCCAATCTTTGTGTATTCTTCAACCAGGAAGTCCTCGCACATTTTGATGCCAGGCGTTCCTGGTTTACGACCACCCATTTCATCGGAAGCCATATACTTGATGTCGTGAGAGACACGTTCTAGCGATTGCGCACGAAACGGATCGGGCTCTTGTCGCGGCGCTGCCCAAGCAGAATCAAGACAAACTCCGATGACCAACGTCACGATGAAAGAAGTAACAATCGTTGGGTTTGAGTATTTAAAATGCCTCACTCAATGTCTCCTTGGAGAAAGATACGTTTCATGCCGATAAAATTGCGGGTTCAACTTCAACACTTTGTAATTTAACAGCTTGCTGAACCAGCGTCTGCAATCGACCGTAAGCTCAAGCACGAAAGCTGATATTTTTTAATCGGCCAATCGCGTTTTCGATTTTGTTTGGATGAGAAGGTGAAACGGTTGGACAAAATGTAGCCGCAATCTCCCTCACAATGTGGGCAATTAAAAGACCGTTTTCTAAACGAATCACAAAACTACCAAAAACGTTTTTTTATCAAGGTTCGAAAACTTAAGGAACGCAATACGCTCTTGCGACTCAATCTCTGGCAGATAAAATGCCTTATTAACCGTTCGGGAGACGGGTTGAGTCATCAAATTGCGTACACTGAATCGTTTTTCTGTGTTTTCGTCCGATCAACCTGTCCTTTTGACGGTCTTTTTAGATATCTGCGGGCGCAATAAATGAATTCTCAACAAGCACAAATGACATACAACCGACTCGATCTTTTGAAATTGATGTACCTCAGCCGTGAAGGAGATCGGCGCGAGGGCGTGTTGCTTCGGCAAAGTAAAGGCTGGTTTCAAGTCGCTGGCATGGGCCATGAGACTTTGGGCGTCGTTGCGATGTTGCTCGAAGAAGACGACTATCTGTTTCCGTACTATCGCGACCGCGCGATGGTGTTGGCCAAAGGTGTTACCAACGCGGAACTAGCCAGTGTCTATTTTGCGAAGCTTGGTTCATCAAGTGCCGGTCGCCAAATGCCTGGTCACTATTCCGATCGCAGTAAAAACATCTGGAGCGTTCCGACTCCAACAGGCGCAAACGCTCTGCCGGGCTGTGGTGTTGCCTGGTCGATGCAGCTGGATGGAAAACCCAATGTCGTTGTCGCAACCGTAGGCGATGCGGCTTCACGACAAGGCGAATTTTACGAAGCCATTTCGTTTGCCATTGAGCGTCAGTTGCCAATCGTGTTCATCGTCGAAGATAACAACTACGGCATCAGTACCAACACAGAAAAATTCAACCCGTTCAAGCTCGAAGTGTTCAACGAATCGCACTTGGTCCACGTCGACGCTCGACATCCCGATCGCGTTTACGAAGCCGCTGCACCGGCACTGGAGAAAGCCCGCAACGGTGGTGGCCCGACCGTTATCGTGGCCGAACTCGATCGACTTTGTTCACATACCAGTTCAGATGATCATCGTGTTTACCGCCCTCAAGAAGAAATCGACGCGATGGCTGATCGCGATCCGATCCTTGTTCTGTCGCGTGAGTTGATCGAAGCTGGTGAACTGACCGAAGAAGAATGGGAAAAGTACAAAGAAGACATCAATAAGAAAGTCGATCA
Organism: uncultured Pirellulaceae bacterium; assembly: GCA_964448575.1. Taxonomy (GTDB): domain Bacteria; phylum Planctomycetota; class Planctomycetia; order Pirellulales; family Pirellulaceae; genus Mariniblastus. The sequence continues at coordinate 185,362 of CAYUWY010000009.1, forward strand.
GGAATATATCGCCGCTGAATCCGAAGAGGATCCGACTCCTGCCGATTTGATGACTGAATTAATGGGCGAAATGCCTACCGCTATCGCACCGCCAATCGAAGGCGGAAAGAAATGGCGGATGGTCGACGCGATCAATCACGTGTTTATGCATGGATTGAATACCGACGAAAAATACATGTTTTTCGGTGAAGACATCGAAGCCCCAAAAGGTGGCGTGTTTGGTTTGACGGCTGATCTTTCGCATGAGCATCCAACTCGCGTATTCAATTCGCCACTCGCCGAAGCCACCATTGCTGGCGTTGGAATCGGAATGGCTTGCTACGGCAAACGTCCGATCTTTGAGATTCAGTTCATTGACTTCGTCGGCCCCGCGATGAATCAGCTTACGCAAAACTTGACGACGCTTCGCTGGCGAACCAACGGCGATTGGAAATGCCCATTGGTTTTGTACGCTCCCTACGGTGCTTACTTGCCGGGTGGATCACTTTGGCACTCACAAGCTAACGAATCTGTGTTCGCACATTTCCCTGGCATTCGAGTCGTTGTGCCGAGTACCCCTGAAGACGCAACCGCGCTGATGTGGACCGCGATGCACGCCGACGATCCAACCTTGTTCTTGATCCCCAAACACTTGTTCCGTCAGCAAATGGATGTCGCCGCTGACGTTCCTGCCGTCGGATTCGGAGAAGCCCGCGTTCGTCGCGAAGGCACTGATGTTACGCTTGTTACTTGGGGCAACTGTATCGAACAGGCCTTTGCCGCCGCTGATGCCGTTGCGGGTGAAGCCTCGGTCGAGATCATTGACTTGCGATCAATTCAGCCGTGGGACAAAGACACGATTCTCAAGTCAGTTGAAAAAACCGGTCGCTTGGTCATCGTTCAAGAAGATGGCCGCTCATGCAGCGTTGGTCAAATGATCATCAGCGAAATCATGAGTGACCCAGAAAGCTTCTGTTACTTTGTGAGCGCACCGCAGCTTGTTTCCAAGCCCGACATTCACATCGGCTACAACCCAATTTACGAATACGCCGCGCTGCCTGATAATGATCAGGTTATTAACGCGATCCGAATCACCATGGAGGACTGACCGGCTATGCCCGTCATATCTGTACGAATCCCACAACTCGGCGAAGGCCTTCAAGAGGCGTTGCTGGTCGAATTTCTTAAAAAACCTGGCGATACCGTCAAACGCGATGACCCCATCTACGTGATGGAAACCGACAAGGCTACGACGGATGTCGAATCGCCTTACGATGGTGTATTGGTCGAGTGGATTGCCGAAGAAGGTTCGGTCATGGAGATCGGCGCCGAAATCGGCAAAATGGAAGTCGCTGAAGGCGTTAAAGAAATGCCTGCCGGCCACGGCCCGGATGACGCTCCAGCAGCAGCTCCGGCTGCGACGGCGGCCGCACCCGCTGCGGCAGCAACTTCGGCACCCGTTCGTTCATCCAAAGTGATGATCCCGCCGAAAACGCGCAAATACCTCAAGGAGCATGATCTTCTCGATTCGGTCGATGACATTCCTTGTGCTGGTTCAAAAATGATGCCCGCAGATGTCGATGCTTACCTCGCATCTGGTGGAGCAGGCAGCGGCGTTTCCTCGGATCAGTATGTCGAAGAAGCTTTGCCAAAGTCACAAGTCGTTTTGAATTACCGATTGGGACGTGGCGCCAAAGATTGTATTCCCGTCACCGTCATGACCGACATCGACTGGACCAACGTTGCTGCGGCTCGCGAGAAAGTTCGTGCATCCGGCGGCCCAACGGGGTTCGCGATGGCATGCTGGGCAGTCGTTGAGGCGTTAAAGGAGCACCGAAAGTTCCGAAGTACATTGACTACCAAAGGCAACGCGGTCAAAGTTTTTCATCACGTGAATCTTGGAATCGCAGTTGCGCTCCCTGGTGACGAAATGGTTACGGCCGTCGTTCGCGAAGCCGACAAAATGACCAGCGACGAATTTTTCGCCGCTTACGCAGCCCAAGTCACTGCCGCCCGTGACGGGAATGATCAAGCCGACGAATCAACGACGGTTACTGTTTCCAACATCGGCAAAGCGGGCATGCGAATTGGCATTCCTGCCATCGTTGCACCAGCGGTCGCCACATTGGCACTTGGTGAATCGTTTGCTCATCCGGTTCCCGACGGAGATTCGTTTAAATTCAAAACGATGATCACAGCGACCTTGAGTTTCGACCACCGAATCGCCAACGGCGTTGGTGCTGCTAATTTCATGAACGATGTGAAGTCAAAGATTCAAGAATTTGAAGTTTGATTTTGCCATTGTTGTTGGGCGCTTGCCTCAAGGGAGCATTTGTTTCCTTGAGGGCCTAAAGGGCTTGGGTAGCGGAACTCGTCAAGAGTTCTGTTCTTGAGCATGAGGCCGAATTCAAGTGCCCAAAACTCCAGTTCTGCTACGTACGACTGCCCCCTCAATGCAGTGGGAAATCGGCGGCGCTTAGCCGTTCCGATTATGATTCCGGCCGGGGCGCCGCGCATCAGAGGAGCGAACTGAAATAACCATTGGTATTCATTCATGGTGATGTGATAGGTCAGTAAACCGATGGCACTTACTTACTTTACGCTCGAAAGCGATTGAATTGGTACTCACTGAAACCCCGAATGGGGTGATAGGTTGTAGCCCATGGCTCAAGCCATGGGAAAAACCACCAGTTGTAAAAGCCCTGAAAGGGCGACATGAATTTACAATAGCGAGCAAAGACGTGAAGGAACTTTCCTGCCGCCACTATCGCGGCTCTATGGTTGACTTAAAACCAAGGTCCCATGGCTTGCGCCATGGGCTACATCATGTCGCCACTTTCGTGGCTAACAGAATCTAAAGTAATTACCTTTGGGGTATCGCCAAAACGGCTCAAGTGACCAAAACTCTTGACGAGTCCTGCTACGGCTGGCTGATATCATCAATTCCAGCTAATCAGGGGAAGCCTTTAAAGACAGAAGAACTTAAAATTCAAATTGGTTGGCAACATTCATCCTACGCCAGCGAATAGTAAACTTGTTCGGTTCCGCTGTGTTTGGATATGCAGCTCAGGCCGAACATTAGGCGATCATTCGGTGTCAATTTGTGAAGTTGCTTGTACCACGTAAAATCGGTTATCTTCGCGAACTTTTAAACGACTTTCCTGCGATCCTTGAACCATGAAACCATCCAACGAAGAAAAAACGCTTTATCAGGAAAACCCATCGATGTTTCGAAATCGACCTGTCGAATTCGTTGTCAATGTGTTGCTGTGCCTGATCGTTGTGGGGTTTATTTTGTTCTTTGTTTGGTGGCTGCGTTGTAAAGGCACAACGCTTACCGTCACCAACAAGCGTACGATCTTGCGCCGCGGTATTTTGTCAAAATCAATTACCGAAGTCTGGCATCGCGACGTGCGAAATGTGCAGCTGGACCAGACGTTTTTTCAGCGTGTTCTTGGTGTCGGGCAGGTCGGCATTTCCAGTTCAGGCCAAAGTGGTTTGGAAATTTCGGTGGCAGGTATTCCTGATCCTGATCTGGTAAAACGCTTGATCGACCAGCATCGGCACTAAGCAACCAGGTGAAACAAGCGAGCATCTAACTAATCGCGTGAGTTCCGCTTGCCCTTTGCAATTGCGCTGTCTTGCTCTTGTAGCCCAATACCGGTTGAATCTTTCGTCCCACAAAAAAAGCCACGTTGAGAATCCAACGTGGCTTTTGAATTGGTGAAAGCGACTGAAGATTACGTTTCTTCTGCTGCGTCGTCTTCTTTCTTGACTTTCTTTTTCTTCTTCATCGCAAGTTTAACGACGCGAACTTTTGGAATGCCATAGACAGGCATGCCTTCTTGCCAGCGGTCGTCGCTGATCAACTTTGCCAATCGCTCCGGACGTGTGAGGACGTTGCGTGTTTTGGCTGCACCGGCTTTGATTTTCAGGCTCTTATCAATCGTCATCGTTAACTGCTTTATTTATGTTGTTAATGGGGCCAATGAACTGGACTAACCAATCTGCCCAAATTTGAGATGTCTTTAATGGGAATGGAGGATTATAGAGGAGCAACATTATCCCTTCAAGGGCTAATGAAGCGGTAATTTCCGAGTCAATCTCACTCCCGCTGCCTGTAAACGGCTTGTTGGTCAGTATCGGCAGGGAGGGTGGCTTTATTAAGTCGGTTTGGGCGATCGCCTCGGTTTATCGCCCATAAAGCACCGTTTGGATGCCATTATCTCCAATGCCATTATCACACGGTAAATTTGGCCTGAGAGGAAGCGAGACCAAACGCCTGCGATGATCGCGCTTCCTCGCTAACGCGTCGGGTTTCCATGCTCTGTGAGCTTCAGGGCTGGGCGCTGACGAAGATACGACGTTCCCGTTATATTGCTTGGGCAAACCGGCCATCCAGTATTTTTGAAACCGGTTGCCATTCACGTTTCAGAAGTAGACAGGATAGCAATGAGAATCGGCGTATTTTGCAGTGGCGGTGACGCACCAGGAATGAATGCATGCGTTCGGGCCGTCGTTCGGTCGGCAGCCAGTAGAGGCCACGAAGTCGTCGGGATCATGCGAGGATATCAGGGGCTATTGAATGAAGAGTTTTTCCTCGATTCAGATGGAGAATCTCACCTCACTCCCTATCGCGTTTCGACTTGGGCCGCCCATGGCGGAGCCCACCTACGAAGCAGTCGTAGCGAAGAATTTCGTACCGCCGACGGGCAGAAAAAAGCGGCCGAGATTCTCAAGAAACACAAAATTGATGCGTTGATTCCCATCGGTGGTGACGGAACTTTCAACGGCGCCGTTGCGCTTGGGAAATATTGGGACGGACAAATCGTCGCTTGTCCCGGCACGATTGATAATGACTTAATGGGAACGGACTACACAATCGGTTTTTCGACTGCGGTTCAAACGGCCGTCGAGGCAGTCGATAAAATTCGCGACACCGCGTCCAGCCACGACCGAATGTTTTTGGTCGAAGTGATGGGGCGACACAGCGGTTACATTGCGCTGTATACGGCGCTGGCAGCTGGAGCCGATGTCGTCGCGATTCCAGAAACGGAAACCAATTTCCCGGAGATCATTAAGTACCTGACCGAACTCAAAGAACGCGGACGCACGATGGCGATTATGGTGATCGCCGAAGGAGACGAGAAAGGCGGCGCCGAGGCGATCAACGAACAGCTTAAAGAACACAATTGCCCGTTCTCAACTCGCACTGTTACGCTGGGGCACTTGCAACGCGGCGGTGTTCCGACTCCCGAGGACCGGCGACGAGCGACGCAAATGGGATGCGGAGCTGTCGACGCGATTTTAGCTGGAGCAAATGGGGTGATGGTCGGCACGCAAAACGACACATGCGTTCAAGTTCCATTCGCTGAGACTTTTAAAGAGCATCGTCCGGTGCCTATTGAGCTTTTGAAAGTGCTACGCCAAATGGAAGCGTAGCCGCTCGACTCACGCTCTAGCGTTCTTTTCGTGGGCGAGGAACTTTTGTTGCCTTGCTTCTTCGTCTTCCTTTGCGCCCTTTCGGTTTCGATTCGTCGACCGAATTCAGCGGTTCGCCGATCGATTCCTGTAGCCTGTTGATTCGATCTCTCAGAATTCCGGCTCGCTCAAACTCCAGGTCTTCGGCTGCTTGTAACATCTCGGTTTGTAGTTCGTTGATGAACTCTTCGGTAATGTAAACAACCTCTCCTGTTTGCTGGGCAGCTTCGTTTGCTTCGCGTCGATTCTTGAGATCTGCACCAATACCAGCAGAGACGGGTTTGAACACCGTGCTTGGTGTGATGCCATGTTCTTTATTGTAAGCCTCTTGAATCGCACGACGTCGAGCCGTTTCCTGAATCGCGTTCTTCATGGCTTCGGTAACTTTGTCGCCGTACAAAATCACTTTTGCATTCACGTTTCGCGCTGAACGTCCAATGGTCTGGATCAGCGACGTTTCGCTACGAAGAAAGCCCTGTTTGTCCGCGTCGAGAATTGCAACCAGCGAAACCTCTGGAAGATCAAGCCCTTCACGCAGCAAGTTGACGCCGACAAGACATTGGAATCGGCCGAGTCTCAAATCTTGCAATAGCTCCACCCGTTCAAACGCATCCAGTTCGCTGTGCAACCATTTCGAAGCGATTCCGTTCTCACAAAGGTAAGCCGAAAGGTCTTCGGCAAGTCGTTTTGTCAAAGCCGTTACGAGCACGCGATCACCTGCGTCTCGGCGTTCTTTGACTTGTTCGAGCAAGTGTGCGATCTGGCCGCTGGCGGGAATGACTTCGACAACGGGATCGAGTAACCCGGTTGGGCGAATGATTTGCTCAACGACTTCGCCGCCAGTTTTTTCCAACTCATAATCGCTTGGCGTGGCCGAAACGTAGACCACTTTTTTGATCCGGTTTTCCCACTCTTCGAATTTCATCGGGCGATTGTCCATCGCACTTGGTAGGCGAAACCCGTGGGCGACAAGCGTTTCCTTGCGGCTGCGATCACCCGCATACATGGCTTTGACTTGCGAACACGTCACATGTGATTCGTCAATGAAAAGCATGAAATCATCGGGAAAGAAATTGTAAAGCGTTTCCGGTTCTTCGCCTTCTGCACGACCCGCGAGATGGCGACTGTAGTTTTCGATGCCGGGGCAATGACCAACGTGCTCCATCATTTCAATGTCAAAACGGGTGCGGGCGTTGAGTCTCTGGGCTTCGAGTAGTTTGCCTTCTTTTTGAAAGTGCTCCAGTTGTTCCTTAAGCTCCAATCGAATTCGTTTGACGGCTTCTTTGATTCTCGACTCGGAGGTTACAAAGTGCTTGGCTGGATAAATGAAAATGTTTTCTTCCGGGCTGATCGACTCGCCCGTTAGTGGGTTGATGACCGAAATTTGTTCAATGTCGTCGCCCCAAAATTCGATTCGATAAGCGAACTCTTCATACGACGGCCAGATTTCAACGCTGTCTCCACGTACTCGAAATGTGGATCTCTCAAACGCGATATCGTTACGCTTGTATTGGATTTCAACGAACTTGCCCAGCATTTTGTCGCGGTCGATCGTGTCGCCTTTTTTGATCGCGACCATCATTGTCTTGTAATCTTCGGGCGAGCCGAGTCCGTAGATACTTGAGACACTTGCGATAATGATTACGTCTTTGCGGCTGACCAACGAACTGGTGGTCGCCAATCGCAAGCGGTCAATGTCTTCGTTGATCGATGCGTCTTTTTCGATATAGATATCGCGCTGAGGAATGTAGGCTTCGGGCTGGTAGTAGTCGTAGTAGCTTACAAAGTAGTGAACGGCGTTGTGAGGAAAAAACTCTTTGAATTCGGAGTAGAGCTGTGCCGCCAATGTTTTATTGTGAGAGATGACAAGCGTCGGAAGTTGTACCTGCTCAATGACATTTGCCATTGTAAAAGTTTTTCCCGAACCGGTGACGCCCATGAGCATCTGATGCTTCCGATTGGCTTTGGCTTGTTCAACTAAGGTCTTGATGGCCTGGGGTTGATCGCCGCTGGGTTTGAATGGAGAGACAAGTTTGAACATGTTGGCGGGCTGATTCCAATTCTTCGTTCGGCGTAAACTTGCATTTTATTGGTAATCCGGGAAGGATCTAGTCGAGTTTGAATTTCATGGGCGATTAAATGTCAGCTGATAGCTCAGGTCCGGTGAGCCATTCTGCCAAAACGGTAATTCGTTCTAAATCAAACTGGATTTAGTCGCGGGTCAATGATGCCGACCGGTCCGGGAGAGTTGCCCTTGGGGACGGTGTGATCGGAAGAAGGTAAGGAGTGAGCAATTCGATTTTCTTTTCGCCGATCCCAACGACTTCGTTCAGTCCGTTTAGTGATTCGAAAGGGCCATATGTTTCTCGATACTCCACGATGGCTTGGGCAAGTTTTTCGCCAACGCCTGGCAGGACGACGATTTCTCCCCAGTCCGCCGAGTTAATGTCCACTTTGAAATTGGCTTGAAGGGATCCGCTGCGGTCGATGTCAATCAAACCGCTTTCAACATAATTGCGATGAATGAAATAGCCTGAGAGGCAGACGATGCAAGCCACTAGCACAATGGCGATCGCGGGTTGATGTTGGGCCCATATCACCAGTCGCAGTCGACTGGGTAGCGATGGATCAGGACCCGATTGCATGACGATTTCCCGCGAATGTTGAAGAGGAGGTTCTTTTCAACTTAACGGTAGGTGTGATGATTGCCAATCACGGTCACGATTTATTTCGAATGGTTTCTTGTCGAGCCAATTTCGTAGCCCGATTCAACCAATATTGATCCGAGAATAAGCCACGGATTTCGCAAACGACAAACCGCCTTTGATGCACAAAAGCGGTTATTGCCCAAAGCTATCTTTCTCTATCTAGCGTGCTTTCCACTCTTCGAGCGAGATGATGCCGTCGTCGTTCTTGTCTTTTTTGTAGAACGCTTTGACTTTGTCGTCGTCCCAATCGTCGGAGAACTCGTGCATCTCAATTTGCTTGTTCTCATTTTTATCTAGTCCATCGAAAGATGAACTACCGGTGCCGCCTGATCGTCTGGATGAACGCGAACCGAATGAGCTGCGACTCCGTGATGATTTTTTGGAGGAAGACGAATCGGTTTTTGTTGAGCTTGACGAACTTGACGAACTGCCTTTGGACCCTTTGGTCAAGCTATCCAGCAATTCTGACTCGGTTACGAATCCGTCTCCGTCAGCGTCGGCACCTTCTGGTGGACGTCGCATTTTGCCCAGTTCTTCTTTACTTAATTTTTTGTCTGCGTCTTTGTCGTAAGTCTTAAGCAGGCTTGCGGCGTACTTTCGGTACTTTTCCCGTGCCTCACGTGAATCTGATTTACTTGCCGTTGACGATTTGGTTGAACTGGATCTGGTTGAGCTTCGGGGTGAGCTGGATCTGGCTGAGGCGGAACTGGATCTGGTTGAGCTTCGGGATGAACGGGATGAACTATATCTGGAGCTCGTTTTGCTTTTTTCACGTTCGGTTTTTCGGCTTTTATCTGCCTGAGAACTGGCCCGTTTTTTCGCGTACGATTCTCGGTCAGCGTAACGTTGGGCTAACTCATTTCGTGAAAGTTTGCCGTCTTTATTGGTGTCGTTTTCACTTGGTCTAGGACTTCTGAAATTTCCACGCTCCAGTTCTTCTGCATCGAGCACATTATCTCTGTTGCGATCGTATCGATACAACGTATCGTCTACCTGCTCCCAGACACTGTCGCTGAAATTTGTTTCAGTCGATCCATCGGAGGCCCCAAACGTTGAGAGGGGTTTAACTTCATCTGGATCAATTCCGAAACCTTTGATGTTCAGTACGACATCACCTTTGGCGGCCTCTTTCTCTTTTGCCTTTTTGTCTCTTTCAAGCTTGCTGTTGACTTTGCTGATTTTGATTGGCTTTTTGGTGTCAAAACCGCTTCTCTCCAAGAAGGCCTTGGTGCGGTCATTCATTTCGTTGGATTCAAGCACGCCGTTGCCATTGGCATCGATGCGCTTCAAATAACCCTCGACGTCAAATCCTCGTCTTCGTCTATCATCTCGGTTGCGGTCTTCGCGTCCTCGATCACGGTCGCCACGACCTTCACGATCACCGCGGCCTTCCCGTCCTCGATCACCGCGGCCTTCACGTCCACGGTCACCACGCCCCTCACCTCCGCGGCCTTCACGCCATCGCTCGCGTCTGTCTCCTCCGCGTCGATCGCCTTCTTGGGCAATCGAAAATGAAAGTGCTGAAGCCGAGATCAAAAACGCCAATCCAAAGACAAGTGATTGGGTAAAACGTGGTGCGAATTTTGAAAGATTCATGATCAAAAATTGATTGTAGAAGTTGGGAAAAATTGTCGTTTGATTATGGTCCAGTCATTAAACCCAAAACAGTCTCAAAAGTTACTTTCAAAAACCATTTTGACCCATATTTTAGTTTAGGAAACGAATATCCCTCAACGGGAGCTTGAAATCAGAATCCACGTACATGTTGCCAATTTCTGGTTGTTCGTGCGGATTGGTTGACCTGACCGGCAAACTAGACCATTTCAGGCTCGATTTCCGGGGCCAAATCAGCCCAAGAAAACCTTAAAAAGTTGACCTTTGATAAGACCAAGTTGATAATGATCTCACACAAAGCCCAGATAATGGCTCCAGAATTGCTGGATTATTGCATGAGTGGGGGCATTTTCTCCACATCCTTTCACCCCAGTGCAGTTTTTAATGATTAGCCAGTGTCCGAAATGTCACGTTCGCCTTACTGATTTCGCCGTCACTTGCGAAAAGTGTGGTTGGAGCATCATTAATGCGGCCTCTTCTGCTCCCGCTCCAACTCCTGCCGTTCAGGACTCGCCCAAAAAAATCGCAACCATCAAGAAAAGCGCCCTCGATGAATCGGCAGAAGCCCCGGTCGTAATTGTAAAAAATGTTGCAAAGACCGCTCCCCCTCCGCCGCCACAAGACAAAGCAACCGATGACGTTCTTCCTCCGCTTAAAGAAAAAAATGGAAAGATCACTATCGATGAAGTCCCGCTAGGCATCGATTTGCAAATCCAAAAAGCGATGGACTACATCGAGCAGGAAAACTACACGTCCGCTTTAAGCTACCTCAATCGAGCCATCATTGATGTGCCACCCGAACGACTGGCCGAATGTTTTTCATTACGTGGTTACGTTCATCTCAAGAACCTGGATTTTGTGCGTGCCGAAAACGATTGCACTCAAGCGATCCAGCAGAACTGGGAAGACGCACAAACATACGCTTGGCGGGCAGCAGCTCGCGGCGAACAAAACGATTGGCGAAAAACGTTTGATGATTTGGAAAAGGCCTGTGAGTTGGCCGGTCCCCAGCGCGATCAATATTTGAGCTTGATGGATTCGTATGCCGAAACGGCAAGCGAATATTATCGAGAGCAAATCAAAGCCGGCAACGAATCAGCTGACTTGTTCTTCGAGCGAGGCTGGATGTATTTCCGCTCTGGAAAATATCCCAAGGCCGAACGTGATTTTAATCATGCACTTACTCAAGAACCGAACCATCCCTGGGCATCGCTTGGGTTGGCGAAGCTTAGATTTGACCACAACATCACCAAAGGCGTACGGGACCTTTGCAATACCGCGACCCATGGTGATGAGAACTGCGAGAGAGCCGCGTTGGTTGTGCGTTCGCAGATCAATCGAATCGAAGGCAACTATGCCGGTGCCCAGAGAGATTTGGATCGGCTTTTTGAATTGGCTGACAAAGATCCGATGTTGCTGGTCGAGTGTTGCCGCTTGCGAAGCGAAATGGGCGACCACGTCAAAGCGATTGACGGGCTGACCGGCGTCTTGCAAGCGATACCAGACCAGCATTTCGCGCATCTTGTTCGCGGCGATTGTTACCGTGAGATCAAAAACTACGCACTGGCGATTGCTGACTATTCACGGTACTTGCGGTTTTATCCTGAAGAGCCCCGTGCGCTTATCCGCCGAGCCGAGATGTACCTGGCGACCGACCGTTTGGCACATGCTCACGCCGATCTTGCAGAAGCCATGGAGTTTGATCAAACGAATTTCGATACCTATTTGATTCGCAGCAAAGTCTATCTCAAGGAAGAAAAACTCGACCAAGCCCTGACCGATTGTCAAAAGGCTGTCCGGTTAGACAACCAGAAGCCTGAAGCTTTCTCGGTTCTCGCCGGCATCTATCGACAGCTCTGTGATTACTCGCGAGCCATCGAAGAATACAGCCGTAGTATCGAGCTTTCGGATACCGATGAAGATAAAGCCAATTATCTTTACCACCGAGGAACGGCTTATTATGAATTAGAAGATTTTCAAAAGGCACGAATCGACTTCAAAAAGTCGTCTAAACTTCGTCCTAACCATTCGGGATGTTGGATCTGGAAAGCCGCGACCTGTTCCCGAATCGAAAGATGGTCCGACGCGATCATTGGTTTGCAGCGAGCGATTGCGGTTCGCCCATCTGCCGCTGAACAGTATCAAAAACTGGGCAAGCCAGTTGCCGAGCGGGCCGTTGTATATTTCGATCGCCGACAACAGCGTGGTCACAATACGCCTGATATTTTTCGGCAGCGCGGATTGGCGTATCAATTCCTTGGGCGAAACCCTGAAGCGATTCGTGACTACACGGCTTCTCTCAACCAGGAACCTGATGACGCCGACACATTGATTCGGCGCGGTCAAGTCTCCGCCAGGTCTGGAAATCATGTTGCCGCGATCGAGGATTTTACAAAAGTCATTCGAAAAGATCCCGCCGATCACAAAGCCCGGTATTGCCGCGCGTTGTCTCATTCGGCTCAAGGCATGATTGACGAAGCTCGTTCAGATTTGCTTAAGTCCCTCAAGATTGCGCCGCATCATCCGAGCTATCACGTTTTGTTGGCAGAGCTTTCTCAAAAAGTCGGCGATCTCAACAAAGTCATCAAGTCATTGAACAAAGCGATTCGGGAAGATCCGACCGACCCGTGGACTTACCGAAGACGCGGCCTCGCCCATATGCAAGCCGGCTTGTTCATCAACGCGGTTAGCGATTTCACTTACGCGATCGAGCTTAATCCTCCCGCCGTCGAAGCTCTCGTTCAGCGGGGCCAAGCTCACATGAAAGCCAACCATCCCGTCTTGGCGATTGAGGATTTCGAACTGGCGTTATCGCACAACGACAAATTATCCAAAGCCTACTCGGGACGTGCTGCAGCATTGGTGCTCGAAGAGAAATTCGAATACGCATTGATTTGGCTGACGAAAGCAATTCATCGATTCGACACGCCACGTGAATTGGCGGAAATCATTTTTGCTCGCGGGAAAGTCTTTTATCAAATGGGACGCGTCGCACCGGCTATCTCTGATTTTTCAGCTGTGATCGAACTGATGCGCAAGGATGTCAAAACTGTCGCTGCGGCGCGTTACGCTCGCGCACTGGCCAACATACAGGCTGAGAAATTTGAAAAAGCACAGAAGGATTTTCTCAAGCTTTATCGGCTGAACCCAAAAGACGAAATGCTAAAGTCAGCCTTGGAGTGGTTGCGGGATAGAACTAAAGGCACTCGGCCAGAATTTCTTGGTGGCAAAAATGTGGTTCGTCGACCAACACGACCGGCCATTGTGCGAAAAGGCGTCGGGCTGGTCGAATCAGCCAAGCGATGGGAAACCGATCCGCCATTTGATACTTGGGTGTTGCGAACCGAAGAAGAAAAAGAGTACGGCCCCGTTCACTACAGTATTTTGAAAACGTGGATCGCAGACGGACGCGTTGAAGTCGGGATGAAAATCCTGCGAGCCGATTGGGGGAAATGGAAACGGGTTGAAAAGATCTTTACTGAGATTTCTCCTGTCGGCAGCCAGAAGATGGTGGATGATTTTCCCGGTATTGATGTCAAAGCCAATACCGAGCCACAGGCAACGATCGAAGACACTACGTAATAATTCCATCCAACTCAATCAATCAATTACTTACGTAGGGTTTAACGAACAACAATTCAGATTATGGCCTTGAGACGGCGAAGAAACGGATGCGTTCAAAAAGGGAGCTTTTCTTCGGGAGTTCTTAATTGAAAAACCGGAGCAACGTAAATTTGAGCAGCCAACAGGGATCGCGCGATCGGTTGGTCACGAGTTCCACCTGAAACACTGCAACAATAGACGAATTGATTCCCGTTTCGAATCTGCTAAAACGAAGCCACCAAACCACATGGATACATGTGAGCCGTCCTTATGGACGTTGCCTTAGCCATCGGAGAGTAATGAGCGACGACGAAAATAAAAAAGAAAAAGCGTTCGGCGAAGAACGATTGACCATGGTGATGGTTGGCGACATTGAAGGTGAGCCGCCGCGCATGATTTCGAATTCGTTCAAGAAGTACACTCATTTCCGTGATCTAAATTCTGGCGGAAAAGCGAATTTGATTTCGTGTAAAGACACCAACCTTGGCCGGCGTGTGGTGCTTAAAATGCTACGCCCCGAACTATCTGGTGACAATGTCGAACTCCGGCGGCTGATTCGTGAAGCTCGGATTACAGCACAGCTCGCCCACCCCGCGACTGTTCCAATGTACGAGTTGGGCCAAAACGATAATGGCGATTGGTTTTTTGCCATGAAGAAAATCGAAGGCCATACGCTTTTCGAAATCATTGTCGGACTGGCGAAACGCGACAAGTCAATCGAAGCTGAGTTCGATCTTAACCGGCTGTTAGGCATCCTGACCCAAGTCGGTGACGCACTTGCGTACGCTCATGTGCGGGGCGTGATTCATCGTGACGTAAAACCAGAGAACGTGATCGTCGGAATGTTTGGCGAAGTCACATTGATTGACTGGGGCGCCGCCAAAGTTTGGGGAATGCCCAACGACGGCGACGAAGACACCAAAGGCCAGCGTGGCGGCACGCCGCTTTATATGTCTCCCGAGCAAGTGACCGGTAACCGTTTGGTTGATGAGCGTACCGATATTTTTAGCCTGGGCGTTGTGATGTACGAAATGCTCTGCCAACGCGAGCCGTTTCGTGGTCCCGATATCAGTGCGACGTTTAAGAATATTGTTAGCAAGCCACCGGTGCCGCCGCGGGAAGTCGCTCCGCATCGAATGATTCCTACGCCGTTGGAAGAGATCTGCCTCAAAGCGATGTCCAAGCATCCCGATGAGAGATACAGCACAATGCGCGAGATGATGCTGGCCATTCAAAAATTCCGAAGCGAGTCGCTGCATCTTGCGAGCAAGCCGCCGGCGACGACCTAGGACCGTTGAAGACATTTTTCTTGTTCTTTTTTTCAACGGGAGATTGAAGAAGCGAAAGGACAAGCAATGTTGAAGCGTCTATCTATCGCGTTATCCACCGGATTTTCGCAACAATGGCGCTTCGATTCCGAATAAGATAGCGATATGGAAAAAGACCCCATTAACGACGAGCGGTTTAAGAAGATTGAACGCAAATTGACTTTGCTGTTTGGGCTGGCAGTTGCTCAATTGGCTGTGCTTTTATTTTTGACAATTTGCTTGGTGATCAAGCAATTCATGCCCAGCACGTTTTCGATGATTCTCTTTTTCGTAGTGCTTGCCGCGTTCCTGTATTTTTTTCGAGCCCAAATTCCGGGTTGGTTTGGAAACGCCAGTCGAGTTATTTTCGCGCAGATTTTTGCGGCTCAAAAAAACAACTCGATGAAAGACATCAAGTAAAAAGCGTTTTCTGCATCAACTATGCATCGGTATGCATTTTCAGTTAACTCGAGACGGTTGTGGTCGCGAGATTCCACCGCATAAAACGTCAGCGATTTACCAATACGATGACGAAATGCGACCAAGGCACGTTCGTTGACCGAATTGGCCAACCTACTTAGACTGAAATCGGCCAACCACTGAGGCTGAAATGGCCAATACAGTTTAATAACTGAAAAAAGACCAAACGCGTTTGATTGGGTTCACGGTAATCCTGCTCGAATTTCGTTCAAACCGTATTCCAACTTCATTCCAGAATGAGTTCATGGATCCACTTCATTTTTGCATTGCCGTTGCGCCACTGGCCGTTTACTTGCTGCTGCTGGGCGTGATCAATTTGAAAGGCCGTCCGTTCGTGACGACGGGAGCTCGGGATGCGGCTGCACTTTCGATCGGCTTGGTCGGTTTTGTGATAGCTGGGCCAATGGAATTGTTTTTTCCTGAAGGAGCCGCTTCACGATTCGGTGGCTGGGTCTGGTTAATGTTGATCGTGTTTTATGGGCTTTGCATTTCGCTCGTTGTGCTTTTAATGCGTTCGCGAATTGTGATCTACAACATTTCGATGGAACAACTTCGGCCAATCCTGACAAACGTTGCGATGAAGCTTGACCCGAAAAGCCGTTGGGCTGGCGATAGTTTGTTGATGCCTGATAAGCGAATTCATCTTCACGTCGAGCCCGTTGAGTGGCTTAAGAATATCCAGTTGACCGCAGGCGGAAATCAACAAAGCTACGAAGGCTGGCAGATGCTCGAGAAAGAGCTAACCGAGGCCCTTAAAAAAATGCCAGTCGGCCCCAACATGATTGGTGTACCATTGTTGGTGACATCAGGGTTGTTAGCGCTGTTTGCAGCCCTTTGGATGCTGAACGATCAAACAGCCGTTAAGGAATCGCTGGACGAGCTTTGGCGAAAGTAACTGCAAAGTACTTTCCAACCGTCCGCTACTTTGGAGATTTGCACATACACAATTGGGAGTCAAGAAACAGAAGCCTTTCGAAAGTTTGACGACATCAGCTAAACAAACAAGCTTCGTAGGTCAGGCTGTGCCTGACGTAGATTCACATAAAACCGCATGTTTACTTTTAAATTATCGGTCCGTACCGAGAGATGGGTGATGCAATTGAGCAACGCGTCAGGCACAGCCTGACCTACTACTATTTTGAAAACGGATGATCTTTGTTTTCTTACCCGTTTAGAATCATGCCAGGATTTTTCAGATGGAACAGGTTCAAACTGATAACAAGGTTTTGAATTCGTATAGCCTTGGGCTGTCTATGAATTCCAAACGATGGGGAATACTGATTCTTGCGATTCTGTTCGTGGAATTGATGGTTTGTTCGCTATTGATTCAATACGTTAGCAAAGGGAGCGTTCCACCACCTGCGATGTCGGGCAATTTCGTCATGTGGTCGGTCGGCGTAGTTGGATTTCAATTGGCTTTGGTTCCCACAATCCTGGTTGCATTTCACAATAACTTTCGGATCAGATTGGCGATTTCAATTCTGCTTGCCGTGTTCTTTCTTGGGGCGCACTGGGTTGCATTGTATGTATCGGGAATTTACCCCGTGACCGCTTTCAACCAGATTGCCGTTTACCCGCTCGGTTTTGCTTTTGCCATTGTACCAATCGCGATTTCAACCCTGGTTTTCCGGTTGCGGTTAACGCACGTAACAGATAAATCCAATTTGAAACCGCTTACGATCTCAAAGTTAATGGCGTGGACCGCCGGGGTGGCAATGGTGACGGCATATACCGGATTTTTACCAAGGGACTCGTCGGGCTTTTTGATGGGTATTGGGCCGACATGGATGATCGCAGCGGGGGCCAGTATCGCTGGATTTGTTTTGTTGCTGGCGTTGTTTGGTCTGCGCAAACAAAGAAACCTTGCTCTCTATTTCCTAGTTGCGTTCGGAATTTTTCTTCTGGTTGCTATAGGCGGGGTCTGGTGTGCAGTCTCCCTGACCGGTCAAGTATTGCAGGTAATCAATGCAGCTTCTTATCTTTCGATTGCCGTTGTCAGCCTGTTTATTCATTCAGGGGTATTCACCCTGGCACTGAAGAAGCTTCAGTTTAACTTCCGGAGAGCTGAACCTGATCGGAGAAGTTGATAACGCCCAGAAATTGTACGCGAACTATGGCGAATCAAGCCGCACGTTTCTTCGCTTCGTCCAAGTCAATCCGATCGATCGGTGCCTTCCCGCGAAAGAACCTGATTGAGTTTTCTTCCAGCCGCCAAACTGCACGAAACGGTCCCATCGTAAAACGAACGCCGCAGAACTGGTCGTTGTGAAAAAGGTAGACCTCTTTCCCGTCTTCGGGTTGAAGCTTTGAAAAATGAGCCAGCCGAGTTTGAGCCCTTTTGCGTATCCCAATCAATTTCTCGGTAAGAGCTTTGTTCGAGGCTTTGTCTGACTTGTTTGTAGTTTGAGTCATTTGGTGGGCTCATGATTTGATGGGTTGGCAATAAAGTTATCGACCGAACACCAACAAGGAATGTCATCGCATGGAATAACCGTCAAACTCAACCTATCTTCGCAGGCCCCAGTCTCAGCAAGCGTCGTCGGTGAAGCAGCAAAATTCCGCCGTGGCGCACGTATCTGCTGCTTGCATTCACACACGCCTCGCTCTTTTCATTCCTTAAGACCTCAGCAACCACACGGCCATCTGCAGCGTCATTAGGCTATGTCCGCAGGAGTTTCGATGCCAAAAAACCGACGTTTTGAAGGCGAAATTGACCGCCAAGCCGATAAATTCAAGAATGTTGCGATGCCAGCGAATACTCTTAAAGAGTCCAACACACAGCAGTAAATTTAACGGAGCATGCTATCGAAAATCAAAACCCACAAACGTATCAACCGGGCGATCACTTAGTCGTCGATTTTGGTTTGTATCGCCATCATGGAATCGCTTGCGGTGACGGAAGCGTTATTCATTTTGGCCGTGGCATTTTTGATCTCGAAAACGCAATCGTTGAACAAGTCGACATGGAAACGTTTTGCCAGGGCCAAGCAATCGTTGTTGCCGATTCCAAGGCAAGTTTCCAAGCCGAAGAAATTGTCGCCCGAGCGATCAGTCGAATTGGCGAGCAAGGCTACGACCTGTTTGACAACAATTGTGAGCACTTTGCGAATTGGTGTCGCAGCGGTGAAAGCGAAAGCCAGCAGGCTAACGTATCGGAAACGATGCTCCGCCAAACGACCGCCATTTGTGCAAAGCCATTGCTTAGACGAGTCGTCGCCCAAGCCGCCAAACGGGTCGCAGCTGGCAAAGTCGGATTTGTAGCGGCTGGATTGGCACGCGGCCCAGCCGTTGTGGCTGGAGTTGCTGATGCCGTTCAGGCAACCGTCGAAGTCGTTGCTGCCAAGAATGGCAAAACGAAAGAGGAAACACAGCAAATGGGCCGAGGCGCCGGAGCCGTTTCATCGGCAGCATTAGGCATGGCCGTGGGTGGGCCATTTGTCGCAGCAGCCGGATTAGGATTTTGGTTTTTCGGTCAAGTCGTCGCTGAGGGAGCCATCGAAAAAGGCAAGCAGGTCATCACCGAAACGATGAGTTCGAATCCCACCGGCGTAACCGTCGCTGATTTGCCGCATTCCGAATCAGCCTCTGAATCAGCGGAAGCAGCAAAATCTGAGCAAGCAAAACTTGAACAAGCAAAACTTGAATCGGCAAAGTCCGAATCGTTGGATTTAGACGAAGAGAATCCAATTGATCAAGCGTAAGCCAGATCGATAGTAGCTCGGTGGTCCCCACCGAATGCACCACCAACACGTTCTTTTTGCTCAACCGCTTCCAACCCAAACGCCAGCTACTTATTGCGCGTTCGCATAAGCCTCATTTTCTCAATCAGGTTCGCAATGCACTCGCGCTCAACGTCTTGACGTGTAAACAGACTCATCAAATCGAATCCCTGCGAAAAGAAATTCTGCAATTCAAATGGCGTAGTGAGCTTCGCCGGAAAACAGTAAAGCAACAGGTCGTCTCGCCCTTCCAGATAGAGCCCGCCAGTATCGATCAAGTGATTTCTTACCGCAGGGTCAAACTTGTCTCGTACGGCATTTCCATCGTTTCCTCGCAGTCGATAGACGGAACCGAATGTGACGTCGTTAAGGAATTCGACAGCACACCGTTGGAACCGAATACTTGACAGGCTGCGATTGTTCAATGGCTCAAGATCGAATGCAGGTAGCAGCAAGTCAGGATTCTGAATCAGTCCAACCGTTTGTTCGGTAAGCAACGAGAATCCATTGCAACTAGAAACACTCATGTCAAACACCATGATCTTGGTGTCTTCGACTTCTGCCGTGACCAAATTTCGAAATTCAATCGAATGAAAATCGGAATGTTTGCAAATACGAAATTCTTCAAGGAATGGCAGAGAAGCACTAGGCGAACAACTGAGTCCCATGTTTTCAGCCGCATCTTGAAGCAAAATATAACGCGAAGTTTTTTTCTCGGGATCTTTGGCCAATTCGGATTGCAATCTCGAACTCTCTGTGGAGTCAAGATCTTTCAACATTGAGAGGTCAAGCTTGGGCTCAATTTTGAGCATGCTACATACCGCAAGAATTGCGATAATAACCGGGAGCAGCAGAATAAAACCCATCGGATCTCCAATACATTGAATTGCATCATGAGTGAAAATCTAGGTCACATGCCTTTCTTGATGTTCGTTATCAAAGCAAAAATCATGCGTGAGAGCGGTTGGTGGTGAATGTTAAAATTAACAAGCGATACAAACCGTATATTCGGCAGCGCGTATTTCGTTCGCTTCCCGACTCCAGAAAATCGCAGACACCAATCTCCGAATTCTCACGAATGTAAGCAAGAAGATCCGTGTCAATCAGTTCCCAGCAGGGCGGTAGCAGGGTAGCACCGATTCAAGAATCGGTGCCGCGAAGCGGCAAGAGGAATAGCGTTAAGACTCCATCTACTCAGTTCGGGCGGAAGCAAGTTAGCAGGAGGGATCAGCGTTAGGACTCCATCTCCCCAGTTCGGCCGGAAGCAAGTTGCCTCTAATGCATTCGCACCCAGATTCAAGAATCTGGGCTACCCTTTTCTCGTCTCTAAGAGCAAGCCGCAACTAAGCTTTCAATTTTCGACAACTGCCCTGCAGCAGGGTGCCACCGATTCTTGAATCGGTGCCGCGAAGCGGCAAGAGGAACAGCGTTAAAACTCCATCTACTCAGTTCGGCCGGAAGCAAGTTGCCTCCTATGCGTTCGCACCCAGATTCAAGAATCTGGGCTACCCTTTTCTATCTCTAAGAGCAAGCCGCAATTAAGCTTTCGATTTTCGACAACTGCTCTGCACCCAGTTCCCAACCCATCGCTCCTGCCGTTTCGCGAATTTGCCAATCGCGTTTGGCACCGCAAAGCACGGAAGTAATTCCAGGTTGAAGAAGCGTCCAGTTCACGACGATTTGCGCAACCGACTTTTGCGTCTCGGCTGCGATTTCATCCAGTCCGTCAAGCAACCGTTGAGCGGCTTCAAATTTTTCGCCTTGAAAAACATCGTAAGTCAAACGTTTGTCCGCTGGATCGAATTCATGCCCACGGCGAATCTTGCCCGCCAACAATCCTTTCATCAACGGCCAGTAGTTGATCGTAGAAGCACCATTTGCCAGGCACCATGGAATCACATCAGCTTCGATTTCACGCTGAAGCATATTGTAAGGCGGCTGAACGGCGGTGATCGGACAGATCGCACTAAACTGTTCAAGCTGTTGGACGGAAAAATTAGATGCGCCCACTGTGCGGATTTTGCCCGACTCCAAAAGTTTGGCAAATGCCGTTGCCGAATCGCTGACGGACACGTCGGGATCCGGATCGGGAGCGTGAAGATAAAGCAAGTCGATGACCTCGACGTCCATCCGGCGAAGGCTTTCTTCGCATTCAAGAATCAAACGCTCAGGCCGGCCACAATAATGTCTTACGCCTTGATCGTCCCAATGAATTCCGCCTTTGGAAGCCAGCACCAATTGATCGCGTTTGCCTTTTATTGCACGTCCAATCAAAAGTTCGCTTTCGCCTTTTGCTCCATAGCAATGAGCCGTATCAATGAAATTAATCCCGCACTCGATGGCTTCATCGATCGTCGCCAGCGAATCGACATCATTGACTTCAAGGCTCGTCATGCCCGCGATAGGCCAAGACCCAAACGCGACCGGCGTCACAAAAATATCGGACGTTCCCAGTCGACGTTTTTCCGGATCGAGACCGTGGTTCGTCGACTCAGCAGTCCCATCTGGATTTGATTTGGTGTCTGTCATTTGTTACCTCAGTAGCCAAAAAATAACGTGCTCAGATTCCTTTATTGTTTGGTCTGCTTCTTCCAAACATTAGCGGGTTCTAGTTTCATTTGTTTCGATGAATAGATAGCCGTACCATTTTGATAGTCGTGATGCTTCCACAGGGTTTCAACTGAAGTGTTGCTGGCCGCATTTAGTTCCTTCGGTGGCACAATCTTACCCAACTCAGCATTTTGCTTTTCATCTAAGACTTCGACGATCAAATTGGCTGATTCAATTCGTTTGAGTCTGATAAACTCTCGAATCTCATCCGCAAGAGCTTGGCTCTTCTCTCGAATTTTGCTTTTTTGGGCATCCGTCAATTTAATTGCGTCGCCTACGATTGTTTCGGTAAGAACTTTGGGGATACCCGCTTGCGAAGCTCTCCATCGGCCAATCTCTATGCGTTGAAATGGCAATAGAAGGCCAACAATCTTACTACCAAACAAAATTTCTAAATCGGGAATCTTGTCTTTGGGTAAGTCTTTTCGAAGAGTAAGGTATTCCTCTTTCAACCGACGATAATCGGTCAATTGTTCACCTGTGATTTCAAGGTCGGACGCGACAACCTCATTTTTCGAAATAATTTCAAAAGTACTTATTGCTTCTTGAATATTTCTGATCGAGTTACGCATTGCTCGGTCGTTAGCTCTCTTTGCTAAAGATTCTCGAATCACTACAGGAAGCACAGGAAGGGTTCTCAACCCTGCTTCGTATTGTTCTTTTGTGACCGTTTTGCGGTAGCTTTCGGGCATCGAAGAATATGTCGGGCCTTCAGAAATCACCATTATTCCGGTTTCGGGATCTGTCTCTACTGTCCGAGTCGTTTCTTGACCAATTGCGAAAGTGCAGCATGAGAACAACATCAGTGTCACGGTAAATGTAACGTAAAGGATTTTCATCTGGTTCTCCTAAAGCGAGTCTTGTTGGCTGGAAGAAGCGTCCAAGCGATACAATATACCATCGCACATCTCAACAGGATTCGCCCCGTCGCCCGTGGATGGTCCTGGAGTGTCGGCCGGATAGTGGCTCAACCGCAGTCGCCAGAACAGGTGTTGGAATGAATCTAAAGGCTAGGTTGATGATGACGCAGCAAGCGATGCGAGAGACCGCAGAGGAGCATAAAAAACTCCGGCAAACAAAATTGTTTACCGGAGCTTATGAACGCAGAAAGTGACCCCTACGGGACTCGAACCCGTGTTGCCGGCGTGAAAGGCCGGAGTCCTAGACCACTAGACGAAGGGGCCGTGATTCTTGCAAATCTCTTCAATTTCTGCGAACGAATACATTAGTCTTTGAGTTTACTTTTCGTCAAGGGCAAGCGGATAACCAAAGCGATTTTCAAACAAAAACACTAGATTCTTTTTCTTTGGATCGTGTACTGCCTGATAGGTTCGATTTTCCGAGAGAAACGCACCATTTGGCAGATTTAGTCGCTAACGGGCGCGCAGAGCAACACAATTAAATTGTGGAGACTGAGGACGCCCAAGAGTTGGGAGTTTGTGAAAAGTATGAAAAGATAAGTGGCCGACCGGCACAAGCTGAGCTCAATTACTCCGCTTCAGAAGCAGGCTGTCCGGGATTTTTCGATGTTGAATTCCCGTTTGCTTGCTCAGACCGCTTGATCGCGTCATAGACTTCACGACGGTGAACAGGTACTTCTTTGGGAGCTTCAACGCCCAATCGAACTTTGTCACCTCGAATCTCAACAACGACAATTGTGATGTCGTCGTTGATAACGATACTTTCGTTTTTCTTTCTAGAAAGAACTAACATTCCCGCATTCCTTTGTATTCAGATCGGTTCCATGACCGAACCCACATCTTCTCTCAATCCCTAAACGGTGGGCTTGACACTTTGGAAAAAGACGCTAACTCACCCTTTACTCTACGCGGTTGAGTCTCAGAGTCAACAAATAGAAGTCCCTATTCTCCAGCTTTTTAGCCCAAAAACAGAACTTTTGGCGGGGCCTTTCAAAAGTTGCCTGATTTGTCCGGGTTTTTATGTCAGCGTTTTTTCGCTGGCCAGCAATTTTACCTTGAAAAAACAGGTGTTTTTCGCGTTTTAGATTCGGAGCTGATGACAGCTAATAAGTGCTCCGTTACCGCTGATTTGTATCTGAATATTTCTGTTTATTCAAAAATGTTAGATCTTATGCAGAACACTGTCGCAGTGGTGATCCCGAATGGGCTTCGTTGGCAATAGCCAGTTGTCACTTTTGAATCTGGTCATGCAAATGGCCCAACACCAATTCATCTTCAAGGCCGCCAAGCTATAATTTAGATACTGCCAAGCCACCACTTTAATCCACGTCCCTTGTTGAGGCCGTTGTACATGACAACACCTACCAAAACCGATTTCACAATACGCACGGCCCATCAGACGCTGCCTCTGATTCGAATGATTGTGGAAGAGATCGTGGAACTGTCTACTCAAATTTCCGATACTCGCGAAAGATTGGAATATCTGACTGACGGTCGCGATTCGGTTGACGCCCAGGATGAATACTCCAAAGAGTTGGCTTCGATTCAACAGGCAACTGATCTCAAATCAGAAAAAGTCGAACAGTGCATTGGTGAATTAGATGACCTCAACGTCATCGCGTCTGGTGCGGCTGACGGTTACGTGGACTTTCCGGCTTTGCGTGAGAACGAACAAATCTGTTTGTGTTGGCGGTTGGGCGAAAGCGAAGTGATGTATTGGCACAAGCTTGACGAAGATTGCTCCAAACGTCGGTTGGTAGATTTGCCATTGATTCGTCAATCAGGCGAGCGAAGCTGGGCCTAAACCTGGCGGATGATTTTGCCGCGCACTAAGTAGGATGGACATTCCTGTCCGTCAGCGAGTCTCACTTCTTTTTCTCTTAGCATTAAGTGCGTCGTCGGTAGTCGGACTCAAGCCTCGCATCTTAAGATTTGTCTTCGATTCGTTTCAGCGTGTCGCGAATCTCTTCCAGAAGCCCGATCATTTCAGATCCTTTTTCGCTTGGCGTTGCGTTCACTTGAGGCGATTCAAAACTGCCGACAACGCGATCACGCTGTTCGAGCACGGCGTCACGGAATTTGCGGCCGTTTTTGATTCCAGCCAAACTGATCAAAGAGCCAACAGCAGACTGCCCAGCCGTCTCGACGGACAGAGCTTCGATATCGAAGTATCGCATGATTGGACCTTGTAAGATGCCAACGTCAGTGATTCGATCAAGCGGAACCGTTTTTTCGATTTTTGTAAGAACTCCTTTGGAGACTTTTAATGAACGATCGGTCAAAGTGCATTTGTGCGATGCCAGGTATTTGCGCGTGAAAAATTTGCCGCCGATTAACCAGATCGGCAAAAATGGGATGCCGACTACTGAAATAATACAAACCAGGATTCCATTTATCAGCCAATAAGTTGTGACCGAATCATTGAATTCCGCGTCCCAGATCACGCGTTCCGAGTTGGGGTCCATCTTTATCACTCCAGGCGAGAAAGGAATGTTGAGTTTTGCGAATTAGCCGCGTGGCTTTCAGTATATACAAATTTGAAAGGCGATTTTCTATTGCCGGTTTGGTTTGAGACCAGTCGATTCGGATTCGGCTCTAGTCCTCATATCTGAAGCGGTTTAAGATCATTCGGGTGTCCTGAGGTCGTTTTTTAACGAGTCACTTGGCACCGTATTAAGATTTTGCAAGTCGTCGATTTTTGTAAGTTAGGTTTCGGGGCAGATGCCACTTTTTGACACTCACGCTCATCTCGAAGACGAGCAACTCTCACCCATTCTCAGCGACGTTCTTGCCAATGCGATCGAAGCGGGTTTGGTTGGGATCACCGCGATTGGAACAACGCTACAAACAAGCCTCGACTGTGTCGCGATCGCCCAGAAACAGGAGATGGTGTTTGCTTCGGTCGGCATTCATCCCAACCATTGCCAACACGCCGACGAAGCAACCTGGGAAAAGATCCTTGAGCTGGCGACGGAGTCCAAAGTTGTTGCCATTGGTGAAACGGGCTTGGATCGTTATTGGGACTATTGCCCAATCGATGTTCAGAAAAAATGGTTTGCCAAACACATCGAGCTTTCGTTTGAAACTCAAAAACCACTTGTCATTCATATGCGAGAATGTGAATCAGACATTCTCTCAATGCTCGACGAACATCAACGAGATGGAAAGATCATTGGCATCATGCATTCGTTTGCGGGCCAATGGGAAACGGTCGAGCGGTGTCTTGAGTTGGGAATGTACATCAGTTTCGCCGGCATGGTGACGTTTAAAAAGTCCGATGAACTCCGAGACATCGCGGCGAAGATACCCGCAGACCGGATTCTGGTCGAAACTGATTCACCTTATCTTTCGCCACACCCGCATCGTGGCAAGCGGCCGAATCAACCTGCAATGGTCCAACACACTGCTGCGTGTGTTGCTCAAGCCAGAGGCATGACGGCTGAAGAGTTTGGCGAACTGACTACCCAGAATGCCCGTGAAGTATTTGGTCTCAATTAGGCTTCTTCATGTTTACCGAAATGTAGATGACCCCGCAAATGACGACGACCGTTCCGATTAGTTGAGCCGTTGTGAACGTCTCGCCGAGAAAAATACTGGCTAAAACAATGGTTGAAATTGGGCCGACCCCTCCAATAATCGCTGCGTTGCTCGCCCCGATGCGTTTGATTCCTTCGGAGATTAAAAGCGAAGGAATCACCGTCGCAAAAACGGCCATCGTTAGGGCCAGGAGATAAACCTGTGTCGGGTAAGTGAATAATGATCCGATTTCGATGGTGAGTAGAAAATGGACACAAATGCAGATTGTTGAAACGATCATGGCGTAGCAGGTGAAAATCCAGACGCCCAGTTTTGGAATCAGTTCACCGCTACCCACAAAGTAAATCGCGTAGGTTGTTGCCGAAAGGAAAACCAATAAAACGCCCAGCCAGTAATTGCCTTTCTCAGCGCCGGTGTGAACTCCATATTGGATTGCAATCCAGACGCCGGCATAACAAAAGCCAATCGCAATCCATTGGTGAATAGAGATCTTCTTATTCAAATAGAACGTCGAAATCAAAAGTACGATGGTTGGATAGAGATAAAGAATGACTCGCTCAAGCGACGCGGGAATGTGCTCAAGGCCAGCAAAATCGAAATAGCTGGCGAGGTAATAGCCAACAATGCCCAGGCCAATCACTTTGAAAACGTGAGGGGCATGGTCAGAAGTCTGGGTTTGCTCCGTTCGCACTTGCTCGTTATTGGTCCTGCGAATCCAGAAAACGATCGCCACATAGATCGGTAACGCAAACAGCATCCGCAGGAGCAATAGCGACACGGCATCGATACCGTATGGCAAAGCGAGTTTGATCATGATCGATTTGGCAGAGAATAGGACCGCCCCTAGAAGGACAATTCCACCAGAAACAAACCGATTCAATGGCCGCGCTGATTCGCCATCGGATGAAGGGGGCGAGACACTCAAGAATTTTTGAACCAAAATTCGTTGTAGGCGACTCGGATCTCCTGGTCGCAAGCTGGGCACGGCGATGTTCCGGTCAAACGCTCAAGCCAAGCGATCGTCTCTTGGCGGTTGCCTTGTTGGGCGATTGCAAGAATTGGCTTTAGCTCCAGATTTTCCGGTAGCTCAATTTTGGTTTCAATATTCGCCGCTGGTTTTACTTGAACTTTGTTGGCAGTTGCGACCGCCTCAAAGTCATCGCCGTCAGCTGCTTGCCAAACCCAGTATTCAGAGTCATGAAGCGCTGCGATCAACGCCTCTTCGCAAGCTGGGCATTTGTATTCCAACCATTGATGATCTCGAAATGCGTAGTGATATTCGCCGTTGAACTGCTGGTACGACTCAAACAGAGAAATCTGATCGCCGAAACTGAGTTTTGCATGACCAGTCAAAATGCTTTTGTTGAGATTCTTGGCTTGGGCAATTGATTCTCGATACCACAGCAAAAGATCTTCTTCTTTGCTTCGAACACCCGCAGCGTCGTGGTGCATCATCGCAATCCAAGACAACAATTGGATCTGGGAATTGAGTGGTAGACCCATCGCGATTTCGACGAAATGAGGCATCGCAGCCATCGTCGCGGCGTAAGTCGTTTGCTGGTGGTCAAGGTCTTCAACAACGTAGCCGAGCTCTTCAATCGCTTGTGAGAATGCTGGTCCTTCAGTGTTCAAGAGCAAAGGCTTCAGCCTCGCCAATTCTGAAGCGGGCTCAACGCCGTTGCCTACCGAGGACGGCAACTTCGACCAGCGTGGCGAATCAAGCGGGAGCATTAGCCCAAGAGCAAATTGAATACAACAAACATCTGTCCGGCACCAGTGGCGGCCATGATGATGCCGATCAAGATGAGATAAGGAATCAAATCAGGGTCGATTTTGGGAATCATCGTATCTTGTTTCCAAATAAACGGAATGAAAACGGTTGATGGCCTTACTCAGTCAAGCAAGCCTTACCGGCAAGCTTACTCTAGCAAGCCTGAATAGTTACGCATGACCAGGTGACTATCGATCTTTTGCACCAAGTCAAACGCGACACTCACGGCGATCAGCAATCCGGTACCACCGTAAAAACTGGCTACCATGAAATCGACGCTCAGCAATTCTGAGATGATGGTTGGAACAATCGCAATCAAAGCCAGAAATCCCGCACCAACGTAAGTGATACGTTCGATAACTTTCTCAAGATAATCTTCGGTTCGTCGGCCAGGGCGATAGCCAGGGATGAACGTTCCGTTGTCTTTGAGGTTGTCTGAAATTTCTTTTGGGTTGAACGTGATCGCAGTCCAGAAGTAGCAGAAGAAGTAAATCATCGCGATGTAGATCAAGTTGTAGACCATCGACGCTGGGTCCTGCAAAACACTTCCGATTGCACCCATTGTACTCGCGAAAAATCCTTCGCCAGTTTTACCGAACATTGAGAACAAGAACGGCGGGATCATAAGCAAACTTTGAGCGAAGATGATCGGCATCACGCCAGCCTGGTTTACTCGAAGCGGCATGTACTGGCGAGTTCCGCCATACACACGACGACCGCGTACGTGTTTCGCACTTTGGGTAGGTATCCTGCGTTGGCCCAACGTGATAAACACCACGCCGACCACCACCCCGACAAACATCAGGATCAGCATCAAGATTTTTTCCAAGCCCACGTTGCCCGAACCAAAACCAGTTAGTTCGAACGAAGCATTACCTAATAGACCCATCAAGGCACCTGGCATCATCGCGACGATACCCGCCATGATCAACAAGCTGATACCGTTGCCGATTCCGTATTCGTCGATCTGCTCACCAAGCCACATCAAGAACACACTGCCACACGTCATCACCAGAATCGCAGTCATCTGCCACATGAACGTCAGATTGCCCGCACTATTCTCGAATGCTCGAGCGGTCATGTTGCCGGCGCCTGTGCCGTCATCGTTGCCCGCCATGACGACGAACCAGAGGTATCCGGCACTTTGGATCAAGCAAAGAACGACGGTTAGATATCGAGTGTACTCGTTGATTTTCTTACGGCCCGCTTCGCCTTCTTTTTTGAGTTCTTCAAGCGGTTTGTAAACGGTGCCCATCAGCTGCAAAATAATCGATGCAGAAATATAAGGCATAATGCCCAGGCCGAAGATGGTGGCTTGGTTCAATTGGCTACCGCTGAAGACGGAAACTTTAGCGAGGAATTTCGCCAAGTTACCGCTCATATTTTTTGCGAAAGAAGAAACGGCTTCCTGATCAATCATGGGAAGCGGAATCTGCCAACCGATTCGGTAGATCGCCAACAAGAACAATGTCAGAAGGACTTTCCGGCGCAATTCCGGAATCGTGAAAATGATACGCAGCTTTTCTAACATGGCTTGGTTATTTCCTGACGATCCTTCATGTTCGATTCGAACCGGTACGTCGTCTTGTTGTTACTTTGTTTGTGTTTCTCGGGCTACTTTGGATTGACATCCCAAAGCTGCCAAACTGATTCCAGCCGTGGAATCAATTCCTCCCATATCCTACAAAAACTGCAACAAAAACACCCTACCACTTAGATGCGGTTTTTTCCGCGTGTATTGTGCATTTCCGCTTGCCAAACAATGTTGTGGCAGGCGATTTGGTTTCATTGACGCCGCTGAGGCAACAGATCGCCACTTATTAAGTACAAGCGACTATCAATTCCAAT
Organism: uncultured Pirellulaceae bacterium; assembly: GCA_964448575.1. Classification (GTDB taxonomy): domain Bacteria; phylum Planctomycetota; class Planctomycetia; order Pirellulales; family Pirellulaceae; genus Mariniblastus. Next base: position 214,939 of record CAYUWY010000009.1, read on the forward strand.
CCTCTGCCGCTGCGTTCAACTAGGCCTTTGGCTTTTTCGGTTTCATTTTGTTCTTGACCACTGGCTTCTTGCCTGGAAGCTCAACGATTTTCCCGCCAGCTTTTTCAATCTTTTCGCGTGCTGATTTGCTAAAGCGATGGGCTGAAACGGTAAGTTTCTTTGTGATTTCGCCGTTGCCCAAAACTTTGAGCACGTCGTATTTGTAATCAGCGATGTGTTTGGCTTTAAGCGATTCGATGGTGACTTCTTCGCCAGCTTCGAAGTTCTTTTCCAGATCCGCAATGTTTACTTCGCCAACACTCAGTGCGAATTTGTTGTTGAAACCGCGTTTTGCGATTCGACGAATCATCGGCATCGCACCACCTTGAAAGGTAGGGTGTTGCGAGTGACCTGCACGAGAACGCTGACCTTTGTGTCCGCGACCCGAGGTTTTGCCTAAGCCTGAACCGGTACCACGACCAATTCGTTTACGCTTTTTGAATTTTTGAATGCCTTCGTGAACGTCGTTTAAAATCACAGTTGGACTCCTCGTAGACGCTCAACGTCTTCTTTTGTTCGTGATTGATGTAGAGCTGCGATGGTGGCTTTGACCAAAGTGACAGGATTGTTGCTGCCAAAACTCTTGGTCAAAATGTTCTTAACACCAGCCGCTTCGCAGACTGCGCGAACCGCAGATCCGGCGATGATACCGGTACCAGGACCGGCTGGAAGCAAGACCACGCGGGCCGCTCCAAAACGACCATCTACGCGATGTGGGATTGAGCCATCGACCATGTCGACTTGAGCCAATGATCGCGACGCTTGTTTGTTCGCTTTTTCGACGCTGGGCTGGACTTCGTTTGCTTTTCCATACCCCCAGCCGACTTTGCCTTTGCCGTCTCCGCAGACGACCATCGCTGCAAAGCTGAAACGGCGACCACCTTTGACCACAGCTGCACAACGTTTGATCTTAACCGTACGTTCGATCAAACCTGAGCCACCACCGTCTTGGTCTTTTCGGTTGTCTTTTCGTTTGCCTTTAGCCACTTGTTTACCTCGATGTTTTTAGATAAACGGTATCTGGTTGGACCCGTTTTCAGTAATCTTGTTCGTCTGATTTTCTATTATTTTGCCCGAATTTTTAAGCCGGCTTATTTTTTGTTCTTAAAACTTCAATCCGCCTTCACGAGCCGCATTGGCAAGTTCGGCGACACGACCGTGGAATTTGTAGGGTCCACGATCAAATTTGGCTTCTGTAACGCCAGCGGCTTTCGCACGTTCTGCGATAGCGGCACCAATGATTTTGGCGGCGTCACAGTTTCCACCGTAACTGATTTGGGCGGCAAGATTTTTGTCTCGCGTGCTTGCCGAAGCCAGCGTCTTGCCGGAATCGTCGTCAATCAGTTGGCAGTATAAGTGTTTATTACTGCGCGAAACACTCAAACGTGGGCAGTTTGCATCGCCCCGCAATTTCTTGCGGACGCTGTTTGTGCGACGCCAACGTTGCTTGTTAACTAGTTTTTGTTTTCTCACCGCTATCTCGCTTTTGCTTTTCTATTTTCAACTGGTAATGAAACCGCCCCGCAAACCAACCGGTCCATAGTCGATTGGTAACAACTCACCGAATCCTATCGGTTTATTGTGCTGACTTACCAGGTTTGATCTTCACGTGTTCGCCGACGTAGCGAATTCCTTTGCCTTTGTATGGCTCTGGTTTTCGAAGCGAACGAACTTCGGCGGCAAATTGGCCAACCTTTTGTTTGTCGCAGCCTTTTACGTCGACATGTGTTTGGTCAGGACAAGTAACCTCGAGACCGACTGGGATCTCTTTGACTAGCTCGTTGGCCAAACCAACTCTTAATTTTAATTTGTTTCCAGCGATCTGACAGACGTAACCAACGCCTTGCAGTTCGAGTTTCTTTTCGTAGCCTTCTTTCACTCCGATGATCATGTTGTTGACCAACGAACGGGTCAAACCATGAAACGCACGAGAATGTTTGTCATTGGCGCGACGTGTGACTTTGACTTCTTTTTCTTCAACGGCGATATCAACCTCGGGGCGATGAGCGTAGCTCAGTTTGCCTTTTGGGCCTTCGACACTGATCGTGCCTCCAGCCACGTTGACTTTTACGCCATCAATGATCGGTACCGGTTTATTGCCAATTCTTGACATGGATCTCTTCCAACGTTTGTATTTCTTGTCGCCCGGCTGGTCAGCCAAAGCTTGGGCCACCGATCAAAACCGGTGGGTAATTACTTTTCGAACCTGGTTCGAACTACCAAATCTCACACAATATTTCGCCGCCGACTTTTTGAGCGCGGGCTTCGCGGTCACTCATCATGCCTTTGCTGGTGCTGAGAATTGAAATTCCCAGACCGTTAAGGACAGGACGCAAGTCACGTGCACTTGAGTAAACCCGGCAACCAGGTTTGCTTACACGTTTAATGTGGCGAATAACTTTTTCGCCGCTTGGTCCGTACTTGAGATCAATTTGGAGTTGCCCAACTGGTTTGCCGTCTTCGGCTTTCCAGTCCCAGATATATCCCTCACGTTTGAGGACATCTGCTACTCCACTTTTCACCTTGGAGATTGGCATTTCCACATTGGGCCGTTCTACGCTTACCGCATTGCGGATCCGAGTAAGCATGTCGGCAATCGGGTCAGTCATCATAGTCGCTAGTTTCCCTTTTTTGCCTTTACCAACTTGCCTTGCGAACGCCAGGGATTACCCCTTGGTCAGCAAGGTTACGAAAGCAGATTCGACAGATGCCAAATTTGCGATAAACGCCTCGTGGACGACCACAAAGTTTGCACCGTCGTTCCCGGCGGACCGGGTACTTCGGTCGTTCTGCTTTCGCAATCTTTGATTTTCTTGCCACAACAAAAGCCTGTAATAAAGTCTGTTGAAAATTTGGGTGAACCGTCACAGGCGCGGGCCTGATCAAATTCGATATTTATTTTTGCAAACTAAAAGTTTGCGATTAATCGTTTCATATGAACCAGGTTCTCACCTAGTCTTTTTTGTTTGGATCTTTGAACGGCATGCCGAACATCCGAAGCAACTCACGACTTTCATCATCACTGTCAGTTGTGGTAACGAACACGATGTTCATTCCTTGACGGCGAGTGAATTTGTCCGGGTTGAGCTCTGGAAAAACTCCATACTCGGTCAATCCTAAACTGTAATTTCCGCGACCATCAAACGCCTTGTGGCTGATACCGCGAAAGTCACGAACACGAGGGAGTGCCAGTGAAAACAGGCGATCCATGAATTCGTACATTTGGTCGCCACGGAGTGTTACTTTGCACCCGATGGCTTGGCCTTCTCGCAAACGGAAGTTCGCGATCGACTTACGAGCTTTGGTGATGACTGGTTTTTGTCCAGCAATCAGACCCATCGCTTCGTTTGCGTCGGCCAATTCTTTTTTGTCTTGTGTCGCGGTACCAACGCCCATGTTGATAACGACTTTTTCCATTTTCGGAAGAGAATGGATGTTCTCCCGGCCAAACTTTGTTTTGAGTTCAGGCAGGATGGTTGATTTATAAAGTTCTCTTAGTCGAGCCATTTTGTTTTCCCATTGACTGTTGATGATTCCAACAGCGTTCGTGTTTGGGGTAGTTGTTGGTGTTTGTTTTGTTTGATTGGATGGTTTTAAATGACTTCGTTGGCAAGGCTAACGATTTTCATGTAGTTCTTTTCGCGAAGCTCACGGGCTACCGCACCGAAAATACGTGTGCCCCGTGGATTTCTGTCTTTGTCGATGATCACGGCGGCGTTTGAATCAAATTTGATGTAACTACCGTCGGCTCGGCGAGTACCTTTTTTGCAACGCACGATTACCGCTTGGACGATCGCTTTTTTCTTGATGTCACTACCAGGAATCACGCTCTTGACGCTGCATACAATGACGTCACCAAGTCCGGCGGTACGCTTACGCGATCCTCCCAGAACTTTGATGCACATAATTTCGCGAGCACCAGTGTTGTCTGCGACCGCTAGTCGGGTTTCTGATTGAATCATGATTCGTCGTCGTTATTGGTTACGGTGTCTTTGTTTCGTTTTCTTACTGTCAGCTAACTGCTGCCCGTCGTTCGGTTTGACTTAGCCTTCAGTTTTTTCGGCTGGTGCTTCTGGCTCAGCGGTTGCTGTGGCCGTAGCTGTTGCTGTTTCCGCGGCGGCGGGTTGAGCCGCTGCACCGTCGGATTCTTCTTTCATTTTTCGAGCGGCTTTCATTGCGGCCACGTCGACTTCTTTACTCTTCTCAACGACTTTGACCAAAGACCAGCGTTTCTTTTTCGAAATAGGAGCTGACTCGATGATCTCAACCGTGTCGCCTTCTTTGGATTCGTTGGTTTCATCGTGCACGTAACAAGTCGTACGATTGCGATAAATTTTCCCGTATTTGGGGTGCCGAACCAAACGCGGGATTTCAACGACTCGCGTCTTGTCCATTTTGTCGCTCTTGACGCGACCAATTAAAACTCGCTTCGGCATTTCACTATCCCAGTGGGTTATTCTCTGTCTTTTTCGTCTTTAAAAATATTACGTTTAACGCTTAGGAAGCGTTGGCTTCTGCTTTGGCTTTCAAGTTCGCTTCGCCAGCAGCTTTGGCAGCTGCGGCCATGATTTCACGCTCACGGAAAATCGTTTTGATTTGAGCGATCAGTTTGCGATTTCGCTTCAACTCAGAAGGAACGTCCAAGCGATCAGTTTGAGCTTTGATTCGCAACTGAAACAAATCCTTGCAAGCCTCTTTGAGGATCGCAGACATTTGATCGTTACTCATTTCTCTAAGTTCAGTTAGGCTCGACATGATCAGTTCGCTTTAAAATCAATGCTTACAAATTGTTTGTTTTCAATTCAGATGAGTGGCCGGCGTACCGACCCAACTTATCTGTGCCCAATTACATTGGGCGTCGTTTTACCATTCGTACTTTGAATGGCATCTTGTGGGCCAAACGAGCAAAACAGATTTTGGCCTGTGTCTCGGTTACACCACTTAGTTCGTAAAGGATTGTTCCGGGCTTAATCGTTGCCACCCAGTACTCAGGTTCACCTTTACCTTTACCCATTCGAGTTTCCAACGGAGTCGAAGTGATCGACCGGTGTGGGAATACTCGAATATATAGTTTTCCAACGCCACGAATGTATTGTTGGGCTGCGATACGTCCTGCTTCGATGGTCTGTGCCTTAAGCCAGCCTGGATCAAGCGACTGTAGGCCAAAGTCACCAAAGATAACTTTATTACCTCGGGTAGCGTTACCTTTTATATGACCTCTTTGGACCTTTCGATGCTTGACCCGTTTTGGCATCTGAGCCATCGATTTCGTCTCCGTAATTACCTTGGTTAATCCAAACTTGAACTCCGATATGCCCTTGAGCCGTCAACGCTTCGGTAAAACCGTAGCTGATTTTTGCACGAATCGTGCTCAAAGGAATCGAACCGCTAATGTGTTTTTCCCGGCGAGCCATTTCAGCTCCACCTAGACGACCTGCCAATTGAACTTTGATGCCTTTGGCACCTGCGTCCATTGATTCTTCAGCTGCACGTTTCATGGTGCGGCGGAAACTGGCACGACGTTGTAGTTGTTCACCAATTTTCTCAGCGACCAATTGTGCCTGAAGGTCAGGCCGACCGATCTCTTCAACTTTCAAATTGATTCTTCGTCCGATCAGGTTCTGCATTTCGTTTTGCAGACGTTCAACTTCCTGACCTTTCTTTCCGATAATCAAACCAGGTCGAGCAACAAACAATGTGACTTTAACTTCGTCACGAGTTCGTTCGATTTCAACCCGATCAATACCGGCTGCTTTGTAGTTTTGTGTTGGGTGTTTTTTGACAAAGTCGCGGATCTTTTTGTCTTCAACCAACAAAGTCGCGAACTCGGCTTTGGGGGCGTACCAACGGCTTTTCCAGCCTTCGACGACGCCTGTGCGAAACGCGATAGGATTTACTTTTTGACCCATATTGGACTCGACCTTTTGAGTTGTCTTTAAGTAACGTTTAAGTACTTGAATGTGTGATTATTAAACTTCGTCGATGCCGACGCGGATGTGCGACATACGCTTTTTGATCATGAACGACATGCCACGGGCACGAGGACGAACTCGTTTGAACATCGGGCCGCCATCAATGCAGACCTGCGAGATAAACAAGTTGTGCTCTTCAACAATCTGGCCTGGGTTTTGATCAGGATCCTGAGCATTGGCGAGTGCACTTTTGATTACCTTCTCCAGCATTCGAGCACCACGTTGGGGCTGATAGCGAAGAATGTCCAACGCTTCATCTACAAACTTGCCACGAACGAGATCGGCCAAAGGGCGAACCTTACGCGGGCTGATTCGTGCATAACGATGCTGTGAATTGAAAGCTGGTTCAACTTTTGTTGGTGTGTGAGACATGTTTTTGTCTATCGTGACTAACGTTTGTTTTGTTTGTAAAAGCTTGGAGCGACATCGCCACCAAAACCATTAACGCTTCTTGCCGCCGCCGTGACCTTTGAAGGTTCGGGTGGAAGCAAATTCGCCAAGTTTGTGACCGACCATATCCTCGGTCATCAAAACTTTGACGTGTTTACGACCGTCGTGAATCAAAAAGGTATACCCAATGAATTCAGGAATGACGGTGCAAGCTCGTGCCCAAGTCTTGATAGGCTCTTTGGAGCCAGCCTCTTCCGCCTTTTGAACTTTGCGAAAAAGTTTTTCGTCGACGAACGGGCCTTTTTTCTGTGATCTGCTCATAGTTTTCTATTTTGTTTATGGGTATCAGCTTCAGTCGAACTTCGATGGAACAGCCGAAGCAACGACACCGAATGACTATTTCACTTTCAATTGACCGTAACGTCTTGACTTACGACGACGAACGATGGCCGAGTTAGAAGCCTTTGCTCGCTGACGCGTTCGTCCACCCTTGGCAGGAACACCTGATGGGCTGACTGGGTGACGACCACCCTTTGTACGACCTTCACCACCACCGTGCGGGTGATCGATCGGGTTCATCGCTGTACCACGAACGTGTGGGCGACGTCCAAGCCATCGAGCTCGACCAGCTTTACCCAGCACAACCGAGCCATGCTCCGAGTGCCCAACCTTGCCAATCGTGGCTCGGCAAGTCGAAGGAACGCGGCGAATCTCACCACTTGGCATGGAAAGCTGAGCCCATTTGGCTTCGCGAGCCATCAATGTTGCACCCGTTCCGGCACTGCGGACAAGAATGCCACCCTGGCCTGGTCGCATTTCAATGTTATGAACGACAGTGGCCAAAGGAATGTTTTTCAACGGAAGACAATTGCCAAGAGTCGGTGGAGCGTCTGGTCCGCTCAGCAACTCGTCGCCTTCTTTCAGGCCTTCCGGGTGGATGATGTAACGCTTGACGCCATCAACGTAATACAGAAGAGCGATGTAGGCACTTCGGTTTGGATCGTATTGAATTGAGTTAACAACTGCCTTGACGCCGTCTTTGTCACGCTTGAAATCAATGATGCGATAACGACGCTTGTGTCCACCACCTCGGTGACGAGCGGTGATCTTGCCTTGGTTGTTACGACCGGAGCTTTTGACCATCGGTCGCAAGAGGCTTTTCTCAGGCTTGGCACCTTTAGTCAGTTCCTTAAAGTCACTGACGCTGGCGTCACGCCGTCCGGCGGATGTTGGTTTGTATTTTCTGATTGCCATTGCAATTTTCCGTTTAGTTAAAATTCGCGTTGCTTGTCCGAATCGCCATTCGATAGGTGGAAACAGTTAAACGACTGATTCCTGAAACCGAAGTTTCAATTCGCCTGAACTAGCCAGGCCGTCCGTTAGAAGAAGTCGATTTTGTCGTCAGGATGCAACGTGACGATCGCCTTCTTCCAGTCTTTTGTACGTCCATAAGTGAACTTGTAACGTCGAGGCTTGCCCTTGCGATTCTGAGTTGAAACACCAGTCACTTTGACTTCGAACAATTTCTCAACGGCTTTCTTGATATCAACCTTGGTCGCAGCCGGGTTAACTTTAAACGTGTACTGATTCAACTCAGTTGACTGGTACATCGCTTTTTCAGTCACAGTCGGTTTGATGATGACCTGGTGTGCTTCGAGAACCAACTTCTTTGGCAGAGCCGGCTTTCGATTTCTTTTTGTTACTACTTTACCCATCGCTTATACCTGTGCTTTCGTCGGTGGAACAGGATTGGCTTTCAACTGATCCAAAGCTTCCTTGGTGACCAGCATCCGATGCGGCCGCAAAACAGACAAAGCATTAAGGTCGCTCACAGGAAGCACTTCAACACGTTGAACATTTCGAGCACTCTTGTAAACCATTGGTGCGTGCTCGGCAGTTGCGATCAACGCACTCTTGCCTTCCAAGCCCATGGTCTTAAGCATGTTTGCGATCACACTGGTTTTTGGAGCGTCCATTGAAAGACCATCCAGAACCATCACTCGCTCATCCTGGATTTTTCCAGCAATCGCCATGCGTGTCGCGATGCGAACAGCTTTGCGAGGCAAGCGGTATGAGTAATCGCGATTCTTAATCGCAAAAGCGTGACCACCACCACGGCGAATATTAGAGCGGCGTGAACCGGCTCGAGCATTACCCGTACCTTTTTGGCGATACATCTTTTTCTTGTTTCCAGCGACTTCCGCGCGAGACTTTGTTTTGTGAGAACCTTGCCGCTTACTGGCTTGGTACATCACAACAACGTCGTGCAACAATTGCTTGTTGATCGTCGCGGCAATCTCAGTGGGATCGATCTCGTACTTGCCGATCTCTTTTCCACTACTGTCATATAAAGGCAAACTAGCCATTTCAGATCAACCTACTTTTTGTTTGTCTCTTGGATAATCAGGTAACCACCGTTTGCACCTGGAACAGCACCTTCAACCAAAAGCAGATTGTTCTCTGCATCGATTCGGTGGAGGTTCAGGTTACGAACGGTTACGCGACTGGAACCATAATGGCCAGCCATCCGCTTGCCTTTGAATGTACGACTTGGCCAAGCACTCATGCCCGTACCACCTGCGTGACGGTGACATTTCTTAACACCGTGGGTTGCTCGCTGGCCACTGAAGTTATGTCGTTTCATAACACCAGCAAAACCACGACCCTTACTAATTCCGATCACATCAACAGCCTTGATTTCCTCAAGGATATTGACATCAACGTCTTGGCCGACTTCGAAGCCCTCGGTGTCGCCACGCAATTCACGAATGAATTTCTTTGGCTCACAACCAGCTTTGGCTGGAACTTCAACGCCTTTGGCAGCCAATGCAGCAGCACGCTTTGATTTAATATCAGCTACATGCCCACGCTCAGAACGAGCCGCTTGGCTTTGACGTGAACGCCGATCTTTGGCCGGACGTTTCTTGTCGTCGTAGCCCAATTGAACAGCTGAATAGCCATCTTTGTCTTCTGTGCGAAGCTGAAGAACCTTGCAAGGTCCTGCTTCTATAACGGTGACCGGTGTTGCAACCCCTGATTCAGGGTCAAACACTTGGGTCATCCCGACCTTACGGCCGAGTATGCCTTTCGTCATGACTATTCGCCTTATTTATTCAATTGGACTTGCCGTCAAGGAAGCGTAACCAGCACAGTTACTTAAAAGCGGTTAGCTTATCCCTGCGGCTTCCGTACCATATATGCTTTGTATGTATTACTTAATTAATGCTTTGGATCACTGTCGCAGCTTGATCTTGATTTCAACACCCGCTGGCAGGCTCAATTTGTTTAGAGCCTCAATCGTTTTGGCAGTTGCCTGAACGATGTCGATCAAACGCTTGTGAGTACGAATCTCAAACTGCTGACGAGACTTTTTGTTTACAAAAGGTCCTGACAAAACAGTGTAGCGCTCAATCCGAGTTGGAAGTGGAATCGGACCGTGAACTTCAGAGTGAGTTCGCTTGGCCGTGTCTACAATCTCTGCAGCACTCTGATCCAAGATCGAGTGGTCGTATGCTTCCATACGAATTCGGACAACTTCGTGAATACCGGCCACTCAACAACTCTCCTAAAGTCTAAACCCTCCACCGCAAGTCGGCCGTTCTTGGCCTAATAAAATGCGTACCGAATGTGCTAACGCGACTAAGTTCGCGATGTTAAATTTCGGCTGGAGATACGATCCGGGTAGAACTCCCGGGAAAACCGATGAATTTATTGCTTAGGCGTTAGATCGTCAACCGCAAAAACACAAAATCACCCGAAGAATTATTGGGTCGGCCTAAGGGGACCAACTTCTGAAGTCGATTGGCAGATTGAAACCGTTTCTTGCCGTCTTTGTTTACCTTCCAACTTCTATTTGGGTGGGATCTCGTTTGAAAAGTGGCTACAATTTGTCTGCCTCAACTCGGCACCCCAAAAAGCACTCAATCAGGAGCTTAGCCATGACCAGAATTGTAGCCAGCACTTTTACATTGGCGATTGGGTTCGTCTTTTTGTCTGCTTTCACTTGCTGTTCAACTGCTCAAGCCCAAGGTTTTGGCCGCCCAACAAACACACGCGTCCAATTGCCAGTCGTTCGGGTGTTCAATGTGCGAACAGCCGTTTCAGTTCCAGATGGTGGCACAATCAGCCTCGGCGGAGTTAGTCGCCGCTCTGAGGGCGCGTCATCCCGTGGCATTCCAGGTCTACGCGGGCCACTTTTTCAAAACCGCTCTCGCGGCTCGCAAACCGGCGGCAGTCACGCCTCTACCCGAGCCAGAATCATCATCAATCGCGAAATTGAGAAAGCCGTGTTGGCAGAGGCCAATTATCGCGATCGGCTGCGAGCAGCGTCTGATCCCAACGGATCGCGAGCTGTTCAGGCAAAAGCCGACTTTATCTCACAAAATATTGGTCGATCTCGTAAATAGATAGATACGCTTGCTTGCGTAAAATAGGTGCTTGGTTATTGCTGACCGTGCATCCAGCCATGGGCAGAAGTTCCGGGCGAACCATCACGCAAGGTCTGACGTTTGCGTCTTCGTCAAAACCGAACTTTATCATCGAAGCCGAAGAAGCTCACCACATGTTTGTCGGTGAAACTGGTGGCTGCGATGATTGTCAGGCGCGTTTGATGTCATGTTGACCGGTGAATGTGGCAAAGTAATTCTGGATTGGCAGTAGATAGAACAAACGCCTGACGAGTCATTTGCGTACAGCTCGCCGCAATTACCTCGACCATTTTCGCAGGAATCCAGGTGGTAACCTCCCGTCTTTGAATCCATCAAGCACGTCAAGTTCGTCGATGATCTTTTTGATATCTTCGCGTGAAACTGCACCGTTGTTATTCGCGGCTTCAAGTAGAGAAGCAAGAACGAGCGTCACCATTCCTAAATCACTCTCCAATTCCGTTACACGTTCTTCAATATTGTATTGGCTTTGTTCTTGTATTCGATTCATCCGAACCTGTCGGTCCTGCTGGTTTGCCATGCGGCGCAGGTGAGAAGCGGAAGCCTGTTCTGGAAAGAAAAAGTCGTAAAGACTCATAAAAATTCCTCTGCTGATTGTTAAAACGTCAGTCAATTATCATTCGTTTAAACAGTGCAAATATTGAAATCAATTTGCTCCAGAATTCGCCTTCGCATAAGCAGGCCAACACTTGGCAGGTACCCTTTCCCTCAAGCCCGTGACGGATGCACCACTGATAAAGTACCTTTAAAACCAGAGGAGCTGACAAAACCGAAATTTAAGACTCGATGAATCGAGCTTGAATTCCAGCCGGGCTACTAGGTCTGAATTGCTGTTTCGACGTCAAGTTTCTCACTGGCGGTGGACGAAAAAGTTCGATCAGCTTCGACAACATCATCAAGCTAAGCACCCGCTTTCTGCAACAAGTTCGGCTTACATTTGGTGGAAGGAAACGGCTGAGCAACAAAAAAAAGGACAAGCATGAGGCTTGTCCTTTGAAGGATTAACTTGATGGCCACCAATTGGTGATCATGAATATGGTTGCAACTCTGATCAACTCTGAATCATTCCAAGATTCAGAATCAAAAAACGGCAGGGCAACCAAGTTGGTGCCGCTGCCGTTAGAAATTTTAACTCTTATCTTTTTTGGTGTAATCGACTAGCGACGACGTCTCACTGCAAACAAGCCTGCCATTCCGACGACCACAAACAAAGATGATGGTTCGGGCACTGCTTTGGCGTGGACTGTAAATGATTCGATTCGAAAGTCGGTACTTTGACCCGAGTTTTCGTCGGCTTGAGGAAATAATGGCCCATCAATTTCAAAAGTGACTTCAGACCCAGCAGCAATGGTAAAACCAGCTAAGGCACCAAGTCCATTACTACTGTCTACACGCCCATTCGGGGCGTCGTATGTTTCGACCAGAACTCCGTCAACAAGTACTCTCAAGATATTACCGGCTACAGCGGATTCAACTTCAAGTTCAGTGAAATCGACTTCTCGGTCGAAATTAAAAACCCATGCTTCACCAGAATTCAAATCCGAAGATTCTGTTCCAGAGCCAATGAAGTTATCAAATGCGGTGTTGCCGATGGAGCCGTTGTTGATTCCGATCGCATCTTGGTTGCCGGCAATATTTGTTTCAACATTGTCCCCGTCAGCCGCACTAAGGATGGTTCCAGTTGCAACAAATGTTCCCGTTCCATCATCCGCATATTCTGGAGCTAATATGTCAACCGTGGTCAAAGTGAGCCCGTCAATAGTAGCCGATGCGCCTACGCCTCCTCCATCAAACTCGTCTACGGGGAGCGCGTCTGCCTCATCCCGAAAATCGAACACAACGATATCGGCATTCAGGCTGCTGGGCACAATGGAAAAAGAAAAGGCAAACAATACTGTGAAGATCAAGTTGCGAAGCATTTCATTATCTCAAAATAGATATGGGAATAACGATAAAGTGAAAAGTGATTGATATTGTTATGTTGTTAAGTGGTTCTTAAAACATGGCCCCAGATTACCACGCCATAATTACCCCTAAAAGGATGTATTTCGTTTTTTTTTCCAAGTTTGGCATGAAAGCGTGTAATTAATTACATACAAGCTAACCGCTCAGAAGATTTCTTCCCCCAATTTTCCAAAACCGTTCGTGGGCTCGCAAAAAACCGACCGAAGTCACAGCCCACAAGCCAGAAATCATTATCAATCGCGAAATCGAGCAAGCCGTATTGGAGCTAATTACCGCGATTGGCTGCGAGCCACGTCTGATCCCAGCGGATCGCGAGCTGTTCAGGCAAAAGCCGACTTTATCGCCCAAAATATCGGTCGATCTCGTAAATAGATACGGGCTTTTGGCATTTTTTTCATTGATCGGAATTAGGATAGAACGATAAAGGGTTTACGTTGTCTTGTACTTCTTGACGGCTGTCTCTCTGCTCCCGCATCTGGGCTTTCTTTCTAACTTCCGCACCTCAATTGAATCTCATGTCCGCCATAGAAATAGATGATCTAAGGTTCCGTTATCCCAGTTCCCAATTCGAGCTCAATTTAGAGTCGTTGAGCATTGGCGAAGGCGAACGAGTCGCCGTTGTCGGGCCAAGCGGTTGTGGCAAAACCACGTTGCTAAATTTGATAGCCGGCATCACTGTTCCCAATTCTGGCCGCGTGAAGATTCACGATGATGACATTGGAAAGATGTCAGATTCACAGCGACGCGACTTTCGAATTTCAAACATCGGGATGGTTTTCCAGCAGTTCGAATTGGTTGAATACCTCTCTGCCCGAGACAATATTTTGCTGCCTTATGCGATCAATGCTTCGCTAACGCTTACTGACTCGGTTCGTGACAAGGCGGTTGATTTGGCCAACTCGATGGGGCTCGATGGCAAGCTTGATCGGTTTACAACCAAGCTTTCCCAAGGCGAGCAGCAGCGGGTTGCGATTTGTCGAGCCTTGATTGCCGATCCCAAAATTATCCTCGCAGATGAGCCGACCGGAAATCTTGACCCCAAGAACAAGCGGGTCATTCTTGATTTGATTTTTGCCCAAGCCGACGCCAACAGCCAATCGCTCGTCGTCGTCACCCACGACATGAGCATTCTCGACGCCTTTGATCGAAAGATCGACTTTGAGGACTTTTTCGTAGAAGCCGAAGAGCAGGAGGTGGTCGCATGATTTGGAATCTAGTATTCAAGTACTTGATGTTTCACAAGTACAAATCGCTCATCATGATTGGCTGCATTTTTCTCACGGCGCTTTTGCCGATCGTGACCAAGATGCTGTTGTGGCAATTCAACGATCGCATCATGGCTCGATCCAACAGCACACCCGCGGTCATTGGAGCTCGGGGAAGCGATCTGGACCTCACGCTCAGCACGCTTTACTTCAAACCCGGATCCGTCGACACGATCCCTTTTTCAGAAGTCGAAAAAGCCCGTGATGGTGAACTTGCTCGTGCCATTCCAATTCACGCGATGTTCACCGCCCGTGATCATTCGGTCGTTGGAACGTCGCTTGAGTATTTTCAGTTTCGCGGGCTGGAAACGGGTTCTGGAGACATGTTTACGACCCTTGGCGAATGTGTCATCGGTAGTCGGGTCGCGAAAAAACATTCGCTTAAACCGGGCGACCAAATCATTTCAGACCGGGAAAATGTGATTAATCTGGCGGGGCAATCGCCGCTTAAACTAACCATCGCTGGGGTGCTCAAAGAATCAAGAACATCAGACGATTGGACGGTTTTTGTTGACTTGAAAACGGCTTGGGTGATCCAAGGGCTGGGGCATGGGCATCAAGATCTTTCCAAAGAAGAAAAAGACAGTGGCGCCGTTCTCTCGCGAACGGACAATGCGATCGTTGCAAGTGCCGCCATCGCTCCGTATGTCGAAATCACCCCAGACAATATCGATTCGTTTCACTTTCATGGTGACACCAGCGAATTCCCGATTACGTCAATTATCGCAATCGCAGACAACGTCAAAGACGAGACGCTACTTCAGGGGCGATACGGATCGAGTGAAGTCGCTCAGTTCGTAAAACCTGATAGTGTGATTCAGGAGCTGATGGGGCTTGTGTTCCAAGTCCAGAAGATTTTTGACGCCAATGCGGTTCTGATTGCGATCTCGACGTTCTTGCTTTTGGTGTTGGTCATTCTTTTGTCGCTTAGGCTACGCAAGCGTGAAATGGAAACCATGTTTAAGCTTGGCTGCAGTCGAACCACGATCTCACAGGTTCTCATTGGCGAACTGGAAGTCATTTTTGGAATCGCGATTGTTCTATTGGTGTTGGCAGTCTGCGTGATTGGTAGTTTTTCGGGGGATATGATCGAATCGCTTTTGGTGAACGGTCGATTTTGACATCAACTCCCGTCGCCTTACAATTGATGACTTAAATCAACCCAATTTCGGCGCCGTAGTAGAATGCCAGAGTCACCAGATTTTGATCCTTACCTAAAATGGCTTGGGATCCGCGATTCGACTCGGCCAGTCAATCACTATCGATTGTTGGGGCTTGATCTATACGAATCTGATCCTGACGTGATTTCGATGGCTGCCGATCGTCAGATGGCGCACATCCGGACTTACCAAAACGGGCCCAACGGTGACCTTTCCCAGCAGATTCTTAGCGAGTTAGCTCGGGCTCGTCGTTGTCTGTTGATGGCTGAGAAAAAAGCGACTTACGACCAGCAGCTAAAATCGGCTTTGAATCCAGACCGAGTTCCGCCCGGGCCGCTGCCTTTGGCCACGCCTGTTAACCAGCCGCCAGCCCAAGGCCCCGTCAACCATCGGTTTCCACCTAACCATTCAGTTCCTGTCGTTCACGCGACGCATCCGCCGGCAAACTTTCAGCCTGGCGATTCCATTGAGCCACCTACGATTCCGGTTATCTCCCCAACTGTTTCGTCGTCGCGCAATCAGCGACCCAGTAGAAAGCAAGCGGTCGGTCGGCAATCCAATATCGGAATCCGAGCTGACGACAATGCGCGAAAGAAAATCCAACGCCGTGAACGAAAACAATTGGTTTGGACGTTAGTCAGTTGGGTTTCCGGTGGTGTTGCGGCCGTTGGAGTCGCCGCCTATCTGATCGGAGCCGGCTTTGTTCCCAGCCCGTTTCAAGCAAGAGTAAACGATTCGCCCGAAACCATCGCGCCAGATGCCGGAGACAGCGGCAGCAGTTTTGGCAAAAGTAAAAATAGCCCAGCTCGCTCAAAGCCCAAGGACTTAACCAAGAAGAATCGCACTAACGATAAAGCCAATCAAGTTGTCTGGAACGAGAGCGAAATTAAGGCCTACCCAAAGCCCGGTGAAAAAACGGTCGCGCTCGTTAACAAGATTGACCGGGCGGTAAAGCGTGGCAAGACCATCCGCTTTGAGCCGTCATTGATCGAAGGTGGCGATCGAGAAACCGTGGTCGTTCCCAAGCCCGCCAGACTCGTAATCGGTTTCGCTTACACGACTCATCAGGACGGAAAGATCCGTGATGTGCAGCCGGTCTTGCTCGATAAGCGATTAGCTTATGTCGCTGGGAGAATGGGCAATGACCCCAGTGCGAAGTACGTCGTTGCAAAACCGGGATACGCGGTCGGGGCGGTCAAGCTTTCAAGGCTCAATCCAATGAACTGTTTTCGCATCACGTTTATGAAAATAGCAGAAGATGGTTTGGATCCGAATGATTCATACCTTTCACTTGTGCATGGCCTAAACAGTGGCCCGCTCAAAAGCGTTTCCAATGAAAGCGGTTTACCGATCGTTGGCGTGTACTCAAGATCCAAAGGCAAAACTGGAATTGCAACACTAGGGTTAGTGGGAGTCGATTTTTCTGTAGCCAGAGGATTTGACTCTCGGCCAATCAATCGGGATCGGTACAAGCCAAAATCAGACTTAAGGTTTGGCTCAGCGAAAAACAAGCCAGACGCCAAAAAACCACTTTTCCCGCCGCGAAAAAAATCGACTGCTGAAGTTGCCAAGAAAGAGAGGGGAAAAAGCGGCTTTGGAATTGCAAAAAATGCCATGAATCGCCCAGCCTGGTTTGGAGAAGCGTTTGGCAACGACGTTGCCGATGCCGCGCCAGAGAAAAAAGCGAAGCTTCCCGTTCCGGGTAAACGGGAGCGTGACCGAGCCGCCAAAGCGATGAAGGGCGACTACACTCAGGCCGTAAGCGCCGCGTTTGCTTCTGGCCGAGTTAGAGACGTAGCCATATTAGGCGAAAGGATGATTAACGATTCGCAATCTGAAAACATGAGAGTCGTTGCGAAGTACGCATTGCTTGAGCAGGCACGAGAATTGACAATGATGGTTGGCGAAGTCGAAACGGCGATCAAGATTGTGCGAGAGATGGACACGCAATTCGATGTTGATTTTTGGGATGTCGCTTATACGACGCTGCACGACGGCGCACGCAATATCAACAAAGTCCCGCGAGACAGAATCGCCCTCCAGGTTAAATTTCGCCAAACAATGAGGGGATTGATCGACGAAGCCATCGAGAAACGTTTGTACAACGAAGCCGGGCGGTTGGCGACTTACGCGGTCGTGCTTGCCGCCCGCCACAACGATCCGAATTTGGCGGCGACACGACGTCTTGGCAAAGACATTGACGAGCTTCGGTTGATCTCCACTGAAGCTCAACGTTTGGCCCAGAAGTTCAAGGAGTCCCCCGACGACCCAGGTGCCAATGAAGCATTTGGGAAATATCTTTTTGTGGTCGAAGACGATTTCGATTCCGCTTTAAAGCATTGGGAAAAAGCGGAAGACGAATTGATGGTCAAAATCGCAAAAACCGAAACCCAAATTGATCAAGCCGCCCGAGCCGACGCGAAAAAATTAGTGGCTTTGGGTGACCTCTGGCGCTTGCTGGGTAAGTCCAATAAATCGATGTTTCAGCGAAAGGCGTTGGAGCGTGCGGTCGACATCTACAATCGGGCAAGCTTTAAGCTTGATCAAACAGACCAAGCCGATGCTGAAGACAAGAAAGCAGCGATCAAGAGGCTGCTCAGGAATTGATTTTCATCATTCGATTGATTCATCACTTCAAAATCTATCACGCCGGTGGCAGATCTGCCAATCGTAAATGTTTTGAAATGTAAGCATGAATCAACCCGGAAATATTTAGGCTTAACTTGAAGCGGGGCAACCGCACATTTCGATCCCTTCCCTCCACCGACGCATTTATTACGTCGCTTGACCAATCGCTTATTTGCCTGATTAGATATCGACTTCTTCCCATAGCCTTTCGATTACATCTTCCTCAAAATTTGGATCTGCAATGTACTCAGTTTGGGTTTCGTTCTTGTTTGTGGTAAAGATTCGCAATGCATTCCAGTTGATCTCATTCATGTTTTCCATTCTTATTTCTGCGATTTTTGAGAAAAACGGAGAAATCTCTCCGATATCCTGATCGATACGGCTTCGCGTTCCATCTCCCCGATGCACGATGGCCAGGAACGCGTCTCTTCCACTTTCTCGAAAAGCGCACACAGTTTCGGACTTGGTCCAATCCATTCCCGTCCCGCTCATGTATTCGAATGCGATGTCGGAAACTGCTTGGATCTCTTTATCAATTATTTTTTGTATACTCATCGTATCCTCACTTGCTAACTCGCTGCTGCCATCGCTTTTTCTAACGCATGAACGCGGACGTGATTGCGGAAGAAAAAGCTGCCGCCGAGAAAGCTGCTGCTGAGAAGGCCTTAATGTCTTTGGGGTCGATTGGCGGTGCGTTTGGTGTATTTTTGTTGGTAATAGGTTTTGAAAGTTTATTGTTACCCGAAGCGATGCGATAGACAAACGCGTCGGGACTCCCCGTCTGCACCCATAATGACATTACACTGGCTCGTTGCCAAACTTTCCCCCAAGTTTCAATCCAAATGTTTACGCGAAATATTGCCGTGGCCCAATTTCAACATCACGCTCCCCAATCGCCGAGCCTCAATTCACAAGCAGAATCGGCTCGCGTATAGGTCTTTGATTTCACATTTGATTCCACGTTTACAGTCACGCTGTGGCGTCCCAATCGGTCGGCGATATCACGATAGCCAACTTTCGCCGGTTGATGACGGTAGCCAATACGATTCGAAAGTTTGAATCCGATCTTGGTTCAGTAGCGATCAATCCGGGTGACGGCTTCAATGGCTATGGGATTTTCAAACACTATCGGAAGGTGCGTAACGGCAAAGTCGAATTTTTTGATTTTCAAAAGGAGAGTCCGTCACAAATTGACTTGGATTGGAATTTGAATAATGATAATGATGCAAAACCGTCTTAGCTATTTTCATCCCCAACAAAATATGTGAGATTAAAATCAACGAATCGGACGACAGAATAAGCGAGCCCGGTCAAAAACGTATTGACGAGTTCGTTGAGCAGTGGAATGAAATCAGTGGCAACTGGAATGAAAAAGAAGGCCGCGCAAAATTGGCGGATTTACTTGAGGACATACTTTTTTACGAAGATACCGCGAGCGGAACACTCATCGAGTTGGCAAAAACAGTTGAAAAACTGGTTTACGACGAAGAGATGAGATGGCTGATCATCATCCAATGGCCCAATGTTAGTGACACCTATTTCTATGGCATCAAGGCGATGGAGTGGGCAAGATTGCGAGGAAACGAGACCTTCGAAGAGATTCGTTGGCTTGGTTGGATCAACGACAACGCCATTTTTACCTGCACCGATTCCGCTGGGAACCACATCGCTCTCAACGTGACTTTCAATGACAATTATGAAATGACTGGCTACGACCTCAAGCCAATTTCAAATGAAGCCTCGGGTAGTCTCGAAAGTTTGGAAAACGAAATCAATTATTGACTGGTTCGCTTTGGGAACACAACGTCTCGTATTTCTAGTCTAACAACCAGCTGTTACGTTGATTTTTGAAAGACGTTTTGCGTTGTCAAACTGGAATGTAATTGCATGTCCAGATGAGTCAGTGAGTGTCATTTCATCTTCTTCATCAACTTCTTCGCCGGAAAGAAACTCCAAGAGGGTATTGATTGAAAACCGATGATCTGAGATTTCAAATGACTGAAGTGCTTCAGTAACAAAGGTCGATACCTCCAGCGCGGAGAATGAAATTGGTTTTTTCGCTTCATCGAATAGAAGAATCCAGGCGAACCCAACTCCGGGCGATTCGAGTGCAAAATACCCAACTGCGTCTGTATAGCCGGTGCCGATCAAAGCCAAGTCGAGTGCCGAAACTTCGTTGAGGGAAACATGATTATCGACTAGTTGAGGAATGTCATTGATGTGCCCGACCCGTTGAATTCTTTCGACGGAATTGAGAGAGACTTCGGGAATTCCAGATTCTTTGACCGAACTGGCCCAAATCCAGCGTTTATCTTCTTTGTGTTCAATGCCTAAAACTTCAGCATGAAACTCTTGACCTCCCTGGAATGCTAATTTCGCTTTTGCTTTTTCGTAATCCCAAGGCAAACTGGCGTTTAGCTCCAAGATTTTTTTTTGCTTGAAATGCCCAACAAGTACTTGCCAATCGTAAAGATTTTGAAAAGTAAGCATGGAACTACCTTGGTTTGGGAGGCTTCTTGTTAACTGAAAACGATGTCCAAGTTGGATTCAAATGTCGACCTCTTCCCATAGCTGATCGATAACATCTTCTTCGAAATCTGGGTCTGTTATGAATTCTGTTTGAGTCATTTTGTCTTTTGTCGTGAAGATCCTCAAGCCATTCCATTTTACTTGGTTTGGGTTTGCCCTTTTTAGGTCATTGATTCGGATGAAAGGCATTGTGATCTCTCCAATGTTCTGATCAATGCGGCGTACTTCGCCATCTGCCCCGTGTACTACTGCGAGAAACGACTCCGTCCCGCCTTCGCGAAGCGAGCACAATGTCTCTACCTTGCTCCAGTCCATTCCAGCATTGCTCATATATTCGAATGCGATATCCGAAACTGCTTGGATCTCTTTATCAATATTTTTTTGTATACTCATCGTATCCTCACTTGTTAACTCGCTGCTGCCATCGCTGTTTCTAGCGCCTTAATGTCTTTGGGGGTGATTGGCATATTTTTTTTGGTGCAATAGGTTTTGAAAGTTTATTGTTACCCGAAGCGATGCGATAGACAAACGCGTCGGAACTCCCCGTCTGCACCCATAATGACATTTAGGCTTAACTTGAAGCGGGACAACAACACATTTCGCTCCCTTCCCTCCACCAATTTGCCTGATTAAATATCGACTTCTTCCCATAGCCTTTCGATTACATCTTCCTCGAAATTTGGATCTGCAATGTACTCAGTTTGGGTTTCGTTCTTGTTTGTGGTAAAGA
>CAYUWY010000010.1:0-110464 GCA_964448575.1 uncultured Pirellulaceae bacterium
ACCTTCAAAAAACAACTCGTCACCACAACAAACACAAAAGAAAAAACAACCTGCATAGAGTTGGCGAAGAGAGTACGCGAGCTCAAAAAAAAGAGTCTTTTTAGATTGACAATATGTTTCAGGAACGCATTGTTATCCACCGTTTTTT
Source organism: uncultured Pirellulaceae bacterium (assembly GCA_964448575.1). Classification (GTDB taxonomy): domain Bacteria; phylum Planctomycetota; class Planctomycetia; order Pirellulales; family Pirellulaceae; genus Mariniblastus. The sequence goes on from CAYUWY010000010.1 coordinate 149, forward strand.
CGGTTGTGGATCAGGCCGAGTACACCGCCGGTAGCAGTCAGCACAGACGCAATTGCTACATCGGCCATGTTTCGAATTGAGTCACATCTCAATCGCGTAATTTCATCTGCCGCGTCACGGTCAATATTGAAGACTATCACATCTGATATGACGCGTCCAATCGTCGGTTGGTACAGAGCATCCGCCATCATGACCGCGAGCAGATAGAAGGTTCCAAACATTGCTGTGCCGATCCAGAACGATCTGTTCTTTTCATTTGGAAGCGCCGCGAATGTTGCGGCGAACATGCAGAACAATCCGAACATGTTCCAACAGATTAGGCTTGGAACCCAAAGAAATTGTTTTGGAGAATTGAACACAACCACCGTTGCAGCAACGAGTACTGCAACCCACGTCGTCGCAAACAACATCATGCGGATGGTCAATTCAAGCCTCTGAGGTGGATAACGGTTACGATCACCGAGCCGGAACGGAAATCTTCCAAGCAGAAAAAAGCACACGCAAGTCCGGCTTCGCGTGCATCACATTGTTATCTGGCGATTGATGGCCCCGAGTAGTCATTGCCTCGCCAATCCCATTCCCCGTCGGGATATTTCATCGTATAGGAATCAGAGGAATCGTGGTAGTAGATTTCAAATGCTTGCTGGTCAGGTGAAACCCAGCATCCAGTCGAATATGAATTTGGGAGAGTGCTCAAATAATTGTGTCGTATTTCTTCCGGCATGGGAAACGGAGCGCCATTCATCACGATTGACCTGTAGGCTGATTCCAGTTTGTCAATGACGAGCGATTGCTGGATGCCGCGGTACCACGTTGAGCCAATCAACATCATGACGGATAAGGCAAGAATCAGTATTGAGTAGCTTCGATATAAATGCGTCTTGTGCCACAAGACAATAGCCGAGGCAGTCGTCGCAAAAATCAAACCGGTCGAAGCAAGTAGAAAGAAGATCGCACTTGTTTTATGGGCGAGTGATGAGCCAGAAGAGGACACCGCGGCATACCAAGTCAACAGCCCGAACGCGATCACTAGCACCGGAACGATCAAGATATGACGATTCATGTTTGGTTAAGCCAGATAACTTTAGTAAATAACCCGCCCAAAATGGACGGATATTGTTGGATATCATATTTTATACATAGCGCAGATCATTTTTATACATAGCGCCCCGTTGCAACCTTTAAACTTGGCAATTTCAAACTACGGCGACAACACGTTCTAGGAAACTCAACGCCAAACCAAGAGTCGCAGAATAGGCGTGGGCAGTCCTGCAAAACCACGGCAACCAAGCGAGAATCCGGCAAGTTAAACCGTAGCTTCCAAACCCACTAGCAACCAATTTATGGTTGCGGCTAAAATTTAGCAAATTGTTTTAACTCGGTTTTTACCGCACGGAAAAGGTATATTCCAATTTTATTGTCACGTCGGTTATCACGGACCTTATCCCGCTCTGAATCCTTAATGATCGATTCATTGACCATTGCTTACACATTCCATTGGGGCTTCGGTGATGATGCGTTGCTCAGCCTGCCCTTCTCAATGCTGGCAACGGCACTTGCAGCTAGTATTGAACGGCCCTACGTGAAGCGTGCCGGACTTGAGAGATCAAGTTACTGGCTCTCGATGCGTGCCAATATCCTAAGCTGGCTAATTGGTACGCTGATCGCGCAATTGGATGTATTTTTATTACTGGTCTATTTTCTCGCGATTCCGTTTTCGATCCTGATTGAGGGAGGTTACCTTTGGTTGGTCGCACGAAAAACGGCTAAGCCAAAATTCAGATGGAAACCCATTGTATTTGGCAATTTGTTGAGTGCAGTCTTGCTTTTCGCTACCGTTTTGATCGGCGTGAATTGGGGGGACCACTTGCGACGCACGGGCTCAACTTTTGTTTGGGATTTGAGTCGGAGCAAAGAGGCAATTTACTTTGGTGTCTTGTGCTTTTGTTCCGTCTGGTTTCTTGTTTGTTTCTGTTTCGGATATAATCAACGCGAAAAGGACTTGGGTGCAGGACGAGGCATCCCCAGCTAGATCAACTTCTTGATCCGCGTCCACGGCACCACTGTTTCCAGTAGCAAATCCGAATCCGACGGCAAACCCACTTGCCCAAACACTGCAACTGCCTCTTTCGCAAACCGAAGTGGAAGTACCCCACCCAGCCTGAAAATAACGACGGACTCCTGCAAGCCCTTCCGCAGTTGCCTTCGCCTAAAACTTTTGCTCTTACGATTTACATTTGGTACATTGCTTATCAAAAGAGTTCGGAAATTGTTTTGGGGACTGGCTGATCTAACGATAAGCGGCACCCAACAAATACACACCCATGTCGGGCGTACCGGAGCCGCGGGTCGCGCGGGTTTCAATTTTCAGTGAGTTCGCCGCGCCCGGTGAACCCGGGCGTAATCTTTTCGACTTATTCCTATGACAACTCCTTACGATCCACCGCGTTCTCCTCCTCCAATTAGTGACCAAAAAACATCAACGGCGTTTAAGAAACAACGACACGGATGCCTCACTGCGTGGCTAATTCTAATGGTTCTCGCCAATTCATTGACGGCGATCTTCACGCCCATGTCTGTTCAAAACATACAACAAGCAATGCCTGACTTTCCAACTTGGGTAGTCTGGCCTATCACGCTAATGGCAATCTTAAACGTCATCTTCGCTGTCGCACTCTTTAACTGGAAGAAGTGGGGATTCTTTGGTTTCGCTGCCACTGCGATGATAGCGTTTGCATTTAACATATATGCCAACGTTGGAATTGGGCAGTCCATTGCCGGCCTGTCGGGAATCGCGATATTATTCCTCGTCCTGCAGATTGGAGGCGAAAAGAAAGGCTGGGTGCAATTAGACTGACGCCAAGCCCCGGCATAAGGCAAAGCGGAATGTTGCAGATTCCGCCGAGTACGATGTGCAATTCGCCAATCATCCATTTTCGCGGACGCGCAAATTCATGGGCAACTCCGTAAATTTTTTAGAGGTCCACGTTAATCCTACAGTGCCGTGTCATCAATCGTTCTCGGTGATCACGGGCATTATCTTACTCGGGAGGAATTCAATGCCAAGATTTTCTTTGAGGTCACTGATCGTAGTTGTCGGCGTGCTTTCGGTTCTTCTTGCGATTTGGGTTTCACCGCGTGGTAAGATCACGAGCGACTCAGCTGCGAAGATTGAGAATGGCATGCCTATTTACGAAGCATCGCGTATTGTCGGGCTTCAGCCTGGTTGGTACGACGGCATCAATGGCGTGTCGGAGATTGCGTTGGCAGACAAGGCCAACGATCGCGTCGCTTGGATCAATTGGCACGGTGCTATTGTTGCTGATCTTGGGGGAGGATGTCTTCACAATGCTACGTTTACCCCCAGTTCTGAATTTTCAATCAGCGGTAATTTCGCAAGCATGATTTATGATAGAACGGCACAAAGAATATTTGACTCACGGTCAGTTTATGCGACGATTTTGATACTTTGCATTTCGCTCGTGATCGCGTTCGCGCCTGCCATAATTATGTCACAAGCATCCAAATGCGGTGTTGCCGAATCGCTTAGTTTTGGTTTCCTTGTCTCGGCACTCGTTTTTGCGGCTGTCTCAATATATCTAAATGATTCTTGGATTGGTCATCACAACCAAGACTTTCCCCTTTTGGTTACTTCGATTGCATTTTCAGCTTTCATGGCGTCCACTATTTTGATGATAAACAGGATTTCGCGCGCTGGCGGGAACAACGCGATGTCGACTAGGCCGTCGGATGACAATAATCGAGATAGAGACAGTGCCGAGTTGCCAGGTTGCGGCTCGGTTATCGCAGACGATATCCGCCTTTGAAATAGTTTTTGTTATGCCAAACTGGAAACAGATTACCGCGGCGTTCTTCAAAAATGCCGATCCAAGCAACGAATACCATCATTGGGTTGGCAATGGTGCTGATTCAGGTGCTATCGCGTCGGCTGAATCAAAAATTGGCTTAGAATTTCCTGCCGAATTGCGTGACTTTTACGCGTTCTCTAATGGCTTGGGGATGACAACCGATCAAACCGAATCGCGACGTTTTGTTCCAACGCTTGAAGACTTACCTGCCTTCGTGGGCTCAGCCAGATCCTTCTTTTCTTCAACGCACGCCAGCCTTTCCGCCAGATACCTTCCCGTGATAGATTGGGAAAATGGTGACACTGCTGGGTATTTGCTTCAAACCGAGGGCGGATATTTTCCATTCGTTGTGAACTTTTCGCACGAACTATATTCTCACAACGAGAATCAAGATCCAAGTGAGTTCTTGCATCCCATTGGTGAGAGCCTCGCAATGTTTCTTGGCCAATAGGTAGCCAAGTCGGCCGATAACGAGGCGATGGACCCAAATCGCATTTCACATCGGTTTTAATTTTTAGTTCATTTGCTGCGACGGGGGCATAGCGGACACTATCTGCCTCAGTGAATCCCGTTTTGTTTTAGAGAAAAAACAGCGTTTTGAATGAAGCGACGCAAACAAAAGCTCCGCGTATTTTTCGAGGTGGCCACAACTGTTGTCGCGCTGCCTGTACTCTTGCCATGGGCGTTCATTACGCACGGTCTTAACAAACGGCGGCTGTTAAAGGCGGCGCAAAAAACTGATTGCCCAATCTGCGACACGCGTCTCGGTGAGAAATCATTTGATCTCGCGAACACAGTACGTTCAAGGGAGATTGCCGAACTTCAACGCGCTAACCCGGGTGTGAAATTTCGTCTTGCTCGGATGTATGATTTAATTTGCACCAACTGTAATACTCGACTAAAATTTGACCAATCATCGCAAACACTGTCACCGGCAAACGACAATTCTAGCATGGCAACCGAGTGACTGCCGCCGGATAACAATGCTTTGCACACGAAAGCCGCAGACGGCGCTTGCTTTTAACTATAGATCACTCCAGCGGTTGGCGATCACGGACGTTTTCTGGCTCCTCCAAACAATGACTGATTGCCCTACTTGCCGAGTTCCAATCAATCCTTTCAACATGCAGTGCCCAAATTGCAACTGCACGTTTGAGTTGCCGGCCAAGCAATCTAATCACTTCGAACAAACGCAAAGACTCGATCCTTCCACCTTAGTTGTTTCCCCAACAACGGACCTGCCCCCGTTTTGTCACCTGTGCAATTCACCGACGAACAAATTTTTGAAGATTACGGGAAAAGATACGTCTCATAGTGGCCACCGAGATAGTGACGAACCAACGATTCCTTGGCCTGTCATCGTCAAAATTGGAACGCTGCCAATGATCGCCGCAGCCACCTTAATTTCTGGACTGGCGGGGCTTGCAGTTTCCATCGTGATCGCCATCTTCGTCTTGTCCCTCAAGCTAAACACCAAGAACACCGAGTCGTACGACGTCACTGTCAAAGTACCGACATGTAAAGAATGTGGGCAGTTCACCCGCAAACCAATCAACACGTCTTGGGAAAAGAACAGTATGCTAATTGATGTGCATCCCGAATACGGCGCTCGATGCACCAAATACTTTTCCAAATAGCACATCTAGATAACAAAATGAAGCACGCGACAACGGACCTGCATGTTGTTCTGAAACAGATGATCGCCGGCTCGGTGATCGCGGACTGCCCGATGCGTTACTGCGACAATCCGTGCCACTCGCGTAGAAAACTAACCAGTTTTCGATACTCAGCACCGGTCAAATAAGCGTGTTTTCGTGCGTGAGAAAATGAAACCACCGTTTGCGAATACGGCCTTTCAATAATCGAGCGGCCTTCATGGCAGGAAGCACAATTCAACAGGAAAATCTCGCGGCCAGAAATTTGGCTTTCGAATTCCCCTTGGCTTGCCCCATGCCCTCCATTACAGCTGCACGCCCCGCTGCATGAATCACAACTCTGGGCGCGAACGATTGGAGTGAACGGGTTTGGCGAAGTGTCGTGTAGGCACCCCGTAAAAGCGATGCCAAATGTTACACAAACTGCAACTGCGAATGCCAAACGAATTAACGCAAGCACACTTGCACGATGCTTGTCAGGAACGCAATCCGTGTTGCCACGTCTCTCCGTTGTCCGAATTTTAAATTCTTGGTTGGGCATTAAATTTTAGCCTGATTATCAAATTTAGAAACCGAATACGGCCTGAGCAATGACACCGTTGTCGTCGACTTCGAAAGCCGAATCCTTTTCATCGTTTATCTCGTAAGCGAATTTGAAAATTAGACTTGGCGTTATGTAGTTGTTAATTCCAATGGTGTAGCGGTTTCGATTTACGGGCGTGAGTTCACGACTCCCAAAATCAGTTCCTGTCGCGGCCAGATCGATACCATCAAAATCCACGTATCCATACCGAAACACATATTCCAGACGGCCAAGCAACGGTCGAGTCGAATTACGATTGCGATACGCACCTTGCACATACGCACCCTGCCGCTCGATGTCGCCAAACGGTGACTCTTGATCGACTTTGGCGTATTCAAATCTCAAATCGATGTTGCCGCTGTGATAGTTCAAATCAACATCCCACAACGAAAGATCAAAGTCGCCTTGATTGTCGTAAGCATTGTTTTGCAATCCCGAGAGGCCGATCGTCCAGCCTTGGATTGGATTGGTAAATCCGACTCGCCCACCAAACGCGATTTCATCGTTGAAGTCATCGAACTGCCGAAACCCGTTGATGTTGGCAACGTCGAATTGGGTTGGCGTTTCAACACCGCTGGACAATCCGTTGGCTGCAAACGCAGCAACTTCCAACTTGACCGGTGAATCGCCGATGTATCTTGCGTATCGGGATTGAGCACCTCGAAATGAAAGCAGTCCTGGCAAGACCTGTTCAAACAACAAAGGTTGGTCTGGCGTTTTGAAAACCCAAGGAGTACGCAAACGATCGTTGAAGAATCCAATCGGTGAAGCAAACCTTCCCCCGACCAATGTAAGATTATCATTCACAAACCAGTTGACTTGAGCCGTCAAAAGCTCGATCCGGTCTGACTCAATCAGCGGGTTGATTTCAACCTGGAATTGGTCATTGTAGTCCCACAAAAATATTGGCCGCCAAATTGGCGAAGCGAAATTGCGATCCGAATCATCAAAATCAAAAGTATCGAATTGCAACGTATTGAAAATGGTAAGCGGACTTTGAAGTGGCCGCGTATGCGAATAAAGTTCACGTAAATTGTTTGGCAGATACTGACCAATATTGTATTTGAGTTCGTTGGTATCCGCATGAAGCTGCTGAAGTGATCCCTGATTGATTGCAGACAATTGATTCAACCGAGAATTTAAACGCTGCTCCATCCGTTGTAGACCCGCAATATTCGCCGGGGTCAGTTGCCTGCGGAATGCATCCGGATCACCTGATATCCCAGGCGCAATTTCTCGTGACATCCGATCGGTCATGCCAAAAACTGCTTCCAGTTGTTGCTGTTGCAAGTCCAACATCTGCCTAAGCTGTTTGACTTCGTTTTGAAGTTCAATTTCTGACATCGGCTGGAACTCCGTCGTCCACACATTGTCCGGATTCTCCGAGTCCTGCACTTCGAAAACAAAATCGTCGCTGTCTTGATATGAGGTCAGCCCAATTTCGCCGTACAATGGCCCCGCGGATTTTGTCTGCTTTCCGGACTTTGCCACAGCGTTTGGTTTTGCCACAGCACTCGGCTTGGGTGGGTAGGGGGTTTTCAAAGTCAAGTCATAACGCGATGGAAATTCATTCTGCGAGACTGTTGGTGTTGTTGGAGATGCTATTGGAGATGTCGGCGGCGATTTTACTGGCTGCGCGGCAAACGAACTTTGAATTTCAACAACGGGTATTTCTTGCATCCAGGTCGGCGAGCCATCCACTGTTGCCTTTAGCTTTGAATCCGCCTTTGATTCTGACTTTGGCGGATCGTTAGGTTTTGGCGGGGAAGTATTACCTGAGGTCAGATCGTATCGCTCTCGAAATCCATTGTTCGGCGCTGGTGTCACTGACTGAGCTGCGAACGGAATTTGATTTGCAGCGCCATTGGAATTGAAAAAGCCATTGGTACTGCCTGCGTTTGCAGTGCGTACGTTTGGTGCGAATCCGTTTTGAGCGAATCCGTTTGGTGCGAATCCGTTTGGTGCAGTTGCCCTGGGACCGGATGTTCTTGGCGCAACATTGGTAGCGGGTTGTTGCCAAGTCGAAGCCGCTAACGCTGCATTGTTTGCCGCCAAACCTGTGTGGTTGTTGGTAAATCTTTGGACGCCTTGCGCGTTAACTTCTAAAGCGCCGCAAACTGCAAAGTAAGCCAAGCAAATCATGATTGCCTGACGAACACACTGTTTAAATTTGCTATTAGAGATTGCCACGTGGAGCTTCTTAAAAGGCGGATTCTTCATGCGGATCGCCCTCACAGAGCTAGCGATCATATCGTTGATAATCGACCTAATATGGGGGTTGCTAAAGCCAAAGTGTTAAGATCTTCTGATTTTGACGATTAATCGGGTGAAAACCGCAAGCAAATCCATGGCTAGCGGACAAGCAATCAAGCGAACTTAAGCCTATTTGGAGAGGGTTTTCCAAGCGAGTATTTGGGTTGAGAGAACTGGCAGAGTTATGGAACGCAACTCCCGACGATTCCCGCTATGTTCAAGAACTGTCTCAGCGCTCTCAGCGCCTCTGCGTTTCATATCTTGCTTTGGTTCAGAGAAACGACTCGGAGAGTCGAGCTACTTTGGGACGCATGAAAGTAGCTCGACTTTCCAAGTCGTAACCGCGCATAGCGATCAGAAACTGATCGAGAGTTTTAAAAAAAGTAGAAACGCAGAGACGCAGAGGGCGCGGAGTTGAGGTGCAATTATTTTCTCTGCGCTTTCAGCGTCTCTGCGTTTCATATCTTGCTTTGGCTCAGAGAAACGACTCGGAGAGTCGAGCTACTTTTGGACGCATGAAAGTAGCTCGACTTTCCAAGGCGTAACCGCGCATAGCGATCAGGAACTGCTCGAGAGTTTTAAAAAAAGTAGAAACGCAGAGACGCAGAGGGCGCGGAGTTGAGGTGCAATTATTTTCTCTGCGCTTTCAGCGTCTCTGCGTTTCATATCTTGCTTTGGCTCAGAGAAACGACTCGGAGAGTCGAGCTACTTTTGGACGCATGAAAGTAGCTCGACTTTCCAAGGCGTAACCGCGCATAGCGATCAGGAACTGGTCGAGAGTTTTAAAAAAAAGTAGAAACGCAGAGGGCGCAAAGCACACGACAGAGTGGAACGGTCGGCCGTGCCCTAGCTACGCCGAACTAGGTCCTTGGCCAAAGGCAGGTGTTGGTCTGATTACTTCTTCCAAACATCCACCGACTCTTTTTTTGAATCGACGGTGTAAAGAATCTGCGTCCCCTTGGGAACATCCAGCTCCTTCAGTTTCTTGATGATCAACGCCAGCCCTTTGTCCAGGTCTTTTACCACGACGTCAATGCCGCTGTACGGTTCGTCGGAAACCATTGTTCCCCCGCCGAACACTTCGCCCAACTTTGCTTCCTTTAGCGCGGCGTCGACTGGATCAGCGAACTTGCCGCGCTCAATCTGCGTCAGGAATTTCGGGATCTTGATGTAAAACACAAACTCTGGCTCTTCTTTGATGCCAGCCGCTTTGTCCTTTGCTCGTTTTTCATCTGCCAGCTTTTTCTGGAACGCTTGAAACTCTTTCATGTTCATCCGGATTGGCTCACCAATCGTCACACCAGAATCTGCAGCCGTTGGGACTGGCGAACCCTCTTTGGCAAACGGAAGATGCATTTGAACTTTCAGCGCCAATTGACTATTTGGTGGCAAGCTTTTGAGACTCGCCTCAAGCATCTCTGTCGCCTTTGGAAACTTCTTTTGGTCGTGCAAAAACAACCCGAATCCAGCTTGAGTTTCTCCAAGCAACATTCCTCCAAATTCAGTTGCTGCTTCGACCGCCTGCTGGTACTTCGATTCGGCCAAATCGTTTTGGCCCGAGAAAACCAGCCAGCGAGCGTAGTTTTGAATCAGCTGTGCCTTGTTTCGTTTCAAGTCATGTTTTTGGGCATAACCGACTGCGGTCTCGAAAGTCTTGCGGATGTTTTCAGGTTGCTCCAGAGAACCGTAAGTCCGGGTCATTGCCGAGTATAAATCGCAAACGATGGGATCGCCCGGTTTGGCTGCTTTGATTGCGGCTTGTAAACTCGCGAGCCGTTCCGGATAAAAACGCGATTTGTCAGCTGCATTGGATTGATGAATCAACGCGTTAATATACTGCTGCTTCCAAGTGTCAGATTTATCAGATTCATCCTTTAATTTGCCAGCTAGTTTTTCAAACACGACCATTCGTGACACTGGATCGGCAAGCTCCAGAAGGTGAACCACTTTTTCAAGCAAGTTCTTTTTCGCTGTTTCGGATAAACTTTCCCAGCCGATTGCGTTTTCCGTGCTTGTAAAATCAATTTCTTGCAGCTTGATTGGATCGCCCCCAGTACCTTTCTTGGCTTTAGTGTAAACCGAATTCACGCACTCAGCCCAAACCAACGTTGCGCGACCTGCGGCAGGAAACTCGGTATCAAATTTTTTGTAGATCGCTTTTGCCTGTTTGCACAACTCGATTGCTTCCGGAAATTTAACTTGACGCATTTTGACGCGAGCCAGCCCAGTCAACCCTATGGCGTATTGCGGTTTGTCGTTGCCGAACAGTTCTTTCCGTTTCTCCAGAGCTTCGTTGGCTAACTCAGCTGCCTTTGGAATATTGCCAGTCATCAACAGTGAATCAACCAGCTCGCTTTTAAAATCCAGCTGCAATTCTTGAAAGTCATCGCTGGCCACTCGTGGATCAATCGCCATGGTTAACAGTTCGGCGGCCGTCTTGTGATCGCCCAATTTTGCGTACATCCTTCCGCCTGCACCGAGAACTCGCCCATACTCGACAGACGCCGTGCCATGCTTCTTGGCGATTTCAATTGCGTACGCTCGCATCTTCTTGATGGCGTCCTGCGGGTCATCTTCAATCGCTTGATTCAGTTCATTGAGCTTGGTGTCAATTTCGTCAATCGCAACTTCTGCTGTGCCCGGAGTCGCGATCGCTGACGGAACACGGCTCAACTCTGCCGGTTGGCTACCAATCTCTGCTACATCGTTCAATTCGATTGGCCCGGTAGCTTTGGTCGTCAATTGCCATGGCACGATGCCTAAACCAGCGATACAGATCAACGAAAGGTAAGTCAATTTGGTGGATCTTCGGCTTGGTGCGTAGTCACTCATGGCATGAAATCTCCGTTTGAGATGATGGCGGGATCGAAACATGGACGTAGTAAAAGGAGCAACCAAAGCCGGATTGGCAGAAGTTGAAACCATCAGCAAAGTTTCTGCGTAAGAATCCATCGAAGTCTTCGAATCGGTAACGGCTTGCTGGTCGCAGGCAATTTCTTTAGCCAACTTGCATCGGTTAGACGCAAGCCAGACAAGTGGATGGAAAAAGAAAACAGTTTGCGTCACGGTCGACAACCAATCCCAACAAAGATCGTTTCGTTGCAGATGGGCAACTTCGTGGGACAAAATCTCTCTGGTTTGGTTTGCTGTTAGCTCGGCGAGCAGGGGCTCAGGCAAAACGATGATCGGGCGAAAAACGCCGACCAGAAATGGCGAACTTGTTAGCTGCGTGGTCGCAAGTTTTGGAATTGCTGATTGCGACTGTCGATCAAAAAGCGATGTCAGTTTCGCTGATTCGTGGTCGTCGAGAAACTTCAGGCTGTTGATGATTGCCGATTTTGTGCGCCAACCTACAAGGAGCTTTAGCAAAAAGAACCCAATTCCGATCGCCCACAATGACCCCAGAATTAATTTCCAATCAAGGGCTGCCCGTACCGGCAGTGTCGAGCTCTCTTGATCGCCAATTTCATTTTCAATCGTGTTTGCGAGAGCTTCATTTTCGTCTGGATTGACAATAGATGCTTGCCTGGCCAAAACACCGGCCTCTGCGATGACCAGTTCATCAATCAAATCTGCGGTCAATTCTGACGCCAAATCGGAGTCGTCGCCGTTGATTTTGGCAGCACCTAATTGTTGTTCAACTGCAGTAGTTTCTGGCCTGTCCGTTTCCACTGTGCTCGATTCCAAAATTGGAATTTGAAACGGCGATGCCACAAAAATAAGAGCCAGCATTTGCACAAACACTAACCGCCACAACCAGCACTCGGTCGATTCACTAATCGACTTGCGAAAAACGTGACAGCCTACCAGCACAACCACGATTGCAATGGCTCCGTGAATGGAAGCTCGTAGTAGCGATTCCACAATAACGTCTATCACTTTTTGGCTCCTTTTCTCGCGGCTTTCGTCGCAGCCTTTTGCTTTCCCGATTTCTGTTTCATCTCAGCGACCAGCCGCTTGAGTTCATCCACGTCGTCTGGCGAAAGGTCTTCTGATTCGGAAAGATAAGCGATAAAGGGTGAGACCGAACCGCCAAGCATTTTTTGCACGAAGTTGCCAACCACGCCGTGCATGATTTTGTCTTGAGATTCTCGACTCGAATAATGAAACGCACCCTGCATTTTTTTTCGCGACAACAACTTTTTGGCCCGCAGCCGTTCCATCACAGTCAGAATCGTCGTGCGGGCTTTGCCAAATTGCTCAAAATGCTCCGCGACTGCCCGCACGGAAACGGGTTGGTGCTGACAGACATATTCGAGCACCGACATTTCTTCCTGTCCGATTTGAGAAGAATCTTTCTTTTTTGCCATTTCCAACTCGTTTCTTTTGAACGCCCAGCCTGCCTACCGCTGTAGTCAATGCGAGAATCTGACTATAAATGTAGTCAAGCATCACTGTCAAGCAAGTTTTTCGGAATTTCGACAAAGTCATTCACAATGGAATGCGGGATCGGTTACTCACAGCTGCAACCGAGAGACGGTACAAAGTTTAGGGAACACTAATCTGCACTAATTGACACTAATCCAGACAGGCCTACGTGAATACCACCGCTTTGTATCGTTGAATTTGATTTCAATACGTAAAGACAGAGTAATAGAACCGCGAATGAACGCCGATGGACGCGAATGAAAAACCGAATTTGTATTCGCGTTTATTAGCGTCCATTCGCGGTTGAAAATTTACCGATCAAAGATTCTCGCCTAAACTGGTGGCGTTCAGCAAGAAGCTTCCTAATCCATTCGGTAATGCGACGCAAATTGAGTGGTTGGGACATTTATTGCACTCACGCAATCAGCTGAGTTAACATCCATACCCGATTTTCATTAGTGAAGATTAGTGTCAATTAGTGTTCCTAATCCACACTCGCCACAACACGTTCAGCCTTCAAGAACCTTGGCGCATGTCCCATTTCTCCAGTGGACCAGAAAGGAAACGCAAAGACGCAAGGACGCTAAGACGCAAAGTTCAGAATCAAAATCTTTGCGTCTCTGCGTCTTTGCGTTCAAAAAATGGTCCACCAAAGGAGCCCAGGTCTGAAACGCGGCGGCGGGTAGTGCAGGCCGATACAATGTGCCACCATCGGGCTTAAGACAATACGCTTATGGCAATGCAAAGGTGAGAGAGTTCGTCTGCTAGTGAAAAGCAGGAAGATGTTTAACTTTGCGAGCCAAGCAACCATGCGAGTTTTGGCCAGCTTATTTCGCTGACCAAAATCGCACTGCGTGCTTTGAGGGAACTTATTCAGTTCGCTCGGTGACTTCAAGCAAGTGGTAACCAAATTGTGTTTTGACTGGCCCTTGAACTTCATTCAAATTGGCGCTGAAAACAACCGCGTCAAATTCGGCAACCATTTGACCAGGTCCGAACTCGCCAAGGTCGCCGCCTTGCAAACCAGAGGGACAGCTTGAGTGCTCCATTGCGGCTTCTGCAAAGTCAGTACCTGCAAGAATTTCAGATTTTAGTTTTTCACACTCTTCAAGTGTATTGACAAGAATGTGACGTGCTTTTGCAGATGCCATCTGTTAGTTCCTCGGTCGGATTTCTGGGGTCATTGGGAGAAAAAATATTGAGACAACATCCAAGTGCCAGTTGCACTCTGAAAGACACGAAGACTCAATGAACCTTTAAAACTAACCAACAAAGAACGTTTTGACTATGGGCGTGAATTCGACTCGTCAGGCGAACCAAACTCTCATCTCCACTTAATGGCTCACCTCATAACAAGCCATTGACTTCACTTCATAAATCGATGGTTACTTTGTCAGGATAAGCTTTCCTTGCTTTGTCCTTCGCAGACGGTAAATCTGCCCATTGTTTTCGATCCAAAGTTCTTCACCACAACGGGCGAGCGAATCGAAACTGATGATCTTGGGCAACTGTTTTCCCAAATCACCAGACAGTGCCTTACCCAACGGAAGCTCTTGACCATCAGCGTTTTGATCAGAATTGGATTGATTTTGCGAATCGTCTTCAATGTTCATCGTTGCGATTTTTGGCAGACAAATTTGCCTAAGCCACCTGATTTGGTGTTGTAAAGGGTCAAAATCTCGCTACATTTTGCTATTGAGATTGGTTCTCAATTGAGATCCGACCTTCAATTTAAGCAATTCCGAGAACTCAGCAAGCCACCGGTCGACTTAAATCCTTCAGGATTAAGCAAACAATCGATCGTCTTCAGCCAGCAATGCTCCGGACAGTCCGCATCACGGGATGCGGACCACTCTCACGCTGGAAATTAGGAGACGCGAAATGCGTACGAAATCTGCGCTTGCAGAATCACGATTCGGAATGTCTGAATCACTTACAGTCGGAGCCACAAAAGCTGGCTATGGAAAAGTAAAATCGGCCAAGCGATTTGGTTTTACTTTGGTCGAACTACTGGTCGTCATCGCGATTATTGGGATCTTGATTGGCATGCTTTTGCCTGCCGTCCAACAGGTCCGAGAAGCCGCCCGCCGAATCACTTGCGGCAACAATCTCAGACAAATGGGAATCGCCACTCTGAACTACGAGTCGGCTCACAAAGCTTTTCCCGCCAGTTGGAAAGCCGCGGGCGACCTTGCAACGGGCGACATTACCGGTTGGTCAGTCCAAGCCCAAATTCTTCCCTTTCTTGAGCAGGCTAATTTGTTCAATGAAATCGACTTTAGTATTAGCTACAACGACAACCCGCCAATCAACGTCAACGGCCTCTCGATTCCATTGCGTGCGGCGCGGGTGGCGACTTATCTTTGCCCAAGCGAAATCAATGACCGGCAGCGATTGGACGACGCCGGAAACCCTCACCACTATCCGCTAAACTACGCGGCCAACTCAGGAACCTGGTTCGTGTTTGACCCAAGCAATCTGATCACAGGTGATGGAGCGATTGTCACCAATCGGGAACTTGGTATTGGTGCGATCACCGATGGCACCAGCAACACGCTTCTTTATGGCGAAGTCAAAGCGTACACCCCGTATTTTCGAAACGCCGGCATCGACGGTGAAATTCCAATTCCAAACGATCCAAATACAGTTGTCTCGATGGGTGGCGATTTCAAATCAAGTTCAGGACACACCGAGTGGGTAGATGGACGAGCCCACCAGACTACCTTCACCGCGACTTTTACACCTAATACGGTTGTCAGATACGTTGATGGGTCGGACGTGTTTGACGTCGATTGGACCAACCAACAAGAAGGAAGATCGCTGACGGCAAGAACGTATGCCGCCGTAACTTCACGAAGCTTCCATCCCGGTGGCGTTAACACTTGCCGCGCCGATGGATCTGTCACGTTCCAATCAGAATCCGTTGACGGGTTTACTTGGCGTGCACTGGCTTCTCGTGATGGCGGCGAAGTCAACACGGAGTAAACCAAAACCAGATCGACACGGAAACAGGCCAACGGCAATCCGATTAAGTCACATCTAATTCAAAATTTGGCCAAGCAGTTATCGCGCACAAACAAACCACGAGCAGGTGCGGGATATTAACCACAGAGGACACAGAGGATCACAGAGATAGTGTGCGCGCAAAAAGTACTTAGATCGAGTGCGCGCAAAGAGTGGGCAGTTTCAAGCGCACCCAAAACAAGCGTCAGATCAAAACCCAAAAACGAGCGGCTTTCCCCAAGGGGGTTTTACTCCAAAGCCCAGCGTCGCGAAGCGCACGCTGGGACATTGCCACCGACACACAACGTACCCCAATCGGGGTTCAACAATTCTCCTGTAGAACCCCGGTTGGGGTTCGGGTTGTGGGGGGCGAAATAAACCCAGCGTGCGCTTCGCGACACTGGGCTTTGGAGTTCAACCCCTTCGGGGTAAGGCCTAGGATCCTTCGCACTTTTTTCGCACGCTGTCTTTGGTGATCTTGGACCCTTTATACAAACCCCAACTCCCCAACCTCCGTGCTACTCTGTGTCCTCTGTGGTTAATCCAGCGCACCGTTGTTAAAAATGCAAAGGCTACGGTTCATTTTTTGGACCGACAATAACGACTTGGGTCGCAGAATCAAATTGATTTTGCGACCCTTTTTTAATAGCCATAGTTGTTTGCACCACGCGAAAGGTTTACGATTTTTTTTCTAACCTTTCAGGAGAATCAGGATGAGTGCGGGCAATTCAACGATGACTTTCAAAACCAAAGTCCAACAATTCTGGCAGTGGTATGAAACCATCGCGGGGCGACTTTATGAGTCGTTTGAAACGGGCGGATTCATGGAATTGCACCAAGAATTCTCAGGAAAACTCTCGGAGCTCATGCCAGATTTCGCTTGGGTGTTCGGCCCAGGGCCTGCCGATGTTGGCGGTCACTCGTTTACTCTGTCCGCTGGCGGCGAACCGAATCATCAGTTTCTAACTGAGTATTGGCAATCTCAAGCGCCCAAGCTTAAAGGCTGGACTTTTTATGCTTCGAGGCAACCCGGAAATTTATCGCCAGACGCTGGATTCGAAATCGGAGACCGCAACTATTCTTTTCAAGACGTTTTCATTGCAACGGAAACTGACGAAGAGAATGAGAAAGTCGACTTAAAGTTTTTCGCACAGGACTTGGTTGACGCGGAAGACGACCTCAAGCATCACGTGATGTTTTTGATGCTTGACGAAGTGCTTGGTGAATACGGCACAGGCCAGTGGTTAGGCGCGCTGGAGTTTACCGACAGCATACCGGACAACGCGAAATGCATCCTCGAACTTCGCGATGTACTTCACGACCTTGAGTTGCAATACGGTTGGGAAAAAATTCCACCGACCGAGGCTGCCTCTTTGTACAAAGTGCCCGAGATCGCCGAGTCGTTTCCGCGCAGCGACACGATGTTTGGAAGCACCGTTAATTTCAGTGTGATTGGCGAACACCTCAACTCAATGGGCGAAACGCCAGACTTGCTGGAAGGGACTGGTGCCGATTTCGTTTACGTTTCATTTGACTCAAGTATCTTGCCTGACGGCGCTCAAGTCGATTTCCGCGCCAATATTGCAGACACGATCGAACCACTTTTGCAAGCCGAAGCCGTTGGCATGCATCTCGGCGGTGCATTTGGTGCGCTCAACAGCTACATCGATTTTCTGCTTTTCGATACCCAACGCGGGATGGAGATCATTGCTGACTCGTTGAAAGAGCAGGGGCTTCCAGTTGGAACAAGTATTGAATTCTTCGCAAAATCTAAACGCGAAATGGGGATTGTTCTTTAAGTCAGCTTTCTCGGCAATTCAAACGTTCCGTTTTTTCTCTTGGCCTGACTGAATGCAACGATTCCATCAACTTGTTTTCATCGTCTCAATACTCGCGTTAAGCTGGTTTGCGATGATGGCGGTTCATGAGTTGGGGCACGTTGTTGGCGCATTGGTCACTGGTGGCACCATTGAGCGCGTCGTACTTCATCCGCTGACCATTTCACGAACCGACGTTTCGCCCAATCCGATTCCGTCAGTGGTTGTTTGGCTTGGCCCCATTTTGGGCTGCGTAATTCCCTTAATCGCGTGGGTTGCAATCCCTCAACGATTCGTCAACACGCGAAATGTTGCCTTGTTCTTTTTGGGTTTTTGTTTGCTTGCCAACGGTGCCTACATTGCGATCGGTTCCATTGATCGCATCGGAGATTGCAAAGAGATGTTGCAAACGGGCTCGCCAACTTGGCTTTTATTTGCATTTGGCGCGCTGACCATTCCGATTGGATTCTATGCTTGGCACCGTCTCGGTTCAGTCAAAGTTTTCCTTTCCGATCCGACTCTAGTTGAACCAACGATCGCGTACACGTTATTTGTTTCGCTAGTCGTTATGCTCATCTTCGAATTTACGCTTTCACCGATGTAGATTTGTCTGGCGAACAATCTGTAGTTGAGCCGAACATTGTTGCAAGTCATTCCAGACCAAGTCACAATGAAGAAAACAATTTCAACGACGGACGGAAATCATGCACTGCAGCACTTCGGAAAGCTTACTTGCTCGGCTTAAGTCTGAGCAATCGCCCGATGCGTGGCACCGATTCGTTGAACTTTATACACCGCTCATTTTTTACTGGGCTCGCAAAACTGGATTGCAATCCCAGGATGCTTCCGATCTTGTCCAAGAAGTCCTTGCACTCGTCTACCAAAAAATTCCAGATTTCAATTACGATCAGTCGAAGAGCTTTCGCGGCTGGCTGAGGACGGTGACGCTTAACAAATATCGAGAGCTTGGCCGCAAACGGAAGCTCAACACGTTTGACGCGACGCCATCGGTTTGGGGAAAAGTCATTGATCCAGCGGAGGCCGAGTCGACTTGGGATTTGGATTACGCACGGATTTTGGTCGCTCGATCGATGGAAATGATGCGTTCTGATTTTGCCCCGCAAACCTGGGACGCCCTCAAAGAACTCATGTCGACTGGCCGCCCGCCCAAAGAAGTCGCTAACGAATTTGGGCTGAGCCAATGGACGCTTTATTCGGCACGGTCAAGTCTGATGGCCCGTTTGCGTGACGAATTAAAGGGTTTGTTATGAATTTTGGATTTTTTTCCCGCACCGCCACAATCTCTGGTCGCCAGGCGCATAGTCTCTTTTGTCGAGCAAATTTCTTGCTCGATATTCAACCGTCAACTGACGCAATTGACCTATAAAACGGGAGACTTACATGCCACTTAAGCTTGACTCTTGTCCTGAAACAAGCAACCTCGTCGATTTTATTCTCGGCAAGCTTCCCGTCACCGAGCTTCAAAATTACGAAGACCATATTTCTGCCTGCGATACCTGCGAAGACACGATTCGTGGGCTTGGTGCAAGCGACACACTGAGCGAAATCGCCGGTGGAGCGTTTATGGAATTGTTTGATGAAAAATCTTCTGACAAAAAACTGGTTGAAGATTTGATTGAGCAAATAAAATCCACCCCGGCGACCCCGCAAGTTGATTCCAAACAAAAACAATTGGAAAGTCGTGCCGCCGAAGTCACCCGAATTCTCAACCCACCACTCAATGAAGATTCCATCGGGCAGCTCGGGCACTATCAGATTTTGCAGATGCTCGGAGCGGGAAGTAGCGGCGTCGTCTATCGGGCGCTGGACGAACGGCTTGATCGAATCGTCGCGCTCAAGATCCTTCGCCCTTCACTAGGCGAATCGGCACGGGAACGATTTATTGCCGAGGCACGTTTGGCTGCATCAATTGACCATCCCAACGTCATTACGATCTATCAGGTCGACGTCGAAAACTCCGTTGCCTACATGGCGATGCAGTGGATTCCCGGCGAAACACTCGCAGAACGGCTTCAACAACAATCCGTGATGACCGAATCCGCAGTTTGTACGCTGGGAAAACAAATCGCCGACGGCTTGTCGGCTGCACACGCCAAGAATTTGATCCATCGTGACATCAAACCTGCCAACATTTGGTTAACCGATGAAACTCAACAAGCCAAAATTCTTGATTTCGGATTGGCACGAATTGCCGATGACGATCCTCAGATGACGGCCACAGGAATGCTGGCCGGCACACCAAACTTCATGTCGCCCGAGCAGACGCGGGGGCTGGAGTTGGATGGACGAAGCGATTTGTTCAGTCTCGGTTGCCTTTTGTACCGAGCTTCGACGGGCAAGTTGCCTTTTGGTTCGACGGGCATTCTGGCGACGCTTCAGTCAATTCAAAATGACCATCCGCGTTCGCCCCAGGCTCTCAACCCAAATCTATCGGATGATTTTTCCCAGCTCGTGATGTGTCTGCTTGAGAAACATCCGGTCAATCGTCCCGAAACTGCAAAAGAATTTTCTGCCGCCATTGAATCGGATCGCAGGCAATGGACATTCACGCCACCATCGGAAACCGCGACCAAGCCAAAACCACAGACCAATTCGAAAGGTGGGTGGGGACGTTGGATCGTGGCCGCCGTTGTGCTCTGCCTGTTGGGATGGGGAGCCGTGATGTTCGCGCCGCAAATCATCCGAATCGCGACAGACAAAGGCGAAATCGTAATTGAAACCAAAGACGACGACGTCGAAGTTGAGATCTTGCGTGGCGGAAAAGACTTCCGAGTCGTTGACACAAGAACAGAATCTCGATTGGACGTTAAATCAGGCGAGTATCAAATTCGAGTCAAAGGCGACGACCAGAATGCCTTTACGATTTCCCCAACCAACACATTGACAATGACTCGTGGCGGGAAGGAGATCGTCACAATCTCGCGTAACGAGAAAGGGCAGGGCACCGGCGGACGATCGTCCGACTTGAGTAAGTCCGCCAACCCGCCACTGGAAATACCTGCCGGAACCGTTCCGCGAAAGCTGGAGATTCTAGAATTCCTAAGCGAGCAAGCGAAAAAACGGCGTACCGTCCCGTTTGGTAGGGTTGACGTGCGGTCGTTCGATTTAGCAAGTTTTATTAACGCCCAGCCGAAGCCAGTTGCATCAAAACTAAAGTGGGCCGAATCGAGACTCGACGCAATGGCTGATTCATTTGCGAGTATGCGTTTGGAAAGGTCAACTCGTTTTCTCGAAAACAACCTTAGGAGCGAACGGGAGCTTTACGACCAGTTCCTGACTCAACATGAAATTGAACTTCGTCGATCTATTAAGATGCTTCCCTCAAAATTAGAAGAGGTTGACAGCGATCTATTCAAGGCCGAAATGCGATATCGTGTTCAAGCCGAAAGAGTACGGAAAGAGTTTATTGATGACTTCGTCACAGCAAGGATGTCGAATGATCGGGGAAAAGTACGCGAACCCAAAATCGACGAATCAACGATCGGCAACAACTATTTGAGGCTTCACGAATCTAACCTGATGCGACTTCGTAATTCCAAAGATTCGACCTCGCGATTTGAGACTACTTCTAGAGCCTTAATCAATAAGCAAATTGAGTTTTGCAAAGGGTACTCAACAGCTGGTGATAAACCGACAGCCAGGACCAAAAAAGGACTCTCGCAACTCAAACGCTGGACGGACAAACTTGAAGGAACCGACCTCACACACCCAGCAACCCAAGCTGCTTATCGGTTCGCAAATCATTGGGCTGAGTTCTTGATGTTCGAAAAATTTGGTAGAGACCATGGATTCAATCCGGCCACAGAATCCACCAACACTGAACTGGCCAATACCGAGCCAAAAGTGAATCCAAAAAGCGTTTTTATAGAAACGGACAACTCCAAACCCAAAACAACTCCAACCTATAACGGAAAAACTTTTGACGCCTGGCTTGCGACACTAAAGCACGAACGAAACCCGGAGATCATTGCGGAAGGTCTGGCAGGGTTAGCGGTATTGGCTGGCACCGATGAACAAATGATCGAAACGATGCTGAAAGACGCAGTCATCCCCACAATGCAGAGATCCGGCAATGAATCTTATGGGGACGATATCCATGGCCCAGGTGGTTTGGTGCCGAGCATCCTCCGATGTTTTCAATCAGTACCGGCCAAGAGAACGGTGCAATTGGTGGCTGATGAAATTTCTCACGGAAACACTCGCAGCCGTAGTGTTATTCCTTATCTCCTCTATCGAACCGCTTCCCCAAAGAAATTGAAACGAGAAATCTACCTCGCTTCTCCACAGCTGGGCGAACGCCTTGTAAAGTTTGTTTCCCAATTCGAAGACAATGACGAATTCGAGGAAAACATTGATCGGGCCTGCTCTCTAGCCACTCGAGTCAGCGCATCATTTCCCGAGAAACCTATCTTTCAAACCGCTGAAGAATACGAAGCCTTTTGCAAGTCATTCCTAAAACACATCAAAAATACAGTAAAGGAAATCAGCACCACCAAGCAAAACGCAATTCTAGTTGCATTGGTTTCCAACATATTGATGGCACGTATTGATTCCAGTGAAGCATTGACCGAGCTTTGTGAAATGCTAAATCAAGAAGAATTGCCGGCATTCTACCGACTCCAAGTTTTTGAGTATCTGATCGAGGACACACGGCCAAACAAAGCTGTCATTGATGCATTCGCAACATTTTGCAGAGGGACCAATGAAGATTTGGATCAATACTTCAACAGCGCGATGACAAGAAATGCCAAGCAACGAATCATTCGAGAAATTGGCAAACGAGGTGTGCTTGGAGAACTCGCCTTGCCCTGGCTTCGATCCATCGAAAACGGCGAAGACAAAGCGGATGCTAAGAGAGCAATCGAGTCGATTGAACGCGCATTGGAGAACCAAAAGGATCGCAAGCCAAATTGATTGAAGACCAATCGTTGGCGTGGTTCGTCCAGGTCGGCTACTGAATTACTGCTTCATTCGGTGAATCGTTTGCCAACTCAAACCGAATTTGGCTAGGTACTTTTTTAGCCGATCGGCGTCGTTGGGGTTCTTCTTTGAGGCTCGGGAGACTTCGAATAGTTTTCGGCCGGCGTCGGAAAGTGATTTTGATGCTCGGCAAACTTTGACGACTTCCGCCAGCTGAATGCGGTCGAAATGGTCGATTGAATTTGTGCCTTGAGGTAGTAACCCATCGAGCGTTTTCCCGATGTCAGAGCTAGCCGGCGCGGCGGCGTTCCAGCTTTTTTTCAAGCGGGCGATCTCTTCGTCGACGTCCTTGACTGAGATCCGTCCGCTATTGGCAAGCGTTCCCATTCTGGTTACGGCGCCGTTTAAATCGCGGAAATTTGCATTCCAAGTCGCCTTGCCACTCATCGCGAACTTGAAAAATTTTGTACGGGCTTCTTTATTGATAGTAAGCCGCCGCCCGCTATGGGATGTGAATTGCTCAAGCTCGTAATCCAGATTGGGCTCAATGTCTTCACGACGTTGAGCCAACCCAGGCAAGCGAAAATCCCAAAGAATAATTCGCGCCAACAAGTCCTCTCGGAACTTGCCCGCAACGACTTGCTTGTGCAGATCGCGATTGGTTCCCGCGATCAATTGAAAATCACTGTTGGTCATTTGGTCTGAGCCAACAGGCTGAAAACTTTTTTCTTCAATAGCCCGCAACAACATCGCTTGCTCGTCGACTCCCAATTCACCAATCTCGTCCAAAAACAAAACGCCCTTGTCGGCCGATTTGAGTAGTCCTTTGCGATCGGTCGCAGCGCCAGTAAACGCGCCTTTTTTGTGACCAAACAAAGTCGACATCGCCTGGTCGCCTCGGAGCGTCGCACAATTGACCTCGACCAAATCGCCCGAGACGAGCTTTCGCAGTTTCTTCAGTTCAAAAATACGTTTTGCCAGTTGAGACTTTCCGGCGCCCGTTGGACCGGAAAGCAAAATGGGCGAATCGGTTGCGACGACAACTTTTTCTATGCGCTCAATTAGCTTGTTGAAGTCCTTGTTCTTCGTCTTGATCCCAGACTTCAGATACGAATGGCTTTCTTGTTGCTCCAGCGAAAATCGAGTGGCGATTTCGTCGTAGCGCGACAGATCCAAATCGATAATGGAACGCCGACCGGGACTGCGTTTTGCTCTTTTCGCAGGAGGTGAAGTTTGAAGCAAACGGCCAGGGAAGTGCCGCGACTCAGTCAACAGGAACCAACAAATCTGCTGGACGTGCGTTCCCGTCGTGATATGAATCAGGTATTCGTTTTTTTCTAAATCGAAAGTGTAGTTGCGCGCGAAATCATGAAACGACGCATACACCTCTTCAAAATCCCATGGATCGCGGACGTTGTAGAGATGCGAGTTTACCTTGGTTTCAGGTGAGACGTGTTGAATGTCCTCGGCGACTTGGCGTTGGAGCTTCCGATCCTTCTTGGGATGAAGGATTTCGATTTGATCGACGAGAAAGTCGTCGTGTTGGCATACCGATACCGTAGGTCGCCATTTCGCCCAGCGATCAACGACTTTGGCTGCCGAATCCAGCTTCACGCCCAGCATACCGATTACTACGGTTCTTTTTTTCATATCTTAATTTATACTATTTATCCGATTGGATAAACCATATCCCATCACAATTTCTCATTTTTAATGCTCAAACACCAGAAAACGCCGCGAAAACAGGGATTTTGTCAATTTTTCTTCTTGGCGTTTTCGTTTGGCATCCCGCTTGCGTAAGTCACTTTCAATCAAAAAACGAAAGTTGTTTAAGCAAGAGGAGATCACGATGATCCAGAAACCAATCAAGAACCTAATCCCGACCGGACCAGCTACTGCGATTCTTCCAGTCGATGACTCAACGCCACCAATCAAAGTGATCGGTAACGCTGCGATCCGTGAAACGTTCGGCGAAGTTTGCTTGCAACAGGCAATCAACTCCCGCAAAGCTCCTGGTGTTACTGAGTTGGTTTTGAATCCGGATGCTCACCTGGGTTACGGTGCTCCCGTCGGTTGCGTAATGGCTTCACCGACACACATCTACCCAGGTCCAGTTGGCGTGGACATCAAATGCTCAATGAGCCTGTTGCAATTGGACCTGGACGAAGAAGCGATCACGGATCGTCGATTACGTCGAGCTTTGATCTCAGCCATTTGTCAGCGTACTCCAACTGGAGCAGGCAAAGGTCAGCGCAGTGTGAAAAAGGGTCGTCGCGTTAACCGTAAACTGGGCATGAAAGTTGTTACCGAAGGTGCTTCTCAAGAAGTTTGCCATGAACTTGGTATTCCATTCGAGTGGGCGTCGCGCTGTGAAGACTCGTTCCACCTGGGACACGATGACACTCGCAATGCGTTGGGTGCCCGTTTGGAAGAGCTTTTGAAGATGCGTCATATGTCAAACTTTACAGACAAAATGGGCCAGCTTGGTTCTTACGGAGGTGGAAACCACTTCGGTGAGTGCGAGATCGTTCAAGTTGTTGACAATGACTCGGCTCGTAAGACGGCTGAGACGTTTGGTTTGATGGACGGTAAAGTCGCCTTTTTGTCGCACTGTGGATCACGTGGTTTCGGTCATAACTTAGCCAGCGGTCAGTTCAAGACTTTGCAAGAAAAATTTGCGAAGTGGAACATTCCTTTGCCAGCTGACGATCGACAACTTGTGTACGCTCCGCTTGGATCGTTGGAAGCTAACAACTACCTCGACGACATGGCGATGGGTGCAAACTTTGCGACCGTGAATCACCTCTTGATCAACCAGTTGGTCCTTGAGGCGTTTCAAGAAGTCATCCCGGGCGTTGTAGGAAAGTTGGTGTATTTCATCAGCCATAACATCGCTCGTAAGGAAGTGGTTAAGAATCAGATTTCGTGGGTTCACCGTAAGGGAGCGACCCGCGCATTTCCGGCTCACCACCACGCCCTTGAAGGTACTCCGTTCGAGACGACTGGACATCCAATCTTGTTGCCGGGAAATCCGCGTGACGGATCGGCTGTGATGGTCGCCGAAGAGGGTGCGAAGGAATCGTGTTACAGCGTTAACCACGGTGCCGGTCGTATCATGGGTCGTAAGCAGGCCAAGCGACAGCTTGATCAAGCTACGATTGACGCCGAATTTGACCGCGAAGACATTCTGAGCAACTGCCGGACTTATCCAAAGGACGAGGCCCCAGATGCTTACAAGAATTTCGAAGACGTGTTGGATTCGGTAAAACAAGCTGGCCTGGCCAGCGAAGTCGCCCGACTAAAAGCCCGATTTGTGATTAAGGACGGTAGCAAAGCGGATGATTAGGTTGTGTGGACTGTAAAAAGATTGAGAGAACCTGCCTTGCCCTGGAAACAGGGCAAGGCCTTTTTACAACCTGCCTCGCCCTGGAAACAGGGCGAGGTTTTTTACATCTTTGAATCGCCCAGTGTTGCACCGAACCACAATAAGGTTTTGCCGTCCTATCTGGTAAAGTAATCCACGGCAAAGCGTTTGACTGGAATTTAGATTTAGCTTGCGAAAATTATGATTGAAATTGATGGATCAAAAGGTGAAGGTGGCGGGCAGGTCGTTCGCTCTTCGCTTGCCTTGAGCGCGATTACTGGAAAGCCATTCACTATTTTGAATGTTCGCGCCGGACGCAAGGCACCGGGTCTTAAACGTCAGCATTTGACCTGCGTCAAAGCGGCCACCGAAATTTGCGATGCCAAAGTTGAAGGTGCAGAGCTTGGCTCCGATCGCCTTGAATTCCACCCCGGCAAGATTAAACCCGGTGAGTACGAATTCAAAGTTGGAACGGCTGGCAGTGCGCCACTGGTCGCGCAAACCGTTCTGCCAGCGCTTTTTACCGCAGGTGGAAATTCGAAAATTGCGGTCGAGGGCGGAACACATAACCCGATGGCTCCTTGCTACGAATACTTGGCGGATATTTACCTGCCACTTGTTGAGCGAATGGGGCCTTCGTTTAAGTGTGAACTTCTGTCGCACGGATTTTATCCGGCTGGTGGCGGGCGGTTTGAAATTGAAATCCAACCAAGCGATAAACTCTCAAAACTTCACCTGCTTGAGCGAGACAAAAAATACAAACCGAAAGTCACTGCGATTGTATCTTCGATTGATGCAAACGTTGGCCAGCGTGAGTGTGAAACGATTCGTCGCAAAATGAATTGGGAACCATCTTGCTGCAACGTAAGGGAAGTCGCGAATCCTCGCGGACCAGGAAACGCGGTACTGATCGAGATTGCTTCAAGCGGCGTCTCGGAATTGTTCGTTGGACTTGGGGCGCCTCAAATTCGCGCCGAACAAGTCGCAAGGAATGTCTTGAAAAAAGCCAAGGCGTATATCGGAATGGAGAATGTCCCGGTCGGGTTGCACTTGGCAGACCAAATCATGTTGCCGATGGGACTGGCTGCCGCCCAAGGCGAAACAAGCTCGTTTGTTTCAATGCCTTTGACTCAACACAGTTTGACCCACAAAGAAATTCTCGAACGGTTTCTTGACGTTCAAATTGACATTGAAGAAAACGGCGCGGCGACAAAGGTCACGATTCGACCGCGAGCGTGAGCAATTTTCTAACGATTGAGTGGGTACTCGTTGATCCAACGATACCCGCGGTCCATCAAGAAATGGCCTGATTCGACTTTTTCAGATTCCCAATTTTCGATTTCGTTCTTGCCATGTTGGTAAATAGGCAGCAAGACCACGCTAAAAATGATAATGGTTTTAACGAAACGATAAAACCAAATTGAACGCGGCCCAACGTAAGGCGGGGCGAGAGTAGATTTTCCTTGGGTTGGTCTATTGAAGAACAATACGTTTGCCAACCTTGGTAGGTCAGGAAGCAAAAGGAAGATTGACATCACCACCAAGTGCGTTGAAAACAGCTTTACAGGAACATCGTAGCAATAGTTCAACATCATCACGTTAAGCATTACGCCGAAGACCACCAAGGCCCCAAGCGTCGCCGTCCGCCTGAACACAATCAGCACACCACCAACGACTTCGCCCAGTCCACCGAAAAAGGTGTAAGCCGGTGACGCCGCCATGAAAGTCCACAACAACCCCATCGGAGAAGCATCTCCAAACGTGCGCGTCAATTGATGCTCGCCAGGCATCCCGCCCGTCGCAAATTGCGTTTGAATAAATCCCGTTTTGGCTAAACCGTACCCCAACATGTTCATCGCGATGAAGTATCGGAGATAGGTTCGCAAACCATCGTTGAGCCAAGCGTGGTCCGTTTTGCGTTTGATCATAACCAGCGACCAAATGCCACCAACGATCAGCGCAACCGCGAAACACATAAACACATGAATGAACCCGGTCGTCGTATCGCCACTGCCAGTCATGAAATACTCGCATTGGACACCAAACACGTTTTCACCGGTCCAAATAACCCATGACTCGCCGGTTTTCTTTGTCCAGGTCGCTGCAGTTCCAATCCACTCCATTAGTTTGGCCGTCCGGGGAACTTCAGACTCACCCGCAAACAAGTTGAGCAATTTTTCAAACGCACCAAGCACTCCAAATGTGATTTGGAAAAGTGGTCTTGGAAAACAGTAAAACAACCAATACATGACCGAAAATTTAATGGCGAACTTTTGAATAAACGACATGGCTTTTTGCTCATCCAAAGCGGTGAAGCCCTCTTTGCCCGTTCGCCAACCAAACCCCAATTGCGAAATTGAAAATAACAACAGTGTAAATCCAACCAGCCAGAACCAGTGTGTCCAAAACGGTTGCGTGTTAGCCGGAGTTGAATTCGCTTTCCCATTCGACTTCGCTTTCCCTTTTGGCTTCGCTTTCCCTTTTGGCGCCGCCCCACCAACCTTCAGCGTTGTCACTTCGGCGTCGTCTTCTTTATCAATCACTACCAACGAAACGTCATCGATCCAAGCTTTCGTTTTTCCAAAAACCAACATCCCTACCGTCATTCGCTCTGCGTCTTCATCAACGTCCACAACGATATCATAGTGCTTCCATTGGTCAGACTTGATTGGTCGCGGGTCCATATTGTCAAAGGCACCAATCACAGGAGCACGACTGTTTGATTTCCGATCAACTCGCAACCACAATTGGGCACGACCGTTGCCTGAACGCTCGGCAGTCTTAACCGCCGCCCGAAAGCGTATCCGCTTGCCTCGATAGATTTTGGGATCGAGATATTGATTGAACTGTGCGAACGTACGCGGATCCTTCGATGTCATTTCCGTCGAATCGATCAGCGTTGATTGCTTGCCTTCGAATGGGTCTTCGCTATCAAGTAAAATTGAGTAGCCTTGCTGTTTTAATCGATAAGAATAAGCCCAACCCGCTGGCGCGCCTTTCAGGTTGCTGTTTTCTTCCTCCATCGATCCATTGATGATCTCACTCTTGGCCTGGATCGCGACCGCTTCGGTAGTCCCCAGAAACAGACCACTGACAAAAGCCAATGCGATTAGAAAAACTGGAATCATTTTCTTAGACGAGAAAGAATTCATTCTGGGCACCTGTTCATCCAGCAAAGCAAATTGGTTAGGCTCATAAACACCTCTATTAATCTAACGCAATCGCTCGCCGATGGTTTCGTTTTTTGATGCGCAACGTGAATTTCGGCAGGCAGACAACCAGCCAACCTTACAACGTTTGCGACTATAAAATTTCTTCATTTGATATTTCAAGTAAGCGACGGCTAAACACTTAACCAGCCGCACTCTGGCTTAGTATCGTTTATCTATGGGCGATTATCGGATAAAACATAGAGTCAAACTCTGCAGCTGCCGAGATTGTAATTTCAGATCACGCCCAAAACTGCGATTTGTAACTTCTCTATGCGATTTCTTATCATTACGCCCGCCGCTGTTGGTTCCACCAAAGGAAATCGAATCACGGCCGAACGGTGGGCGCGAATCATCACCGCATTGGGCCATCAGGTTTCGATTCGTGAATCGTTTGATGGAAAATCGCCCGGTACAAAATCTTCTGGGGTGAAAAAACCACCGTTTGATGTTTTAGTGGCCTTACACGCTGCCAAAAGTAATCGCTCCGTTGTGCTGTTTCGCAAAACGTTTCCCACGTCCAAAATCATCGTCGCGTTTACTGGTACCGATATCCATTTGAAGCCTAACGCGCCGCGCAGTTTGATTAATCGAATTGCCCAGTCGCTCAAACTGGCCGACCAAGTTGTGTTGCTTCAACCAGAGTCGATGCGATTGGTTTCGAAATCAGTCAGGCACAAAACCTCTGTAATATTCCAGTCGTCCAAGCCCATCGCGACTCCACCAAGAAAATTGACTCGTTGGTTCGAGGTCTCGGTGATCGGCCATTTAAGACCGGTCAAAGATCCGTTTCGAACGGCGCTGGCCGCACGGCAGCTTCCGCCTAACTCGCGTGTTCGAATCGTGCACTTTGGGGCAGCACTGACTGATGAAATGAAAAAGACGGCCGAAAAAGAGCAACGGACTAATCCCAGATATCGCTGGTTGGGTCCGGTCACTCATTCCGAAGCCAAACGCAGATTGAGCCGTAGCCGTTTGACGGTGCTTACTTCAAAATCCGAAGGCGGACCGGCTGTTATCTCCGAAGCGATTGTTAACGACGTCCCGATTCTGACAACGCGTATCGATGCCATGGTCGGGCTACTCGGGAAAGGATTCCCCGGATTTTTCGAGTTTGGGAACACGAAACAGTTAGCTGATTTGATCCATCGCGCTGAATCGGATAAAGAATTTTACCAATCGCTGGTGAAGGAAGGAAAGAAACGCAAACAACAATTCTCGCCAGCAGCAGAAAAAAAATCATGGGCGACCCTGATTAAAGCCCTTTGGAACAACTAGCTCAAAAACCGTGTTTTCCGTTGCTCACATTTTGTATCTTGCAATCAAAAAAAGCGGCCGACGAGTTGCAGGCCGCTGAAAGCTATTAGTGATGCTCGTCCGTTCACTGATCCAGCGAAGTCGTAGTCTGCGATTCGCTATTCTTTGGTATATCGAATCGCACCGTCGATTTCCCAAATCCCGATTCCCTTTCGGCGATAGTGAAATCCATACCAACAAGGCTGCCGATCGGGACAATCGAAATTGAACGTCCGCCCCATTGCTGACAGGGCCTGGAAACGAAGTCGGAACCAAAAATCGGTAATTGGTGTGTATTTGGTAAACCCATTCTTTTCCATCATCGTTGCTTTACTCGCGGCTGACGAGTTGAACATTCCATCCATGTTGTCGACACTGGCTTGCATTGCGTACGCGCTGCCAAGTTCGGGAAAGATGTAGGAAGGGCGAGGGCTTCCGTAGTGAGACGCTTCCAGAATCAACAGCTCTCGGTCATCGCTTTTGTCAATCTGATTTTGCATCCACTTGAGATCAAACGCCAACGGACGCCGCTCGCTATTTTCATTCATGGTTGCGATATTTTTGGCGCGAGAATCGCGAACTCCTTCCGAATCGGCATACTCAAAGAAATTCAGCAGTAGCCCATCCATGTTCATTTGCGATGATGAATAGTCGTCCCAACCATCTTCGATTCTGCGCATTGAGTAGTTGGATATCGCAACCTCCTTGAGACTCTTTTTCTTCTTGCCAAATTTGCCGAGCTTCCATTCAGGCAATTCATCAGGACGCGAAAAAACTCCGATATAGTCCCAACCCTTGTTTCCAATTTGCCGATTTCCACCGGCGAAAATCGTCTTCTGCGATGGAGTCATCGTCAACGTTTCGGTTTGAAGTCTTGGCAACTCACGGCAGGATTCAGGATCCATGCTTAAATCAAAACGACGTTCCGCTGTCGAAAGTTTGCTGCCAATCGTTTCGATGAACTTTCCAGTCGTGTCATTGAAGCGATACAACCACTTGGTATCGCTTGGAAATGGTAGATCAATTTCACCCGTTATCGGTGAGAGCTCTTTCAAAAACATGTCTTGTACATTTAATGGCGTTTCAACAGCGCGAACAATGCGAAACGATACCGGCTCGTCCTCGTCCTCTGCATCCAGTTGCAAGAAAAGACCGATTCCCAGGGTCGTACTCTCTTGAACCTTGGCTTTGCCTTTGAAAGCGCGCTCGGTCGTCAATTCGAGGAGGGGTGACACATTAAAGAAGGCGCGCATCGAACTCTGCTTGGGCGCTTGATTAATCACGCGGCGGAATAGGCGTTTGTCGGCGAGCGTTCTTCCGTTTGCCTTGTTTTGAACGGCCTCAGCGACACGCATTGCCATGGACTTAGAAAACGCCCCGTACAACCAATCGTCTTTCGCAAAGTAAAACAGCCCGGTCGATTCGATCGTCTCGATCTTTAAGCCTAAATGCTGGAACGAATCTGTTGGATTTTCGTCCAGCTCTTCCTGCTGAGCCTTTAGCTCGGCAGCCCAATCAAATTGAGATGCGTCGAAACCGAAGGCGGAAACCATTTCGCCTTTTTCGACCATCAACGTGTAAAATCCTTTGCCGGGAAACGTCTCACCCCACTGATCAACGAGCAATTGCGGATCATTTTTAGCCGCGTCTGCGTCGATTTCGTCCGCCGTCAATCGCGTGTTAAAGAAGCCAGCTCCGAGTGCAAATTCTTCATCAGGAAAGCTCTCCCAACTAGGAATCCAGTTTGAAACCTTCTTGAACAATCCCAATTTTTCGCTGCACCGAAAGAACTGGGCAATGTCGGATCCAACTTGGTCGGACTCGACATACAGCAATACGTCGCGTGGCAATGCATCTCTAATTTCATCGGTTTGAGCGGCTGCGATACTGACCGAAACAACAGTCAAGAATCCCACGCACGCCAAGCGACCCATACGAAAAAGAAGTTTTCTCAATGGACAGTTCATTTTCCGCTCCATGTGATTTTGATCTCTTAACATTTGTTCTGACGCGATTGGAATCTAGTTGTCTCGCAAATTCCAAAAGAAGGGCGCCTCGCATAAGGCGCCTTTAGTCGATACGGCAAAGATTACTTTGCTCGCCAGTCCGTTGAGCTTTGACGAGTTCGCTAACTACGCGTCAAGTTATTTCTTTCGTGCTTTGGCCAGCTTGTAAAGCGAGCCAAACCTCTGCTCGACGCCATCCTTGAAACTACGATACTGCGGAGAAGCGTAGTATTCGAGAACGATCTTTTTTCGCAGCTCCCAGGCTTCTTGGCTTTTTCCTTCGTTCAATGCTTTCTTTGCTTTGGTATCCAGAGCCGTGGCCAGCTTCGAATGGGTGTCGACAAGTTCGTCCCATTCTTCAACGGCACTTTTGGCTGAATCCGCAAACGCAAAATCAGCGTGCCATTTGAGAAATCGATCAACCCACTTGCCGTAGCCGCCTTTCTTGATGTATTTCAAATGGCGGTCTACCTGCTTGGACGCTTCGGCATCGAACGAACTGCGAATCTCTGCAAACGAATCGGCAGCATCAAGGTCTTTCGATCTTTGTAACGCCAGACCGACGGTACGCCAATCTTTCTTCGCAAGCCTTTCCGTTGTGTATTTCAAAAGAAGATCTGCATCGTCTGTCGTCAAAGCGTCGAGATACTCGATCGCTTCGTTGACCGGGAGGAAATCGTAGGGATGGCCACCAGAAGGGTTGATGAATTTCACATTTGAGAAACCATGAGCAACCAGACGTTGATATGCGCCTTCACTCATGGATACATTTTGGACTTTGTCGTTCTTCGCGTGAATGATCGCCATTGGTGTTTTCCGCTGAGCCTTCATCAACGCTTCGTCATCAAAAACGTCTGGTTCGCATTGCATCATCATTCCACCCGCCATCGGAAACGTTCCGTCGACTTTGTCGGGAAAGTGCATTGAAATCGTGTAGGTTAGCCAGCCGCCTTGTGAGTGCCCGCCGACAAACGTCCGCTCGAAGGAAAGTTCATCGCCGAGTTCTTCAATGACTTCCATGACCAGCGCGGGGCTTTCGCGATCGGTGTATGGAAATCCTTTGTAGGTACTTTTTCCCATCCAGTTAACGTAGTGATAGTTATGACGCAAGTCGTCTGCCTCGCTCCAGTCGGCCCATTTGTCGCCCTGGATTCCAAGGATGGCAAACTTCTTTCCGATCTCAGGCCAGTTCTTGGCGGTGATAAAAACCATCCCTGCCGTTGTAAAATTGCTGCCGTGAAACAGCACGATCACATCAACTGGATCGCCATCCTTCCACCCATCGGGCATTCGCAAGTGATACAGCATGCCGTTGTCAACGTAGCCTTTGACGATCTCACCAGCTTTGGGAGTGACGTGATGAGTAAACCCTTTGGCTTTGAGCCCGATCCATTCGAAGGCATTCTCGTACTTGACGGTAGAGCCATAAATCCTGGAGCCATCTTCGTTTTGTTCGATAAAGGCTTCTCCGGTAAAGTGAAATTTCTTCCACTTGAAGTTAAGTCGATTTCCCTTCACCGTCCCCTCAAGCGTCGCCAAGCCCTGAGACCCATAGATGCCCGTGACTTTGTCTCCCTTTTGCTCCAAGACAATGTTTCCCTGATTGGAAAGCCAATGTCCTGAGAAGTCAGCCGTTTTGGATTCGTCGATTTTATCGCTTAACTTCCAACCTCGGAACGTTTTGCCTTCACCTGTTCGTTTGAACTCTGTTCCGCCGTCATTCAGCTCAAGGGTTGCTTGGGCTTTTTTCCAAACGCGCCGATTCCCCTGCTGTATTTTGTTTTCATAATTCAGTTTCAGACTTTTTCCTTCCACGACGCCATCGACGTCTCTGCCTTTTAGGGTGCCGGAAAGTTTGCCGTCATCAACGGTAACTTTTAATTCCCCAAAGTCGGTGATCCAGTTTCCATCCCAGTTGTTAAGTTGGGCGACCGCATTCGATTGGATGCAACCGAACAACAAAAGAATGACAACGGAAGTGTTGCGTAGAGAAATCATGTCAGCTCTTTCTTTGGGTTAAACGGGTTCAGAAATCAATCCTTCTTCTCAAAACGCTTCAAAGACCGTTGGTAGATCTTTGGCAAAACTGTTTCATCCTTGACATGGTAGAATTTGAGCGACGACCAATTCGCATCTTTAAACGCTTTGTTCGCTACCATCGAGTACGAATTCCGGTCATCTTTCCGAGGCTTCGTATCCAAAATCACGACCGGCGTCGCACGCTGGGCCGTCATCAAATCTTTGTCTTCATAGGCGTCCGGCGCGCTCTGCACCAGCAAGCCGCCATCAATCGCGATCAGGCCATCGACCATCTCGGGGTAATTCATCATTACAGAGAATGCCAGAAATGCTCCATCGCCTTCGCCGATGATGACCGTCTGCGAAATTAGAATTCGATCTTTCAACTCGGCGATGGCTTCAACAACCAAAGCCGGACTCTGCCGATCGGTTCCAGGAAAGCCGCCGTACTTGCTGCGGCCGACGAAATCAATGTAGGTGTAGTTGAATCCGTCTTTGACTTTCTTTGACCGATTTTCGCCGTTGATGCCGATTAACAAAGAGCGACCAGCAACCTCAGGCGATTGCGCGGCGAATTCCAGCAGCATTGCGTCCGTGTTGGAGTTCGAACGATGAAAGAACACGATCGCCGGATAAGTTTGCGCCGGATCGTAGCCTTTGGGAGCGCGAATGTGATACGAGATGTTATCCTTTAAGAAACCGCTCGTCAGCTCGCCTTCTTTGAGCTTCGCATTTCCGATCGTTGTGATTTTGGAAAGCTCGTCAACGTTAATTTGTTCGACGTCATCGTTTTCGATCGGAAGCTTGTTTTGTACGATCTTGCCAATCAATACAGAACCATCGTCGGCACGTACTTCAAACTTACCTTCTGCGATGGATTTGACGCTGCGAACTTTTTCCAGATCAAGCCGCGCGCTTCCATAGCTCGTTTCGATCTCCATTTCGCCCGTCAGCTTTCCTCGCACGAGGCTGTTGTCTCTCAGCAAGATTCGATGTTCAATTCTCACTGCCGTTTCGACCATCGCTTGCTCTGCAACGGCTGAACCGATGTGAAATCCAGCCAGACCAAACACCGCAACCATGGACACGATCGCGATTCCAACTTGCCCATAAAACGAAATTGGTTTTCGAGGTGCCGACGTTGACAAGATCGATTGCATGCGTCGTTCCAGCGGGGAACAGTCGGACATCGAAACCGAAACGACCGCTACCGCCGGCTTCCGCCAAGTCGACATCGTGACGTCAAAAAGAGCTGAAGCGTAATTAACATTGTCCACGCCACGAGCAATCGCCCAGTCGTCACAGGCCATCTCTGATTCACTTTTCAAACAGCGAAGCAACGTCCACGAAAGCGGATGGAACCAGAGGATGGCGTTTTCGAAATGAGCCAAAAAGTTTACAAGGCAGTCACGGCGGTACGCATGAGCCGATTCATGAAGAACAACCGATTTTTGATCCGCAAAATCCCAATCCAAAAACTCGCGAGGCAACAGAATCGTATACCGGAAAATGCCAAAACACATTGGCATCTGGCCGAGCTCACGATGTATACGGAACTTGCATGTCGACGTTGTGAATGTGGCAATCAATTGTTGCAGCTCTGGCGCCAGCGGTTCTGTTTCGAGATTTGGGCTGCGAATGACGATCCTCCACACGATCAACCAAGCAATCATGAATCGGAGAGTCAAAGCAGCGAATCCAAAAAACCAAGTCAGCAACAGGATTTTTCTAAACGAAAAAAAGGAAACGTCGGGCGTTTGGTTGGACGGAACAGAAGCAACTCCGTCTGGCAAAACAGCTCCGTCTGGCGAAGCAGCTCCGCGTCTGGCTTCAATCGATTCCAACGTTTCCGGGTGGGAAGTGGTCGTAGTATCTTTGTTCGCCAGCGGCTTTGTTTCTGTTTTTGCGACGAGTTTTGAGTTGGCGGAACTGTTTTCGGCTGAATAGTCAAACGCTTTTTCGAAATTGGAAACGGCTTCCTGTTCCAACCACTGCAGATTCTTCGACGGAAGTAACCATTGGGCCGCCAACAGGCATGGAATGGAAAACAAAGCAACCACAAGAATTGAGTGGCGGAACGAAGCTGATTTCTTGCGAAACATCAGCCAAAGAGCAAAGAATAGCCCAAGCAATAAAGTGATCTTGAGCGTCAGCTGTAGCAGTGGAAATGGTTGGGCAATGGTTTGAGCAATCGCAATCATTAGGAACGCCCCTTTCGTTTTGAGGCTTTCTTTTTCTTGCCGGTTGAAGCTTTGGTAGCGTTTGCGTTTTTAGACGCTTCCGCTTCTCGGATCATCTCTCGAATACGATTCAATTCGCCTTCGTCAATCGAAGCATCCGGTCCCGAGAAATGGGATGCAACCAAATTTTCAATCGAGCCGCCGAAGAATGTGTTGAGAATATTGTTAAGCGCTCCTTTGCCAACGGATTCCCGTGACTTTGACGGAGAGTACACGAACTCGCGCCCGACGCGTTCATACTTCAACGCTCCTTTCTCAACCAAAATCGTCAGCAACGTTCGAACCGCGGTACGGCTGGGCGGATCGGGAATCGCAGCAACCACTTGTTTTGCGGTTGCTTTACCGTTGGCAAAAATCACTTGCATGATCTGCCTTTCTCGTCGACTGAAATCTTTTCCTGGATCCTGCATGGCGGCCTCGCAGTTTTGATACAAATCTCAAGTGCCAAAATATTGGCACGAAAGGGGCTTGTCAAGCATAAGCCAAGAATTTGGCACAAAGAAATAGCCAATTATTTGCTGGGTTTTGTAACGAAATTGTAACGCTGAAGGCCGAATGCGGCTGTCTTGAATTTTTGCTTGAAGCGTAAGAAACGGAATTCGATTTGCAGCAGCGAAAGTGTGTTTAGGTTGCGACATCAATTTCAGTTTGGCGCTACGTAACATCTTCGAACAGCAATTACGGAACTACGCGTTGGAAGCGCAGACGAGCTCGGCCCTACTCGCTCTCCGAAATTCATGCATCGAAGGACGGATGTACGAAGTTCACATCTCTTTCGACTTGTCACAAGAATTTGGAGTTGGGAAAGACAAGCAAGGGAATATTCACCCAAAAAAAAGATGGCCAACAGAGAGTTCTTGTTTTGGTTAGGGGAAACTTTCCTTAACACTTCTAGGGAAAGCTAATTCAAAAATTTGTAATCCACTCAATAGAATTACTAAATTTTTAATATTTTTTCGGTAAGTTGAGTCTCTTAAGAAGTGAATGCATTAGGAGACAACATTCGGATTGACAGCAGGTGAATTTAAGTGCCACATCAGACAACAGTAATTCAAAAAATCAAAACAGGCTGGATGAAATATTGGTTCGTCGCAGTACCCGCGATCGTAATCAATGTCGTTTTCTTATTGGATCAAGTCGTTGGCGAACACCGTACCAAGGCTTACACCGTCGTACTGAAGGCAGAAACATTTGCTGATTTGACAGCCCAAGACGCCGAAGACGAAGAATCGCAAACTGAAACATTGCGAGCGCATTGGGTAACGACCAATGACGAAGGCAACCTTGAAGGCCGAATTTCTGCGATTGAAGCTGAGGAATCATCGGCCGTTCCAATCGAACGCCTCAAAGTAACGTTGCTTCAAAAAGGCGAGACGATTCGAAAAGGCACCACTATTGAGGATGGCCAATTCGTACTCAAAGACGTTGATCCAGGCGTTTATACGTTGGTGGCCTCAGGCAAAAATGGCTTCCTCGCATACGGTGTCCACGTGCTGCCAAAGCTTGCCGAATTCGACGCGTTTGATGACGCACGCATAAAGCCACTTTCCCCTCGTAATAAATTTGATAACGCGAACAACTTGCTTGGCAAATCGGCGAAATCAACGCTTGCCAAACGCAATTTTTATGTAAGCCACGTTAGTCGGTTTTCCAAAGTTAACCTTGAAGATGAATTGCAGATCGATGCTGCAGCCATCCCACCCGATTTCAACACGCTTAAAGCAATCAGCGAAAACTACATGCCGGCCGCGATCGCCGCTGGTACTGACAAAACGACCGATGATCTTAAGGCAATCAAAAAAGCGACCGACATTCGCGACGATTTCCAATTTACGTTGACAGACGATGGCAGCTTTAGTGGGCGGATTCAGCCAATTGCCACCGAAGCCGGGGATCCCGCCAAACTTTCAGAGATGAATATTTTCTTGATTCAAGATGACATCGAAGTTGCAAGAGTTTCGGTTGAAGAGAACGGAAAGTTCGAGATCGAATCCGTCGAACCGGGAGTCTACTCAATTGTTGCGGCAGGCAAAGATGGGTTTGCGGCACTTTCGCTGGAATTGATCGAGCCCACAGAAGATGAAGATTTGGGAGACGCATCGCCCAACCGAATGAGCCATTACGTTTCCACTGGAGCAGTCAAAACAGAAACAGTCGAAACCAAAACAATCAAAACAAAAAAGAAGGTTCCGTTTTTTATCGCCATCGTAACTGACCCTGATGATTTGAAATTCATCCAAACTGAGGTCAGACGCGCAGGTGCCTTGAGAGGCGGACTCGTAGCTGATGCTGGCGCAGCAAGGGTCGTTCCTGACGCAGCAACAGTCATACCAACCTTGCCATCGGATCCATTTGCAGCACCTGTGTTTCAAGAACAATTCGTAGGATTGCCGATTTTCGATCCGTTTGCCACCCAGCCTATCACTTATGCTCCCATTGGTGGAGGCGGAACGGGATTTACTGCCGGACCGATCGGCGTTTCCAACTCACCCATTTCCAGCCCAACGTTCAGTCCACCCCAAAGAGTATTTTCATCTGGACCGATTAGTCGTCGTGAAATTGGCAGATTGACCGCAGCCGGAATCCTGCTGGCGTTGAGCATTGATGACCTTTCCGACAGCGACGATCAATTCAGTACGTCAGCTATACCCGACTTGAGCGATGAGATCCCAGTGGATTCTCCAACAATACCCGATGCTCCCGTCGATCCACCAGTAGTTCCCGATGCTCCAGCCGATCCACCGGTAACGCCCGATCCACCGGTAACGCCCGACGTGCCAGTCGATTCGCCAACAGTACCCGATGACGATCCTGTCGATCCGCCAGAAATGCCTGACGATGACGACGATGATCCGCCGGAAACGCCAGACGATGGCGATGACGACGACGAAATCGACATCGATTGTATTTTCGGCGGCGACGATGCGCCTCCTAAGGAAGACGACGATCCAGACATAGATCGCTTCGATCCGGTACCAGGTTCCAACTCTGATACTTAGTTAAGAAGGTTATTAAGTAAGTGGCATTAAAAGAACGGTCATCCGTTGATTCAAAATAGCTCCAACCAAGAAAGTTGCCCCTCCGGTTCGAGAAGGAATCGCTTAGGCAAAGACAAGATTTTGGACTTGGAGAATACAGCAAGGGAATATTCCCCCCCAAAAAAAACGGCCATGAGAGAGAGCTGTCGTTTGGCTTGGAGAAACCTTCGTCAGAATTCTGGGGAAAGCCAATTCAAGAATTTGTAATCCAGTCGATAGAATTGCAAAATTTTAATTTTCTTAGCTAAGTTAAGTTCGTTAAGAAGTGAATGCATTAGGAGACAACATTCGGATTGACAGCAGGTGAATTAAAGTGCCACATCAGACAACAGTAATTCAAAAAATCAAAACAGGCTGGATGAAATATTGGTTCGTCGCAGTACCCGCGATCGTAATCAATGTCGTTTTCTTACTGGATCAAGTCATTGGCGAACACCGAACCAAGGCTTACACCATCGTACTGAAAGCAGAAACATTTGCTGATTTGACAGCCCAAGACGATGAATCGCAAACTGAAACATTGCGAGCGCATTGGGTAACGACCAACGACGAAGGGAATCTTGAAGGGCGAATTTCTGCGATTGAAGCGGAGCAATCATCGGCCGTTCCAATCGAACGCCTCAAAGTTACATTACTACAAAAAGGCGAGACGATTCGAAAAGGCACCACTATTGAGGATGGCCAATTCGTACTCAAAGACGTTGATCCAGGCGTTTATACGTTGGTGGCCTCAGGCAAAAATGGCTTCCTCGCATACGGTGTCCACGTGCTGCCAAAGCTTGCCGAATTCGACGCGTTTGATGACGCACGCATAAAGCCACTTTCCCCTCGTAATAAATTTGATAACGCGAACAACTTGCTTGGCAAATCGGCGAAATCAACGCTTGCCAAACGCAATTTTTATGTAAGCCACGTTAGTCGGTTTTCCAAAGTTAACCTTGAAGATGAATTGCAGATCGATGCTGCAGCCATCCCACCCGATTTCAACACGCTTAAAGCAATCAGCGAAAACTACATGCCGGCCGCGATCGCCGCTGGTACTGACAAAACGACCGATGATCTTAAGGCAATCAAAAAAGCGACCGACATTCGCGACGATTTCCAATTTACGTTGACAGACGATGGCAGCTTTAGTGGGCGGATTCAGCCAATTGCCACCGAAGCCGGGGATCCCGCCAAACTTTCAGAGATGAATATTTTCTTGATTCAAGATGACATCGAAGTTGCAAGAGTTTCGGTTGAAGAGAACGGAAAGTTCGAGATCGAATCCGTCGAACCGGGAGTCTACTCAATTGTTGCGGCAGGCAAAGATGGGTTTGCGGCACTTTCGCTGGAATTGATCGAGCCCACAGAAGATGAAGATTTGGGAGACGCATCGCCCAACCGAATGAGCCATTACGTTTCCACTGGAGCAGTCAAAACAGAAACAGTCGAAACCAAAACAATCAAAACAAAAAAGAAGGTTCCGTTTTTTATCGCCATCGTAACTGACCCTGATGATTTGAAATTCATCCAAACTGAGGTCAGACGCGCAGGTGCCTTGAGAGGCGGACTCGTAGCTGATGCTGGCGCAGCAAGGGTCGTTCCTGACGCAGCAACAGTCATACCAACCTTGCCATCGGATCCATTTGCAGCACCTGTGTTTCAAGAACAATTCGTAGGATTGCCGATTTTCGATCCGTTTGCCACCCAGCCTATCACTTATGCTCCCATTGGTGGAGGCGGAACGGGATTTACTGCCGGACCGATCGGCGTTTCCAACTCACCCATTTCCAGCCCAACGTTCAGTCCACCCCAAAGAGTATTTTCATCTGGACCGATTGGTCGTCGTGAAATTGGCAGATTGACCGCAGCCGGAATCCTGCTGGCGTTGAGTATCGATGGCCTTTCCGACAGCGACGATCAATTCGATGGGGTCCCCGAGGATATTCCAGACGTAGACCGCTTCGATCCGCCACCAGGTTCCAACTCCGATAATGGTTGAGAAGGTCATCAAGTGAATGGGATAAAAAGAACCGTCATCCAATTCTTTAGACTGTTGATTCAAAATGGCTCCAACCAAGAAAGTTGCCCGCTCCAATGATCCCTCTTCCTCGGCTTTAGAACAAACCTCAGCCAGTAATCTTCCTGAAGACAAGCTGGATCAAACTACGGACAGTAACCGACCTGAAGAAGTTCTAGACCAAACGACTGACAGTAACAGGCCTGAGGAAGATCTAGATCAAACGGCCGACAGTCACCGGCCCAATGAACAATTGGACCAAACTACCGACAGCAACCGCCCTGCCAGTTTCGCTACCAGCAATTCCGCTCAATCGGCGGACTTGTCCAACCTCAACGAGGCGACACTTCCTTCAAACATTTCCGGATTAGACCGCGAAGCTCAATCCAAAAGCGCGTCGAAAGATATCGTTGAAACTTTCGATAGCCAAAGGTCCCAGCGAAGATCCAACGATGACGACATCCAGTTGATCGCCGTACCTTCTGGGTCGAGAAGGAATCGCTCAGCCAAAGGCGCGGCAGGCGGAACCTTTGACAGCTTCCCTGAATTGGTTGAAACCAAGGATGGCGATGGCAATTTGGAGATGATCGGGCGCTACCAAGTGAAAAAGATACTTGGCGAAGGCTCATTCGGAAGAGTATATGAAGCCCACGATCCACAACTGGATCGGCGCGTCGCCATCAAAATTGCAAAGATGATGACGTCGAAGTCAAACATCGAACGATTTCAGCGTGAGGCGCGTGCCGCTGCCCGGTTGCGGCATCCCAACATCATTCCGGTGTACGAATACGGAATGGTAAACGGCCAGAACATTATCGTTTACCAGTTCGTTGCCGGTGAAACGTTAAAGGCTTTCATCAAACGGCATAATTGCGAAAACACAGACGAGACAGTTGCAATTATTAAGGCGATTGCGGAGGGACTTAATTACGCCCACGAAGAAGGAATCATTCATCGAGATATCAAGCCTGATAACATTTTGATCGACCCTCAAGGCCGGCCGCACATTGCAGATTTTGGCTGTGCCCGTTCGCTGGACGACCAAACCGAATTAACAACAGATGGTTCGTTGCTCGGTACGCCGATGTACATGAGTCCCGAACAGGCCAGCGGCAAAGCTCACTTGGCCGATGGGAAAACAGACATTTGGAGCTTGGGCGTGATCATGTACGAAATGGTCACGGGGCAGAAACCATTCCGGGGGCAAATGAATGACTTGCTCCATTGGATTTGTAACAACGACGCCAAACCCATTCGCAAAATCGCTCCCAATGCACCGGCTGAATTGGAAACGATTTGCGAAAAGTGTTTAACGCGAAGCCTCAGTGACCGGATACCAAACGGAAAATTCTTAGCCGAAGAGCTGGGTCGATTCGAGCGTGGCGAGCCGATCCAATCGCGACGCATCGGCCCATTGCGACGAACGTGGATGTGGGCGAAACGCAATCCAACGGTTGCCGGATGTTTGGCGACCGTGGCGGCCACGCTTTTGGTTGGCACCATCGTGTCGACAAATTACGCCTATCTCGCCGCTGTGTCGGAACGTAACCGAGCGTTTGCTCAGTTGGAAACGTTGACGACATCGGATGCCTCTTCGCTGCCACGAACATTCAGCGTGCTTAAAGACTTCCGTAAAACCATGCTGCCGATGCTTCGAGAGCAGCTGGCCAAGGAAACCGAAAACTTTAAATCACAACATCGAATCCGGATGGCGATTCTTGAACTCGAAGACGATCCAGAGCAACGAGAACAGCTCTCCAATTTACTCTTCAAAGACCTTCTAAAGTCTGACGCGGGAGACTTTTTTGTTGGACGAGAACGTTTGCTCTTTCGTCGACCTGAACTGACCGGGCGGTTTTGGAAAGTCGTATTGGATACCAACGAAGACAGCACAACGGAGCGTCGTTTCCGCGCCGCGGCAGCATTGGCCTTGTTCGATCCAGAGGCCGAAACATGGGACAAGATCCTGCCGGACGTTGTGGGGCACTTAACGTCGCTTGATCAAGTCGAAATGTCACAGTGGCTGCCGTCATTTGCGCCAATCCGAGAACGGCTTCGACCAGAGTTAGTTAAAGCATTCAATGACCGTAGTGATCCAAACGCTCCCTCACCGCAGAACGCGGCGGCAATTATTTCGAGACTGTTTCAAACGGATTTAGAATTTCTGGTCGAGCTACTTGGTTCAGCAACACCGCGCCAGATTCCGTTTTTGACGAAAGCCCTGGAGGCGAACAAGTACGCAGCGATCTCTGAACTTCAAACCATCCTTCAGCAACGAATCGAAAACGAGCAAGCCAAGAACGCGGACTCGCAGGGAACGTTAGCAGACATTAACCATACGGCCAATTTGGTCATCGCGATGTTGCAACTGGGCGACAATCAATGGAGTCAATTTGCTCAACGAAGAGACATGTCAATATCGACAGAACTGATCGAGCGATTGGGCCCTTCTGCTACTGGTGTTGATCTTCTGATTGATCGAATTGAAGAGTGGCGTTCAGCTGATCCTGATGTGTTGGCTGGAATATTGTTGTCACTGGGACAATTCAAATCCAATCAAATTCAAAGTCTGG
Organism: uncultured Pirellulaceae bacterium; assembly: GCA_964448575.1. Lineage (GTDB taxonomy): Bacteria > Planctomycetota > Planctomycetia > Pirellulales > Pirellulaceae > Mariniblastus. The sequence goes on from CAYUWY010000010.1 coordinate 44,385, forward strand.
ATCGCGAACGGATTTTGCAATCGATGGTCGATATTTTCGTCGAACATCCCGATTCCCGTGTCCATTCCTCTGCCAGATGGCTATTGAGGCACTGGGGTCGCGAAGCGGATGTGTTAGCGAAAGAAAAACAACTTAGCCGCGCCGAACCGGAACCCGGAAAAAACTGGCATGTGGATTTAGCGGGCAATACGTTTGCTCTGTTCGGGCCGGTTGATTCTTTTGAAATGGGTTTAAGCAAAAACGCCGCGCATCCAGATTTCAACATCGAAAGAATTCTAAACGAGCCCGTGCATCGAAAGCGGATCCCACGGCGTTTCGGAATTTCGATCCACGAAGTAACTGTTGGGCAGTTTGTTGGTTTTGAAAAAGAGCTACAGAAAATCCTTTCAGCTCAAATTCCCGTTTACCAAGCTCGCAAAGACCAACAGCAAGCACTGGTCGAGGATTTGACTAAGGCAAATACGCCCCAACAGGCAACACCATCTGCCGAATCAACCGACGCCCCGTTATCAGAACTTGAAACTGCGAAAAAGAAATTGGTTACTTTGACGAGAATGCTCAAAGCACTAAAGAACAAAGTAGCTGACTTGGGACGCAGACTTAAACGGCGAGAGAAATTGGCGAAAGAGTTGCCAGTGAGCGATGTCGACTTTTTTACAGCTATCCAATATTGCCGCTGGCTGAGCGATCAACAAAGCCTTAATAGTGCGTTGCCTTCGATGGAACGGTTGGCGCAGATCGTTTTGTCGAAACAGGATATTCGCTTTACCCAAACGCATTTGGAGCAAAGTGGATATCGAATTCCGACTGCATCTGAGAGAGAATTTGCCAGCCAGGGAGAAACTCACACTTTGTTTCCGTTTGGCAGAAACACCGCGGCGACGAAACATTACGCTTGGTTTGCCAACAATTCAAATGCACATCGTCATCCGGTCGGGATGTTGAAACCTGGGAACTCTGGTTTGTTCGATGATCTCGGCAACGTTAGCGAATGGTGTCTTGATTGGTACGTCGAACAACTACCAACGCTGAAAGATCCAGCCACAAATCTGTATACCGATTTCGGGAAAGAATTCGAGAACCACCGAAGCCTCGAAAGAGAATATCGCGGTGGCTCGTTTGCCGACGAAGTATTTGACGTCCGCGCTAGCAGGCGATTCTCAACTCGCTCAATGATGGGATTCCCACGGCTGGGATTCCGTTTGGCAAGGACTTACGAATAACCAAATCGCTGTTTGGTCGGTCAATGTTCCGAGTCATGAACTCCAACTCATGAATTCGCAAACGGCTAACCTATTCCTATTCAGACAGGTCACCGTCGGGAAACAGATCCGTTGAAGTATCGTCAGAACTAACGACTAATGTTTCGGCGGAGGCATCGACTTCTGCTCCGAACGGGGGAGGGTTGCCATCGATCATGGCGAGAGCATTGGCTGCCGCTTTTTGTTCGGCTTCTTTTTTGTTTTTCCCCCACGCAGGAAAATAAGTACGTTTGTCAATCTGAGCAGCGACTTGAAACCACTTGTCATGGTCCGGGCCTCGGTCATCCAGCAAACGATATTGTGGTGGAATACCATATCGTTTCTGGGCGTACTGTTGCAATTCAGACTTATAGTTGATCTCCAATCCACCACTGACCGCGGCGGCAACTTGAATCTCGACAATCGGCATTAAGAATGACTTGATCGCTTCAAGTCCGCCGTCCAAATAAATCGCGGCAACAATCGATTCAAACGCGTTTGCCAGAAGTGATTTTGGGACACCTGCCCCAGAACCGACGCCTTTGCCTACAACCAAGCACTTATCGATTTGTAATTTCAAGCCAATATCTGCACAGGATTGGCGACTAACCACATTTGACTTGATTTTAGTAAGATCGCCTTCCAGCAACTGGGGAAAGTTTTGAAACAGGTATTCGCAAACAATAAAACCCAATATTGAATCGCCAAGAAATTCCAATCGCTCGTATGACTTTAGCCGTGTATTGGCAACAGAAGCATGGGTCACAGCTTCAGCCAAATAACGCTTGTTTCGAAACTCATAACCGAGATAACTCTCAGCCTGAGTCATCCAATCGAGCTCTTCCTTGCTTAGCGGCGTATTCGGATATTTTTGATCCATAACGAGAGGTTAGTTCTTTGAATTCTTGAGGCGGGATAAGACCAAGGATGAGACTTCGAGGTGAGAATTGGGATAAGTAGACAATCGAAAAAGAAACTCCATTACCTATCTTTTGGGGGACCGTTACGACCTGAACCTTATCACTTATGTGATTGGATGTCAATTTGTATCGCAGAATCGAGACAAGCCAGAAACTCAAACATTCGCAAATTGATAAGAAGAATCGCCACTTACAACCGGTTGGTTGCAATAGAAGACGACGCTTATGCAATTAAGTTCAGATGCTGAACAAGAATCGTCCAAGTATTGAAACTCAATCTTGGTATTTTTGGTTGATCTTCATATTGTCAGCGATTGAAAAAGCTAACTCCATCGCTTGATCGTAATTTAATCGCGGGTCTACGGAACTCTTATAAGCTCGCTCCAAATCAGGCTCCGCCAAATTTCCTGCCCCTCCGATGCACTCGGTAACGTCGTCACCAGTCAGTTCAAGATGGACACCTCCGAGGATTGAGCCAAGCTTGCCATGAATTTGAAAAGCTTGTTCAAGTTCACTGGCAATTTTCTCAAAACTTCGCGTCTTGATTCCTGAATTGGTCGAAAAAGTATTTCCGTGCATTGGGTCCGCACAAAACAGTACTTTAAGTTCCGCTTCCTGAATCGCTTCTACGATCGGTGGAAGGCATTTTGAAACTTCGTCAGCACCAAAACGATGGATAAGCGTAATGCGCCCGCGTTCATTTTCTGGATTGAGAACTTTAACCAACTCGACCAACTCAGCCGGCTCAAATTTCGGTCCAACCTTAATCCCGATTGGGTTTGAAATTCCTTTAAAGTATTCGACATGAGCGCCATTGATGTCGCGGGTGCGGTAACCGATCCACGGCAAGTGCGTGCTCATGTTGTACCAGCCTTCGCGACGTGGAACGCGACGCGTCTGGGCTTGCTCGTAACTGAGATGAAGCGCTTCGTGAGATGTGAAAAAATCAATCGTCTTGCTTTGGGAAATCGACGTCCCAAGAACGGCTTCCATAAAATTAAGCGAGTTGGAGATCGACTGAATCATCTCGTGGTACTGTCTGGCACGCGGTGAGTCCGTCGCGAATTCGAGATTCCAGTTTTCCGGATGATGCATATCGGCGAATCCACCAACACTCAATCCACGAATAAAGTTCAACGTCAAAGCGGCTCGTTCATAGCCGCGCAACAAAAGCTCAGGGTCAGCGGTTCGATCCGATTCCGTAAATCCGGAGCGATTAATAATGTCGCCTCGATACACAGGAAGCGTCACACCGTCTCGAGTTTCAGTATCGCTTGATCTTGGTTTGGCGTACTGGCCCGCGATCCGGCCGACACGAATAACTTTCTTCATCGATCCGTAGACCAGGACAAAGCTCATTTGCACAAGGACTTTGAGATTACGCACGATCGAATCAGTCTCGCAATCGTCGAGACTTTCAGAGCAGTCGCCGCCTTGCAACAAAAACCCTTTGCCTTCTGCAGCATCAGCCAATTGCGATTTCAGGCTTTCGATTTCCCAACTTGTCACCAAAGGTGGGAGCTTTGCCAAGCGGACTAAAGTCTCATCAAGTTTGGCTTGATCCTTATAGATTGGCTGTTGGGTAATAAGCTTTTTTTGCCAGGAAGTAGGCGTCCAATTGTTGGCCATGAATTTAGATCTGTCAGTTTTCAAAATTGAGTTAGTTTTCGACGACGACCACTCCGCAGAATATTTGGAACGCCCATTGAGTCGAGAGCTAATAATATCCTCTTTGCCGTTTTTGTCAGCGTTAGAATTGGACTTGTCGGACGAATTTGACGTCTTCTATCTAACAGTTTGTAAGTTGATCCGGTTTTGGTGGATTCGGTAGTTTTTCCAAACCAAATACGGGACTACAATTGAATTGCTGCCAATGAATCTATAGCGGTTGTTGGAGCACCATTGTTACCAATATTTTCCCTTAAAGGTCTCAATCGATGGATTGCCGGATTTTCAAAATTTCATCTGCTTCTTTGTCCGTTCGCTCGTGTTTGCTTGGAATTTTGGTCTTCGCGATTTTGAACAGCTCAGAGGCGACTGGTTTCGCAATTCAGAAAACTGAAAGTTCGGAATCAATAAAAGCATATTTTGAAGAGGACAGTACCAAAGATACGGCAAAACCCAATCCTGATGAACTCGACGAGGAAGCGCTTGCCGATCTTGAAACCACGATCGATGAAATCCTTGAAGGCCACTCGATCCACGGCGAAGCGTTCAACGAAGGGCCACGTCAACGCGCCTATTTAATGGGCGGCACTGGCAACGTCCAGTTTCCTGTCACCACCGAATCGAAAGAAGCACAAGCGTTCATCAACCAGGGCGTTGGGCAGCTTCACGGATTTTGGTACCTCGAAGCCGAACGATCATTTCGACAGGCCGCTGCGATCGACGAGAACTGCGCGATGGCCTATTGGGGCGCTGCGATGGCAGCTTACTCAAAACGCAAACGCTCGCAAGGTTTCATAGCCAAAGCCGTTGAATTAAAAAAGTCGACGACTGATCGCGAAAAGATGTACATCGACGCTCTCGCAAAATATTTTTCGGACAAAGAAAAAGACAAAAAGAAACGTGCCACGAATTTTCTCAAAGACCTTGAGTCGATCGTGATCAAGTATCCAGACGACATCGAAGCAAAAGCCTTCGTCGCCCATCGCGTTTGGCACAACGCTCGCGAAGGGACACCCGTCAGCAGCTACCTTGCACTCAATTCCCTGATCGAAGAAATCCTTGAAGTGGAACCGCTTCATCCGGCTCATCATTACACCATCCATCTCTGGGACACTCGCCATCCTGCCAATGCAATTCGGGCCGCGGCGCGATGCGGCGTTTCGGCTCCCAGCATCGCACACATGTGGCACATGCCAGGCCATATTTACTCGCGGCTTAAACGATACGAGGACGCTGTTTTCCAGCAAGAGGCCTCTGCACGCGTTGACCATGCACACATGATTCGCGATCGGGTTATGCCTGATGAGATTAACAATTTCGCGCACAACAATGAATGGTTGATTCGCAACTTGGTTTTCATCGGCAAATACAATGACGCGGTCAGTCTCGCCAAGAACATGATCGAACTTCCTCAACACCCAAAATACAACACGTTGAAAAAGCGAAGTGGAAGTGCGAGTTACGGCCGCCGTCGATTGCTTCAAGTACTTCGCGAATTTCAGCAATACGAAGAAGCCATCGGCCTTTGCCAATCCAAATACCTCGACGTTGATGATTCCGTTCAGGAACAAGTCAAAACGGCGAGACTGCTTGGCTGCTCGGCTGCGATCACCGGTAACGAATCGATCATGAATTCAGCCAACACGCGACTTAAACAATTCTTGACTGAACAAAAAACAGAACAGAAAAAGCTAACTCGACGTGTCGCCAAATTGGAAGCCGCCCTTGATACTTCTGCCGATCGTCCTCCACGTCCGGTAGACAAAAAATTCGACACGAAAAAGGGTAAACTTCATTTGAAGGAGTCAAAGGCAGATTTGGCCAAGGCGAAACAAGCCATCAAGAATATTGACAAAGCAATCGCGGCCGTTGACGGATACCGCTTGGTTGCCGAAGAAGAATTTGAGCTGGCCCACAAGAAATTGAAAAAGGCAGCTGGCGAAGACGTAAGTTGGCTAGGCGAATTGGAGTTTCTCGCTGGAAACACTGAATCCGGTTTGAAAACGATGGCTTCGCAAGTCAAACGTCGCCCACAAGAAACCATTCCGCTTGCTCGTTTGGCCTATCATCAATACCAAAATGGCGACATGGATTTGGCAACTGAATCCTTTGAAAAACTTCGCGACACATCAAGTTCGATTGACCTAAGCATTGAAATGTTTGCCAGACTTGAACCGCTGGCCGTTGAATTGGAATACGGAGAGAACTGGCTTAAACAATCCTCGCCAGCAATCGATTTGGGATTCCGCCCACCGCTTGATTCGCTTGGCCCATTCCGATGGTCGCCATCCAATGCACCAGAGTGGTCACTGAAAGATTCGGACAATCAAACCGCCAGCTCTGATGACTACGCAGGCAAACCGTACGTGTTGATTTTTTATCTTGGGCACGGCTGTCTGCACTGTGCAGAACAACTCAATGCGTTTGCTCCGCAGCTTGAAGAATTTGAAAACGCTGGCTTGGACATGGTTGCCATCAGCAGCGACGACCATGACGGATTGCAAAAGTCGATTGAAAACTACAATGGCACGATGCCTATTCGATTGGCATCTGACAAAGCCAATAAAGTTTTCAAAAAGTTCCGAGCTTACGACGATTTCGAATCAGCTCCGCTTCACGGAACATTTTTGATCGACGGCAAAGGTCGCGTTCGCTGGCAAGACATCAGCTACGAACCGTTTATGGATCATGCGTTCTTGCTAAAGGAAGCCCAGCGATTGTTGGCTGACGAATTGGGCATCGACGCTCAAGCAGGAAAAAAGGCGCAAGCGGAAAAAGTCTCGCAGCGATAACCTCTTCCTTTCGCATTTGATTATTCGCGGACACGCCTTTGCACATGGGCGGTCGCGCTCGCGTTGTCACAGTTTGCCGAGTCGTCAGTCTCCATGCAGACTCGCGAAAAACATCAAAGTATCAATTTCCTGTCACGCGCGGATCCGTAAGCAACTGCCAGCATTCAGTCGGCCAGTATTCAGTCGTTATCCGCGCATCAGCCACCCGAGTGGCGGATTTATTGACTTAAAGTTTTTGTTGCAAGAAAATGCCCTAAAACTAATTTGGACAAAACGTTCGAAAATTAGTGGCCGAAATTGACAAATCAGGGCTCCCCAAGCTCAAATAGTAGATCAACAATTTCATCCATTTAGGAGCAACCCAACAATGCAAATCCATCGTGTACTTTTCACAATGGTTCTTGGTCTGATCGTCACAGCAAATTGCTTGGCACAAGACGACGCTGGAGCCAACAAACAAAAAGCTAAGGCTTTAAAAAGTTCCACCAAGCAAATCATGAAGCAGTTTAAAGCTGCTGAACTAACTGATGAGCAAAAGGAAAAAGCCGCTGCAATCATCGAAAAGCATATTGATTCTGTGATCGAAGCTCGCAAGGCTTCGGAGGGTCTCCTCTCTGACGAGCAAAAAGAAAAACGCAAGGCTGGAATCGCCGCAGCAAAAGAAGAAGGACTCAAAGGCAACAAAGCCACTAACGCTGGTATTGTAGCGATGGGCTTGAGCGAAGAAAAACTGAAAGAGTTCAAGCAATCTCGCAACAAGGTAAAAGCCGCTAACAAAAAAATCAGCGCTGCCATCAAAGAGCTTTTGACCGAAGAGCAAATTGCTGCATTGCCTAAAAAAGGCAAGCGCAAAAAGATGAAAGATGCTGCTACAACAACTCAAACAGTTTCATTGAAACTTCCAGGCATGACTTGAAGTGGATGCGCAGCTTCCGTGCGAAGTGCTCTGACCACTGTTGATGGAATTGTTGAAATTGAAACTGACCCAAGTAGTAACACTTGTACATTCAAAGCTCCCAAAGATTTGGATGTAAAGGCTACTTTGAATAAATTTGCCGAAGCCGGCAACGCACACATCAAGGGCTGGTCCCTGAATGATGAGTAAATTGTAACGCGCTCCCCAAACGCGTTGCGGTTTATGAACCGGTAGCTGAGTAAGAACAGCAACCATTAACGACGGCCCGTTTGTCGAACTTCGGCAAGCGGGCTTTTTTCGTACCCGTGTGTAGTGTCTTTAAATCAACTACCCATACGCAGCTTGGGATTTCAAAAACCCCAGTCGATGCTGCGGGAACCAGATGAAAAAGCGGTGGCTTCCATACCCATTGTCCCATACAAAGACTCGACAAGGCCCATAGGCCCCATGGTCGATCTCAGGAAACGCTTCGATGATTGCTTCCAGGTCTTCGACAATAGACTTTTCATTCATCCAAACGTGGGTGCCACGTTTTTCGTTTCCCCAGCCATCATTTTGTTCGTAGCCAACGAGCAACGGTTTAAACTTTTCGTATTTGCGATTGATTTGTTCAAAGAGCGCCGTATCAACTGACGTAGGTGCTAATTCAAAATAAGTAAATCCCTCAAGTCTATAGCTGTTCGGAGTATCAATCGAAGCCTGTGCTTGCTCACGGTAGAACACCATCAGCTTTTCGAATTCGTTTTCCTTGAGGTCTACCTTAGTAACTGCATTTCGCAAACTCGTCATCGTATCGACCAGTCGGATTCGTTTGTAATCCACACCAGCGGCTCCAAAAAACCGCATGTCATTTGCAATGTGTGGCCCAGAAATCAGAACGAATCCCATGAATTGATACGCAACCCCTGTGATAACCAGCTTGGTAAAGAAACCGCGAAGCTTCGGTGGCCAATCAACTCCCTTGGTCCTACCGATTTTGAACATCAGTAGCACACCCGTGATGAACGCCAGAACCCCAATGCCAAACGATAGATAAGTTGCCATTGCGATGAAACAAAGCCAAACGACAATTTTGAGTGGTGTGGCCCAAGCGGCAGCTTCTTGGGGGCTTTTGATCGGCGCTGGCAAAACAGTAGGTGATGCAAGTTGTTCCATGCTAGAAAATTGCGACTAAACAGGTGAGTACATAATAAACGTAGTTAAGCCTAGCTCACGAAATCCATTGCTGCGTTTGAAACAACCACTAAAACTGTGCTCATCGGGTCGAACATTTCTCGTTTTTAACGATTGCCAAGGGGTCTGGATTTGCGAGACCGTTTTTCGGGCCACGCGTTGGATAACTTCTTGCTGAGTGGTCGTCAGCGACTGTCGGCCTTCGGGGATGAATATGGCGTCTTCGGCGGCGTGCTCGCTAATGCGAACTGTTTGCCGCTGCATCAATGACGTCCCGGCTTGGTCAACCGCTGATCGTCTCATGAATCCATCGCATGGCGCAAGACACCTACTTGGCCTATGGCTTGAATCGCAGATAATGATCGCGACACATAATAAGGCGCGATCATGACCGACAAAAGCAACCGCAAGCCATCTCTGGTAACCCGCGTCTCGCAGGCACTACATTTTGTAGAGGGAGAGACAGGCGCTGTTATCCCATCAATCCAACCTGCGGCCACCTACGCGCGCGATGAGAACTACGAGGTGCGCAAGCCCTATTGGTATCGCCGCGACGGCAGTCAGACCACGGCGCATGCGGAAGCGATCATTGCGGAGCTGGAAGGCGCCACAGAATCGTTATTGTTTGCTTCGGGAATGTCGGCCTGTACCGCAGTGATTGAGCATCTTCCGGCGGGTGCGCACGTCGTCGCTCCGAAGGTTATGTATCACGGCGTTCTGGCTCAATTCCAAAAATACGACGCCAACGAGCGCATCAAAGTCACCTATTACACGGCTTGCAATCTCGAGGAAATGGGCCAAGCTGTTCGACCGGGCGAGACACAATTGGTGTGGGTTGAGACGCCGAATAACCCCGACTGGGAAGTGACCGACATTGCGGCCGCCGCCGAGATTGCGCATGCGGCAGGGGCCAAGCTTCTAACAGATTGCACTGGTACGCCGCCGAATCTGACGCGGGCGTTGGATTTCGGCGCAGACATATCGTTTCATTCGGCCACCAAATTCCTGAATGGTCATTCGGATATCACCGCAGGTGTTTTGTCGGTACGTGAAACGGGGCAGTACTGGGAAGACATTTTCATGGTGCGCAAACTTCAAGGAACGGCGCTACATTCGTTTGATGCATGGTTGCTTATTCGCGGCATGCGAACGCTGTTTTTGCGGGTGGAACGATCATGCCAAAACGCCATGACAATTGCGAAGCATTTTGAGGGTCACGCTTATGTTGAGCGCGTTCTCTATCCGGGTTTGCCGTCTCATCCAGGTCACGAGGTTGCAATGAAACAAACCAACGGTCAATTCGGGGGCATGATGTCGATCATCGTGAAGGGCGTTGAGCAGACGGCCATCGACGTGACTCGTTTTTGCGAGATTTTCTATCCTGCCACGTCGCTTGGCGGTGTCGAGAGTCTGATTGAGCACCGCAAAACCGTTTCAGGTGAAGGTTTTCCCGTGCATCCCCGCCTACTGCGCCTGTCGATCGGGATCGAAGATGCGAACGATCTGATCGCCGATCTTGAACAAGCTCTCACGCGTGCCAATGGCATCTTGAACAAGCCCTAACGAGCCCCAATGGCATAAAGAAAGAAGACAGTTAGCTCCTGCCCCTGTTTGTGTACCGCGCAGTGGCGCATGTCTTCACATTACGAGAACCACGAAACGGATTTGGCGAAGCCACCAACGCATTTATCCGCCAAGAATTTCATTAGGCGAAGCCACCAGCGCGTTTATCTACCAAGAATCGCATTGGGCTCGGTGCCCGTGCACGTTCAGGGTCGAACAGGAAATCCCACCGGCGCGTTTGGCCAAAGGCCTCTTTCACCGTAGCCTAGGGCATCGCCCTAGGTGTGAAACAAACCCAAACCATTTTGGCTGTAGGCCAAACTCAACCACAACCCCACCGTTTGAATATGGCCTTCAGCCAATCACCGATTCGCGGCTTTCGATTCCTAGGGCGATGCCCTAGGCTACGGTGAAATTGGCCCTTGGCCAAAAAACAGCATGCTTAAGGCTGCAATTGTCGTGGGGTCGGAAACGGTTGAAGGTAACCTTGGCCAATATTGCGGCAGAATTTTCACGGCCCCAATCGCTTTTGGCGAAGCCACTAAGCGCATTGGGCGAAGCCACCAGCACGTTTGGCCCTTGGCCAAAAAACATAAAGCAACTTGGGGCTTGAGTTAGATCAGCCTCTACTTACCTTTTTCATCTCCAGAAGTTTTTTCTCCAACCGGCGGTGTTTCTTCTTTGACCGCTGGAGCTTCTTTTTTACCCGCTTGAGTCTCTTCTTTGACCGCTGGTGTTTCTCCCGAAGACTTGGTCTCGGCTGCAGGAGTTTCTTTCATTGGCTCCAGTTTGCCAGATTCAGCATCCGCTTTCTTGGCCTCCGTTTTTTCGACTGGTGGCTCGCCTTTCTCAGAAGCCGGCTCAGCTTTCTTTTCGGTGGGCATCTCTTTTCCTGCTTCGGTTTCTTTTCCTGCTTCACCCGCTTCTTTTTCACCTTCTCCAGCGGCCGGGGTTTCTTCTTCAGTCGCAGGTTCGGTTTTGTCACCAGCAGGAGCTTCTTTCTCCATTGGGCTGTCTTGAATTCCATCACCAGCGCCTGGCAAAGGTGGGAAATTAATATTTGGCCGGGCCGGTGCGGCACTTCCTGCACCTGGCGTACCACCTGCTGGTGGCTCTTTTTTCGTCGCCAAATCTTCACGCTTCGTCTGAAGAGTCGCCAAGTTATCGCCTGAGATCACATAGTACCAATCGCCAAAACGCTGGTTTAACTCTTCGACCAACTCGTTGCCATCGGCGATCTTCTTTTCGTATTCTTTGGTCTGATCTTCAAAGCGTGAAATCGCCAATTCGTAATCGACTTTTTCCTGCTCGTATTCACGAGCCAGATTATCGTAATCAGTAAACCTTGGATCACGAGTTGGTTTTTCATCTTCCTTCTTTTTTTCATCGACGCCTTCCGGTTTTTCAACATCGTCTGGAACGTCGGCTTCTTTCTCATCTTTTGGTTTCTCTTCGACTGGCGTGTAACCTTCAGGTTTCACAGGCTCTTTGGGAGCGGTCGGCAAGACAGGTTTTTCTCCCAGCAAAGATTCGTCAAGCGAAACGCGAACCATCATGTAGCGGTTCTTCGCCTCAACGGCAGGCTCACCCGACTCTGTTTTGTCTTTGGATTCATCCGTTTTAGATTCGTCCGTCTTAGTGTCAGCGTCACCTTCTCCGTTCGATTTTTCTTTCTCAGATTTCTTTTCGTCATCACTTGAACCAAGCGAGCCGATTTCAATCTCTGCTTCGTCTCCTTCAATTGGCTTGCCAATATGAAGCGTATAAAGAACGCCATCTTCGGTTCCAACATCCAACTGGCCGTGTTGCGAAACGAGTTCCATTTTTTCAGATGAACCGGCAAGATTAAAACCTTTTTGATCCAACTGAGCTTGAAGCATGCTCATCGCCCGCTCGAATCCTCGCGGATCCTCTTTAAATTCCGGCTGAACGTTGAGCTTCAATTCCTGAGTCAAAAGCACGTGGTCTTTGAATTTCAGTTTTGGTCTTACACCAGCAATCTTTAACTCATCCAAAACATTGATGATGTCCGTAACGCGCGATTCATTCAGTTCTTCCGCTTCTGCGTTCAACGAGTCCATCACCCAAGGATCAGCACCCGATTCACGGCTCAAATTAATCACATCCGATTGCATTTTCATCAAACTTCCGGTCGAGCGATCTTCCTCAATTGAATAGTTGTCAATCGAGATCTTGGTGACTTCATTTCGTTCGACGCGAAGAAGGTCAGGGTCAATCCAGTCAGAGAATTTGGTGGACAAATCAATATTCAATGCCACTTTATAAGTCTGTTTCTCATCCGGACGGCGCACGTAGTAATATTTCAAATCCTGGTTCGCGCCGAAGGGCCGTTCGACTTCCGACAAAACGACTTCAGCACCTTCAACTTCGTTGCCAATGATGTAATCAACAACGACTTCTCCGTCGGCGTCTTTGAGTGTGATTCGTTTTCCCGCTGATTCCGGATCTTCGATTTCGACCTCGAGTGGATCGAGAACGCCAAGCCGTTCCTGCTCATTGACCAATCGTCCTTCCAGCGAATCGCGCGAGATCCCGATGAAGGAAGAAGCCGTCTCGGCCAAACGAACGGCGGCTTCGGCTGGATAGTTGTAATGAGACGGAATTCGCCACAGTCCATCCTGTTTTTCAACGCTGAAACGTTTAAGCCTTCCCGATTCCGCATCTACTGCGGAAACTTCCAGAGACTCAGCCTGACTGGCCGAAGTGAACTCTTCGTAGAATTCTTTACCAACCATTTCGAAATCGGCTGAATTGGTAGGACCACTGAAGTGACTTGCACCAGCCAACGCCGCCAGTACGACTGCGACGCCGACGAACATGATTGTTTTTGTGGATTCGTTCATTTTAGTTTTATCGTTTGTGATTTATGGTTAGCGTTCAGGTCTAAACAATTCCAGGATGTCGAGTCACCGACTAAAACGGCAGCGACTATTCGTTAACCCGGCGCTCGGGTGCGATATTACGTTCTTCGTTTTGCTTTCTAAACCAAAGCACTATGATTCCTAACAAGAAAGCGGGCAGGGGAGCGCAAAGAATCGAAAAGTATCGAGTCATGTTTTCCAGTCGCGAGATTTGCGAATTCTCTTCCGCATCAAGCGCCGCCGTTTCTTGTTTCAACTGCCGATCAAGTCGACGTTTTTTCAAGTCAAAACGTCGTTGTGCATCCGAAGCTTCTTGAGACGTTCGTTGCAGTTTCTCGAAAAAGCCCATGTTTGCATTTTGCTGAATCTCTTTGGTCGCGTCTTCGAGTTTGGCCTGTTCAAGCGCCAACTCATCACGAGCAACCTTTTCTGCGGCCGCCTGTTTCTCGGCTCCGGCTGAGCGATACTCTTTAATCACGGCTTCCAATTTCTTAAGCGTTCTTGGTGTGGCTCGGCGGTTCCGCAAAGCGACAAACGACTCGTTGCCGGCCAACACTTCGATCGAATTCTGAAGCAACGCCAGGTTGTCCAATTTTTCACCTAGCGCGGCTTGGTTTTGATAAAAGATGTCAGTTAGAAAATCCGAATCCGTGATCACAATCACATCGACTTTACTACTACCTTCGCCAGTTACACGAGCCGCAACAACGTGGTCTTGATCATCCAGAGACGTCTCAGGCTCTGGAGTAAGCACCTGCAAATCACCGCTGGTTATTTGGCTACGTGCCGGTCGTTTCTCGACGGAAATTTCTCCCGTGCGAGGGTTCATCGTTCGCATATCTCTGCTGGGAGTAAAAGTGAGTTTGTCCCAAGGCGTGATGCCGGAATCTTGGCCAAGCGAAACGAGTGGCTGAAAATTCAACTTACTATCGGACGATTTACGCACCGAACCGGGATAGAACATCAGAAGTTCTTTCAGTCCTGCCGAAACTTTGGATTCCGAATTGAAACTTTCAACCGAACCCTGGTTTCGCACAAACACCATCGCCTTTTGACGTGGCCCATAGTATTCCGCCCAGCGACTTCCCCCAGGACCAGTCGCTTGATATGCGGGATGCGGATCGTCCAAAGTCCAGGCCGCTGCACCACTATCCCAATCGACACCAATCGCCTTCAAAATTTTACTTGCCGAACCGCCATCGGATTTAGGCAGTGGTGAAGTGGCAAGAATCTGAGCGTAAGGTGATCGCTGATCGACTCGTGCTTGCCGAGGGGCGTTTAAAATTCCAATTTGAACCGGGTTCTGATAAGTCCAGAAAAAAGGAAGAGGATCCGTCAGCAAAATTGTGGGGTTTCCGGCTTCCACATAGGTAACCAGAGAAGTCATTGCCGGATCATCAAGCGAACTTGGGTCTGCGACAAGCAAAACATCGGGCGCTTCTTTACCCTTCTTACGTTTCTTGGCTTCTTCCTCATCGTCGCCTTCCATTGGAATCTGCGGAAGGTAATCGGCAATTTGGTTAGGTTCGATGTGAGTGATTTTGAATTGTTTTTTCAACTCACCTAATGTCGTACTGTATGACCATTGATCTTCAGCACGCCGACCCTCGAAAACAGGACCGCCAAATCGAGCGTCGGTATCAACAATGCCAATTGAAATTTGTTGATCCGTGTCGACCGTCGCAGCAACGGCGCGACTAAGCTCATATTCAATTGCAACATCGTCACTGACAAACGGCAACGTTGCGTCATCGAGTGACGTTGAAACGGAAGCCCCAATGTAAACTTTCTGCTCGATGACTTTTCCACCAACTGTGGACCGATCATCTTCAGGTTCGATTCCTTTTTGCCTCGCGTCGATCTCTGATTGCGAATTGGGTTCAACGTCGACAAATCGCACGTTCACATTTTTGCCACCGTAATCACTGTACTGTCGCAAGAGTCCGACAAACTGTTTTTTGACATTCACAAATTTTCTGGGAACGTCTTTGCTAATAAACGCTTGGATCGTGACTTGGCGATCGTCTTCTTTGACTTTTTCCAGCGTCGCCACGGTGGCTTCGTCAAGCGTATATAGTTTCTCGCTTGTTAGATCTGCACGCGACCACAGACTTGATACCGCCGTGTTGCACAAGAACACGATCGCAACCAACGAGACAGCCAACGCGATGGAACGGATCAGGAATTGACCTGCAATGCTTCCCATTTGCCCGCGACTCCAATGCCGTTTACTGATCACAATCAGATTGAGATAGAGCATGAATACCATTAGCGCCAGGAAGTAAACAACATTGGCAAGCGGAATCAGCCCCAACGTAAAATCTCGAAGATTCCAGTCAAAACCAAAGCGCTCCACACCAATGAAACCGCGAAAGTACTGGCCAATCAAAACCGGCACCGCACATAAGATGGCACCAAGCACAAACGCGATTGTGGCGCTTTGTGTTAACGAAGAAGCAAACATACCTACCGACAAAAGCGCCAAACCCGCGAGCCAATATCCCAGATACGTCGCACCCAACACGCCCCAGTCTGGCTGGCCCAATCGGCTGAGCACGAGGACTTGAGTAAGTGAAAACATAAGCGCAACAGTGTAGACCGCCGCCACCGAGAGGAACTTCCCTAACAGGATGTCAAAATCGGAAGCCGGCAAGGTAAACAAGATTGAATCTGTTCCCTGCCGTCTTTCATCTGCCCAAACCGACATCGTGATCGCCGGGATGAAGAACAACAGCAGCATTGGATACCACTTGCTCAATTGATCCAGCGTTGCTTGGTTCTCGGCAAAGAATTGAGGGCTAAACGCCATCACCGCGCTGACGGTGACAAAACCTACGATGAACAGGTATCCCAAAGGGCCTGAAAAATATTGTTTAACGTTTCGCCAGAATACTGCGGAAACAACGTGCCATCGAAACATGTTGTAAATTGACTCCAACAAATAATTGAACTTAATACTTGCCGCCTTTTGGCAGCAAACGAAAAAGGAAGTACTACTCAAGTCATTGGACATTTAATTGATCAGTTCGATCAAAGGCCGTCACGCCAACCGTTCACTGGTGCCCATTGACCGACTCAAATTGGATTGGGTGTCACCAGTGCCAAGCATTGAAAATCAAGCCGTTGTGGTGGCTTGGTTGAACTTGGTCAGTTCATGAAACTTAGTCTCCATGGCTTGCCGTTCGCCCATCGCTTTGATGGAATCGTCGAACACAATTTTGCCTTGGTCGATCAAAACCACACGGCTGCACAGATTTTCGACTTCCTGCAAAATATGTGTCGAAAGCAAAACAGTTTTCGATTCGCCCAACTCTAGAATCAACTGCCTGATGCCAACCAACTGGTTCGGATCAAGTCCACTTGTCGGTTCGTCGAGGATCAACACATCAGGATCATGGAGCAACGCCTGAGCCATTCCGACTCGTTGACGGAATCCACGAGAAAGTTTGCTGATCGGCTTGTTCCAGACTTCCTGGAGATTGCATTTCTCAGCAACGAAAGCCATCCGGTCTCTCTTTTTCGACCACCGCAATCCACGGGCACGTGCGAGATATTTTAATGCGCCTTTGGGCGTCATCTCATCATAAAGCGGACCGTTTTCAGGAAGGTAGCCTATATGTTTGCTTCCTTTGATGCGGTCGGTTTGCATATCGCAGCCAGCAATTTTGACGCTGCCTTTGGTGGGAGCCAGAAAGCCAGTAATCAGCTTCATGGTGGTCGATTTCCCAGCGCCATTAGGACCGAGAAATGCGCAGACTTGTTTGCGCGGGACCGAAAAAGTAACGTCATTTACGGCGGCGAATTTTCCGTAATACATACAAAGCCCGTCGGCTTCGATCATCATATCTTGCTTGGTATTCATGCTTGTTTGTGCGTTAGTTTTTCCAAATTGAATTTCAAAGTTGCAATCGCATTGCCAAAATTGTCGTTTTCCAAAGCCCGATCCACAGTGGCAATTTTGATATTAATAATAATTTTTCCCCCGGTTTCAAGTCCAGCTTGCGGAAATTGTAGCTGAAAAAACATACGCTGTTCAACAGCGGTGTTGGCCGGGAGTGCAGCGGGGCACATGAGTCCAGCCGATTTGCCGTCCCCTCGTTTTAAACTTCGATTTAGACTTCGTTTTCAACCGTGGCTTGTTCGAGCTGTAATGTTCGGGAAACGATCTTGAGCAATTGCTCCGCAGAAAACGGTTTGGGAAGTTTTAATACACAGTCGTCGATCTCACCCGCGATACCTGCCAAGTACCCGCTACAAAGAATCACAGGGATTTTGGAGTATTTTTTCGAGACAATCTCCAGAACATCCAAACCCGACATTCCTGGCATCGTGAGATCCAAAAGCACCAGGTCAATCCGCTCGTGTTCCTGTTTGAGAATCGCCAATGCCGCTTGTCCATTGACGGCAGTCAGCACCTGGATTTCATGTGGCTCAAGAATAAGGCTGTAGATCTTACGAATCGCATCCTCGTCATCTACGACCAGTATCGTTTTGCTGCCAGACAAAGCGCAATTTGGAATAGGCTCTTTGGATTCTTCAACCACCTGCGCTTCGGTCGAGGTCGGTAACGCAATCACAAACCGACTACCCGGCTTCGAAGAAGGTTTGTATTCGAGTGTTCCATTGAGCTCTCGAATTAACCGCTTTGACGTCGACAATCCCAATCCGGTACCGGCTTGGCCAGCCTTGGTTGTAAAAAACGGCTCGAAAATCGAATCTTGAATATGTTTGGGAACGCCAGGCCCATCGTCGACAACCCAAATTCGAACAACCGATTCCTCGGCCCCTGTGTCACACCGTGTTACGGTTAGAATTTTTCCGCCGTTGGGCATCGAATCGCGTGCGTTCAAGTAAAGGTTCAGAATGACTTGCTCGATCGCTCCCGCGTCGACTCGAACAAGCGGATCCGAAACATCCAAATCAAAACTAAATTCGTACCGCGAGTCGAAAGTTGCTTTTGTGAATTGATGAAGCTCGCGAATGACCGAGTTGATCGATTGAGATTCCGGTCGGAGTTTTGTCTTTCCAGAGTAAGTCAGAAGGCGACGCACCATCTCAGTGCCCCGGTTCGCTGCCGATTCCGCGGCCGAAACTACTGTCGCGCGACCATCATCCTCGGCTTCTAAATCCAGCAACGATAAATTTGCTGTGATGGCGGTAAGGATATTGTTAAAGTCATGTGCGATTCCGCCCACAAGCTGCCCTACGGCTTCGATCTTATTGGAGTGAATCAATTCGGCCTGAAGTTGACGCTCCTTCGTTCGATCGCGCAGTAGAAATAGTCGGCCAATGCGCGCTTGTTTATCAGAAACGATGTCCGAAACCTCTAAATCAAAAACCCCGGGCTCAGGGCGAACGATCTCGATTTCCATCCGACAAACTTTCTTGGAGTCCGTCTGTCGCCCAAAAATAAGTTTTTCCACCGCATTTCGATTCTTCATCTGGCCAAGAAAATCTTGACTCGTAGAGGCGGTGAATTTTTCACCGGGAATGAGGTTGTGTCCGATCAATCTACAAAACTCTGAATTGACCGTCAGGACTCGACTATCAACATCAACAGCAAGCAACCCATCGCTGATCGCTTCGTATGTAGACACCAATCGAGTGTGCATCGCGTTAATGGATTCCGCCAGTGAATCGGCTCGATTGCGTTGAGCCTTAACCCACATGAACCCAATCGAAATTAAAACGGTAAGTGGAAACAGAACGGCAGCGACATACTTCCAAATAGATTTCTTTGGCTCAACGACCAGAACTTGATTGGAATCTGAAACAACGACTTTACAGACTCCCTCCTCGTCAATTTCGCTAACAATTCCACGAACATCCACCAACCGAGCACTTCGCAGAAGCTCGACACTGGTTGTGGCTTGTCCTTGCAATTCGACGATTGCTTTTTTTACACCAGAACGAATGTCAAAACAGACGCGGTCATTTTTCCTTCGAATTTTTTCAGGATGCCCCGTTACTCTTACTAAACTCCACAGATCGCTATCTTGTTCGATCGCTTCGAATTTAATCGGATTTGGAATCGGAGCCGAAAACAGGACTTCGACAACTAACGCCTGCTGACCGGAACTCGGAGTACGACTTCCGGCAACCCTTGCAATGTTGGACTCACCAAACGCATGAAAATCCTTGACCTTCATTAGGTGTGCCTGTTCAGAATCCGTCATCGTAAACGAAGCGCGCAACAGTGACGTAATTTGGCCGCCAAGCAGAAACGTGCCCGCGCTGGATTCTGGATCAAACGATGTCGGAAGCGGATCTTTTCTGCCGCCTTCGAGGACTTCAAAATCCTGCATCGCCCAAATTCGAAAACACTCGATGTCTCGCTTGCCTATCGCGTGTTCTGAACGCTCCGTTCCCGGTTCAATGGTGACACCTAAAACGCCAGAAATTTCAATCTTTGCCCCGACGCGTTTCCAAAGCTCGTCCATCGGTTGAGTTTCATGTAAGCACGCGTGAAACTCAACACCGTTGTTTTCGCAGTAATAAAGCGTCTGCCCCATACTGCATACGACCTGAAGCACCGTTCCTTCCGTTTTCACATAAGACGCATCGTGGTCGCCAAAATCGAGATTAGACACGTCTACTTCAATCGGGTTGGGCGCTATGCCTTTCTCAAGAAACGTAATTTCGGTGACCTTGATAATCGCCTTAAGATCACCCTTTCCCGCGACGCCCTGGATTCGGACTCGATCAGCGAATGTGAATTTCTTTGCGTCTATTTTGTCAACGAACACGGCATGTTCGCCGTCCTGCACAAATCCAAAATTCCAAACTGGATCGATGGTAGTAACGGTCGCGTTAATATCGATCAACCGCCCCGCGACATCGTCTCCCGCGTCAACAAATGATTCGAGACTGGTAATGGGCTCTTGAGATGCGGCAGTTTGAGCTCGGGCCGTTTGAGTTACGAACAAAGTTACAAACAAGAACGCAAAACAAACTCCAATCGCAATCAGCTTGCAGGTTGAGACCTGTGTGGGCATTTGGTCTTTCAGTTTCAAGAGAGACGTTGAGCGGGATTCGGCAAGAAGTATCAATGTACAAGTCCACGGCGACTTTGTCACGAATCAAGTCAAAAAACGATACGTAAACGTTTTCAAAGTGACCGCCGTTTGGGTGGTCCAGAAATTGTGAGGATGCGAAATTGACCATTGCAGTTCGGTTTTGACCTAAACGACAACCAGTAAGTCCATTGTACTTTGTAGGGGTCGCCGGAATTCACTTTTTGCGCTGACCTGAATTCTGGCGAATCCAGCTACGTCTAATCACATAAGCAATCAAGACGAAGGCAACACATCAGCGGAAGCTTTGGACATCAACAACCCAAAAGAAACTTGCTCAAAACCGAGTTTTTGAAAAACGCCAATTGCAGCCGTGTCGGACTCCCAAGTTTGGGCTTCGACCACTCCGATACCTTGTTGCATCAGATGCCGCAATGACTCGCCCACCAAGAACGTTCCTATGCCGCTTCGCCGCAATCCTTCTGGCACATTGAGTCCGTACATCCCTCTAGCCAAAACACCCCAATGATTGGCCAGCGGCTGCATGTCCCAAAAAGCCACTCCACCACAAACGTTCTGTTTCGATTTGTGATAAACACTAAACCGATCGCGCTCTGCCATTCCGAGAGTGCAACTTTCCCACCAGGATTTTTCAAGCGGATCCGCTACGGCATTGATTTGATACTGCCGCCGCAGTGCCATCTGCTCGCGATCAACAATGGTGCGAAATCCAGCAAGCTTCCGTTCCATCACTACGATTTTGTCGTCTTGCTGAAAACCAAGTCGCTTAAGAGACTCTACCGCCGTGGTGTCTTCCTCTAAAAAACCAGGTACCTGACTGCCGCCGTATAGCCCCATATAAAAAGGCGAGTGGGGAAACCGAGTCCCTGCATGAATTCGTTCCGCGCCGTTGGCAACCAAGTACTCACAAGCCCGTTGAAGCAATTCGTCCGCAACTTCGTTTTCCCTTTCACCAGGAACGACTTTGAGTTGGCAAACGACCCCGATTGTTTTGTCCAAATCAGACAGCGACTCATTGGCCGAAAATCCCGCGTGTACAAAACCAAGTGGAACCACCGTTCCATTCACTTCTTCAACACAAACGATTAAACCTGCCGCGTCAAAGTACGGTTTGGAGAACACGTGATGATCAAGCATCGCCCGAGACACCGTTGAAACCTGACCGCGGAACGGACGCTGCTGTCGCCATATGTCGACGAGCAAAGGTGGGTCGGTATTTAGAAAGCTTCGATACTGAATCACAAGGTAAGTGCAGGCTTGAGTTAGACGTTGTTGGCGATGGCTAGAGTGAGGTTTGGTTTCTTGGAATTTGGTTTAACTTAATTTAACAATCATTTGAGTCGCCCGGTGATGCCAGACCAATTTAAAATTACAAGGAACCTGTTCAACTTCAGCGCGACGACCTAAACCCAATCTCTAAGCCGGACGCTTAAGCTCTTTTTCAGATGCGGCAGGCGATGGGCTCTTACCATCCGCATCCGAGTTTTTGTTTCGCAGTTTCTCAATTCCCTTTTTGGTTTTTCGAACCGGTTTTTTCTTCCAACGACGATGGACCCACCAAAACTGTTCGGGACATTGGTAAATCGCATCTGCCAGTCGGTCGTTGTACCACTGAGTAAGTTTGCTCACGTCTCGCAGACTGTCATCCATTTTTAAAGGATCAGCCACACCCGTACAACCAATTTCAAAGTGCAACGGCCGATCGGTGTGTTTGCAATAACTTACCATCATCGGGGCATTGCCTGACAAAGTAAACAACGCGACGGCCTTATGACACGCTGCTGGTCGACCAAGAAAGTCAATCCAGCAGCCTTTTGTGCCCGCATGCTGGTCTCCAAGCAACGTCAGAATCCCGCCACTTTCCATGACTTCCTGGATCGCGGGAGCGCTACCTTCTTTTGGCAAAATAAATTGGCCATTGTGCCCACGGAATCGATTTATGAACTCATCCAGATACGGATTGTCCATCTTGCGAGCCACGGTATAAGACGGCATGCCAAGCAAACCGGTTACATAACCACCCATCTCAAAATTTCCGAAATGGCCGGACACCGCTACCAACGGACGATAGTCGATCAAGTAATTGGTCATCTGGACTTTGTCGCGAATGAAAACGTAGTCACGCCAATTGGAGTCATGAATCTTTCGCGGTGCTTGGGCGATTTCGCATCCCATCAAGAACAAGTGATACCACATCTCGCGTGACATCTCCCCCCGGTCTGCTTCGGACATGTCAGGATAGACGCCCAAGATATTGTCGTGGATGATTTTCTTACGAAACTTGATAACGTCAGAAATCAGCCAAGCCAGCCAGCGGCAAAACGAAGCGCACATTTCGATCGGCAAAACTTGCACGATACTAAGCACAACTTGCAGGACTAGATATTCGAGAAATGTTTTGATCCGCATTCCATTGTGGAGCTAAATTATTCGGCCTAAAGATCCTAAGATCGTTGCCGAATTGTTGCAGCAATTCGTTTTTTCGAAAAGGCAGATTTAGCGTGCTAACAACCAAAACATTGCGATCGCCATTGCATAGGATCAAAAAACCCAACGTAGGTCATGCTGTGCATGACATTCCCCAGCGCTCAACCATTAAGCCACGCTGGCACAACATTTCCCAACGCTCAACCAATACGCCACCCTGTGCACAACATCTTCCCAGCCTCAAAACCGCTGCACAACACCTGCGGATATCCAATGTGCCGTTGTGTTGTGGCTTGAATTATCAAAATCCCCGCCGATAAATTGGCTGGCACCAACATCTTGTTGGCCAGAAAAGGAATATTGATAGGCGACATCAAACGAAAGCTCACTTCGTTGCCATCCGTAGCCAATTGACACCGCATGCTCAAGCGTCGATTGAATGAACGGCGTCAACGTCTCCACAGGAATTGGGTTTCGGTGATAGACGTAGCCTGCACGAATGATTTTGCCCAATCCAAATTCTCTTTCGACACCGAACTTTACCGACAAAGTATCACGCCAGCGAAGTGGGAATTCTTCTCGCAACTCATTTCCAACAACGGCTCCAAAAACAGGATTGTCTGGATCGCGCAAGTCGACTTTGAATGAATCGTAAGCTTGCGACCAATTGAACCAAACCAAATCCAGTCCAAATCTTGTAAAAGGATCGACATCGTGCTTCAGACCTAACCCAAACGACTGAGGCCAAACCGCTCCCAAAGTTGAATCGAATCGTGACGATCCGAGGCCTGGGATCTCAACCAACGTGTTACCGCCAGAATCGAATTTTGTTTCCGACTGATAGGTGAAACCTAGCGTTGTGCGGTCGGTCAACAAATACTGCATTCCAGCAGCCCAACTGAAACTTGCTCCAGTTGCCTGAAGATCAAACCTCGTCGGCGTCCCCGCAAACGCACTGGGGCCTTGCAAGAAATAGGGACCCTCGAGTTCCATATGGTTTACGGCTACGCCCGAATTGGCGCCGATCGACATCCGATCGCTTACACGAAAAGATGCAGCGCCAAGAAACCGAATGAGCGCACCAACAGCTTTGTACGTTTGAGGGCCGGCAAGTGGTGCCGGGCCCTCCAACGTGTATCTCGAAGAAAAACCCGCTTGTGGGAAAACACCGAAACCCAATCCGATTCCGGAGTCAGGGTCCATTGAAATTATAGAGAGCTGCGCTATTGGGAAGGGATTGTTTGCAGCATCAGTAAGCGGGTTGTCGGGATCAGAATAATCCAAACGGGTGAGTAGTAAGTCAAAATCAAATTCTCTTAAGTGCATCGTTGGCATCAACGACATCGCAGCGGGATTCTCGAGAATCATTTGGCCTGAGTCGGCAAAAGCAATTCCCACCCCACCTCGTCCAGTAGAAATTGGACCGAGGCCGTCACGAATAACGCCGTCACCGAAACAATTCGACGCGACACAGCAAATCAACATCAAGGACGGAATAAGAAGCCTTTTACATGGCATTTAATTCACTGAACCCGATCTTGAATTCATCATTTATCCTCAACAACGCTATTAAGATATCGGAGGAATAAGCAGCCCTCAGAAGACAAACCACGCATTCAAGGGTTTACCCGAGGGCACATCCACTTCGCTGATTCGCGGTGGAAGTTGCGTTCGTTGGAAATTCGCGTTCGTTGGAAATCACTTGCCAGTATTTGAGCTCAACTCGAGGCAAACCATCACTTTGGTTCGCGACTCAAACCTGGCGGAACAGTTCCCGGCCCTAATTCTTTGTAGACACTGGCCGAATCGAAACAGGCGTGCGCGATTTTGCAATTCTCAAACTTGGTGTCTTCAAGCCCAGCCTTCTTAAAGTTAGCAAACGTCAGATCGCATTCTTTAAACACAACGGTCTTAATCGAAGAAAGACAAAATCTCGCGTTACGTAAACTCACATTTAAAAACGTGCCGTCGAGCCACGAGTTTGAAAAATCAATGTCGTCAAAATTCCAATCCATGAATTCCAAAGTGTTGGTAAAGCTCAAGCCACGAAAGTCCCGTTTGCCTTCGTTGTAAAGCTGAATAATCTCATCGGAACTCAGACTAGAGGGTGTTGGCATCGATACGTCTTTCTTTATCGAAATTTAAAGTCATGTCTCTCAATTGGATTCCGAAGCCGTAGCGATCCGCTCACTCTCCGAATCCGATTTGGCATTCTCTTCGGCCTGTCGTAATTTCTCAGCTCTTTCTTTTTTCCGCAGCCGCTTTTCGGCTCTGGCTTCCCGCCCCCACCGTGTCATCGTTTGATCGCTGCCAATAAGAACCAGCATGCCAAACACGTAGACACCAAAAAATACCATTGGAGCGTGCAAGCCAAACCGATTGGCGAAAACAGCATCACCTGTAAATACGACACTGCATACGATCATCAACAACAGGATATGGCGAATCCCAAATCGGATCGAGTCCTCGTCATCAATTCCCGTTCCAACCTGCCGCTTTGGAAGGCGCCAAGCATCATGATAGGCCGCCCACCAAAGCCCGCAGACTTGACCGAACGCCATTGCACCAAAAATCAATATCGAGAAAAAAGCCAGAAGAACTCCGTTGGGATTGTTCGCCAAAATGATTAGAAAAATCCAACAAGTCGCCAATAGGCCAGTCGTTCCGCCAAAAAACCTGACCGCCATCCGCGGCGAAATCGACTCACCCAACGAATAGTCCAAAGCTCCAATCACGGCGATCACGATCGTCGACCAAAAAACTCCCAGCAAACCTCCAGCAAGAAAAAGCCCGACCATTCCCAAGACCAACAA
This sequence comes from uncultured Pirellulaceae bacterium, assembly GCA_964448575.1. Lineage (GTDB taxonomy): Bacteria > Planctomycetota > Planctomycetia > Pirellulales > Pirellulaceae > Mariniblastus. Next base: position 69,814 of record CAYUWY010000010.1, read on the forward strand.
GAATACCGAAATGAACAACTCGATCGGATCAGGACCATTAAAGCCAGCATAAACAATCGTAGGAACCATCGACACCAACAAGACTGCCGCGCCAAAAATGCCTTGTGAAAAAACAACCCCAGTCCAACCGTGAATCATCGCCCATTTCGCATTCTTGAATTCGTCGGGGCGAGAACCAGCGGCTCGAGGCGAACGGAAATTCGACTTTAGCTCAGCTTGAGGCGGATTGTTTGCGATACGGTTGTCTTCCAAAGTGTTCCTTTTGAGTAAGCCACCAATTATTCAATCTTGTAAGTCAAATCTAATTGATCAGGTCCACGTCTTTTTCCAACGATCATACCGCAACACCAGGAATCGAAACACAAAGTAACTGCCAATCACGATCGCGATCCCAACAGCAACATCAATCCAGAGATTCGCATAATTCATTTCGCGCACCTCACTTTCGATAACAGGGTAGGGCCATGGATTTATTTTACGCGCCATCAAGTACGCCGGCAAAGTTTCATATCGCCTTTCAAGATAAACGGCTGGCCAACCGTGAAAACTAGTGCCTCCACTGTCTTTATTCGCCGCCGCTGCGTTGGTGGTACGATCAAGATTGATGACCAAAATCAATCCCGCAATCAAACTAGCCATCACCAAGGCAATTTTCACGTGGCGGTTTTCCGTTTGGGGCGTTGTTTTCCCAAGCAAACCCGCTTCGAATTGGGCGATCTTTTCCTGCGTTTTTTTCTTGCGTGATTCTCTACCCTTCGAATTCAAATTTGATTTTGCTTTCGACTTGGATTTAGATTTTCGATTGGCCATTGGTCATCCTTGAAAGAAACGCCAAACCACGCGAGGCAGGCTAAGACAAAACGCCTACCCCTTTTTCGCTTTCAACACTGGATCTTTTTTAAGCGGTAGTTGAATCGATTTGCCAGTTTCAGCCGCTTTGTAAATCGCCAAAATAATCTCGACACTTCGCCGGCCTTCTAAACCATCGATCGACGGCGAGTTACCTTTCTTGATCGCATTGATAACATCCCGAAACTGCGCTGTGTGAGCCGCATGCCCGATCGCGGAAGGATCCCCGGCACCACCGCCGGTTTCCGTTTTCGATTCGGTCTGGCCGGCGATCTTTTTGTCCTTAGCGGTCATTTTCGCGAATTGCCAGGTCTTAATATCTTCTTCCTCGATCACCGCCGACCCGTGACTACCGTGGACTTCGATCTTTTTTAACATGCCAGGAAATGCGGCCGTGGTGGCTTCGATCACGCCAAGGGCTCCATTTTCAAAACGCAGCGCCGCCGTGGCAACGTCTTCAACTTCAATTCGCTCATGAGCCAACGTAGCAGTATTGGCGGTCAGCGAGGCAACCGGCCCCATCAACCAAGTCAACAAGTCGACGCTATGAATCGCCTGATTCATTAACGCACCACCGCCGTCGAGCTTCCAGGTGCCACGCCATTCGCCACTGTCGTAATACTCTTGCGTGCGAAACCATTTGACGTACGCATCTCCCAGAGACAGCGTTCCAAATTTTCCGGCGTCAACCGCCGCCTTTAACGTTTGACTGGCGGCATGGAACCGTGACGGAAAAATCGTTGAGCAGACGACGTTGTTTTTCTGACAAGCCTCAATGATTTTGTCGCATCGCTTTAACGTGACCTCTAACGGTTTCTCAATGATGACGTGCTTGCCCGCCTTTGCCGCAGCCACCGCTGGCTCCATATGAGCACCGCTAGGCGTACAAATCGTCACGATATCGACTTTCGGATCAGCCAACATTTCATCCAATGACTGATAGGCCGTCGCGCCAAACTCATCAGCCAACTTTTCTGCTGACTCAATTCGATTGGAACAGCAAGCCACGAATTTTGCGCCGCTAATATCTCCAATCGCTTTGGCATGGAATTTCGAGATCATCCCACAGCCAACAATGCCAAACCCAAAACCCATCTTATTTTTATCTTTCTTCTTTAAAAGTGTTTTTCATCAATGATGTGAAAGTACGAAGCTAAGCAAAACAATCTTAATGGAAGTGCACTCGGCGACGATTTCGACACCGCAGTGGCAGCCCCCAATCTCATGTTTCGCTTTGGCACTATCCTACTGACGGCATGCGGCAAAAAATCCAACCGCTATTTTAAAAACCCAACGTCGTGAAAATCTGTTCGAGACAACCAGAAAATTCTAGCATTGCAGGTGCGACATCAACCTCGGACGGCACCAACTCCTGGTCTTCTGGACTTGGGAAAATGGTACCCAGCGTAAACCAAAACATGCTAAACCCGTTCAACAGCATATGCAAAACGATGCAGGCAATCACGCTTCTCGTTTTATAGTAGATGTATCCTAACGCCATGCCAAATACGAACAACGGAATCGGCGCGGGGCCTTGGCCGACATGGGCCATCGCAAACATTCCCGATGAAATTAAAATCGGCCAAAGCGGACTGGAAGGAGCTCGATCACCAAACACACTGCTCGCGCCCAGCGGAGCCGAGAATGGGTTGCCCGTTTCCGCTCCCACCATGGTTGCTTCGATCACACCATCCTGACCGTCGGGCGTTTTGTCCCAGCCACCAATCACTTTGCCTTCGGAAAACAGTTGGCCACCGCCAAACAGCCGCTGAAACCAAGCCTGCAAAACGCCACGAAAAAAGATCTCTTCACTAATCGGAGCCACTAAAACGGCCGCAAACCAAGACGCGCCAATCGTCAGCGCATCAGCGTTCTTGCTAAGCATTTCCAGCGTCTCATGCTCGTAGTCAACCCACTGGGTCAGCCCCATCTGCATCAGCAAGATCGTTGGCACAACCATCACGAACGCCAGCGCCCCTAACACGATGTCTCGACCGAACGTTGGACCGCTTAAACCAAAAACTTCAAACTTGCGATATCGAAGGTGCAGTAACAACACAGCTCCGGCAGTCGCGACCAATTGTCCGGCGCTAACAATAATGGTCAGCCACGCCATTTTCGATCCGCTTAGTTCCGTGATTTCTGAAGGGTAGATCCCTAACGCCACCACCGCAACACCGATGCACGCGAGTTGACCGAACAACCAAAACATAAACATCAGCCCGACATCAACAAAACCGAACGGGCACTCGGACGTTTCCCTTAACTCAATCAGCGCGCCACCGGATTTTATGCTGCCCAATGCCTTCCACCATAACGCGAGGCTACCAATGATCAGCAACACAAAGCTGAGGAAAAAAAATATTTCTAAGTCCACGTTCGGATATTCTCTTTCAGCTTTTCTTAATCAATTGGCGAGACAAAATTAATGAAGCGTGGTGTGAAACAAACGGCAACCGGAAGTTGCGGAGCGATAAAATTAAAAGCCTATTTCTGAAAGTAGCTGGCGGCCGCTTTAACATATAGCCAACCAGAATGAAGCGTCGAGGCGATCGAAAGCCAAACCGAAATCACAATGAACCAATGAAGCAGCGGATTGATTGTTCCGGCATTTGCCTGATCATCTGTCATGCCCGCGGTCGTGTCGGCCGTTGCCAAAGCAATCAAACACGCACCAACTGCAAAACACTGAAACCACATTTTTAACTTACCCGCCATTTTAGCGGAGAAGTCTCCTCCCGCGCCCTCGATCATCGAACGCAAAACGGTTACCAGAAGCTCTCGCCCGACGACCACAACCGCCATCCAACCAGCGATCTTTCCGTACCAGCTAAAACCGAACTCCGGCTGATTCATTTCAACGGCAAGCAAAATGTAAGCGCCACAAATTAAAATTTTGTCGCAAAACGGATCCAGTACACGACCGAGTTTCGTGACCATGTCATATTTGCGCGCGTACCAACCATCAACCCAATCGGTTCCAGCTGCAATTACGAACACCGCAAACGCCAGCCAATAAAGTTTAATTGGCAGTAATGCAAAAAATACGAAAGCGAGAACTAGTCGTGCTGCCGAAATTTTGTTGGGCACATTGAAGATTTCGTTTGAGGAATCGCTCATGGTCTCAATTTGGAAAAAAGTAAGTGTCTTCACATATCAAAATATCTTTTGCGTCACATGTTAGCCAGCCTGCATTGGCCACTACGGACGTTTAGTCGTGATTTACCCCAACTCTCCACCCTCACCAATACAAATCCACATTTGAAGTTTGCGTTAAGGAAAATCTGCGATCGACTTATCAACCGAAATGCTTGGCCAAATTGAATATTACGTTACAATTCGTTTATTAATTCCCTCTACGATACATCTCATCTTTTTCCAATCTTCCTGGAAACAAACAGATACCAAACCCGTCATTATTCTTTTGGAGTTTCGCGATGAAGTTACCGTTGTCTACTTCGGAGTCGCTCGTTGAAAATGAGTTTCGCAAATACACAAATTCGTCATCGCGTGGAGCTTTTACTTTAGTTGAATTGCTGGTCGTTATCGCGATCATCGGAATTTTGGTCGGCATGTTACTACCCGCCGTTCAGCAAGTTCGGGCCGCGGCGCGACGTGCGACATGTACCAACAACGTTCGTCAACTTGCTTTGGCGTGTCACAACTTTGAAAGCGCCCACCGTCGCATGCCCGAAGGCTGTGTCCTTGGCCAAGGCGCCGGTTGGTCCGCATTTATTTTGGACCACATCGAACAAAGTGCATTGGCTGACCAAATCATACTTGCCGATTCATCAACCGCGCCTTCTGGAACTGGCAACGCGGTCAATTGGACCAACCCGCCAAACGAAACGGCTTGTGCAGAGTTCATTCCAATTTTCCGATGTCCCAGTGACCCCGTCCCCAGACATATCGATAGCGGCCCTGGTCCACGCATCGCCAACCGAGTTCCCGCCAGCTACATCGGCTGCGGTACCGGAACGGTCGACGTTCAGGGTGACCTTTACTTTTCTGGAAGTAAGACACGTCAAGAAGTCGTTCGGGCTCGTAGCGGAATGCTCATCCCCAACCAAGCCAATCCGTATTATGGTAACTTTCAGTTGAAAACGACTGTCGGTTTTGAAGATTGCGTTGACGGAAAATCAACCACCATTCTTCTAGGCGAGACCGTTTTCGACACTTCCGAGTTCATGGGGACTTCGCGCGGGATCGACCACTGGTACATCGGGTCGTATCAAATCGACTTCAACATCGAAATGTCAGAGTTTATGGGATCGACGATGGTGCCGTTGAATTTGTATCACACTTATTCTGACGACAGACTGGCAACTCTCTCGGCAAGTGCTCGTGCCTCACTTAATTCAAGAATGGCTTTTGGATTTGCAAGCTGGCATCCTGGCAACGGAGCAGTTTTCTCATTCGCAGATGGCTCAACTCAGTTCGTCAGCGCGACTATCGATCCAATGGTTTACCAGTACTTGGGAGACCGAGCCGACAAGCAAACCATTCCTGATTTTTAATGTCGGGACATTATTAGCACGGGTAAACGCGTAAGTGCTTAACGTCGCCACCTGTTGAATCACAACGACTCGCCTGCTTTGATTTGCAATTATCCAACGCTATAGATCAGGCCATTTTTCAAATGAGTAAATTGATGACCAAAAAAGTGCTGTGTTTGCTATTGCTTCCAATGTCATTGTTGTTCACCGGCTGCCCCGACTATTCGCACTTGCGCGAAGTCCCGGATTACAAAAACATGACAGACTCTGGCGGAGAAGCAGACGACGCGTCTGAGTCGGAAGCGGAAAAGTAAGACGCGTTTTCCTCGTTTGAAAGCGGCCGCACAACCAAACATTTAGTTCACAGTTTTTGCTTTCACCGCTGCTCGCTAAAACAAAAAAACTGTTCGTTATGCGGGTCGCTCTTCTGGTGCTTCGATTTCGCTTTCAACCGTGCAAGCGTACCGCTTTCCTGGTTTTTCGTTTTCCAAATTGTTCGCAATTCGCTCCATCCAGTGCGCTAACGAATAGCCCAACAACTCGAGCGTTTGTTTGCGCTCGTGACTAGCAACGACTTGGCCTGCAACACCACCCTCGGCTGGATCCATGTCAAGAAAAATCGTGTCTTTCTGATAAGTGCCCAACGGAATCCACTTGTTGCGCCACGATTGATCAATTTTGCAAACGTTGTGAGTGCTGCTAACCCACCCAACGCGATCTCGATCCATCATTTCTTCGACTTCGTCGTAGTAAACAATTTGTGTATCGATGGTGGCCGCCATCTCGTCTGGCGTGGCAAGATAATAAGGAGGGAACAAATTGACGCAGCCAAAATCGTAAATCGCAAACAGCTCTTCCAATTCATCCGATGCAAACGGCAACGAAACGTATAGCTGATCAATTTCTTCTTGCGGAAGCCCAGTGATAGTTTCAGGCATCGCGTATTGAGGGTAAGTTTTTTTGATCGCCGAAACCAAGCGATCCAATGCTGCTTTGACTTTCATCTGTATCAAGAAAAATTTCAGAAAGGGAAAAATCTAGTTTCTCTATCCTATGCGATATCAAAACAGTTTTCCAAGCACACTTTTACGTGCTTCCCTTGCAATTTCTGTTCAGTAAGCTTTTTTTTGTTCTAAACGTGAAAAACTGATTCATTTTGCTGCTTCTCCTACACTCGGTTGTTCAATTGGTGAATACTTTTTTGCCCTACCTGTATCCAGTATTACTTATCTGTTTAAAAAACAACCACGACAAACCCTCATTTTTCGGTCGCATATTCCAACAGAAAACTGTGTGAAACATTGTTATGATGTCAATCATCGTCTTGCTTCAATGGCATTAACCATTGCCGGCTCGAATTTCTTAAACCAATCTTTCTTGGCCGACGAAATGAAGATTCCAATAAGGGCATTACAGATAAAACTGGGTACCTGGCTACTTCTGATGATCATCATCGCGCTGGTAATTCATGGCTTGTCCGCGCGATCAATCATCGAAAAACAAAAAGCCCAAATCAGGGCTTACGAAAAATATTTGCCCGAATTCAACATCGCCATTGAACTTGAGAAAGCAAAAGCCGCATTTGAAGAGTCCAAGTCGTTTTATGGTGAGAGCCATCCGCTTACCAAAAAACTCGAGACGGACATTACGGCTTTGGAACGTCGCCGGAAATCGCTTGAATACGCTCGCCAAGATCAGTCGCAAATTATTACTTTTCCATGACGATCTCGCGTATGTTTATCCAAGAGAGAAAATTTACAACTCGGTAAACCATGCATCCAGTCAAACTTAAAATGTCCTCGGCAAGGTACCGCAACGATCCGTGGTCGGCCTTTGGCGAATTGCGTGACATGGGATCGGTGATTCGCGTCAAATTTCCTTTCTTTGGCAAATGTTGGGCGGCTACCACCTACGAATCGGTTGAGCAAGTTTTCAAGCAGACCGAGCACTTCGTTCGGGACTCAAAAAATGCCGGACGTAAAACTATCATCCCAATGCAGTGGATGTTACCGCGCGTATTCAATTCCTTAATTCAAAACATGCTAACCGCTGACGGACAGCGCCATCGCCGCTTGCGATCGGTGGTTGATTTGGCGTTTGCCCGACAAAACATTGAAGGCATGGCGGAACAGATTGAACGAATCGCGATCGCCCAAGTGGATGAATGCGAAAAAGCAATTACGAAAGATGGCAAACTAGATTTGATCGAACATTTTGCTCGTCCGTTTCCGTTAACTGTCATTTGCGAATTGCTTGGCCTTCCTCTTGAGGATCGGTCAAAATTTAAAAAGTGGTTTGAGCCGTTCTCAACCGTTCAATCAGTATTTGGAATTTTTCGAGTTGGATCCGGGATGCGACAGGTCGTCCGTTACCTTCGTGAGCAGATTGAGATCGTCAGAAAGTCTCCGCGCGATGGGCTTATGTCAGAGCTCGTTACGGCAAGCCATGAAGGCGAGCGGCTTACCAATGACGAATTGTTGTCGTTGACTTTTCTGTTGCTGGTCGCGGGTCATGAAACAACCGTCCATCTACTTAGCAACACGATTCTGACGTTACTCCAGCATCCGAAAGCGAAACTTGAGTTGTTAAACGATTGGCAGTTGATGGATAAAGTCACTGAAGAAGTGCAGCGTTATTGTTCGCCTCTTCAGGCGGGCAAGCCTCGTTATGTGGCCCATGACATGGAATTTCACGGTCAGCAATTACAGCAACGCGAATTGATCATTCCGCTGGTGGCCGCGGCGAATTATGATCCAGCTCGTTTTGAAAACCCGGACGTTTTCAACATCCACAGAGACCGCGTTTACCACATGACGTTTGGAAGCGGGCCGCATGTTTGTCTGGGTATGAAACTGGCCCGGTCAGAGAATTACTTTGGGGTTAAAGCATTGTTCGAGCGTTGGCCTGATATGCGTCCCGCGTTTGATTTGGCTCAAGTGGATTGGTCGAAACGGATGATGACGCGGGGGATGAATTCGTTTTGGGTTACGACTTAGAAGAGCAGGGCGGTGCGTTCTTTTCAGTAGCTTCAGTAGCTCGACTCTCCGAGTCGTATATCATAAGCTTCGACTCGGAGAGTCGAGCTACTAACATTTCGACTCGCTATCGCGGTTCTTTGCCGATGATAATGCTTACGTTTGTGCCGCCGAAGCCAAATGAGTTGCTAAGAGCGAACTTAATGTCGGCTGATTCGGTTTTCTTGACGACGGGTAGTCCGTCGATGATCGGATCTGGATTTTCAAGATTGATGTTCGGCGCCATAAAGCCTTCTTTCAACATCATGATTGAAAAGATTGCTTCTTGAGAGCCCGCGGCACCCAATGCGTGCCCGGTCATCGATTTGGTAGATGAGAAAGGCGGGACCTGGCTGCCGAACGCTTGCTTAACCGCTTTCATCTCCGCCACATCACCGACCGGTGTCGAAGTTCCATGCAAATTGATGTAACCAATATCCGTTGGCGAAACGTTAGAATCTTTCATTGCGGCTTCCATCGCACGCTGAGCACCGATGCCGTTTGGAGCAACCATTTGATCGCCGTCACATGAAGCCGCTGCGCCTGAGATCACAGCATGAATCGTCGCGCCACGTTTCTCCGCGACTTCCAGATCTTCCAACACAAGAATTCCAGCGCCGCCAGAAAACACAAATCCGTCGCGGTCTTGGTCAAGCGGTCTCGATGCACGTGTTGGGTCTTCATTGAAGGCTGAAGAAAGTGCGCCCATGCCATCAAATGAAGCCGCCGAATAAATGTTCACATCTTCCGATCCGCCAACGAACAAACGTTTTTGTCGTCCCGAGCGAATTGAGTCCATCCCGATCATGATCGCATGAGCCGACGTCGCACACGCTGAAGTGATGGTGTACGAGTGTCCGTGGATCTGAAAAATACTGCCAAGGTTTGCCGACAGTGACGATCCCATGATTAACGGAACATGATAGGCACCGACTTTTGCGGCCCCACGTTTTTCTAAACGCGTACACATGAAGTACACGTCGGTGATACTTGCTCCGGCTCCCGTTCCAACAATCACGCCCGTGTCAGGACTTTGAACTTCTTCCTCCGTCAAACCGGCGTGGGCGATCGCGTCTTTCATGGCGGCTGCAGCAAGCAACGCCGGTTCGCCCAAAAATCGGCTTTGCTTTCGATCAAACTGTTCTTTCAGTCCTTCAATCGAAATGTTTCCACCCACCTGAGACTTGAATCTGTTCTCAACCCAAAGTGGTCGCATGGACACAATGCCTGACCGTCCTTCGCGTAGTCCCGCAAGATTTTCCTCGGGCCCGTTCCCCAAAGCACTGTGGATGCCAAAGCCGGTTACCGCAATTTGTCTATTCGCCATCGTTTTTCGAAATCGGTTCTTTGAAAATTAAAACTTCCAACAACGAATTGGACTACGCAATGTTGGATTAATGTCTACTGAGGTCGGCGAAAATTGATTAAGTCTCGCCGGAAGGGATCTGTGAGGCGATGCTTTATGACGCCTCGACGGCGCCGCTTACCAATGCAAACCGGTGCCCAAAGATTCCCTAAAGGATACCAAACCGTTCCGAGTTGGAATAATGGGGGCAAGCTAAGATTCGGGGAAGTTTCTCAAAACACGATGTGGACTGCGGCAACCCGGACCAGAACATTCACGCTCACGATCCAATTAAGCGGCTTTGAACTGCGTATAAACACCATAAACCCCCTAGCGGTTGGTCTTTAGTCCATCCAAAAGCCATTCTGACATCAACAAAGAATTTTATGCCGTCATCTTGTCGATATTTTCTTTTTCAAGCATCACGCTTACCCGATCGGCATCTCTTACCACCACGGCTTTGTTACCTGGGTCGGTGTCGTGCCGGTTACATCACGGCCATCGACCGAAAACAAACGTCTGATAGGAACGAATTGTTTCTGGCGAAAGCCTTTTTACGCTAAGACTCGAAACCGAGCTGGGCGATTGGCCCGCTGTTCTTGCAATTAGCGCGCAAGCATCAAACGGCGCGCCTTGATCGCTTCCAAAAACTCAACCGCCCAAGACTTTTCAATGGAAGCAACGATTGAGCTACTTGCGACTCCCGACCTTTAGATCCAAAAATTTGTCTATTGCGGCGAACTGCATTAAGATAAACTTTGCGTTAGCGCAATTTTCTGCGCTAACGCGTTTTAATGTAGCTTGGCTTGTCAGAGTTCAAGCCTACTCGAACGCTGCTTCGCGTGTATCAAAACGCCACTTCCATCGCGTTTTTGTCAGAGGTTAATTGGATGGCAAAAATAAAATGCCCTGATTGCGACAAGATCGCCAAAGTGAAACTGCGTAAGCGACGTTCCAAAGCGATGTGCCCTCGTTGCAAACGTGTTTTGCGAATTCCGGCTTTGGATCCAAACATAGTCGACGACGAAGATCTTATTCTCGACCCTTTGCCACCCAAATCTCCTAAGTCCGATCGCGTTGTGCCTAATGCTGTTCCGGCAAGACCAGCCCAACCGCCAACTCCGCAACAATTTCCGACACAGCAACAATACCCGCCGCTTCTTGGGCGCCCGGAATTGTTCCCGCCGCCAGTCGAAACGCCAAACTACTATCAACAGAGTGCTCCAATACCAATGGCGCGTCCGAATCCAGTTCCCCCAATGCCACCTGTGCCGGGACGACTTGCCGCAGCCACACCGATCGCGCAAAGAAGAAGCACTCGAGCGCAATCCCAATCCCCCATCGCGCTACAAGTCATATTGATCAGCATGGCCATCGCCTTACTATTGGCTGCGATCATCGGGGGTGGCATTTACTTGGTCATGCAAAACGCCAAAACCGTAGTTGCATTCGAACAAGGCCTCGACGCGATCCCAGTTCCAACTCCGTTTCCTGTGCTTGAAGGCTACGATCCGCGCGAACCTTCCGATTCTGTCATCCGATACGACCTTACACTTGACGATCACGGCTACCCTGGCGGTGGCATGCGACTGAGAGTCTTTATTCCGCCAGGCAAACATTCTCCCGGAACGGTTCCTTGCATTTTGGTCGCTCCTGCAGGAACAAATTTGCTAACCGGGTCTGAGCTCTACGAGGCTTTTTCGGATGCTGAATTCCTACCATACGTTCATGCGGGAATGGTCGTCGTCCACTATTCGATCGATGGCCCCATGGTTGAACCGGCCACTTCAACTGCAGCCAGCGAAGACGAAAAATTTACACAGATGCTTGGACAGGCCTATCCGCAATTTCGTTTATCTGGTGCAGGAATCGTCAACGGTCGAAACGCGATTGATTTTGCGATTCAAAAACTGCCACTGGTAAACGAAAAACGAATTTACTCGGCGGGCCATAGTTCAGCCGGCACTCTCGCAATGTTTTTGGCTGCCAACGATCCGCGCATCTCAGGCTGCATCGCATACGCACCGGCTTACGATTTGGAAAAGCGGCTGGGGGCGCTGCTAAGTGATCCAGCCGCCAACTCGATCCTTACAGGGTTGAGCGAGTTTATCGCCGCGAGTTCGCCAAAGAACTTTTCCAACAAATTGCGATGTCCGACTTTTATTTTCCATTCGGAAGAAGACGGCAACGTTCCATTCAGTGACGCCGAAGCATTCGTGGCGCAGTTGAAAGCGCAAAACACGCCGCTGACCTTTAAGGTGGCCGAACATGGCGATCACTATACGCCAATGATCAACCTAGGCATTCCGGCGGCAATCGAGTGGATTAACAACGGTTCGAAATAAGCGGGAAGAATCGAGAAAGCTTCTTTACGCCAACGAACGTTGCACCAAAGCCCAGCGTCGCAAAGCGCACGTTGGGGGTGGCCGGTTGCTGGCGCGCAAAAAGTGTACAGATCGAGGCTCTATGAAAGTGTCGTGGTTGACCGGTTTGCCTTCAGGCCCTTCCACCCTTACCCCAAAGGGGTTTTACTCCAAAGCCCAGCGTCGCGAAGCGCACGCTGGGACACAGCCGGCAAAGCATAACGAACCCCAATCGGGGTTCAACAATCGTCGTGTAGAACCCCGATTGGGGTTCGTTATGCGCGGCCAATTTAAACCCAGCGTGCGCTTCGCGACGCTGGGCTTTGGAGTTCAACGCCGTTGGCGTAAAGAGGCTCCCTTTGTGAGCCAGCGCATGATCGCCAAGTTACCTGTACAGGAATGTCCATCCTACTGCGCGCTAAATCTCTGTGGTACTCCGTGACCTCTGTGGTTAATCCATCGCGCTGCCGATGCCGTCAAATCTACGATACAGCTGCTGCCAACCTCACGATGGCAATCCGACCAAAGCACGGCACAAAACGACTGCCACATTGACCAATTAAGCACCTCCTGTCCGTGACAACCAACAAAGCCTTCCAACGGCCGTCAATATGCCCTCCGAGATTGGGCCCGTTCCACTTTGTCTTGCGAACTAATTTTGGTAAAAGTCCTCTAGGTTCTTACGCTGTTGAACCAGTTTAATTACGGTGGCTTAAACCCAAAAAACGATGACGATTCGACTTTTATGATCAATACGCTTTATCTTCCCGAACTGCGCGAAATGTTGGCCCACAACAATGCGGAAGAATTGCGCGATTTTTGCGAAGCCATCAATCCTGTCCGGGCTGCCGAATTCATGGCCGGGCTGACGAGCGAAGAAGCTTGGGAGGTCATCCAACACGCCCCCGTCGAATCTCGCGTTGATATTTTTTCCTACTTTGAAAAAGACAAACAGTTTGAGATCCTTGAGTCGAGTGATTTGGATCAAGTCGCTGCGATGGTGGCCGAACTTCCTCCTGACGACCGAGTCGATCTACTTCAAGACATCGACGAATCGCGATTGGCGTTGCTACTAGAAAAGCTTCCTGTTGAAGAGCGACGGGACTTTCAACGGCTAAGCCAATACCCAGAAGGCACGGCCGGCGCTGTCATGACAACCGAAGTCGCAAAACTCAGTGAAGCGTTGACGATTCGCGAAGCGCTTAATGAAATCGGTCGACAGTCTGAAGAGTACGAAACGATCTACTACTTGTACATCGTTGACTCAGAAGACCATTTGCGCGGCCTGGTTTCTGCGCGGCAGCTATTGGTAGGGATGAAGCAACCTGAAACCAAACTGCAAGAGATCATGGAAACGGATCTCGTTACCGTTGATGCAACCGAACACCAGGAAGACGTTGCCAACATGGTGGCGAAAATGGATTTGCTGGCCATTCCCGTCGTCGACAACCAACACAAAATGCTTGGCATCATTACGCACGATGACGTGATCGATGTGGTGCGCGAAGAAGCAACCGAAGACGCCCACCGAATCGGTGCGGTAGATCCGCTGGACGAATCGTATTTGCGAACTTCCGTTTTTACTTTGACGTGGAAGCGTGGAATTTGGTTGGCGATCCTGTTTTTTTTCGCCTTGATCACTGCGTTTGCATTGGAAGGGTATGAGATTCGATTCCAAACATGGGTTTGGCTGGTCCCTTTTATTCCGCTGGTTATTAGTAGCGGTGGAAACTCAGGCAGCCAAAGCGCAACGCTAATTATTACCGCACTTTCGCGTGGGCACATTACGTTGGGAGATTGGTTTCGCGTCATTACTCGCGAGCTGGTCATGGGTTTATTGCTGGGCGCTGGCCTAGCGCTAATGGGCTATGTGGTGTCAGTGTTTTTCATTCCTGAAGATTTGGAATTTCGAAACTATGCGATGATGGTCGTCCCAATCACTTTGGTGTTGGTCGTGATCTGCGGAACGCTGACTGGATCCGTATTGCCGCTAGTGTTTGAAAAACTTGGCTGGGATCCTGCGATGATGAGCACGCCGTTCGTAGCGGGAATCGTCGACATTTTAGGGATCCTGATCTACGTCAACGTAGCGATCTATTTGCTCACTTGATTGCAGCAATTGTTAAACACCTAGTCGTTTTACAATCCTAATGGCAACTTGATTGTTGGAGTCAATCTTTAACAAGTCTTCAGTCATAGATTTCGCTGTTGCGTTATCCATAGGCTTGTCCGGAACAACGTTGAAAAACAGCGCATACTCCTTCAGCGAACCATCAGATGGAGCAAGTTTTACAGCTTCAAGTGCATGATGATATGCGGCGAAATACGCTCCATTCAAACTACACAAGGGCTGACAAAGGATGAGCGACGCAAGGTAGTGCCACTCCCATTTCGGATCGCGATTTATTAGTCCGACCATTAATGTGTAAGCACGAATGTCACGCTCGTCAAAAGCGTATTCGAACAATAATTCTTGTAACTCCTCAACGGACTTTCCGCTCACAAATTCGGAAGCACCTTCGATATCCAGTTTCTGGATAATACTCTTTAAATCGGACATATTTGTGTCCAGTAAGTTGCTGCTTGAAACGCAAGCAGTCTACAAATCCGCACTTATTTGTCAACCAACTTCAAAAAGAAGCAACAACGCACGCCTTTGGTCTTAGCCCATCTCGAGCGAAGGGTCGCCAACGTAAAGTCGTAGCAGTTGGTTTTGAACTTTGATCGATCGAACCAAGACCCAAATTTGCTCGTGCGAAAACTCTTGTGGATCCGAGTTGGTCAAACTCTCAAGCTCTTCGGTTACGGCAGAATGCTGATCCGTGGCGGCTTGAAGTCGCAAGTTGACTTCTTCCCAGACCTTTAGAAATTTGGCGTCGTCTTCGAGGATACTACGGTCGGGAACCGAGCTGCAGATCAAAGTACACATGCGTGCGACTTCGAGCGCATCGGCGTTTGGGTTGTGCAGTTCAATTTTGCGAGCGATTTCAGTGCAATTCATGGCGGTCAGCGAGCGGGTTTGCGTTCAGGAATATTTCCTCCATGCATCTAACTGGAGGCACACAAACCTAGGTCATACTCAAATGGCAGGGAAAGAAATTTTCCAGTGGGCCCGACTGTTTGACGAAAATTCGTCGGTTGTGGGAGAAGTAAACACGATGTTGCAAAAAAACAACATCGTTCAAGTGCCCATGAGCCTTGCAAGAATTCGTTGGATAATCAAAGGTACTTTTGATTCCAACGTATGGAACGCAATCTCAGAAAGATCACGGCACCGTGATGCTTGACGGCAGAAGCTGATTAACCACAGAGGACACAGAGGATCACAGAGGTTTTTGAGCGCAACTCTCTGTGCTCCTCCGTGTCCTCTGTGGTTTTTTCTTTCTACTCGTGACCGCCTTACAGTTAGCTCTCTTTACTTTCGCGTCTTAGCAGTCTTCTTTTTCGCGGTTTTCTTTTTTGCCGATTTCTTCTTCGCGTTTTTTTTCTTCACGGTTTTCTTCTTCGATGACTTCTTTTTCGCCGCTTTTTTCTTGCCTGGCTTTTTCTTTTTGGAAGCCTTCTTAGCGACCTTTTTAGATTTGACTACCTTCTTCTTGGTCGACTTTTTGGCGGCTTTTTTCGCAGGCTTTTTTGATTTTTTAGTGGCTTTGGTTGTGGATTTGCTTTCAAACTTCTTTTCGTAAATGGCTTCGATTTCCGCACGGTCTTGCGACTCTAATTCCCGAGCCAGGCACGCAAGTTTAAAAGCCTTCTTCTTTCCGTACTTCTTGAACGAAAAACTTAGCTTGCTCCGTTTACCGGCGATTGTCTTCCAGGAAGCACAGTAAGAAGAGTATTTTTCGCCATAAATTGATTCACAAACTGCTAAATGAACTCCAACAACACCCGACCGATTACGGCCTGTTTTGATGCCTTTGGTGGTTCGCGGTTTCGGTAAGCTTGAACTCAGTTCTTGATATCGCTTGCGAGCGGCCGCCAAAGCCTTCTTTTTGCTTTCGTGGTTCTTGTCAGAAAAGAATTCATTGACATGTTTTCCCCCACGAGAAATGCGCACCATGAATCCAAAGGTTCCCTGTTCTTCGATGTCGTAGCGTGTAATCCCGCGCTCAACTAATTTTGTACCCATGAATTATTTAAGCCCGAAAAGAAGAGGTGGCATCGTTCGCTCAAACGATTGTTATGGAAGAATAGGAGCAGGCCTCTGGGATGACAACTGTTGGAATTATCGTCGATAAGTTTGCGGGTGGATTGCCGCAAAACCTCCACTCTTTCAGGTGGACACCAAGCGTATTTTTTTTCGCATTCTTAAAGTAGTAGCCCGTGGAGCTTGACTTAAGAATACAAACAAAACGGGCTTTAAGGATTCAGCATCAACATTGCGAACGAACATTCAAACGTCCACAACCTTGGCTATGGTTCAGATATTAACCAAATAGCAATGTTTGGATGAAGCTTTCTACCCAATTGGCGAAGTCGTCAGCTTTGTTATTACCCAGCTTCACTCGCTTTAGCCGTTCAGTTTTCTTCAAACTGGAAACCAAAGTAGCCGACATGCATTTCATTTCCTTTGCCTGATGATCAATCAACACGAATGAGAGGGTTTTTCCCGAACTGATGAATTTACTAACACTACTAAACTGGACAGGTTGGCGACTGAATGTGTCGGCCATCGACGCCAAGATCCAAATCGTGACATCGTCCGAACAAGATTCATGAATCAGTGTCATGAAAGTCGTGCTTTGTTGTCATTGAACGATTCCAGTGGAATGATGCCAATGACGGGCACAGCAGATTAACTTTCAGGCACCTGTATGCACGACGAATTGACCAACCTGGTACGAGAAATGTTGAAGAGCGGATCGGCTGCCGTTTTGGCTGACTTTCTTGAAAACCAAGACAACGATGATGCGGATATTGTAAGAGCCCTTGGTACTCCCGATGAAGTAGTGCGATACCTATTTCCCCGATGCTTGCCACCGACTTTTGTTTATGAATGCGATTTCTTTTCCAACCATGAACAACTTGAATTCATACTGCTAAAGTCAACGCTCGAACAAAAACTCCTTTTCGAATTTGGCTGTGATTTCGCAAGCGACATCCTTTCCCACTACGAGCAATGGAATCCACATGACCGTCGACCACATCTAACATTGGACGCGATGCGAAAATGGATCGCTGGCACAATTTCAAGTGACGAACTGGCAATGATTCGTTTTGAAATGCGACGTCCGAAACCCACTACGACTGTTAGTCGCGCAGTAGTAAGAATCGTTTATTCAGCGTGCAACCCAGACAGCTGGGCTGCCCACCTGGTTGCATCACGTTGTGCCTACGACACCGCTATTGAATCGCAAAGAATATTTGGGGAAGAACAACTCGCTCGACAATTGGCAATTGTTAAAAAGAAACTTCTATCGGAGTTCACTGTAAATCTGGAGTAAGCGCTTAAACGATCGTGGGTCGGCTTCGCCCAGCAAGAGGGGAATAAAAAACCACAGAGGACACAGAGTTGCACAGAGATGCGCTCGAAAATCTCTGTGATACTCCGTGTACTCTGTGGTTAATTGTGCGCTATGGCCCAGTGATTTTAGCTCTGAAGGTTTCGTTCCACGGGCTAATGAAAACTGCCTGATACGTCGATTGAGTACCAACGCTACAAATTTTTAAGCAACTCTTCGAGTGCTTCGCGATACTCGGGTGATTGGGGTGCATTGTGGCCGCCTTCGACTTCGATAAACCGCTTTGGCCCTGGTGCAACGTCAAAGAGCTTTCTGCCCAACTCAATTGGAATCAACCGGTCGTCTTTGCCGTGAGTTTGCAAAAGAGGTCCATCGTATTGAGGAAGCTTTTTGATCGACTCCAATCGCTGGGTCATCAAGAGACCGGTTGGGACAAGTTTTAGATGTGTCCCGGCAACTTCTGGCATCGATGAAAATGTGCTCGCGAGAACAAGTGCTTTGGCGCCGTCTTTGGCAGCAAGATCAACAGCAACCGCGCCTCCAAGCGAACGGCCCATGATCACGATTTCAGATTCCGCGACGCCGGTTCGTTTCGCCAACCACTTACGGGCGGCGCGGGCGTCTTTCATGATCCCCAATTCGTCTGGCCTGCCGTCGCTTTGGCCAAAACCGCGATAGTCAAACATCAACACGGACAATCGGTGCGCCTGATTCAAAATGGCAAGTGAACCAACTCGATCGGCAACATTGCCGGCGTTACCATGACACACCAAAGCGATGGCTTGTGGATCGGGATGCTCAGCAAAAAGTCCATGCAATTTGGTTCCATCATCGGATGTAAACCATGCGTCTTCGACGGGTGCATTTTCGGGAAGCTCAAAATCATCCGGCCATTTGCTTGGCTGATAGATCATCGATCGCTCAAGCGGATTGAGCGGAGAGAAACGCCCCATTTGTGCGCAGCCAAAATTCCCTAACAAGACAATGGAAACGCCAATTAGAGTAAAGCCAAGTTTGATCGATTGGTGGTAACGCACAAGAATGCTCCTTTGAGCTGCCATACGTACCAAGAATATATTAGCGAGTCAAAGCCAATGATCGTCGTTTCAAGGCAATGAAATTAAGGCTCGATCTTTTAGCAAAACAGCACAAGATAGGGAGCTTTCGTTTGGGAAAAGTAACGCAACGTAGGGCGCGGTCGTCGGTGGTGATCGCCAACTCACCACCGACTTCCGGAAGGTAATCCCTTGGGATATCGACTTGCCCAAGTTTCCAAGCGTTAGCCGCTTTTAACGGCCAACCGAAAACTACAATGACTTACCAAATCTTAATCCGCTCTGATTCTGGCTTGAACAAAGCATCATTTGGCTTCACTTCAAACGCCTTATAGAAAGCGTCGATGTTGGTGACAGGGCCGTTGGCGCGAAATTGAGATGGCGAATGGGAATCCGTTAGCAGACGCTTGATCATCTCTTTGTCGCGATACTTTCTTGCCCAAACACGGCTCCAGCCAACAAAGAACAATTGATCGGTATTCCAACCAGCGACTTTCTCTTCCGTTTTGCCTTCGCGTGCAAACGTGAGGGCTCGGTGGGCGATGGTTAGACCTGAAAGGTCGGCGATGTTTTCGCCAAGCGTCAATTTTCCGTTGACGTTCTTTCCCGCAAGTGGCTGGTACTCGGCGTACTGAGCAACCAACTGGGCAGTCAGTTCATTGAAAGCCGCTTTGTCCTTCTCCGTCCACCAGTTGTTCAAGTTTCCATCGCCATCGTAACGGCTGCCTTGGTCATCAAACGCGTGGCTGATCTCATGGCCAATGACCGCGCCGATTCCGCCATAGTTAAGTGCGTCCGGTGCGTTCATGCTGAAAAATGGAGACTGCAAAATCGCAGCAGGGAAAACGATTTCGTTCTTGGTTGGACTGTAATAAGCGTTTACCGTTTGTGGAGTCATGCCCCATTCTTCGCGGTCAATCGGCTGTCCAAGGTGACCAATATTGCGTTTGTATTCGAGTTGATTCGAACGGTAAACGTTGCCAAACAAATCGTTGGAAACGACTTCCAATTTGGAATAGTCACGCCAGACGTTTGGATAACCAATCTTGGTTCCGATTTTCGAAAGTTTTTCCTTCGCCCGTGTCTTGGTTTCGTCAGTCATCCAAGTCAAATCGTCAACGCTTGCTCCGAATGCCTTCAGCAAGTTTTGAACCAGCCCTTCCATTTTGGCCTTGGCCTCTGGCTTGAAATACTTGGCTACATACAACTCGCCAACGGCTTCACCGAGTGCGCCGAAATCGCCCGCCCCGGCACCTGCGATCGCATTAACCGCTCGCTTCCAACGTGGACGCTGTTCCGGAATTCCCTGGATCGTTTTTCCGTAAAGCTCAAAATTTGCGTCTACGAATTCGATCGACATGAAAGGTGCATAGGCATCGATCACACGAAATCGTAGATAGTTCTTCCAGGTATCAACTGATGTATCCTTCAGCAGTGCGGGCATCGCTTCGAAGAAGCTGGGAGTATTAACAACTACCGTTTTAGGTGAGCTATTGACACCGGCGCTTGCAAACAGCGTATCCCAGTCAAGTTTTCCTTCGGTCAATGCATTCAATTCTTTGAGCGTTTTCTTGTTGTATCGTTTTTCAGCGTCACGCAATTCGACACGTGCCCATGATGCTTCCGCAAGTTCCTTTTCAATGTCAAGAATCCTCTCGGCTGCCAAGTGGCTATCTTTAATCTTCGCAAGTTCCAAAACTCTTTGTGCGTATTCAGTAAGTGCAGCGCGAGCTTGAGCCGACGCGTCGTCCGATTTGAGATAGTAATCGCGATCAGGAAGCGACGTTCCGCTTTGGGAAAAGTGGCAAATGTATTGCGTGGCCTCTCCAGCGTCCTGAGAAACATAGAATCCAACCGGTGAACTCACACCGATCGTTGACAGGTAACCAAAGTGACTCCAAACAGCATCCCTTGAATCAATCTCGTCGATTTTCGCCAGTTCAGCTTCGAGAACTCGAAAGCCCATGTCCTCAATCTTTTCTTCGGACATGAAACTGGTATAGAAATCGGCGATCTTGCGAGCGTTTGTCCCGGGTTCGTGTTTGCCCTTAGTCGTGTTCTCGATGATCTCTTTGATACGAAGCTGAGACATGTCAGCCAATTTCCCAAACGATCCGTAGTTGGATTTGTCCTTAGGAATTTTTGTATTCTCAAGCCAACTTCCGTTCACATGCAGGAACAAATCATCTTGAATCCGGATTGACGTATCAAGCGTTGATAAATCGAGAACGGGCTCTTCGTCTTGAAAACCGTTTGCTGATCCTGCCAATAACGCCGAGCAAGCGATCGCAGTCAACGCGCACGTTAACCGCAAACCAGAGAACACTGTCGGGCACCTAAAACTATTCATATTTCTTTCCGTTGTTTTGTTTGAGATTCACAATCATCAGCATTATTGCGGAAGACTGCAAAATTAAAAAGGCAACGGAAACCTTCGATCCGACAGGTTATGTCATCAAGGCTTTTTGTAAAATTCCAAACATCGCAATTCGCGTTTGGTTATTGGAGAGCTTGGCCAAACAGTGCTGGCCGGGTTTACTTCGAACGAACAAAGCTCAGATGCATTGCGGCGTGGTTGAGGGTTAAGTTATCAACTTGCTCCCGCGTCGCTTTGCCAAAGATCGGATGAACCGCGAGTGGGCCCTTGTCTTGGTAAGCCTTAACCGACGCTCGGAAATTCTCGATTGCCTGTTTGGGATCGACTTCGGTTTTAGACCAGAAAAATTCTTGCATTGCCGTGGTGGGCAATTTGAATCCTGGCTTAACCGGCTGATTGAGAATGCCATTTTTAATAAGCGGCATCGCCCAACGCATGTACCACGGAAGCTTGGGTGGAGTGATATTTCCAACCACCATTTCATTGGTGGTCGCAAGGTGTTGGACGATGTTGCCAAATGAATGGCCGCCAATCGTCTCGTGTTCAGATCCGGCCAGTTCTTCGATGTCCGCAATAACTTCGTCCCAACTGGAAAACGAAATTTCTCTGCGATTTGCTTCCGACATCTCCAGCCTCTTCGAGTCCTTTTGAGACGGTACAGTTGGATATTAGTAGTAGACATAGACCGCATTACTTGCGGCTATCAAGTCAATAATTTCCGTAGCGGAAGAGCTGCGAGTCCGGTCGTATTACTGACGAAAGGACTGAAACCTGATTCACTACATCAACTCAAAGCTTTAAAACTGTTTCAAAAGCTTACTTTCCGGTAACGCCGCTGCAGGCCAGTGGCGTTACATGGTCCAACCGTCTTTTCTATTTATCGTTTTCGCCAAACAAAGAGCCATCCAACGAACCCGGATCTTCGGACTCGCCGATTTTGGAGTTCTCAAGAACGGAAAACGATCCGGCTTCTTCTTCCACATTCGTTACCGGAGCCTCTGTTGCTTCGATCACTTTTGCTGACGGCGTAGTAATAGCGGGTTCAATTCCTGAAACTTGCGCAACCGAGTTATCAACAATCGGTGCATTGAGTGACGGTCCGCCAAGAATCGTGTCACCGGCGACAGGAGCATTAAGGGCTGTGTTATTGGTTGTTACGGTTGGTGCATTCAAACTTGGTGCGTTCAAACTTGGCCCATTCAGAGACGGCCCATTCAAACTTAGTCCGTTTAGAATTGACCCGTCCAAGTCAGGTTCGTTTAAGCTTGGTCCGCCTAAATTTGATCCGCTTAAATTTGATCCGTTCAAGTTTGGCACAGGAACTTGAGCTGTTGCTGGCTGACGAGCAACATCAATCTGGCGAGCAACATCAATCTGGCCCACGACGGTAGGTTGCTGGACTTGTCCGGCAGCGATTCTTGCTTGCTGAGTTGGGCCCACGGCTTGCTGGTTTCTGATTACCGAACCGACAGGACGCAATACGGTTTGGTTGGTCCGAGGATTGTAAAACATTTGAAAACGCTGAGTGCCCGTTGGCGTCTGCTGAACGCTAGCCAGTCTCCGCCTTTGTTGAAGTTCAAGCTGTTCCAGACGAGCACGCTCCAACTGCTGTTGGTAACACTGTGTCTGCCTCAATTGAGCAGCCTGTTGATTCTGTTGCTGACCAAGTTGTTGTTGAGCAAATTGCTGCTGACCAAACTGTTGCTGAGCAGCCTGTTGCTGACCAAATTGCTGCTGAACGAATTGTCGGTATTGTTGAAGCGGCCCATTTCGAAATTGCAGCTGTTGCTGCTGTTGCTGCAACTGCTGAAGTTGGAATTGCTGCTGTTGCAATTGTTGCTGGAATTGCTGTTGCTGGAACTGCGGAGGTTGGGGGCGAAACCTTCGGAAAAGCTGTGCGTCTACGGAGCTTGCTCCTAGAACACAAACCATGAAAACCAACATTCCCAAAAATCGAATCATCGCCAACTCCTAAATTGAAACCGCAACCCAAGTAAGGTTGATTGAGCCATCATTGTTGCAGGAATTTAAGCGATTTAAAAGTGGCCAAACCAAACTGATACCGGGCGCAAACCTTAAAAATTAGCATTCAGAGACAACCATTTAGGCGAACCCAGTGGCTTTCCGTGCACTAAGAAGCAGGTTGCTTCATTGCCTTTCCTCTCTAATTTGCCTGTGCTACGAGGCAAAGTAAGTAACACAAACTAAGTTGCCAAGATTGAGTTTTCTGTCATTTGAGGTTCAGTCGTTTAAGCAGGACAACGGAGTGTTCACTGAGCCATAAACGAAACGCTTCAAAACACGCGCAAGTCGGATTTCGCACATCGTATTGCTATCGCGCACTTCGTTCTAACCTCGTGAAAACAACAAACGGGTAAAGTATAGGGCACCGGCCAAGCAGAATATCGCAGCCCCGATGGACACCACTCGCAAAGTTTTTGCGTTCTGCACACCAACAAACCTGAGAAGGGCTTGGCCGGCAACCGATTCTTCGATTTCGAGTCCAATAAATGACAGACCCAAAAACACCCCGCCCAAGCCCGCCGGAAATCCCGCAAACACCATGGAACCGATCAGTGAACTAATCAATCTTTCAATAGGACCATCGTCCAAATTGCGAGGATGCGGGTTTGCATACGCATAAAACGACGCGCACAACGTAGCAAACACAAACAGGGTAAAACCAGCTAATAGTGAGTATCGCCACATCGAGCGAATCCCCTCGACCGGCACCCCAATCAATTTGTTAATTTTTAGTTCAAGCTCGGATGCAATTTCAAATTCTGAACGCTCTTCCCAGTTTTCAGCATTTTTTTCTGGATCTTGTTCATTGACACATTTTAGTGCCAAAGTAGCAATAAGCGCGAACAAGGGAGATTGAAGCCACGTCGACCCAGGAACGTTGTCACCAATCAAGTAGTCGCGTTCAAAAGGTATAGAAAACTCTTGACCGTTTGATCTACCTGAGAACATTCCCTTGACTATGACCCGACTTGTATCTTTGAAGAATTGTGAAACGACTAGCTCACCTTCGCATTGGTGGACCCATCCTGAGTCGAGAAATGCTGACTTTAGCAGTGCCGACAAGCGTAACGCGGAATCATATAATACTGCCGTATCACCGGCGGGTGTGATGTCGATCGTCTCGGTCACTTCTACTCCCGTTGATCGGAGATTCCTAAGCCGAAGCAAGACAACGTTCGGATTCACGGTCCCCAGCGAACTCACTTAACATTGAAAACCTCGCGCTTTCTGCTCAATTGCTACCACGCGATTTTCACCCACCAACTGCAAGAATGTCAATAAGTTCACCATCTCTAAAAAGACACACAGACGAACTGCCAAGCAAGAGCCAGCAGTAGTTATGTTTAGTCAGATTCGTCATGAATCAAAACTGGTTTTTAAATTCAAATCTTGACCGGGCTAGTATTTCGGAAAATCTCGCCGAAAATATTGCTCTGCAGAATTCAACTTCCACCAATCCCACGCTTACACTTATTCCATTGGGAGCACGCGATGCACGAGATCAACATTGAACCTGGTCGGCCAGAGGCTGGAGAATTTCTTCACTACTTCGAACCATATATTGCAAAAGCCGAAGGCGACTTGATTCTGCCCCAATTGGAAACGCAAATGGATCGAGTCCGGTCCGTTTTGAATCCTCTTTCGATTGAACAAGTCAATACGTTGCACGAGCCATACACTTGGACAATCAAGCAAGTCATCGGGCACTGTGTTGATTCGGAGCGTGTATTCGGATATCGCGCCGGGTGTTTTGCAGCTGGTGACCAGACGTCGTTGCCTGGATTTGACCAGGATGAATTTGTCAAACAAACCGATTACGATCCCGTCAGCATGGACGCACTGATCGAGGAATTGGATTCATTGCGAAAAAGTAATCTCGCCATGTTTCGCAGACAGAATTCAGAGACGTGGAAGCGAAAAGGAATGGGTGACGGGAAAGTCATGACGGTTCGGGCAGCGGCGTTCATCCTCGTTGGGCATGTCAATCACCATTTGCAAATCATAGAAAAACGCATTGCCGGATAATCGCTTTCTCAGTCGGCTGACAGAGCGATGGGGTCGAGATCAATAACGCGATCGGGCTGTGTGGGCAAATCGCTTTTAGACTGAGCGGCGCGGAGGACTTGGGTGAGCGTGCATGACGTCCACCTTGGACTTGCCACCTTGGACCTGCCGGTGGGCTCAAATCTTCAAGACAATCGGGCTGCAAAAGACTTGGTCAGCACCGCCAATGCCCGTTCATATGGTGGTGCCAGGTTGATCCAATTTTGTCTATTTAAACCTGTGATTTTGCGGCAATTTCAGCTATTTGGGCGGGAATTTGATAAACCTGTAATGCTCCCTATCTACTCAATGCTAATGTTATTGGTAGGCACAAATTCATATTCTCATTTCACCATCGACGCACATGTTTATCGCTTTCTGCGCCCCAAATGCTGCTCTATATCCATGATGGAATACCCCATGCCCAAGATGGGAAATGACACTTTCTTATGTTGAATTACTCGTTTTTGTAATTAGTGTTGTTTGGAAGGAATTAAACTATTGGCATTGATGACAGCTTTCGCCGATTGCCTGTTTTAGCTCAGTTAAGTTGAAATTCCATATTCTGTTCGGCGTTCTGCCTATTTTGTCCTGAAACTTAACTTCCTCCCTTCCCATTCCACATATTTGCCGATTCAATTGTTGGATCACTTCACTTAGAGATTTAGAAAATGCTTGAAACACCATCCCCGACAACCACTCCGATCACTGTAAAAAAGATTTGCTGTATTGGCGCCGGTTACGTTGGCGGGCCGACAATGGCCATGATTGCCAACCAGTGCCCTGATATTGAAGTCCACGTAGTTGATATTAACGCCGAACGAATCGCCGCTTGGAATTCAGATACGCTGCCAATCTATGAGCCTGGTCTTCATGAAATCGTGGTTGGATCACGGGGCAAAAATCTCAAGTTCTCTACCGAGGTCGCCAACACAATCAGCGAAGCGGACATGATCTTCATTTCCGTCAACACTCCTACCAAGACATTTGGAATCGGCGCCGGTCGCGCAGCCAATCTTGAGTTCATCGAAAAATGTGCCCGCACCATCGCGGAAAATTCAAGCAGTCACAAAATCGTAGTCGAAAAATCAACACTACCCGTTCGCACAGCTGAAGCCGTCAAACGAATTCTCGTTTCGGCAGGCAAGCCCGGAGCGACGTTCGATGTTTTGAGCAACCCGGAATTTCTTGCCGAAGGAACCGCAGTTGAAGACCTTAAAGAACCAGATCGTGTTTTGATCGGTGGCGAATCACAAAACGCAATCCAAAGCCTCGTCGATGTTTACGGCAAATGGGTACCACGCGATCGCATCATTACAACCAACCTTTGGAGTAGTGAACTTTCAAAACTAACCGCCAACGCATTTTTGGCTCAACGCGTTTCGTCTATCAACGCGATGTCTGCACTTTGCGAAGCCACTGGTGCTGACGTTGACGAAGTCGCCAATGCGATCGGAACTGACTCTCGAATTGGCCCAAAATTCTTGAAGGCTTCCGTTGGTTTTGGTGGCTCATGTTTCCAAAAAGACATTTTGAACCTTGTTTACCTTTGCGAGCATTTCGGTTTGCCCGAAGTCGCCGAGTATTGGGAACAAGTCGTGAAGATGAACGAGTATCAAAAACGTCGCTTCTCGACCCGTATTGTGAAGAACATGTTCAACACAGTTTCGGACAAGAAAATCGCCATGTGGGGTTTCGCGTTCAAGAAAGACACCAACGACACGCGTGAATCCGCCGCGATCTACGTTTGCCGTGACCTTATTCAGGAACGAGCCAACGTTACCATTTACGATCCTCAAGTTTCACTGGAAAAAATTCGCCGCGATCTACGCGAGCTGATGTCAAACGAGCAAGGTGCCGTTAGTGAACACGATGAAAATTTGATTATGAATAACGTCTCGGTCGCTGACAGCGCAATTGAGTCGGCCAATGGTGCTCACGCGGTTGCCGTTCTCACCGAATGGGAAGAGTTCAAAGAAGTCGATTTTGAAGCCGTTTATCGTTCGATGAAAAAGCCGGCATTTCTGTTCGATGGCCGAAACCTTTTGAATCCGAATCATCTTTCTGATGTTGGTTTCGAAGTCCACTCGATCGGCAAGTCCTGCTCTGCTTGATCCACTTGTGTCAGAATTTGATAGTAGATTTTAACGCCTTTGCAAACACACAGTTAAAATCTACTCAAATTCTGAATGCCACGATCAAGTCAACGTCGGTCAGAACATGAGAATCCGCCACCAATGACTTTTATCGGATTGCTCCGTGGCATCAATGTCTCGGGTAAAAACGTAATCAAGATGGCCGACCTCCGAGAGTGGCTGGAATCTTCAGGCCTCAAGAATGTTGAAACGTACATTCAATCCGGCAATTTGATTTTCGATTCAAACAAGAAGCCTGAAGCTCTTGAAAAATTGATCTTCAAAACGATAAACAAGCAAACCGGATTTGAGGTGCCTGTCCTCGTACGAGATCTGCCATTTCTGCAAAAAGCAATTGCCGGCAGCCCGTTTGCTAAAGAGAAAATTGAGTCGCTGGCCACGATGGTTCTTTCAACAGTTCCCGATAAGTCGTTGGTTAATGCGCTCAAAGCGATGGACTTTGGAGATGACCAGTTCACGATTAAGAAAGACGTAGTGTCTTTGTTTATTCCAAACGGATTCGGAAAAACCAAATTGACCAACGTGTTCTTTGAGAAAAAATTGAAAGTCTCTGCGACGACGCGGAACTGGAAAACGATGACCAAGTTAATTGAAATGGCCAAACGATAGAGTTACGGCAAAGCGAAATACCTCCAGCCGAATCTTCGCTCCGGCGCGTCTTGAAGTTGCTCTGTGTTGTAGGATGGACATTCTTGTCCGTCTTTTTCCGATTTGCGACTGTCAGACAGGAATGTCCAACCTACGTATTTGTCACCTACGCTAGAGCAACTTCAAAACTGTCGCGTCTGCCCAACAGGCAATTTCCTGTGCCATTCACGCGGTCAAGGGATTGCGGGCAACTACCAGCAATGAGTTGGTCACCAGCAAGGTTTAACCACCAAGCATTTTTCCAGCGCTGTTTAACAGCTGTTCAAAAACATTCTCAGGCACTTCCAGCTTGCCTGCCAACGCTCGGAGTACCGAAGCTTCGTTGGTCGAGATTTCTCCGTCGGCCATTGCGACTTCCAACAATGCAGCCATCGATTGCTGCGGGTCGGCTTTGAGAACGCGAAACTGTTCTTGATGAAACTCGGGATCGGTGGCACCTCGCTGGATCATCGCTTCAAGCGAAGCCCGTCCGACGCCAACTTCACCGGCAAGTTTATTGATAACGGACAACTCTGCATCCTTGGGTTGACCATCGATTCCAGCGACGCAACAGGCCGCACGAAGTACATCAACTTTTTGCATCGGAGTCATAAGAAGGTTTGTCCTTAACAATATTTCAAATCAAATTCGCAGGCGTCCATTATTTCAGTTTCATCAACTCCGTCAATATCTCCAGACAAAGACGCCTTCAAAATCAAACTCACTTAGCAAAAGTAGCTCAACTCTCCGAGTCGAAACGTACTGGTGCCCTGTAAAAACGACTCGGAGATTCGTGCTACTAACTACTTCTTGGTCACAAATCTCCTCCGCGCAAACAAAAAACGGACATTGAAAATGCCCGTTTGTGAGTCTTGAATTCTACTTTTGATTGGAACCCTAAAGTGAGTCCTCTCAGTAGATCGTGCGTTTAGATTTTACATCGCAAAAGGTTATCGCTTGTCAGAGATATCGCCCGCGTCTGCCATGCGCTCCGATGGCTTGATGCCTTTTTTAACCTTGGCCATCAATGACTGAATCGGACCAACGTTACTGGCTCGTGCAGGCCAAGTCGTTTGAATGTAACCGCCGGATGGGGTTTTCAAACCGCTGTCCCACCAGAACCAACCGCCGGAGATAATTCCAACGACTTCATTGTCGGCATTGAATACTGGCCCGCCTGAATCGCCTGGCAACAACGGAACGTCAGCGAAGATTTTGTCTTTGTTGGATGGGGGCGATGCTGAAGCCTCGAATGCACGAATGCAGCAGGCAAGATCTGTTCCACCACCTAAACCGGCCAACTCAAGTTTGTCTCCACGCTTGATTGACTGTGTCGCCAACTTAGCCGGTGTGATTTCACCTGGAACCCAAACCCAAAGCACAGCGATGTCTTTGTCTTCATCATACTGAACGACCTGGCATCCCTTTGCACGACGCTTATTGCGGTACGTGACTTTGATTTTTCCGTCGGTGATATCGTCACGAATAACGTGCCAAGCCGTGATGACATAGCCTTCGAATCCGTCTTTTACGGGCTTGTCTTTATTGATTTGAATCACGACTCCAGTCCCGTTTCCGCCACTGGTTTCGACTTCAACAATCGACTGATGGTAAGCCGCTCGCGGAGTCCACTTCCAAAGCCCGGAGCCTTGACCAGCTCGCACACTCTGCTTTTCAACCTTGGGAACCGAAGCTCCCTCAGGTAACGCTGGTAACAAATTCTGAGCTGGCAGCCCTTTTTTCACATCCTTGGACGGTAGACTTGGCAGCGACGCAACATCGACGACTGAACCCTGAATCACTCCACCGTCTAAAATTTCACCACCAACGATCTCGCCACCAAAGATCTCACCACCAATGATGCCTCCTTGGATTGGCGTTCCGTTTATCGGCGTTCCGCTTATTTGCGTACCATCGATTACCGTTCCGCCAATGATCGACCCGTTAATCACCTCGTTCGGATAGACCGGCTGGTCAACGATCGGATTGTCGAACGTCGAACTTGGGTACACGGGGTCTTGGTAGAGCGGAGGCTGAGCCGCAAGAATAGCTGTCGAAAACAGCGTTGCAAACATTGCAAGTGATTGAGAAGTGAGCCTGTTCATCGCTGCCTCCCGGGGCAGGGCAAATCAGGTCGCCATCGTTTCAATCGACGCTTGTCTTTTGAAGAAGCAGGACCTGCCCGCCATAAGTTATTTTTGATCCGTACCAATTATTGGAAAACGTTTATCCCAAAGCTACTTATCGGCTTTACCCAATCCTTCTATTTACAAAACTTGCCACCCTATCTCGGTTTCCCACAAGAAGATGCGCAACCCCCTAAACTGCGTTACTTTTTTCACGAGCGACTAGACACATCCTTTTTGCTAACCCTAAACGTACCAACGACTTTCGACCTAGCGACAGCTTGCTAGCGATGCATTCGTTTGAACGTTAGATTTCGTAGTGAAACGGATTTTTTTTGCCCAGAAACAAGACATCTTTGCAACAAAATCTTGAATGATGGTGCGTCCGAAGGCTCCTTAATTTGATGTAGTGCATAAGACTACAAAGCGAATTCTTGAGCGATTTCAGCGGGCAATTTTCCCAAACATCTAGCCCAACGCAATCTTGCGGCTGTCATCATTTGCCGATTCGACCACCGCGTCCATCACTCGTTGTGTCTTAAGTGCAATCTCCGGCCAGTAGTCATCCAGCTGACCGCTCAAGACAATGCTTGCAAAATTTCGACACAAGTTGACTTCTTGAGCATCGGGCGCACTTGCCCCTGTCTCTTTCACAACGAAATCTTGACGGTTTTCAATCATCTGAAAATCACAATCGTTGACTTCGAAGCTTGGCCGAGCCATCACAAATTTTGCTTCATCACCTTGATAGGGCAAAACGAAATCCGGCAAATGAATATGGCCGTTGGTTCCGCTGATATGTGCCCACTGCTGATGCCCAGTGACAAAGCTATTATAAAAAGTCGATGTAACTCCGTTTTCAAAAATCAGCTCGCCTTCGATTTCCATCGGAACCGCATTGGGACTGTCGGGGCGTTGATGTTGCGTCAGCATTCGCCCCACGACATGCGTTGGCATCTCACCATTCATCACCCACAACGCAAACCGAATCGTGTACCAGCCGAGGTCGCCAAGGCACCCCAACGGTTCCAGGTCACTACTGGTGCGAATATTCCCTGCGGCAAATTCATCGTCTCCACAGAAACTAAACTGGGTCGCAATCCTTTTGATTTTGCCAATCGAGTCTTCACTGTCCAGGATTTCGCGAATCTTTTGAATCCGATGGGCGTGCATATACATCACCCCATCCATGAATTGAACTTTGTTTTCCCGACAAGCGTTTACCATTTCCTGAAGGTCGTCAAAGTTACACGCGCACGGTTTTTCACAAAGCACATGTTTGCCTGCCTTGGCCGCACGGATCACCCAGTCTTTTCTCATTCCCGTTGGAAGCGGAATGTAAACGGCATCAATGTCTTCACTTGCCAATAGCTGTTCATAACTACCAAGTGCAGTCGGAACGTTATCAAAGGGAACTGCGGATTGGCATTGGTCGATAAACTTCTGTGCTTTTTCGACCGAACGGCTCGCAACGGCTGTAACGACTCCGTTACCTGAAAGCTTGATGCCCTGCCAGTTCTTTTGAGCAATTGTTGCCGTGCTCAAAATTCCCCAACGAACTTTTTCACTTCCACTTGAATCCGTAGCCATCGTTTCCTCAATATTTCTTATCTCAATTTTGGTGCCAATAAGTTGGCCTTATTTTGGCTTTTGTTCAACCGGAATCAAGCGGGCGCGATTACGAATTGGCAGTCGCCTGATGTGAGTATCTAACTAAGACTGCTTGAATTAAAGCTCGT
Organism: uncultured Pirellulaceae bacterium; assembly: GCA_964448575.1. GTDB lineage: Bacteria > Planctomycetota > Planctomycetia > Pirellulales > Pirellulaceae > Mariniblastus. The sequence goes on from CAYUWY010000010.1 coordinate 101,491, forward strand.
CAAGCTCGGCTTGGATTGCACGAACTTCTCCGCTGCGGCTCACCGATCCGGCGGTGGCACGTTTCCAATCGATCCCAAGAAACTCTGCCAGTTTGTAAGCCAAGTGAAGATCCAAAATTCCTTCGTATTGGTTCACCATTTTTTGATCTACGTAAATCGTATTGCGATCAGAATCGAACCCCGACTCAAAACGGTCTCGTAGTTCTTCGATCCAGGCTTCAGGAACTCGCTCACGCCGACAAGTTTCAAGATCCCAAATCTCATCCCCCGTACACTTGAGCAAAATCATCTGAGCAGTCACCGAATCAAGCGCCACGAGTTTCCCTTTGCTTCAAAAACACACGTTTACAAAACAATAAACCTTCACCCATTTATCTTTTTGCAAAAACTAAGCAGCGAAGTTCAATCAGTCTTTACATCCATAAAGAGGCTGTTGTAACAATCGCAAGCTCCAAATTCAACGCACGGCCGAAGCAAATAAAAAACAGGGCTTGTTTCGCGCACTTGGTAAACAAACTCGCTATACAATAGAAATAGACATTTCATTCCAAACAAAAAAGCTGCCTTTATGCCTCACGTCGCGTTTGTTCCATTCACCGGCCTCCGCGTTCGCGAAAAAGAAATGCTCAAGCTTGGCATGTCGCTGCCTGGACTTCGAACCCGCGCCGATGCCCTGTCTGCGCTTCCGGCATTGGGGCTTCTGACGCTTGCAGGCATGACTCCCGAAGAATGGAATTGCAGCTACCATCCATCTTCGGAATCAAAAACACTTGTTGACGATGTTTTGGAATCGAATCCCGACCTTGTCGCCGTCAGCGCTTTGACCGCTTCCGTTCTCGAAGCCTACGATTTTTGCGAAACGATGAAGCAAAACGGCATTGCTACGGTGATCGGGGGACTGCACGCAACTGTGTTACCGGACGAAGCAAGCCAACATGCGTCCAGCGTTTGTGTGGGAGATGGTGAATCGTCATGGTTGCAAATTTTAGCCGATGCAAAAAACCAATCGCTTGAAAAAATCTATCGCCCCGTCAAGCCATTCAATCTCGATGAAAGTCCGCTGCCTCGATTTGATTTGCTTCAAAAAGATTCCGCCAACAAGGCACCACAGCGTTGGACGGTCCAGACTCAGCGCGGTTGCCCTTGGGCGTGCGATTTTTGTGGCGCGAGCCGGTTACTTGGGCCCGCCCGGTTCAAACCCGTTACTCGAATCGGCGCCGAACTGGATAAAATCAAAAGCCTCGACCATTCGCCGTGGGTGGAACTGGCGGACGACAACACTCTGGCGGGCCGCAAAGATTCTTTTGAGTTGCTTGAAGAAATCCAATCCGCCAACATCAAATACTTCACCGAAAGCGATTGGCGAATCGGAGAAGACCCAAAACTTGTCAAAGCTCTAGCCGATTCAGGTTGCGTTCAAGTTTTGGTCGGAATCGAATCGCTTACCAATCAATACTCCGGCATGGGTCGCAAGCAAACAGAGCTTCAGAAAATGTGCGATGCCATTGAGGTAATTCAAGACGCCGGCATCGTCGTCAACGGTTGCTTTATCGTGGGAGCCGATGGAGAAACGAATGAGTCAATCGATTTGATGACAAAATTCATTAACGAAAGCTCACTCGCCGAAGTCCAATTGACTTTGCAAACGCCATTTCCAGGAACCGGACTTTATCGCCGTTTCGCAAAAGAATCCCGTCTACTCAAAAACCGTGACTGGTCGTACTACACTCTGTTTGACGTCGTTTTCAAGCCCGACATCATGACTGTGCCCGAATTGGAATCCGGATTCCGTCGCTCCATCATGGATGTCTTTTCCGTGGAAGCCAGCGCAAAACGCGCGTCACTTCGACGCAAAATATGGGTTAAACAATTACGCTCCAAATCCCAATAGCGCCTCACGCATAAAACCAAATCCATGATCACACTTTCAACCCTATTTCGATTTTTTGTTTTCGATGCCAAGGCGATTCGTACGATCGCGAGCAACCCATTGGCGACGTGGCTGGGATTGTTATTCGTAGTCTCCGCTGGTTTCGCGCGAGAGTACGATGGAGAGTATTTAGTCGCTGAGCCATGGCATGCCTTGATACCGATCGCCGCGAGCTTGATCGGATGTTCTTTCATGGTGGTGCTGTTGTACGCGATCGCATACTGGCAAGTAGAAACGAGCTTTTTAAAAACGTTTCGCACGTTTCTCAATGTCTATTGGATGACCGCCCCATTGGCTTGGCTATACGCCATTCCCGTCGAACAATTTTTTGATCCTGGTGACGCAACGCGCGCAAATCTTTGGTTGCTCGCGTTAGTCTCGATCTGGCGAGTCGCCCTGATGGTGCGTTGCGTGCAAGTGATTTACAAAACGGATTGGTATGCCGCATTGGTTCCGGTGATGCTCTTTAGCGACATTCTTGCGATGACTGCGATCGGCTTGGTTCCTGGCCCAATTTTTATGATCATGGGGGGCGTTCGATTAAATGAAAGTGAATCGATCATCCTAAACGTTCGAATGAATCTTCAACTCGCCGGCTATCTTTCAATGCCTATTTGGATTGTTAGTTTTATCCGGCAATTCACAGTCGCAGTAAAAAGCCGTGACTTTTTACGTGCTCAAAAAAACAATGCACTTACTGGAGAGCAAAATCAAAGCGGGCGAAAGGGCCTTAAGCAATGGCAATGGTCTCTACCGCCAAAAGAAGACGCCGCATCCGATGGGGTCGGCAAGTCATCGTGGGGCCTCGCAGTATTTTCCATTTTGATTTGGATACCTATTCTTCCAATGACTCAACAGGGGCAATGGCTGCGTTGGAAAAGTGAAAAATTGATCCACGCAAAAGAGTTTGAAGAATTGGCAAAACTGACAACGGAATACCCCGAGTCAGAATTCCCGCGTCACTGGGACCCACCACCGCGTCTGAGTTACCGAGAAAAAACGCCCAGTCCGTTTGAAGCACTTGTAGCTTTGCGGGAACACAACGCCGCGCCGTGGATAATCGAGCACTACGAGCGCAAGATCAAAGAATATGGCAATTTCGGTTTAATCCCACGACTCGAAAGATTTTCAGATGATGAGCTGGTTATTTTCGTTGACACACTTGCCCGGCTCGATTCAGATGAGTCACGTAAACATGCTGACCGATACAGCTGGACGGTTGAACGAGCCTTGAGCGAAGACTCGGAGCAGCCCCCCATTTACAAGATGTCTCAAACTCGTCGTGACGCGATCGACAAGCTCGTATCTCTCATGTCGGAAAGCGCCAGAAACGCTGCAACCGATCTAGGTAATTAAGGGTCGTTTCCCCTAACAAGTCGTTTTAAAACAAGTTGTTTTCCTAACGAGCCGTTTTTCCTAACGAGCCGTTACTCTAACGAGGTGCATCAACCGCAACCGCGACCAAGTCGTAATCTTTAAACGTGACGACTTCGCATTTAACGATGTTGCCAGGCGCAAGTGGATGTTCGGTTTCAGTGACGAAAACAACACTGTCCACATCCGGCGCGTCGCCTTCGCTACGCCCCATCCAAGCTCCCGGTTGTCCAGGAATGGCTTGATCGATGATGACGTCAATCGATTTGCCCAATTGACTTTCGTTATATTCGAACATGATCTGCTGCTGAACGTGCATCAACTTTTCGCGACGGGCTTCCTTGGTCGCGTCATCCAAATGACCGTCCATCTTTGCCGCCGGCGTATCTGGCTCAAACGAATAAGTGAAAACGCCCATCCGTTCGAATTTGTGCTTTTCAGTAAACTCAACCAGCGTTTCAAACTGCTCATCGGTTTCGCCAGGAAAGCCCGTAATAAAAGTCGTTCGCAAAACCAAATTCGGAATCAACTCCCGCATCCGAGTGATCTGAGCATCAGCCTGTTCGGCGTTGACTCGGCGTGACATGCGGCGAAGCATTTTGTCTTCGGCATGTTGAAGCGGCATATCAATATACGGCACAATTTTCTCGCATGCCGCAATTGTCTCAAGCAAATGATCATCGATATACATCGGATAAAAGTACATCAGCCGAATCCAATCGAGCCCTTTGACTTCATTCAGTTTCGTCAACAGCTCCGCCAAACGTGGCTCGCCGTAAAGATCCATGCCGTAATAAGTCGTGTCCTGTGCGACGATGATCAACTCGCGAACACCGTTATCGGCCAGCTGCTGGGCCTCGGTGATCACCTCTTCCATTGGCTTGGTCGCGTGTTTGCCACGCATTTTCGGGATCGCACAAAACGTACAAAGTCGATCGCAGCCTTCGGAGATTTTCAAGTAAGCAAAATGCTTGGGCGTAATCTGCAAACGGTCTTGGTCGGGCAGCGCACGAATCGGAGCCGGTTGAAACACGTTTCGCTGCTCGGCTTGATCACCCAGCAAGCGGTCTGCGATTTTTGTGATCTCTTCGCGACCAAACACGCCGATCAAATTGTCGATCTCGGGCCGATCCTCCAGCAACTGCTCTTTCTGTCGCTCGGCCAAGCAACCGGTGACAATGACGCCTTTGGTTTTTCCGGCTTTCTTCAAAGCCAGCATTTCATCGATCGCGCCAAAGGATTCTTTTCTGGCTTGTTCGATGAATCCACAAGTGTTGATGACGACAAAATCGCTTTGCTCGGGATCGGCAATCAGTTGATAGCCATCGAGTTTCAACAGCCCCATCATCCGCTCGCTATCGACGGTGTTTTTGGGGCAGCCAAGACTGATGAAGGAATAACTTCCCTTGTAGTCTGGACCAGTGGGGGAGTTTTTGTAGTCAGTATTTTTAATGTCTGTAGACAAGATCGCACTCGATTTGTTGGGAATTCGTTAGACGTAAGATCGTATCCACTCGGCTTTGTTTTCGGGAGGTGCAAAACGTGTTGGAGCCGCGAAAACCGGTATTTAAGTTGCGATTATCGGTAGCTGTGAGGCTTAAATCGTCTTCCGCTAACTTTGAACGAGCTCAAATCGGCGTGGCAAAGCCGATTTTGATCCTTCGCAAGGCATCCAACATCGTCTGGTTCGTGACAACATCGACACGTTTAGATTCAAGACCGAACGAAGTCGTGTCATTGCGATGGCGTGTAGAATTGTTTCCAGATTTGACTGTAAGACACTGTAGTATCGTTTCGTGTGAAATTTGTTTGAAGTTAAAACTGTGTGTTGTATTTGACCGGAAATTGTTCTGGAATTTCCTCATTGGACTCGCCAAGATTCTGCCGCAAGTCAATTTCAATCCCTCGTGCAATGGTCGAGATCGGAACATCGTTAGCGGTGCCTTCAAATGGGTTCTCTCCCGTTCTGCCAACTCTCTCCATCGTGTGAAAGATCCAGGCGACGAGAACATAGAAGGGAACAGAAAGCCAAACGAACAAATCTCCGATCAGTGGACGGCTTTCGACGATCGCATTCCCAATTTCGGCGAATTGAGGTACCAGTGCCAACGGAAGCAACAACAACAGAATCCACATGAAAATATGATTGAGCGTGGCGAAGTGTCTTGGATAAGGGAAATTTTTGATCCGCTCGCTTTTGCCCTGCAGCGTAAACAATTCCTGAAGCACTGTTTCCAAATTCAGGAATGAAAACTCCCAAATAGCTCCTCGCTCCTTGAGCTTTCGCAAATGGTGCGACTGCAAATACAACAACGCCGTCTGTTTGTTGTTTTTGCTCATAGCGTATTCGAAGTCATTTTCACTTAAGTACGGTTTCAAATCGACCTCCAATGTTGAATCCCGTTCAGGAGGTCGGTAATCCCATTCCACATTTGTTTTGTGGCCGGCGACAGTTTCCCATGACTTGGGTTGACGCATCGCATGACGAAGGGCTGTCATCCAGCCGATGTGACGATACATAAGCGTTCTGATCTCCAGCTCCCTTTCCGCCTCGTCAAGACGCGGGTCAGCGTGTTCGTTTGTCAGGAAGTCTTGAATCAACATGCCAAACGTTCGGGACGTGTTCACGATGCCGCCCCAGATTTTTCTTGCTTCCCAAATTCGTTCGTAAGCAGCGTTGTTTTGAAAGCCAATCACGAACGCTACTGCGGTGCCGATCAACGCCATCGGCGTCCAAGGGATTGTTAGCCAGGATAACTCCAGGAAGTAGTAAGCCGCGCACGACGCCGTTCCGATTGATAGAAACAACAAGGTTTCAAATCGAGTCCACCAGAGCACTTTTACGACCGGGAAATTTTTCTTTGTATACATCGGTTTATCTGAATGAGAATTTTCTGTTTTGTGGACGGCAAGGCCAGTCGAAATGTGGCATTGGCCTTACGTTGTTTCTTGGAGCAAAGTCGTGGCAGCAAGTTTCCCAAGTTCATTCGAGGCCAAAGGACTTGCGCCAGTGATCAGTTTTCTATGTCGGCAAACGGTGTTGTCAGACTTGATATTTGCAATTTCGGCGCCTCAGCTTTTCAATTTTTCGCTTACGCTGCAAGAAGAAGCAGACGACAGGATCGCACAAAAGGCCGTCAAAAGCCGTGGGAGTTGGCTGCTCAATGACCCAAACGCCCGGCATGGCAACATGACAACGGGGTTTTCCAGTGCTTTCTGTGCTGGTGATCTTTTCGAGTTTTGAAATCAGCGAGCTGGGCATTTCGGGAATCGGGAAGCTGGTTTGTAGCTGCAGTTTTTCTACCATTGATTGGATCATCGTTCATGACGAATCGCCACATTCAAAGGCCAAAGTGGTTCGCAAATCTCGAATCGGCAGGAACTGGCATGAGGTTTGAAGAATCAGGCATGTACAAGAAGCCAGCGCCGACTACATCATTCTCAATGGTCGCGGCGGAGGAAGCGGCGCCGCACCGTTGAAGCGAAGATTTAACTTGAAGCTAATGCGGATTTATCGTTTGGTGCTGTTCCTTTCCTCACGGCTTTCCCATTCGCGTTTCACGCCGACGCAGGTTGGTGTCTTCGGTCAATGTGAATGGTGCGCTTTGATGCCCGCGCTCTGGAGCAAGCGCGACTTGATGTCTCACTTGTTGACGACGCACATTGCATATCATCTCGCACTCTGTCTGCAAGCCGACAAACCAAAGGACACTCTCCTGTTTTCTAAAGAGCTACCAAAATGGTCGCTGGCACCTGACCCGCGCCTGCTCCCTTTTCCTTCATACCTCCATTTTTTCTTCCGCCTTCGGCTTGTCGCTCGTTTGATTGCAAAAGCAGCCTGCCTTATAACTTTGCATTGATAGATGTTAATGTTTCTAAAGGCCAAGATGACACACAAAAATATTGGCGACTACGCAAAAGGGCTCGGATTCACGGAATCTAAAAGACATGCTGCGCATCCAGCGTTTCAAACAAAAAAGTTTGACGCTCGCAAGCTTTGCGAACTCGCTGTCTTTGTTATGAAGAGTTCAGTCGATGAATCTAGGGACGATGACAAAATTTCTCCCAAAGTAGGCGCTGTTGCCTATTTCCCTGAAGGCTATGTCGAAATCGCGTTTCGTGGTGAATTACGAGATGGCGATCACGCTGAGTTCACGCTTCTTGAACGCAAGAATAGAGACCAATTACTTGAAGATGTAATACTTTTCGCAACGCTTGAACCATGTGCGCCGGGAGCACGAAACCATCCCAAACGTAGCTGCGCCGAACGTATCGTGCTCGCACGTATCAAGACGGTGTACGTAGGAATCGAAGATCCTGATCCTTTGGTTGACAGAAAGGGCATCAAATACTTGGAAGACAATGGAGTAACTGTCCACATGTTTGATAGTGATTTGCAGGGGCAAATTCGGGAACTGAACAAAGGCTTTCGTGAACAAGCGCTTCAACGAGCCGAGGAAAGCGAGGAGCAAAAGCCAATAGTTCTTTCGAAACTCGAAGAAGTTGCCAACGAATCAGCTATTGGCGATTTCTCGGTCGACGCAATTGAAAAGTATCGCGAACTGGCACGCATACCGGAGACCGCGGAATCTCCTGAGTTTCAACGACGATTGATTCGCCAAGGCATTTTGAAACGAAACGAAGATTCGACAGTTTCCCCAACCGGTTTTGGAATCTTGTTGTTTGGCAACGAACCTAGGGAGTTGTATCCTCAAGCTGGCCTTATGGCAAAAGCAACACTTCCCAATGGCGAGATTGACTCTAAGGGTTTTGAAGGGCCCTTAGTTTTGATTCCAGAAGCATTGGAATCGTGGGTCAGAAAAGTAATTCCTGTAGCGATCGACCGCTCGGAGATGGTCAGAAAGGAAGATACTGTTTTTCCTCTCAAATTGATTCGAGAAGGAGTCATCAATGCCCTCGTCCATAGAGATTACGATATTGAAGGTGCGAAAGTCCAGCTTGAGATTACGGCATCTCAAGTCATTGTTCGAAGCCCAGGGCCACCAGTTTCTCCTTTGACGGTGGAGCAAATGCAGCAGTTTGACGCGCCTAATTTAAGTAGAAATCCGATTTTACATGTTGTTTTTTCTCGCATGAAAATGGCTGAGGAAAGAGGTTTCGGCATGATCACCTGGAGAAATATCGCTGTTGAGTTTGGGCTTCGCCTTCCTGAGTACGAGTTTAAGGATCCTAACTTGGTTTTAACTTTTTACCGCGAATCTGTGCTCAAAAGTTTAAGTGGATCTGAGTTGGCAGGTTGGGATTGGGCACGTATTCAACCGAAGAGCTTTTCATCATCTGACTACGAAACCGGGCTGGACGTTTCAGATCGTACGGCTCGCCGACAACTGTCAAAACTAAAAGAAGTAGGGCTCTTGGATCAAACAAGAATTGGAAATGACGTTTCTTACGAGACTAGAAGATCATCTGAATGATACTGGAGCTGAATTCTCTCGATTGTTTTTGGTCAGCGCCGGCCAGAAGACGCCAAAACGCTTGGGCGCCACGAACCGTAAGCGTGTCGCCGGTCCGAAATGGCGGCCAAACTAGGCGCCAGAATTGCTTTTTGAGACCGCAGAATAACGCTAAACACGGCATTTTGAGGCTCAAAACAGCGGCCAAGTGGGTGGCCAAAACAGTGATCCTACGGCGCCATGTACCTTGAGCGTG
>CAYUWY010000010.1:110564-170390 GCA_964448575.1 uncultured Pirellulaceae bacterium
CGGCCAAGTGGGTGGCCAAAACAGTGATCCTACGGCGCCATGTACCTTGAGCGTGTCGCCGGTCCGAAATGGCGGCCAAACTAGGCGCCAGAATTGCTTTTTGAGACCGCAGAATAACGCTAAACACGGCATTTTGAGGCTCAAAACAGCGGCCAAGTGGGTGGCCAAAACAGTGATCCTACGGCGCCATGTACCTTGAGCGTGGCCTAGGCGCCAGAAGGGCAACAGCAATTTCTAGGCCCATAAAAAACGTACCTGCGCAATGATCAACTCGCCCAAGCAATACAGTATCGTTTGAGTTGGATTATTTGTTCCAAACGATACTGTATTGCTTGGGCGAGTACTAGTGGGGAGGCCTCACTAATTTTTCTGAGGATGAACAAAAAAGGCAAGGCATGAAGCAAAAGCACAAAGATCGATTTCGCCAACTATTCAAAGAATATTCAGAAGACGATTTCCATCGACGATCAGAACGAGCAGCGAGGCATCTGCTGGCAGCGGCCGCATTCAAGAATCACTCTCGCGTGTGTTTTGAACAAACAGATAGCGTATTGCTTCCGCCAGTGGGTTACTACTATAGTTGTTTCCATATGGCTGTTGCTTTGTGTTTCCTAAACCCTCAAGTGAGGGAAGAAAAGCTTGACCGAATCAGGCACACACAGCTGCAAAAAATTATAACAAGCCATTTTGTTGACAGGCGCCTCCTCTCAGACTCTTTTTCAAAACTGCTCGACCAACAGAAAAAACAGCGGGAGTTTCTTAATTACACTTTCGGTGAATTCGGTTATGACCTGTTCCGCGAAGTTGCAAAAACTGAGAAGCGTATCAACCAACAGTTTGTTAAGTGCTTCAAGCTGATTGACAAAATTTGTGAAGTCGCCGCAATGCACTACGACATTAGATTTCGGATTGGAGTCTACATCGCGGATGCGAAAGGAGACGACTTTGTGCAGACCTATTTGTCAGAATCCGAGCAGGATGACGTGATTGAGTACCTCGTAGAAGCTGGGTACTGTGTCTGAATCTGACCCAAAAAAGGGCCCTGGCTACTTTACGGTCGCCGTCAAACTGCCTCGGTCCGACGCCGAACGCAGCCATCCGTAGTCGCGTCGGCTTCATCGTTCGAATGCATTTCGCATCGTTCGAATGCATTTCGTTCCTCACCAAGATTGGAAAGCTAGGAAAGGCAAAGCGCGACAAATAAGCCTAGCCGTTAAATTCCTTTACTCGCTCTGCAACTATCGGTGGAGCCTGCATTTGTTCGTGCCAGCTGACGTACTGTCTGCAATACGGGCAAATAATAGCCTTGCTGCCAATTTTCTTGTCGCAATACTGACACCTCGACTTAAATATATAGGCAAGAATAGCAATTATCGGTACTACTATCAGCAGTATGAACAGCCCGAGAAACACTAAGAGTTCGTACATTTTTCCTCGCTGTTTTAATTTGCAAAATATTTGACCGTCGCCGACGAACAGGTTCTTGTAAATGCGCTAACACTCAATTCACTTGGACAACAGCAAAAGGAAACCCGATGAGAAATCTATCAGAAACACGCGGCACAATCAATTAACTCTCGTCGACCGATCACTCAAGTAGAAATCGAAATTAACCAACAGTTTTAGCTTACTGAGCACTAACACGTGCGTTCTACAGAAACAACAAGCCGGCCGTTTTCATTTCGCTAAGGGCTAGGCTTTATCAATATAACCAACCAACAACGTGTCAATATCACACCACCCGATCGGCTCCCGAAGTCTGGCGACACCGGCTACTTCTAAAAAAGAACATCACGCAAGAAGTTAGTAAACACATCGGTCGTCGCGTCGGCTTGCTTCTTTATTTGAGACAACGTATCTGCCCAGCAGGACGGCAAGAAAATCAATTCTTACGCTGTCCGACATTCGGACATCAATACTCGTTGACTTCGCGCATTTGGCAGTAACTTTCGTAACGCCGTACATCTATTTTTCCGTCGGCAACAGCCCATTTCACTTCACAATCGTCTTCATGAGTGTGGGTGCAATCAGGAAATCGACAGCCGTTAATGAAAGGCCGAATGTCGCGGAAGTAGCCGACGACTTCTTCGGGAATAACATCCCACAACTGAAACTGACGAATCCCCGGCGTGTCAATCAAATGCCCGCCGCCGGCCAACGGAATTAGAAACGCCGCTGTCGTTGTGTGCTTTCCCTTTTGATTCTCCGAACTCACATTGCCAACACGAAGCGTCAACCCAGGTTCAATCGCGTTAAGAATAGAAGACTTGCCAACGCCCGATTGGCCAGTCACGACACTGTCTTTGCCTTTGACCCAATGCTTGAGTCGGCCGATTCCCATTCCGGTTTTGGTAGAAGCCAACACGACCGGGTAACCCATCTGACTCCAAACGCCAACGACCGGCTGTAAATCCGCTGGCTCAACAAGGTCGACTTTGTTGATCACGATGATCGGCTGAATTTGAGCCTTTTCGGCAGACACCAAAAAACGGTCCACCAAGTTCGGTTTCAAAATCGGTTCGGCAGCGCTGGCGACAATAAAAGCCAAATCGATATTCGAAGCGATGATCTGCTGACGCTTTCGACTGGTTCGGCAAATCTGATTTCGCCTTGGGTCAACTCGCACGATCACCGCTTGATCATCTTCGCTGTGCCGATCGCCGATTTGAATCGTAACTTGATCGCCAGCCACCACAACATGCTGAAGGTCCGTCGCCAAGGACTTTAAAATCCCTCGAACCGTGCATTGGTATTCCTTGCCATTTTCCGCCTGCACAGCACTGGTCAAACCATAGACTCTGACGACTCGGCCGGACAAGCAAAGTTCCGGATCGACATCCAATTCGACTTGGAAACCCGATTCGTCTTCATCGTTATTGGACCCAGTGATCGTCCGTTTTCGGGTCAAATGGCCTTTGCCCGAAACCCTTTCGGCCGTTGTTGAATCTTCCAGTTTCTGGGCGTCTTCGTCGAATCTTCGCGTCAAATCGTTGCCACGCGTACGCCCTTCATGACGTTTTCGAAATTGCGCTCGAACTGTTTTTTTAGGTTTCTTCTTTTTGGCCATATGTTGATGTTAACGGAAAAAGCACTTAACTGCAGGGCTGAACGACACACGAATCGCTTTGGCCGTAAACCCAATGGTGTTTTCTTGGACCCAAAAGCCAATTAAAGGTTCGCATATCCGACCTTGCGGCTTTCGCTGGTTGATTGAGTTGAAGCTTGCCGAATTTCACTTCTCAAAAAACACAGCTTGAGCGCGTGTCAACGAATTGTCCTGCTAAACGCTTCTCGGTAGATTCGAATCCATCGCGGCTGTTGATCGAGTAACAAGATCAAGTCAAAACGGTACTGGAACAAGGCTAATTCGCATTTTGTTTCCTCAATCTGCCAATCGAACAAGTCGAAAATAAATTGAACGAAAAAAGGTTGGAACCGAAATTTTAGACTCTTGGCTCGTATGATATAAACTTTAAGTTAGTAATCGTCGAACATTAAGTAAGAGATGATTGCCACGCAACTCCATTGACATCACCTTGATCACAATCTGAATCCAGTGCCAAAAATCCTGTGCATAAAAGATGATCGAGCCAGCTCCGCTGACCTTCCGCTGAAGCTCGACGAAACCGTTGAAATTACTTACGTCAACGACTGTGTCAAAGCGATGGAGTTGCTCCGTGAAAACGAATTCGACGGACTCTACTACTGCGGTGACCAACACGATCAGGATTCGAAACAAAAATCCAACAAGCAAAACTCAATCAACGATTTGATTGTGAGCTCTGCGATTCTTGACCTCGTCCCTGATGGACTGGCGATTCTCGACAGCCAAAACAACATCATCAAAGCAAACAACAGGCTGACCAGTTGGTTTAACAACACAAAACTGGTCGGCCTGAATTTTTATGAAGCCATCGGTAGCCCAAGCATCATCGGCCCCGAACCCAGCCCGCTTGCCACCGCTCGTTCGCGTCGCGAGCCATGCCGGGCAACGATCCGGCTGAGTCCAAACGAACAAGAATCAACTGCCGCCAAGACGAAGCCATCCAACGACCAATATTTCCAATTGAGTGTCGTTCCTGTTTTTGACGACACGGGCGAATGCAAACAAATGTTGGTGACGCTTTCTGACTCAACAGAAACGGTTATGCAAAGGCAAAAGCTGGAAGCACTTCACCGCGCCGGTACTGCTTTGGCTGATCTTCGCCCCGAAGAAATCTATGAGATGGACGTTGATCTTCGGATCGAGTTGCTCAAAGAAAACATTTTGCATTACACCAAAGACTTACTCGATTTCGATGTCGTTGAAATTCGCTTGATCGACCAGGAAACGGGATTGCTTGAGCGCCTGCTTTCGGTTGGCATCGATTCCGAGCGTGCGTCACAACCGCTTTACGCAAAATCGACTGGCAACGGCGTGACTGGTTTTGTGGCCGCGACGGGCCGAAGCTACATGTGCGAAGACGCCGCCAACGACCCGCTTTATCTTGACGGTTTGATCGGTGGAAAGAGCTCGTTAACCGTTCCGCTGGTCTACCACGAACAAGTCATCGGTTCCTTCAATGTCGAAAGCCCGGAAGTAGGCGCGTTCAGCGAAAGTGATCTTCAGTTCGTCGAATCGTTTGCGCGAGACATCGCCGTGGCACTCAATACGCTTGAACTGCTTAATGCCCAAAGAACGGACGCGGCACTTCAAAGCATCTCTGCGATCCACTCGGCGGTCGGACTTCCGATTGACGAGATTTTGAACGACACCGTCAACGCGATTGAAAGTTACATTGGACACGACCCCGATGTGACAAAGCGGCTTAAGACGATCATCAAACACGCGCGACAGATCAAACAGGCGATTCAAAAAGTCGGTAAGGAAATGGCACCACTCGAAGCCATGCCGTCTACTGTCCAAACCGAATCGCGACCGGCTCTCAAAGACAAAAGAATTCTCGTAATCGACGCGGACGAAGAAGTCAGAACGTCAGCACACAGTTTGCTTGAGCGTTACGGATGCGTCGTCGAAACGGCTCACGAAGGTGGCGAAGCTGTTTTGATGGTTCGAAATTGTGAGCCCGGTAATGAATACAACGCAATCATTGCAGACATTCGCTTGCCCGATATCGGCGGATATGACTTGCTGGTCAAACTCAAAGACCTCGTCGAAGAACCGCCTCTCATTTTGATGACCGGTTTTGGCTACGATCCCGGTCACTCGATCGTCAAAGCGCGTCAAGCCGGATTGAAACCCAACGCGGTTTTGTTCAAGCCATTCCGACTCGATCAGCTTATCGAAGTCGTCGAATCGATGGTCGCTCCCGAGTTGGCTTCTCCGAAATAGCCGCTGGGCCCGGGCAACGCTTTTACGCCTTTGCCGTGAACTACGTAAGGGCTCTCCCTACGCTTGCGTTGCCGGTTCGTAGTTCCGCGAAGTCTGGCGACCAAAACCCACGTAGCTGGGCTCGCCAGAGGCTGTCGCTTTATTAGCCGTTTTGGCGATAGCCACAGTTCTTCTACCATTAACCGTGGCTATCGCCAAAACGGCTCATGTTAGTATTTGAAAATTGAATAAAGCGACAGTCTCGCCAGAGTTCAGGCCACCCATTTAAAGATCAACAATTCCGAAGAAGCCCAACGCCAACTGCCGGTTTCCCGATTCCCTCGAAGTCTGTAAATTAGCGTTTTCTGTCCCTAAACATTCCCACCAGGCACCAACAACAATGGATTGGATCATTTGGATGATGGCAATCGTCGGCCACATCGGCATTTGGTGCGTCGTCTTCAATCAGGTCCATGCAACCGCTTGGCCGCGCCCCACTCGCAAGTCATCTGAGAAATTCATTCTCTTCGCCGTTGCCGCACCACTTCTCGTGGTCGCGATTTTCGCTATCGCACGTCAGACAATCGGCTTCGCAGAAATTTTGACAGTTTCAATTTTCTATTGGTACGCGATCATCTGCGTTGTGCTTGCATGCTTCTTCGTTCTTCAATGGGTCTATCGGAAATGGGCAACCCAACTGCCTGCTGCCGTCGTGTCGACAAAAACTGAATGGTTGAATTTGAAAAAGGAATGCGCACAACCGCTCCTTCATGGAACCGCTACGAAAACGCTTGGCAAAATCCCGTTCAATGAAATCTTGAAACTAACGCGCCAACGCATGACGTTCGCGCTCGACATTCCCAAGGAACTGGATGGGCTCAAGATTTGCCAACTTTCAGACTTACACTTGACCGGCCAACTGGGCATTGAATACTTCCAACGCATTGTTGACGAAGCCAATCTATTTCAACCCGACATCACGATCATCACTGGTGACTTGGTCGACGAACTTGAGTGTCTGGACTGGCTACCAGAAATTGTTGGTCGCCTGAAAGCGAAGCTTGGCGTTTACTACGTTCTGGGAAATCATGATCGGCGGATCAAAGACGAAACCGATTATCGTGCTCGATTAAAAAGCATCGGATTGATCCAAGCTGCCGGCCAATGGATTCGATTGGAGTTTAACGGAGCGACCATTGAGCTAACCGGAAACGCAATGCCATGGTATAAGGATGCCATGCAATTGCCGGACGACGCAGATGGAAAAGGCAAAGCGGGTTTGCGAATGCTACTTAGCCATAGTCCTGATCAAGTTGACTGGGCACGAGGTCGTGATTTTGATTTGATGTTCGCCGGCCACACGCATGGCGGGCAAATTGCGCTTCCCGTAATTGGCGCCCTGGTCGCGCCGAGTAAATACGGAGTCTTCTACGCGTCAGGAACATTTCAAATCGGCAAAATGCTAATGCATGTCAGTCGCGGAATCTCCGGCGACGACCCAGTCAGAATTTGCAGTCCACCCGAGTTGGGATTGTTCACGCTAAAAAGCCAAGCTTAAGTTGGAAGCAATTTTTTGTTGCGCCATGGGACACTGAAATTCTCAAGCTGCATTTTGAACCAGTGTTGGCAAATAAATCGCTCACGTAATAGTGACCGGTGCCTTCAGCACCTGCGGCAATCAAGACAAGACAAAGCAATATTCGGTTTTTCATGATTTCTACCAACGAGCAAACAGACGGTTCACTTGCTTAATACCGATCTATTGAACGATTGGTGAGAAATTCATTTCTTAAATGGAACGACGAAATGATTCGTATGTTTTAATTCCAATTCAAGGTTGTGGGGCTGCACATTGAAAGTTTTGCGTCCAGATTCTACTTTGTTTGAAGCTAATTATTCTTCAGAACCAAAGTAATTGACGTATCCAATTTCCAATACATCAGAAACTACTATTTCTTCAATTTCAGCTTCCATCCAATTTGAAAGCTCTTGGCACAAAATGGGGACCTTGTTTTTTAGTACCGATTCTACATCGACTTTGCTCGGCGTTTCTCCGAGAACTTTGACTAGATGGTCAAGGTATCCATCTGCAGGAGTTGTTTTGCCAAACCTTTCACCGAATTCTACCGAAAAATCGGCAGCAAGTGAATAAATCAAGTCGTTCATTCGTATTTTATCCCAGTTGTTATTCCCAACCCCATTCCCACTGCCATCCCCAACGAAACATAGACATACCGCCAGAGTGGTCAATCGCACTGTGCAATCCGCGCGGAACGAGTTGCATCTTTCTATTGTATGCCATGTGATGCCATGTCCAACCTCAGGCTGATTCTTAGTTCCCCAAAGTACTTCTTGTTTAAATAGTCAAAGTGAACTTGTTTAAAAAAAGGCACTACAAAGCACAAAACAATTCCATGTCATATTCAACCATCGCTTCTTGATTGACTAAGTAGGGCACACAAGGTGTTTGTGTGCGGGAAGTTCATCGAGCGTTCGCGGCACAAACTGGTTGCACTGTTCGCTCACGGTTTTTTGGAGAGCAAGAATGAATTGGAAAAATGTTAGGTTCCTTTGGCTGAAATCGCTGATGTTGTTGGGGTTCTTGTCGGTGCCAGTCCACGCCCAAGCGCCAAGCTATTTCGTTAACGCGTTCGCGCCTGCCGCGGGTGCTGATGGTTTGAGTTGGGCGACCGCGTTTCCCACATTGGACCAAGCTCTAGCGCTGTCGACTGTCGGTGACAATGTTTGGGTCGCACAGGGAATTTACGTCCCTAGCACGCAAACGATTGCGGGAGATCAGCGTTCACAGTCGTTTGTGATTCCCTCTGGCGTAAACATATACGGTGGATTCGATGGAACAGAAACTACGTTTGACCAACGAGCAGGACTGTTCACCCGCACGATCCTGACCGGCGAGATTGGTACCGCTGCTCTTAATGACAATACGTATCATGTGTTGACGATGGTCAACAATTTCTTTGGCAACGAAGTCGATGGCTTTGTTGTGCGAGATGGACATGCCCTTGGCGGTCCAAACCCAAACGGCGGAGCTGCTGACACTTTCAACGGTTTTATTGCTTGGTTCAGAAATGTAACTTTCGAGAATAACTTCGCGCAAGATGGCGGCGCATTGTATTCTCAGCTTACGCAAATTTGGACCAGCAAGTGTACTTTTCGAGGCAATTTTGCAACACGAGATGGTGGAGCCGTTTTCGTAAGAACAACACGGTATTTGTCATCCCATAGTTTTTACTTTGACAACAGCGCCCGTCGTCGCGGCGGTGCCGTTGCTGTCAGGAACCAATCATCCAGCAACACCAACCGAAGCGTCCTGTCCAGCTGCGTGCTTGATGACAATACAGCATTTGGGCGAGGTGGCGCAATTCATGTTGGCGCCGGAGCTCAGTTGAGCCCAACCGCTTTCGTTCCAGGCGGACACCTCCACGTTACCAATTGCACATTGCATGGCAATACGTCGATCAATGCTGCCGGCGGCGGGCTTTTTGCAAACGAAAGTGCACCGATCCCGCCAACCATCGTGGTCAATAATTCAATCTTCTGGAATAACGGCGACGGCACAGCAACGACGGTTGACGATCAAATTGGTGGAGTACTAACAGTCGATTTTTGCGACGTCCAAGGCGGTTATGCTGGTACCTCCAACATCAGCCAAAATCCACAATTCGTTGATTCGGCTGGCGACAATTTTCGCTTGCTACCAATTTCAGCTTGTCGCAACGCCGCAGACAATGGTCGACTGGAGTTCGACATTCTGGATATTGATGAGGACAATAATATCGCTGAGCCAAATCCATTGGATGTTTATCTAACAACACGTGTTCGACAGGGCATTGTTGACATTGGAGCGGCCGAAACGTTTTTAGGTGACGCGGGTAGTGGAAAAGGAAACTAATTCCTTGTTACCCGGATTGAGTAAAAACGTATTCCAACTCTAAAACAAGCTTCCTTGTGATTTTACTGCAAACACAAGGAAGCTTTTTTTCAGGCCCTACTACTCAAACCAGTATCCGGTCGGTTCGGAGGATTGGATGTTGGCCATTGCTAATCGACCTTGATCCAGTCGATTTCAACCTTCGCATCTTCAGCTGAACTAAAATCCAACTTAAGCGACTTGATCACTTTCTCGTCGCCTGCGAATTTGCCAAGTTCGATCGAAGAAAATTCGCTATTGGCTTCGACATTGGACTTACCAACCGGTTTCCCATTCGCATGAAACGAAACTTCCACCGGCCGATCGCTTCGTAAACGCATTTGAATCTTTCCGCTGTTCTTGTCTGCAGCTAAATTCAATCCGTCGCGCGACAGCGACAGCGGTTTCGAGGCGGTTAAAGGGAAATCCAAAAAGCCTTGCATGCCGGGAATGTTGACGGATTTGTCATTGGGCGCCCAACCTTCGTCTTGCCATCCGCCGCAGTCAAAACCAAAAAACAATTTCCCATCGTTTGGATCTCGCCCGACGGCTTTTTCCCACTCGCTTGAAAGCCCGTCACCATCGTCGTCTTTGCGAACAGCTTCGTACTCCCGATTCACAGCGTTGCCCCATCTGGTCTCCGCGTTCATTTTGAGCTCAATTTCGCGCTCGTCCTGGGCTCCCATATCACCCAAACTAAGAAATTTATCCAACAGCTTTCGGTGCCGGGCGACCTCGTCTTTGAATTTCGGATCGTCAATCAAATTATTCATCTGAGCCGGATCCTTTTTCACATCATAAAGCTCTTCATAAGGCCGCTCGCCAAAGTAAATTTTAGCCAGCTTTGGATCTAACGTACCGTCTGCGTACGACGTTCGAAGCGACACAAGAAAATTCCTTTTATCGCGATACTGCGGTTGAAGCAAAACGCGATCTCGCATGTAGTTTCTCGTAAACCGGAAACGATCAGTTCGAATGCTTCGAATACGATCAATCGTGTTGTCACAGCGATCCCGAGCCGTGGCGACGTACTCCCGCGGTTTCAAAACGGAGCCGAATAAGTCCTGCCCTTCCATCCACTGCGGTTGCTTTACACCCGCCCAAGCCAACGTGGTCGCCGAAAGATCCAGCATCGAAACTAAATCATCTCGAACAGATGGTGCAGGTACCCACGGATCGGGACCGACGATGATAAACGGGACATGCGAACCGCCTTCGGTGGGTTGCTGTTTGTGGCGGACAAGATTATTGGCGCCGTGATCGGAGAAATAAACCACGATCGTATTTTCGAGAAGTCCATCTTTTTTAAGTCGGTCAAGAATTCCGCCAATGATTCCATCGTCCATTCGGGCTGAGTCAAAATGCTCAGCCACGACTTCGCGATAAAGTTCGTTTTGCGGGTAGTCTGCAGGAATTTCGACTTTGGAACGATCAATTTTGTTTTTGAACTTCGTCGTGTTTAGCTTGCCGCCATTTAGTTGGATCTGACCAAAAAACGGTTTGCCTTTTGGACAGGTGCGCCACGGCGTGTTCTTATCCGCTTTTTTAATTTTCGGATACAAACCATCGTGTGCAAAATTGTAATCCGTTTTTCCAACATTGAAGCAATAGTAGCCTGACTCGTTAAGCAAATCGACAATCGTTTTCATGCCTTCCGGCAGAGGCAACGAAGCCGCTCCACGACGCGAACGGTGATGGTGAGCGCCAAAGCGAATGTGAAACGCACCCGTGATCATCGCTGAACGACAAATCGAACAAACTGGAGCCGGAACATAAGCCCGCGAGAACCGAACGCCCCGAGCCGCCATCGCGTCGATATTAGGCGTTGCCCCCACCTGTTGCTCATACCCGTAGCATCCAATCCAAGGCGAAAGGTCTTCCTGGAAAAGCCAAAGAATGTTGGGCTTTTCCGCGCTCTCCTCAGTCGGCACATTCGAATCGCCAAACGCAATTGTGCCCTGTGCGAAGAAGAAAACGGTAAACAAACACAAAGCTAATTGTCGCATGATGTTTCGCTTTATCATTAAGAGAGGTTGTGGTTTTTCCGACGTGCGTTTCCAAAGCGATCTAAAGCGTGAACTCGCGACGTTATTGGCAAACGTCTTTCTCGCCTGCTACTTTTTCATTTCCATGTGGTGATGATCATGGCCGCCTTCGAAAACTTTATGCTTCGGATCACCCTTGGAAACGATGTATGCCACGAGATCAATGATTTCCTCACGTGACAGTTTATCGACCATTCCCGCTGGCATCTGCGAGATCTTCGATGTTTTCTGGTCGTCGATATCGTCTTTCAACAATACGGTTTCCTCATTCTTAGCCAGCGGATCGATCACAATTCTGACTTCAGTATCATTTTCAGATCGCACCAATCCCGTGATCGTCTTGCCTGAAGCCATGTAGAACGAAGTCGACTTATATTTTTCATCAATGTCTTTTGATGGCTCAATAATCGAACGAAGAATATGAGTCGTCATTCTTTTTTCATCCGTCAAAGCTGCCAGATCTGGACCGAACTCTTGTCCTTCACCGCCGAATTTATGACAGGCGATACAGTTTGCGGCTTTGAACGAAGCCTTACCGACTTCAAACGAACGATGCATTGGCATCTTTACATCGGCGATCAAATCGTCGTACGTCCATTCCTGGCCGCGCGTATTGAGCTTCAGCAATTCGTCTTTGATTGGATATTTCTGCTCAGCAAGATATTTATCAGGGGCTGCCTGATACTCTTCAAAGCTCGAAACGACATAAAGTGCACCATACATTCGACGCCAGTGACCGGGGTAAGTACACACGTAAGGATAAACGCCCGGTTCAAGTTTGACATCGAAACTGAGCGCTTCTTCTTCGCCCGGTTGGAGCAATTTACTGCCAAGCAAAACTTTGTCCGATTTTGGAATGTAGTGCCGGGCCATCGCATCTGCATCTCGCCCGGTTGCTTCGGCCATTGCACCGACTTCTTCGAGTGCGCCCGGACGAGCGATCGCAAAATTGTGCGGCATCGAGTCGGTGTTTGAAAATCGAAATTCAACGGGCTTACCGGCTTCGACGACGATCATTTCTTTGTCGTAAATCATGCGATGTGGCACGGTTCCAATTGCGATCACACGAACGTTCAAATTACTCAGCCGTTCCTCTAGCGCCTTCATTTCGTCAGCCCCAAGCGTCTTGCCCAACCCACGCGCCAAATCCATCGCATTGGTTGCGGCGTTGCTTGTTCGGTATTTGGCCGGCAATGCACTCAGGTAACCGATGATATTATTCATCAATGGTTTGACCTCTTCCTTCTTCCAATCCGAACTCGAAATTCCACGAATCGCATCAATGGCTGCGGCTTGTGATTTCCCAGCTGCAACGAGCGAACAGAGTGCTTCGAATTTCTCGCCTTCACGACCGGGAATCGAAGCCAACGCGCGAATCGCGACGTCGTGAAGTGAATCCTCGCCCGCTATAAACAGCTGCGTTGGCGGGATTTCCTGTTTCGCGATTCCTGGGCCTTGCCAACTTACGGAAAGGAAATCACCTCCACCACTGTCAAAATAATTGACTCGGATTGAATGGAGCCCAGCAGTTAAAGTTACCTTGCCAGACTTCTCAACCGCGCCATGGTCACCATCGTTGTCTACAACCGATTTACCATCGATGTACAATCGTGAACCGTCATCCGATTTTGTATAGAAAACGTATTCGCCCGATTTTGGAATCTCAATCGTTGACTTAAAAATGTTAAAAAACTGATCACGTGAACGGCCTTCCGGGATTGTGATTTGAAATTTCTCAACCGCCACCCAGTTTGATGGCGAACGCGCATCAAGTGTTTCGTTTGTAGCGTTGGTGCCGTTGGGTGCCGAATAGCCAACCATAACTCCGTTTTGACGAAGCGCTTGCTTTTCCGATTCCAAATTTGCAGGCATCTCGAATATGAGTGGCTTAACTTTATCAAACAAAGCACCACGCGCCTCTGAATTTACGACCGGTACCGCATCTAGAAAATCACGCAAGCGATCTTTGGATTTCGTCGCTGCAAGAAATGCATCGCCCGGCCCAGCCGCCGCCACCCATGCAGAATAACCCAGCCGTTTGACCTCTGGAGACGCTCCGTTGATCGCAAGGTTTTCCACCTCTGATTGAAGCGATTTCAAATCTGCGATCGGTTGAGCGGCAAGCAACTTGCCAAGCCCGACCACGTTTCCGTCTTTGTTGGATTGCTCTTCAGAGATCAACTGGACCAGAGCTTTCGTCTTGCTGACTTTTTTGGCCGATACATAACCGTCGAGGGCAGTTTGCAGTTGCTCGTTGGTAGCCGTTTTTCGCGACAGAATCGCTTTGTAAATATCAGGAGACGCTGGCATCTTTAGCAAATCACGAACTGAGCCGTTTGCCAACACGTACGATGCGGCGGGCTTTGAAAGTGGATTGCCAGAGGCCAGCATGTCCTGAACCAATTTGTCGATATTCAATTCTTTCTTCGCGTACTTGAGTACGGTATCCATTTCTGGATCAATCGGCAACGCACTGGCCGTAAAAACCGACTCGGCAGCTGAAAGCCCGCCAAGATCGACCGCCGATTTAACTGCTTCGGCCCGGACAAGCGCCGACGAATCACTGGCCGCAGTTGCCAGTAACGATTCCCAGTTGGTCACTTTGCCAGCCCAATGCCCAAGGGTTCTAATCGCGGCCGCACGGACACGCGGTTCGTTGGCTTGGAAAACTCCTATCAGCAATTCCATGTTCGGAATGCGATGCTCTTCAAAAACCCAGAGACATTCAAGCAACGCCTGGGCTTCATCGCGATTCACATCGGCATTGGCAGGGTTAAGTGTTTTTGCGAAAGCACCAACTTGGGAAACAATTTCTTCGTTCGTTCGACCGCTCAACTCCAATCGAGCTCGATAACGCGTCCCGTTTTCTCGAGCGAAAAAGTTCTCACAGACTTCCGCAATCGGTTTGCCCTTCATCTTTGCGGGCTTGAGAAGATCACGGCCCTCGGAAGTGAAACGGTAGATACGACCATGAGTACGATCACGATTAGGATCACGCATATTGTGTTGCATGTGACCAATCAATGCGTTGTGCCAATCGGAAATATACAACGCGCCGTCGCCACCGATTTCCATATCACTCGGACGGAAATTTGGATCCTCGGAAGACACAATCGGCTCGATTTCTGTCGCACGAATGTCAGCACCGTTGTAGCTGACTTTATGTTGGGCAACGCCCAGGAATCCAATACAGTTGCCAATCAAAAAGTTATTGAATTGGTCTTCTGGAAAATGGCTACTGGAAAGGAAGCCATTGGCCGGAACAGGGCGGTAGTGTTTTTCAAACCATTGCTTGTTCCCAATGCCTTTTCCAATGTTGACATAGGAACCTGTTCCACTCGTGCCATCGTTTGCAAATTGATAACCCCAGCGATCAAACGAGTCGCCGTGCGGGTTGGGACCGATTGGAAAGTGAAATTCAAACTCATATGTACGCGGGTTAAATCGATGCACGCCTGACTGCCCAGAGCGAAACGTTTTCGTGGGAGTCTCAAAGTTGGCAACGTTAAAAATACCGCGCGAAAAATACAACCAACCATCAGGGCCAATCAGCAATGCGTTGGCTGAGTGATGACTATCGGCGCTGGAAATGCCTTGCAACATTCGAAGTTTCACGTCGGCTTTGTCATCGCCGTCGGTGTCTTTCAGGTACCAAATCTCCGGTGGAGCAGCGACCAACACGCCACCGCCCCAGAATTCGAAACCAGTAACTGAATTAAGTTCGTCAGCAAAAATCTTGGCTTCGTCAGCCACGCCGTCTCCGTTTTCGTCCGGCAAAATCATTATGCAGTCATTGCGTTTTCGTTTCGGATTCCAGTGTGGATAAGACTCCCAAGTCGCAACCCACAAACGGCTGTCAGTATCGACGGCCATTTGTACCGGGTTAATTAAACGTGGAAACATTTCTTCGGACGCAAACACATTTGCTTTCATGCCTTTGTGAATCGTCATTTTCTCGATGGCTTTTTCAGGTCCAAGATAGGGCCAAGCACCTTTATCAAGCGGGCCGACCTTGTTGGGTTGAACCACCAATTCTTCTGGAAGATTGTCATCGACAACTTTGAGGTCCGAGCCTTTGGCAACCGCCCAAACTCGTTTGTCACGGTTGGCAGTCTTTACGTCGAAGATTTCCATTTCGCGGATCATCACATCGGCGTTGGATTGATCAAACCAAGCCAACTTTGATCGCCCACCGTACACGTTGTAGCCATCAACGACTCGGTAACGACTGAACCAGTAGTAGTTCTTTTCCAAAACGGACTCGCGAATTTTTTGGACTTTATCTTTCGCCAATACCTTACCTGGGAATAGGTCGCCAATCAGCGAATACGCAACGGCTTTGTTGCCTCGATCGAGCAAGTGAATTCCGTTCATCGTCAACGGTTCAGTCGAACGTTGGTACAATTCGCCAGTGCGATAAAACATATCGAAATAGGGAACTTTTTTGGCAACACAAACGCGCTGCATCGCCTCAGAATACAGCTTTAGATTCGCGTTGTTTTCCGAGCCATCGGGCAGGTTGGGAGATTTTAGATTTTCGTGAGCGATCGGTGAAAAGAACACCAATCGTGGTGCCGATTTTCCGTTGTACTTTTTCGAAAGCATCTCATCGATCGTGGCAGCAAGATCCTTTTCGAATTTTGGCAATCCGTCTGGACCTTTCAATGCTTCGTTGTATCCGAAGAAACAAAACACGACGTCAGCTTTGCACTTTGTCAGCCATTGCTCGGGCGATCCGAAATTATCTGAACGAGGACGCTGTGTAAGTTCATCCGCAGCGAACCCAAGATTCCGAAACGTCAGGTCGTGTTCGGGATGCAGAGTATGGATCAGCGATTCCAACCAACCATGATGCTGCATTCGATCGGCAGTTGTATTTCCGATGTAGCAAATGTGGTCGCCCGGTTTTAGCTCAACCGGTGTTTGAGCGTGGCAGCGTTCGGCAAAGCCAAAGTTGGCTAACGCGATCGCAATCACCAACGTCAACACAAAGTAAAAAGTTCCAACATTTCGTTTTGTTCGGATATCGGCCATTACAATTGCCCAAGAATGTTTCTGAAGATTAGAAGCAACGAGCAATCAGTCTAACCAAAATATGAATCTTGTTCTCTGGCTTATATAGATATGGCGGCGAGAAAATTTCGTGTAATTCTGGAACTCAAACCAAGTCACGGAACTATTGCAAAACAATTTCCAAGCGTTAAAATTCGAACATCGTTAATACGAAACTTGTGAGCCAGGTCTAGCTTGGTGTTTTTCACCACGGTCGGCGTTGCGCCGCCCAAGCACATTGTTTACCAATGCATCACAAGGAAGGCTATTTCAGACTCGCTATCACCGATCAACGACTACTAGGTGGATCGGGTCTGGATCAACCTCGCCATTCGTGGTTCCGCTACACCTAGTAGTCGTCGATCGGTGGCGAGTCAGTGAGCCTTCCATGTTCCAGGTCATGAAGTTGATTTGCTTGCAAGTTCGTATTGGCGATTTTTTTATGCGCTCTCAACGGCCGCGAGCTTTTTACCTGCGACGGTTTTCTGGCTCCACTTCTTCGCTTCCTATTTGATCCATTCGTGTTCAAAGAAATTCCTGAGCGACTTAAAGAAAGCGATTTTGGTTATTGAAAGCCAGAATCAACTTCCGCTTTTGCGCCACGGCACTCCAACACGTAAGCGCAATGGAAACCCGACACGTAAGTGAGGGCGCCCGCTATCCGCTCAACTTCTTTTCACAATCTGGCCAATCGGCAAACGCATCAAAGCCCTTACAACTTATTGTAAAACGAATTCTAAGCATTAAAATTCGAGCATCGTTAATACAAAACTTGTGAGCCAGGTCTAGCTTGGTGTTTTTCACCTCGGTCGGCGTTGCGCCGCCCAAGCACATTGTTTTCCAATGCTTCACAAGGAAGGCTATTTCAGACTCGCTATCACCAACGATGTTCTACTAGGTGGATCGGGTCTGGATCAACCTCGCCATTCGTGGTTCCGCTACACCTAGTAGAACATCGTTGATGGCGAGTCAGTGAACCTTCCATGTTCCAGGTCATGAAGTTGATTTGTTCGCAAGTTTGTATTGGCGTTTTTTTATGCGCTCGCAATGGCCAGCAGATTTCTACACTTGCGACGGCTTTCCGGCACTATTTCTTCGCTCCCATTTGGTTGCTACTCGCATAACGAATTGATACACTTTGCAAGTTCAAAGAAAATTGCCGAGCGTTTAAAAACATCGACTTTGGTTGGCGTGCCAATCAATTCAACCCGCCGCCACCGCTCGATTTCCTTTCACACATTGACCCAACGCCTAAAAGGTGAAGCGTGAATTCTAAAGTTCGTTTGGAGCACGTGGAAAAAGCGCTTGCCGCGCGTGATCCACAATTCGTTTCGTTGCTGCTCGAAGTCGCCAAAGCCAAGCCGGATTCCAACCTCCCGCCGCTGCCAGAAGGCACTTACACCTTCGACAATTTTCGATCCGAAATCGCATCGCCCAAGTTCTTTTCGCAGCCTCGCGAAGTCCAACAGAGTTTTCGAACTGAGAAACTCGCCATACTCGACTCGCTCGATTCGAAACAACTTGACCAACCGCATCTTGATCGGTATCGCTCACATGAGTTGATCTATAAACTTTGGCAAAGCGACGGTTCGTTCGAACGTAATTGCTTGATTCAAATCATTAGAAAAATTCCGCTGGTTTATGGGCCCTGGAAAGCGCTTAAACAAATCTTCAAAGAAGCCGAGGCTCTACACGACACCGAAATCCTCGCCGCACTCTCTCACCGCTTTGACACTGGCCAATCCAATTCCTCCACAGAGGTCAGCAAGCGAACTTTAAAATACCTTGCCCGAAGAAGCTGGCGTTTCCTGCGCACCTTGGCAAACGACACGCCCGGTTGCTATCCCGACGCTGCGGCTGATTTCCTTGCAGAATACAAAGGTCGTCAACAATGGTCTTATCGAACCTCTTGGGTGTGGAATCACATTTTCTTTCACGGTGAATCGAAATTCGGTCGCACATCCTTTCACGGCTATTTCCACAATTCCGACCCGCTCAAGCAGCGGGCATTTGGCGATCTTTGGAAACGCTCTCCGTTACCGCTTTTTTCATTGCTGGAACGATCCCGATCAGAACTTGTTCGTGACTACGCGATCAAAGCGTTAAAAAAGGACTTTCGAAATGTGTTGCGCGATGTTGAGCCTGATTGGGTCATCCGATTACTCGCATCGGAACATCAGTCCGTTCAAACGTTCGCCGTTTGGGTTTTGGAAAATGTCCCAAAATTCGAACAGTCGAAGTTTCGCGAGATCGGGTTACATGAACCAGTTTTAAATTTGCTTAATTCAGGATTCAATGATCCGCTGATTTATGCTGCCGCCTACGCAAGAACTCACGCGCGAGATTTGCCCGTCCGTGAGCTGATTCGGTTAGCCAATCACACCAAGAGCAAACTATATAACGACGATAGAGGAAGCGCTGCCGTTCGCAAACTCGCGATAGACTTGCTTCGCACGTTAGACCCTCGCAAAGATGTCGGCCTGGAGAATTGGGGCCTGCTTTTGGAAACAACAGAGGGCTCGACGTTCGCGCAGAAAATGCTGCGAGAACATTTCGGCGCAAAAGACCTTACACCTGAATGGTTCGCCGAGCGTCTGCTTTCGAATTCTCAGATCGTTCAAACGTTTGCGATCGAGAGAGTGCTGGACGTGCACCCTGCAAAACAACTGGGCGATCAGTACTTCTTTGAATTATTACTCAAAACCAAACATCGCACCCACAACAACGTTCTCAAATTTGCCTGCGACCAATTAGAAAAAGGCAATCTTGATGAGCTCGATATCAAATGGCTCGAGCAATTATTGCTTCATCCAAACGTTTGTTACTACGTTACCAATTGGGCTCAAACTGGAAAACTTTCCGCTAATCGTTTTGATCCTGAGTTCCTCAAGGGCATCGCGTTTCATCCAACTTTCGACCAAACGCCGCAGGTCATCGAAGCGAAGAAACAACCATGGGGCGAGCATCTTGAGTACAACGAAAGAGTCGCTGAGAACATTTTCATGTGGCTAAGCGATATTCGTTTGTTCACTCCCGATCAGATTGGATTCCAGTGGTTGATGGAACTGGTCGCTCGCGGTGAACCTTCCTATCACGAGTTCGCCGTTGAAACGATGAACAAAGCGTTCTTGCCGGCCGATTTCGCTGAGCAAGCTGAACCCGCTGCCGAGAAAGCCAAGGGTAAAGGCAAAGGAAAAAAGAAGGCTAAATCGGAAGAAATCAACATCGACTTTGAGCAAGCAACATTTGTGTTCACTGGCAAACTTGCAACGATGACGCGTGGCGAAGCGCAAAAGAAAGTCGAATCGGCCAACGGAAAAAATGTTGGCACCGTTAGCAAGAACCTGTCCTACCTCGTCATCGGCGACGAAGGCTCACCGATGTATGGGCAAGGTCGCAAAGGAAGCAAGCAAGTCAAAGCCGAATCGCTCGTCGAGTCGGGCGCCGATGTGAAAGTCATTTCAGAAACCGCATTTCTACAGATGCTTTCTGGAACCAAACGCGAATTCTCCGAAGACAGTGTGCACGACGGCTGTGAGAACCTTTGGAAAATGCTAACCGAATCGAAAAAAGAAAACTCGCCGCTTGCGCGTTTTGCTTTGACCTACCTTCGCCTGCATCATCCCGAAATTTGTCTTGAAGAAACCGACCGCCCGGTCGATCCTGGCTCGGAAATTCCCGACTCATTCCTGACGCTCGAACGAGTCAAACCGTTGCTTCTTAGTTCGCGATTATCGTTGCGAAATTTTGGATTGGAATTGGCCAAGTGGGAGTTTGCACGCTGGGCACCAAACCTGGATGACCTCATCGAACTTTGCGAGTCGCCTCATCCGCCAGTCTCCGAGTTCGTTACCGAGGCGTTGCTCGCCGAAGACACCCCACAGACACGACGGATTCGATTGGACCCCGAAACATTTACGACCGATGCCGTTTACGAGTATTGTCAGTCGCGCGATCAGCAAGTCCGATCGCTTGGGATGAAATTGATCAACCGCCAGCCGCGGCTGCGAGAACCTGAGCAGTTGTTCAAGCTTACCGAAAGTCCAGACCGCGCCGTCCGTGCGTTTGTCATCCGCGCGTTTTGGTCACTTTATCGCGAACGAGGTACGACTCCCGATTGGAAACCAACTCCAGCTGAACAACCGACGGCAAAGAAGAAAAAGAAAGCCGCTGACGCGGACGCCGTGGATCGAGTCGGCCCCGGCTCTCCGGAGCGCCCAGAAAATCCGCCAGCCGAATATGCAGACCTTCAATTTTTGCTTCGAAGGATGCTGTTTGAAATTGCCCCCGGTCGTCCGCCACGAACAACAGGACCTTCGCTTGCCAACGTCAAACTAAAACCGATTCCGACACGCAAAGGCAAAATGCTGTTGGTGGAAACGATTCGTGACCTCGCGATCGAAGACGAAACGTTTGCACAAGTCGTTTTACCGGTCTTGATTGAGTTCATGAATTCACAAGGGATGTCTGAACACGATTCGTGCCTCGTCGCAGTTGCGAGAATCGAATCCGCCCATCCTCAACTCCGATCCGAGCATTGGCGTGATCCACTGGAACCGACGCTTGAAGCAAACGACGAATCGACCAAGGAAGGAGTCTCGGCATGAGCAAATCAACCAACCTCACTTATATCGGATCGATCCGTGCTCTCAGCGCAGACGGAAAACAAATCGCGTTTGTGACACAACACGCTGAAGGCAAACCGACACCGCTTTATCTGATCGATGGCGAATCGAACAAAATGACTTCGATTGGCATGCCTTGTGATGGTTTGTCGGTCAGCAAACTTGGCGAGCATTTGTTTGTAGGCGGAAGTGACGGCGTCCTTTACTCGGCGTTTGCCAAAGACAAATCCGTCACGCCGCTTAAAACAAAAATCCCGGCTCCTGCCACAAAAATAATCCGTATTGGCGAAAACCTGATCGCTTGCGCTTGCGGCACTTCGGTGGAGTTGATCGACGCCAAAGGGAAACCTGTTCAGTCGTTGGCGATGTCGGAATCAGCTCAAGAAAATTCCATTTCTTCAGTGGCTTCCAACGAAGACGGAACCTGGTTGGCAATTGGAATGATGGACGGTACTGTTTCCGTTTTTGAAAGAGAAGAAAAAGACGAATTCGTGCTCAGTGAGTCAGCACAAATTCACAAAGGCGAAGTCACTTCTCTTTTGTTTCAACCTGATGAGCTAAGATTCTTTTCCGTCGGTGCTGACCAGAAACTATTGTCCACCCACGCTCGGGGAAACCTCGAACCCGAAGATCGCGGCCGAGCCAACAATCACAAAGAACGCGTCAACGCGATGGTTCTTGCAGGCGAAAATCGCTTCATCACCGGAAGCGCTGACAAATCGTGCAAAACGTGGGCTCGAACCGGCGCAACGAAACCTGCAACACTCAGCGACGGAATTGTTGCAGTCACGCATTTGGCAACAGCCACGATTCATAAACGTTTGAATCTCGTTGCGGCCCAATCTGACAACTCGATCCGACTGTTTTTGATTACCGACGAGGGAAAGTTCGGCCAGCCGACCCAGCGGTACAACGACGGATTCCGTCGCGCCAAAGATCTTTTCGGATCCAATTCGCCAGCCGATCGCGGTGACGCACTTCATGAACTTGCACTCAACGACGATCTTAAATCACTAGAAATTATTGCCAAACGGGCAACCGAAGACCAAGACAACAAACTTCGACTGACCGCTGCGAAACTACTAACCAAAGCGACTCACGTTTCGGCAACCCAATTCCTGGAAGAATTGCTCTCTCACCCGGATGCTCCCGTCCGGGTTCTCGCCCTGGAACACTTGATCAAATCGGCTGACTCAAACCAAACAAAACTCGATCTTTGTCAGAAGGCGATTAAGACGTTGCACGCTGACATCGGTTGCGAAGCGATCAAGATCGTTGAAAAACTTGCCAACGACAAATCCGAGACGGACGGATTCCGTAACCGCGCTCGCGACCTTTTGGTGGAGTCCTTCAATAGTGACACGGTCGAAATCAGACGCAACGCGATTCTTTCACTTGAGAATGCCTACGAGAAAAATTCTCCGCGCCCTAACTTGATCGCTCTTAAATCATCACAACCTGATGCGCGACGGTTCGGATTGATTCGTTTGATGCAGCGAAAACTCCTTTCCGAGTCTGACGCTGGTATCCGACTGAGAATCGAAGACCACGATCCCGACGTTCGCAAGACAGCAACGTTGCTGTTGATTCTTTCGCGTCCTAAACTTGCCGACGCGTTGCGGGCACGAGACAAAAACATCGACCGGCAGTTGGTTGATCTCGAAACGTTTTCAATTGAAACATCGAAAAAGAAGTCAAAGGATTCGGGCAAACCGGCGAAGGAAAAAAAGGTCGAAAAGAAAACCGCCAAACCCAAATCACTACCAAAATTGAATCTGGCCGACGAAGACTACCAGCCACTGCTGATCGCTGTCAGTTCTCGTGCGATGGAAACATGTTTGGTCGGTGCCAAATGCCTCGCGTTGTTGGAAGACCCACGTGCGTTTGGAGTTCTCATGCAGCTTTCGCGAGAAAGTGATCCTGCTGCCCGAGTCGAAGTCTGCAAGGCGCTCGCCGCGCTCGGCGATCCACGCGCCAATGAGCGGCTTGGCTCAATGCTGACAGACGAAGCCATCGAGGTTCGCGATGCCGCCTACACTGCGATCGAAGCAATTCGAGACGATCCACTTGCCGCCGCTGCAGATGGACTTTCCGCAACCGCCGAAGACGTTCGCAGCCGCGGATTGGAAACGTTGGTCAAACAGATCCGCAAGGCTGATGTCAAAGACACGGATTCGCCCGCGTCGCTTCTTTTGCAACGAGCGCTAAACGACTCCAGCACCGCTATTCGAAACGAAGCGTTCAAAGTTGTATTGAATTCTAAAGTCGGCGGTGGCCAAGACAAATCGCTACGGTTTGCCCTGACCAGCATCCACGAAGATGTACGGAGCGAAGTCCTCACCGAAACGATGGCCCAAAAGAAAGAGAAATGGGCTCCTCAGCTGCTCAAGGATTTGCTCGATGATCCGAGTTCGAAAATCAGAACTGACACGTTTCTCCACCTCCGCAAAGACCACAAGAACTCTGACATTGAGTGGCTCGAGCCGGTTTGTCTTGCCAAATATAAAGACGTTCGGCTGCGAGCGTGTCAGCTCCTGGCTGCAAACAAAACCGTCGCAGCGCGAAAAGTACTTGTCGGGTTGATTGACGACGAAGAGCCACGTATTCGCGAACTCGTTTTGAAATCGCTTGTCGACACACATGACGTTGATCGACTACGGTCAGCCCTGGACAGTAAAAAAGACGAAGTAAGACTGGGTGCCGCTTACGCGCTGGCGGGTCGTGGTGACGATTCCGCACGGGATGTTTTGCTTGAAGCTGTTGACGCTGAAAAACCGGGCGACGAAGCTCTGCAAGAACGCTGGGAAGCCAACGTTACGAAAGGATTTTACGGCTTGGCACGGCTTGGAGACCCCAGCACACTCGACAAACATCTCGAACATCTTGATTCGGAAAATCTAAAAATCCGAAAGGCTGCCGCACAAGCGTTGCACTGGGTTACAACCGAAGAGTCGCTTGAAAAAGTCAAACCGTTCATGCAACATGACGACGAAGGGGTCAGCAGTCGCGCCGCGTTCACGGTCGCAATGGCGGGCGATCCGGTTGCTTTACCCGCCGTATTTTCACCGGATTCAACATCACTTAATGACAATCATCGCCTGATGGTCGCGATTGCGTTAGGTGACAATACAGAAGGCCGATTGATCAGCTTGATTGACCAAGTTGAATGTGGCAATCGCAATGTGGCGATGTTGGCGTTACTGTTACGCGACTGGTTGATTCACGATGGCACACCGCGGCGTACGATTGCTTGCCTGGCCGCAAAGGATCCGCGAACGCGATTGCTCGCTGGACGAGCCGTTGAAGCTTTCTCAGATGGAAAATCGTTTGCAGAGATCATTAACTTTGTCGTCAACGATCGAGGCGACGAAAAAGCCTGGACCATCACCGACGAGGTCATCCACGAAGTTGCGGCAACCATGTGCTTTGGCTCCTTTAAGGAACAGGGACGGCTTACCTTAAACCTGAATTTGCTAGACAAAGAAAAACAAAAGGATTGGAACGACGCGTGGAAAACTTTTTCAGAGCGGTACAAATCCGAAATCGAAGCGGCAGTTACCGCGGCCAAGGCGCACAAATTGCCCAAGGCTAAATCAGAACAGAATTCCATCGATCAACTTGCTTTCGGTACGTATATCGGATTGGCGAGAGAGCAGGGCAGTTACCACCAAAGCCATAACCGCCCCGGTTTCGGATCGACCGTGATCAGCGTTCGATGCGCCGCCGTTCGTCGTTTGATCGAACTAAGCCAAAAAGAAAAATCGTTCGTAGATTCAACCATCAGCGTACTGACACAAACGACCGGAGATCCTAATCAGGAAGTCCGCCAGCTCGCGTTTGAACAACTTGCTGAATTGGGAGTCTCAGACGAACGTCGCGCCGAGATCGCGATCGAAACGGGCCATCAAGACCTCGCGGTAGCTGGTTTGGAATTGTTGACCAAGTCAGGCAAAAAATCGGACCAAGTCAAATTGCTGACCGAAGTTGTGCTTTCGAGGAACGACTCGATCGCGATCGAAGCCGCCAAACTACTTCAGGATCAAATTGACATCGTAAAACTGGCTGACATTTGTTTCGATTCGCCCAACACAAAACTGATTTATCTGGCGACAAAATGGCTTGCCGATGCCTACGATGAAAACCCAAAGGCGCAAAAACGACTTCGAAAAATTGCACTCGAAGCGGAAGATCGACAGGCACGATACTCAGCGATTGGTACGTTGACTTCGAAACGCGACAAAGAAGCGTTTGATGTACTTTGCAATCTTCTGGTGACGGGCGACGAAGCCGATCGAAAGAAGTTTATCCCGACGTTGGTCAAACTCGAAGACCCTCGCGTTCCTGCGTTCATTGTCGAGCAACTCAAATCCAAGCCACTCGATAGCGAGAAATTATATTTTGAACAGCTTCGACTCGCTCGCGATCCTGAAGTTCTCGATGACCTGTTAGAGCTTTATGATCCAAACCCAAAATGGCAGGGTGAACTTTTTAAAGTCATGAAGGCGATCAGTGGTTACGACCAAGGAATTCCAGATCCAAATGATGAGCTTGTTGACAAATCCTATTTGAAATCTGAACGACCGCGACACGACGATGCCTTGGCTAAGATTTTGGATTTCGTCGGCCAACGTGGAAACACAAGCCAGATTAAATCTCTGATTCCCGGTGCACGTTGGGCCAAAGATTCAGCTGTTGATGCACCGCTTGCTCGCGTCGCAATCGTCCCAGAGAACGCCGTTAGATGGTCGGTCGTTGAAGCCATTGGGTTTCGCGCTGAAAAACGAAACGGTCCAACGGATACACTGACCCAATCGTTAGAGCATCGAGATCCGATCACTAAATTTTTCGCTGCTGAAGGGCTCGCAAAAGCAGGTGACAAAGGCGGCATCCATGTCTTGCTTGCGGCCGTCGATTTGATGGAAGATTTGACGCTTCGGCGCCGCGCCGTGTTGGCACTTGGGCAGCTTG
The DNA here is from genome assembly GCA_964448575.1 of uncultured Pirellulaceae bacterium. Lineage (GTDB taxonomy): Bacteria > Planctomycetota > Planctomycetia > Pirellulales > Pirellulaceae > Mariniblastus. Next base: position 136,497 of record CAYUWY010000010.1, read on the forward strand.
GCGATGAAAGATCGTTTGACCGGCTGATCAATTTGTCCAGTGAACATGGCCACGCATTGCAAGACAGTGCAGCGGAAGCCATTGGGCGCATTCGTTCTTCCGACAATAAGGAACAGATTCTCAGAACGCTTTTACGTCTGGCTGATGGCAATGGCTCGGCATCGGAACGTGCTCAAATCGGGCTTCGATGGCTCGATGCTCCCGAGGGCTGGGACAAACTTCGTGAACTGGCCACGAAACGAAACGACTCCACCAAAGTCATCGCCATTCAACAGTTGGGATATGACGAAGACCCAGCCAGTCGTGACTTGCTGTTGAAGATCATTCAAACCAATAGTGCCTTTGCCGAATCTGCGCTGACAAGTGCCAAACGAAGTTTTGGTGCGGACTCCATTGAACCCGAGATGGCTTGGATAAAAACGGAATCGGCTGGCAATAAACCAGACGTTTCAAATAGAGTGCTCGGCCGAATTTTCGAAGTCGCCACTCCGCAGCAAATTTTTGAAGTGCTGGGGGAATGTAGTGGAAAATTCCGCACCGATTTGAGCAAACATTTACTCGCGCTTGATCCTCTACCCGTCGAAGTAGCAGCAGAATCCGTCAATCATTCCAATGCAGTGGTGGTCGAGGCAAGTGCTTCAATCATCGGTCGCAGCGGTAACTCCAAACATGCCAAATCGCTTACCAAACCGCTTGCCCATTGGCTGGGTGTTGGCACTGATTTGGACGCGGAGATGACTTTCAAGAACAAATACAGTGACGAGAAATTCAACGATTGTGAAAGCTGCCTTAAACGATTGATTTGGGCGGCGGGAGTGCTTGGTGGAAATGAAGCCAAACTGGTCGACATCATAAACGGATCGTCAACCGCAGCATTTACTTCGATTCGTCGTGCAGCGATCGACAGTTTGCTTCAAGCCGAAAAAATTCCTCCAGCAACCATCAAATCGTTGGGTGGATTGGCTGAGGACAAAGACGCCCACATCCGAGCCGGCGTGGCGGAGATCATGTCCAAAGCGGCCAAATCAAATATCGATTCTCTGGCACAGCAGCTTCTTCCCGATCGTATCGCGTTTAATCGGTTGGCCAAACGCCAGTCGTCTGAGATCACAAAGACTTTCAAATCGGCTGTTTCTGACACCCATTACCAACCGCGAACTTTGCCATTCTTGATCAAATCGGAAGACGTAAAAACGCTAACCGACGTTGCGACAAATGGAAAACTTCAACTGGCCGCTCGGATGGGTGCGGTAGAAGGACTGGCTTTGATCGCCAACAAAGCCGCCGAGAAAACGTTGGCGTCGGTTGGTAACGAGGAAGCGAACGAAGAAGAACTGCGAAAGGCAGCGTGGCGTGCGTTACGTCGATCGAAGAGAAGAAAAGTAAAAAATGGATAGCAAGCAGTAGCCCATCAGTGAAACGACGCTGAACTAAAGAATACGAATCAAACTTTTTCTGACATACCATCATGGCAAAAGACGAACCTAAACCTGAAGGCGATCCTAAATCGGATTTACCCACCGATCGCACAGCCGTGTCGATGCGATACGCCGGTGTAAGCCAAATGAGTGCTGAGTCCGGCGAATCCGAACAACCACGGCTCAGCCTTTACGGGAACCTGAATCGCGACCCTGTTTTTCTTGATGGAGTCGTAAAAGATCCTTTGAGATTTCGCGAAGCACTCGCGGCAGTATACGCGGTCGTTGGCAGCGATTTTCGCTATGTGCCCAAAGACCGCACTGCTTACCAGGCCTATCGCCGCATGAAAAACCAGACCGCAAACTTGGGTGCGTGGCAGGCACAACAAGCCTACTTCGACTGGCTCGCGCGAAATGATCCTTATGCGTTTTGCATTCTTGATCCCGTGATCACCGTGCACCCTGACAAAGTTTTCCTTGAAGTGTTCTCCAAAGACGAAGGCACCTATGCCAACCTTTCGATTGACTTGGAGGCCTTTGAGCTCAACGGCGAACCAACCTTTGGCACGACCAATATTGATTTCAGCCAAACGATGTTCAATGCGATTGAACAGTTCCGCAGTTACCGCGAAACACGCGTGACCATTGGGCAGCAGGCTGTTGAAGTTCAAACCGATGATCGAGAAAAGGTAATCGAGAAAAAAATCAACGTGCCTGATTCCTGGATCCGCGGTTTTCTTCAAGTCCAATCGTCGGCAATGCTTCCTCGACATTCGTTCAAAATGAAACCGATGGATTTGTACAACGTCCTTCGGCAACTGCGAATGAACAAAGACGTAAAAGGCAAACGGCGTGGCATTCGTGTTGAACTAGTGCCTGGCGAGGCCCCGCGATTGGTACTGGAGCCGTGGGACAAAGTGATTGAGTGCGGCGCTGGCATTTACGAGGGCAAGCAATCAAAGGTCATTCGGATCTGGGGCCGACGACGATTGATGCTTTTGCGTCGTATGTTGCCACTGGTTGAAGAAGTCGAAGTGCACCTCACTGGTTCGGGACTGCCGAGCTTCTGGGTGTTACGCGCCGGACAGATGACATTTACATTTGGATTGACGGGCTTTAACGCGTCCAACTGGTCCCAAGCCATCAATTTCGATTTGATGCTGCCCCGATCCACCGACGAATCTGCCGGACTTAAAAAAGTCGTTAAACATCTGGCTAAAAATTGGTCTGCCGATCGCGAATCGATTGGCAAAGTCGCCAAACTCGACGGCGAACCCCTCGTTCAGGAATTGCAACGAGGATGCCAAGAAGGCCAGCTGATGTTTGACGTTGCCAATCGCGTTTATCGTTTGCGACCGCTGACTGATCAACCATTGCAGCTTGAGCGATATGAATTTCGCAACGACAACGAAAAAACGGCTCACGATTTGGTGCTGCGAAAAGGCGCGGTCAAAATCGTTTCGGAGAATCGGATATTTGGATCGGGTCTTGAACTGACAGGAATGGCGAAAGTCAATGAAGACCGCCGCGAGTATCGGCCGCAGATGCTGATCACAGACGAGGGATTTGTCAGCCGAGCCGATTGCACTTGTTCCGTTTTTCGCCAGCAAGGATTGAAAGGCGGACCTTGCCCGCACTTGATCGCGTTACGGATGGCACACGTTATCCGCGAGCAACATCGACGCGACGGAACGGCCGGCGACGACGCTACGATCACGACCGAAACACGAACGTTTGGACTACGCGAAACAGGAACAGGCGGAGTCCGAAAAGAAAACATCTACCAAATCACTTTGGATCGAAAACGATTGAAGATTCGATGGGGTGATTCCAGCCAACCACTTCGCACCCAGCAATTCCAGTTTGCAAGTGTTGAAGACGCTCGGACAGACTATCAAAAACGGATCGAAGATTTAAACGAAAAAGGCTACCTGGATTCAACTGGATGATGGATTCGGTAAGCAATTTCATTGAGATGTTTGAAGCTTAAACTTATCGCCTGCGATTGATACAAACAAAATTAAGAGCTCACCATGGCACGACAACGACGAGATTTAGAAACACTTTGGCGCGAGATTGAACAAGCCGGTTCAATCCAAGCGTACATTGATGCGCAGGTGGTCGAACGTGGATTCGTCGTTAACGTGCAACCCATCGATGACATGTCCAAGCGTGAGTACGCTGAATACAAGAAACAACTTAAAGCCGAAGCAGCTGAACGAAAGGCGTTAAAAAAGGAGGCTTGGCAGGCTTACCGCAGCAAGCACATTGTCAACTTGGGCGAAGGCGTTTTTTGGAATGATTTTACGGACTTTGATAAATGGGACTTGGAGGATGCTGAGAAACGCGCGGCCGAAAATGAACTTCCTCCGATCGATTCACCATCGCAACTGGCTGAGCGGTTAAGTCTTTCCATCAGTCAACTTCGCTGGCTGGCGTTTCATCGCGATGCGGCAACGAGTTTGAACTATCGACGATTCACGATTCCCAAACGAGATGGGACCGAGCGGGCGATCTGGGCTCCGTTGCCGTTATTGAAGCAGACTCAGCGGTGGATTCTTCACAACATTGCCGAACGTTTGCTGGTCCATGGTGCGGCGCACGGTTTCCTGGCGGGTCGATCGATTGCAACCAATGCGGCAGTTCATGGCGATTCGAAAACAATTCTCAAAATGGACCTGAAGAACTTTTTTCCGACCGTAACGCTGCCTCGGGTCAAAGGTATCTTTCGCAAAGCCGGTTATCGCGAACAAGTCGCCACGTTGTTGGCGTTGATTTGCACAGAAGCACCACGTGAGATTATCAGGCGAAATGGAAAAACGTATTACGTTTCGCTTGGGCCACGATGCTTGCCACAGGGAGCCCCAACCAGTCCGGCGCTGACCAATACAATTTGTTTGAAGCTGGACGGACGACTTGACGGCATCGCAAAAAAATACGGCTGGCGATACACGCGTTATGCCGACGATCTGACGTTCAGTTTGCCTAACAGCCATACCGGGCCACCGAAACTGGGTGCACTTTGTGGATTGGTCAAGAAAACGGTTTCCGCTGAAGGCTTTAAAATTAACGCAGAAAAAACGCGAGTGGTTCGCAGTGGCAGTCGACAAAAAGTTACCGGCCTGGTCGTTAATGGAGATCGTGGCCCGCGGTCTACTCGCAAAATCCGTCGAGAGTTACGCGCTGCGATTAACAATTTGAAGAACGGCAAACCACTGAAAGAGGGCGAAACAATTGAATCGCTACTTGGCATGGCCGCGTTTGTAAGCATGACACAGCGCGAAGTCGGGCGAAAGTTAATGGACGATATTAACGCGGGCGTGGGCGCCTGATCGAGAATCTAGTGCTGCCTGTTGCTGAATATTGGGCGAGCGCAGTTCGGAGCAGGTCCCGTTGCAAAGGGCAGCATTTACGATAGCAAGCGGTGTCACCACCGAGTAGCGAGGAATTAACCACAGAGGACACTGAGGGTCACGGAGTTGCGCTCAATCACTTTGTTGATAGCGGTTTTTTATCTTTGGTTTGTTGACCGCGCGCTTTTACCTCGAATGAGGTTGCACTCCAAAGCCCAGTGTCGCGAAGCGCACGCTGGGTATCAACGCAGAATTACTAACGTACTCCAACGGAGTTCTACAAGGCAGACTTCTACCAGTTAGGGCCGTCAAGAATCCACCAATTTGCTCTAACTGTGTGGATGCCTTTCACTTGTACACACAACCACAACTTGTTGAACCCCGTTCGGGGTTCGTTATGCAATGCGTTTTGGGTCCCAGCGTGCGCTTCGCGACACTGGGCTTTGGAATGAAACCCCATTCGGGGTAAACGCGCTCAAGAACCTCTGTGACCCTCCGTGTCCTCTGTGGTTAATAACTACCTGCTCTATGATAAATAACCTGTGGTTTGTCACTACCTGTTCTGTGGTTAATCACTTCGCGGCGACCTTTTGTGACTGCGATCTCGCCTCTCCTGTCGTCTGTGGATCATCGTTACCTGGTCGTGGTTGATCATTACCTGTCGTGCTTGATCGTTACCTGTCGTCGTTGACTCACGATCTCCTGCCGTTTGTGCGTCTCCGATGCATCAGCTGCATTTATCCCTTCGCGCCGATCAGCAGATCCAGTTCGCTTTTAAGCTTCGGCAGAATCTCATCATAAGCAAACGCGCCCAGCGTCTCGGTTCCCTTTTTCAGGTTCACAACCTTCGGCCCGCACCAAAGGCCAAGGTCAGCGTCATCGGTTTCCCCCGGACCGTTGACTCGGCAGCCCATCACCGCAATCGTGATCGCGTGCTCTTTGGCGTACTGGGTCATTTCCTTTACCTGCTCAGCCAAGTCGACAAAGGCTTCGTTCTCTACGCGGGAGCAGCTTGGGCAAGAGATAATGTTCAGCGTATTGGTGTTGAACTCGACGACGGATCGTACGCGGCCTGCGTAAATGTCAGAGATGATCCCACGCCCCGCATCAATCTCTTCGCCTTTTCGTTTGTTGGAAACTGTCAACGAAACGCGGACCGTGTCACCGATTCCTTTTCCAATCAACTGTTCGAATGCAATCCGAGTTTTGATCACGCCGTCTGGTGGCATGCCGGCTTCGGTGACGCCGAGATGAAGAGGAATGTCAGGTCGCGACGATGCAAACTTTTGGTTCACCAAAACGACTTTGCTGGGATCGGAATCTTTAAGCGACACACAGTAACGAGTGAAATCGATTGAATCCAAAAACTCGCAATGCTCAAGTGCGCTTTCAAGCATCGGAGTGATCGAGTCTTCCGGATCGTATTTTTCTTTTTTGGCTGGATCGACCGAACCGCAATTGACTCCCACTCGCATCGCGCAATCATTGTCAGCGGCAACACCAGCAATAAAGCGAACTTTTTCCTGCCATGGTTTTTCGGTTTCGTGATGGTAAAGGTGGCCAGGGTTGTAGCGAATTTTGTCAACGTGGGGAGCGACAATTTCAGCCAGCCGATAGTTTTCCTGAAGATCAACGGATAAATTAGCCGTCGTCTGCGAACGGATTTCGGCAAGAGCTGCCGCATCTTTTTTACTGTCCACGGCGATTCGAACAACGTCCGCGCCGGCGTCTTGCATTAGCTGCACCAACGCAACAGTGGCGTCAACATCGGTTGTCTTGGTGGCGGTCATCGATTGAACTGCGATTGGATTGTTATCGCCAATCGTGATCGTTCCAATCTTGACGGCTCGCGTTTTGTTTCGTTGAATTTGTACCACAGGTCTTAACCTTGAATGTCTGATTTGACTTTTTTGATTTGGCTTTGGTTATATCTTATTGTTTGACAAAATGTCAGCGTTCCCACCCAATGAACCTATCAATGGGACCGCATTTTAAAGCGTGTCGACAACTTGCTTTTTAGTTTGACGAATACCGTAACGACTTGTGTTAACGGTCTTCCACGTCTTATGATGCAAACTGCTAGTCTCTCGTTTAACTTGCAAAGATTTGGCGAATTTAGCATCCGAGCCGACTTTACTTTGCCACGCAGAGTATATCATAACCAGAAAACCACGTTTTGACCTCACCAACTTCCAAACAAAAAAAGCCAATTCTGCATATTGTTTTGCATCAACCAGAGATTCCGGGCAACACGGGCGCGGTAGGGCGAACATGCGTTGCAGTAGGGGCCAAATTGTGGCTGGTTCGACCGCTTGGATTTCGTGTGGATGAGAAAACGCTTCGGCGAGCGGGTTTGGATTATTGGCAACACTTGGAATGGGAAGTTGCCGACCACTGGGACGATTTGTTGGCCCGGCTTAAGCCAAAACGCATTTGGTTTTTCTCTCGATTTGCGACCACCGGTTATTCAAGCATTGAGTACGAGCGTGGTGATACGCTGGTCTTTGGAAGCGAGACGTCAGGGCTTCCGGGTACGTTAACTCGTTCGCATGCAGATCAGCTGCTTCGAATCCCGACAACCGACAAAGTCCGCAGTCTCAATTTAGCGACGACGGTTGGGATCGCTACGTTCGAAGTTGCGCGACAACTGGGTGCACTGAATTCGATCGACATCCAATCGATTGATTAGATCGCTGCCATGCTCGGAGTGCAGTAGCCCCTGAACAATTGCCGCCAGATTTTTGAAGCCCAATCCAGGTTCGCGGTTCAGTAGAAATTGAGCGACATTTTTCCCAAAAAATAGTTTGGAATCAAAATCCAAGAAAAATTGAAATAGGCCTCGACACCCAATCCCATTTAGCTACTATATCGGTGCGGGGTGGAGCAGCCCGGTAGCTCGCGAGGCTCATAACCTCGAGGTCGCAGGTTCAAATCCTGTCCCCGCAACTAAGGCCGATGATTGTTCATCGGCTTTTTCTATGCGCCAGTGTTGTGTGTGGGCAACATTTTTGAAAAAGTGCCCCACTAAAGTCGCTCGTCGCTCAAAAAAGAGTTGGCAGTCAGTCAGCCGTCTCTCGCACATTCGCCGACTCATCTACCGTCAATACGCTTGATTGATCTTCTGCGATTAAAATTCGTCAATAGGTTCGCCGCCCCGACGTGTTCCTAAAGCCATCATGATGGAACGATCAACTTCGTCAGAAATCGTCTCGCAGTGGCCGTCGGCGAAACTGAGTTGCGTAACGCCAGGATGGAAACTGCTAAAACCAAGTTCCAGTTCGTTGATGGGCGAAGTCAAATCCTTAAAAGCGTTAAGACGACAGGCGGACGAGCCCAAGCATTCTGAAACGTCGGTCGAATTGTCCGGCGGAGTTTGCCCTCCGAGATGTTGAGATCCGATGTACCAATGGTCAGGAATCTCTGTGCTGTTTGCATAGTCATCCCCGAAAAATGTAAACGAAAACAACGACTCGCCGATCAAGATCGTTGCGGACTGGCCATCTCGAATATCAGATAACTGAGTTTTACTGTCTTGATAGAACAGGCCGTCAGAATTCAGCGGGTTGGGATCACCCACATAGGGCTTGTCGCCACTTTCCCGATTGTTGGTTCCGCTGGCACAAGCGATATAAGTACTCGGGCAACGTCCATCAATTCCCTGGGCGTTGGGGACATGAGCTGGAACGTTTGAGGAAGGGCATTGAAACTCGCTTATAAGTGTTCGGCACGCTTCGTAGTTGCTCTCGCCAGCCGTCGTCCAAATGCCGATATTGAAATCCAGGTTTCGAAAAATCACATCCTGATCCAAGTGCGGCAAAATGTGTGCTGACCAAAGCGTTTGTGCTGTCCAAGTATATCCGGGCGGAAGTTTCTTATGAGCGGACTCGTAGCTTAGCATCGCCAACGATTGCTGTTTGAGATTGTTCAAACATTGCGTCCGGCGAGCAGACTCGCGGACCATCTGAACGGCTGGCAGTGTAATGCCGACCAAGATCCCAATGATCGCGATGACGACTAACAATTCAACCAATGTGAATGCAGTTCGCGGAGATGCACTAGCGGAATTCGACTTTATAGTTGTCATTTTTTGCCCCAATTTTTCCTTTCAGTGGGTCTGAATATAGCAATTCAAATTCAAATGACAAAGCAATCGGTCTTCTTTTAAAACGAATCCGACAAACGAGCGTTCGATAGTTAACCGTACCGATTACGTAATGCCGCAGAGACAGCCCAACCCGCTAAAGCTGAACTGTTTTACTAACTCGCCACCTCAAAACAAAAAGAGGAATCGCCCAAAGCTTTTGCCAACTTTGGGCATAGTTTCATTGAGGAAAACGCTAACGGCTCGGTATCGTCAACGTCACAGAAGAAGAACCTTCATGCTTACCGAATTCGCATTCTATTCTTATGCTAAAATCGAGATGCGAAAGCCGCACAAGTTTGACCAACATCCTATCCGATCAATTTTCGGCCCCAGCACTTTGGCATCAATAGGTTCAAGCGTGAACTTGGCAGCCGGAAACAATGTCGAGACGCAATAAAATTTATCGCGAAACCAAAGCAAAGCTTATGATTTTTTTTAGAAGTCGAGCAGTGAACATCACAGCCATCGTTGTTTCGACTTTGGTTTGCTGGTGGATCTTTCGCCGTTCTTACATCCACAACAATTTTGAAGTTGGATACTATCTCCTTCCGATGATTCCTGTCTTCATCGGAATGGTGACGTTCGGCATGTATCTGGTCGCCGATAAACTGTCACACGACAACGGTTGGATCGCCACCATCGCCGGCGCCGTTTTCAATTTCGCTTGGGTGTGGATGAGTCTGCAAAGCCAGCAGCCTTTTTAATCGCTGTCAACCGAAGTTGCCAACTGACTGCGGTTATTCAAAAACAAAAACGCTTTACCCACAAATCCGTTTGTGAGTAAAGCGTTTTTGATTGTCATTAAAATGCTCGAACCTGCTAAATCTTTCAATTTGGATTCACTCGGTTTGAAGCGCCCCATCCGGGTGGTACCTATCTACCCGTGTGCCATTCCAAAGAATCGTCCAAACGTTACAAGGCTCGCCATTTCGGCTGTGCTGGTGACCGCCAATTTCGAATAAGCGGCTCTGCGGTTCTTTTCAACAGTCTTGATTGAGATACCAAGCCGCGTAGCGATCGTTTTGTTGGGAATGCCTTCTGACGCCAACGCGATGATATTCCGTTCCCGTTCAGCGAGCGTCGCCAAGCGATCAGCACTGGCTTTTAGCTTCGAATACTGCTGCGCGGCTCGGAATCCATTGCGAACGGACTCGATAAACAATTGCTTGTCATTGAAATCAATGTTCTGGAACAGGGAAAACCGTGAAAACATGAGGCCAGCACTTTCTTCACGCAGCACGATCGTAGGCATCAAAATGTTCTGCTCGCGCAAATTGCTTACCGTATTGGGCTGATCAGTGATTAAGACATCAAAGGTCCCCACACTTTGTAGGTAGTGCAATTCAATCGCTTCGGAAATTGAATCCGTTTCTTGGACTTTTACATCAGGGAAGTGAAAACCAAGCAGCTGTCCAACAACAGCCAAGCGCTGACTGTCCTCAACCAAAAGTAATGCGGTGCCAGAACTCATATTTTGCCTCCATGCAACTTTGAGATTGTGCGTCACCTTGGGCATCATAAGCAGCCCTAGTAAACACTTGGTCGCAAGATAAAGGTGATGATTGAAAAGAATGTCAAAAGGAATCGTTGGTGTCTCACGCCAATCAGGAATCCCCTACGAACCTAATGGAATTTCAACGGTGCAAGTGTGCAAAAAAAAATTTGAGGTGATGTTATCACTTCTTCGCTTGTTAGTTATAATTTCGATCAGTTCGAAGATATTTTTGAGAAGGAAGTCCCTACAAAATTCTGCTCGAGGTCTTTTCTTTTTGCCCGACACTGAATTTTGTGAGCCAAATGGACTGCCTTTTTTAATAACCTATTCTGGTAGCAAAATTTATCATGACAGCGTCCGTAACTTCTCTGTTGAAGTCTATGCGCAGTGGCGAAAACGCAACTGAGGCCGCAAATGATCTCGTAAAGTACTTTCTTCCGATGCTGCGTTCGCGTCTGGCGGGCTCTGCGAAATCATTAAGAATTTCTGATGAAGACGATATCGCGTTAGAGGCTTTTTACGAATTCTGTGTTGCGATCGAAAAAAACCATTTTGAAGAAATCGCCGACCGAACCCAGCTCTGGCACGTACTCTCAATGATCGCAGTGCGCAAAGCAAACGATCATCGAAAACGGGAGCAAGCTCAAAAACGGGGAGGCGTGAGTCAGGTTTTTCCCCTCAACTCTTTCAGGGAACAGCTTGCCAGCTTGGACGCAAACCCCGAATTACACATGGAACTAATGGAACAATGCGACATGCTCTTACGGCAACTTAACTCAACTGAATTGAGAAACGTTGCGGAGCTAAAACTTTATGGGTACACCAACTCCGAGATCGCAAACAAACTTAAAGTATCCAGGCGAACGATTCAGTACATGATGGCGAAGATTAAAACCGTTTTTTTGGCACTTGGCTCAGAGGATCAAAACGATTGAAATCAACGTTCGTGGAGCTGTGGGTTTCCGTAAACTTCTTGAATCGGTGTAATCAAAGCCTGTAGATTCAAGTAAAACAACTCTTCTTCTTTTCCTCCTCCCCAACGCAATCTAATCTTATGGCCGAATCAACGGCTGATTTCCAAATTCTTATTCAGTTTGAATCGGCACGACGAACTCAGCAATTGTCACTTGCTGAGTTTACCGCCGCTGTTCCTCAAAAACTAACACCCGATGTTCAGCTGGAATTGATCGCAGTCGATATGGAGATCCGCCTAAAGCTCGGATGTTCCGTTTCGCCCACCAACTATTTCATGGATTTCCCACACTTCGCCAATCAACTGCCAACCATTTATCACGATGTAAAAAGCGACTTTGTCAATAACTTTTGTCCCATAAAAGCATGCAAGGGAAGCGTGCCGACTCAATTTGGTGAGTACCTCATCGAGAAAGAACTTGGCCGTGGTGGGATGGGAGTCGTGTACCTCGCTCAGCACCAGAACAGTGGCCTTCAATTCGCGATGAAAATCTTGTTCGTTAGTCGGGACGCTATCTTTCAGGAAGCGCAATTAACTTCGCAGATTAATCACCCGTCGGTTTGCAAGGTTGTTGAAGTTGGTATCGCCGAAGACATTCCTTACATGTGTTGTGAGTATGTTCCAGGCGAAAGCTTGAAAGAAAAACTAATCCGCGAACATTTTCTTGATGGTCCCGAAGCCGCAGAGTTGGTCTGCGAAGTTGCAAATGGAATCGCAAAGGCTCACGCAAACGGAATCGCTCACTTTGACTTGAAACCTGGCAACATCCTTGTTCGTGAAGACGGACAACCGTTCACGGCCGATTTTGGATTGGCGCTGCCACCAGGCGACAGCGATTTTAGTTCTTCCAAAGAAATTTTTGGCTCGCTACTGTACATGCCACCGGAATTTTTCAACGATGAATTTGGCCAGCCCGCGTCGACCAGCGACATCTATAGTTTGGGGGTCGTGTTGTACGAACTTCTAACCGGTTACACGCCATTTCGCGGTGACATCAAAGCGATGAAGCAGTTGGTCTGCGAGTACCCACCACCAAGACCAAGTGATTTTCCAGATGTCGAAATCTCACCGAAACTCGAATCCATTTGCCTGACCGCGATTTCCAAGTACGCAACTGATCGATACCAAACGATGGAAGAATTTTCGCAAGCCCTCTCTGATTGGCTCGCGATGCCTGAAGATCACACCCAACGAAAACGCCAAGTGCACCGCCCGCGGCATCTGCTACAACATGCTAATTTGTCCTCCGACTTTTTCATCGACCAATTCTAATTAATTCGTTTGTTAACCAACGGCTTGGCTGAGTTGAATCACCGGTTGAACTGGACAGGAAAAATTCAACCGATAACGCAAACGATCGTAGACTTCTTAAGACGCAATTGCGCTCATCGCAACTGGCATCACGTAATCCCAGGCTGGTTTAAGCTGAACGTTGCCACAACGTTCCATGTTGAACTGACGCGGCTCTTCTCGTGACAGACACAAAGCAAGAAAACGATTGCCACCAATAAATCGTATTGGACTGACAATTCGACGCGTTCGTTGCCCTTTTGAGTCTTTGTACTCAAACTCAATTACATAGTCGTCGTATTGCTGCATTGATTTTTGAATCGTCTGTCGCATCTTGCTAACTCCTGATAAATGGCCCGCACTCAAATCAATTTGGCGTGCGTTTGCTTCGATGCTTATATGATCTCGCGAGGAAGTGACACGTTAGGTCACGCCTCCCCAGGTTTTTTCCAGAATATTTTTAAACAGGTTAAAACAAGCTATTTATTGGGGATTTACGATGCATCGCATTGGGATCGAGCAGTGGCGAGGCACGTGGAAAGAAATAGAGGCAGTAAGGTAATCAGGTGCAGCTTCAGCACAAAACGTAGCTGGACTCGCCAGAGTTCAGGAGCCCTGCCTAGCAATTCGCCCGAAGTCTGGCGACATCGGCTACGATTTAATCGCGTAGCGGCAAGAAGCATTAGTGCTGAGACTCCGCCAGTTAGACTCCATCTACTCAGTTCGGCGAAAGCAAATTACCTCTTGTGTACTAACCCTGGCTATCGCCAAAACGGCTCAGGTTAATGTTTGCAGGTTGAACAGCTGCACAGGCTAACCAACATCGTTTTGGATTAAACATGCCGTCAATCAACACGTCGAACGATTCCCAACCAGTCTTCGCCGTCCGATTTCCCTGAATCGATCAAAACCGAACTTCCTCCGGTTACCGATTCCACAGGACCACCGAGTAAGTCGCCGCCGGTTCTTGGATTAAACCAATGAACAGAAAACTTTCCAGCAACGCCGGAAAGATCCAGATTGGCTGAACCACCGTTAGGCAAATAGATCAGATAGACTTCGCCCGGTTTGCTAAAGCAATATTTGGAGTTGTCGAATTTCTCGTTGCCCACCAGTTCATCCGATGGCTTCATTTGCTCAAGCGGAATTTTGTTGTCGCGAAAAAACTCCAAAGCGATTCGGCAATAGTCCCAACTCTGATCTCTTGAACGCCAGTCTTCGCAAACCAAATCGTTCTCGGCAAATTTATATCCGAAATAGTATTCAACACCCGCACCACCGCCCATCAACGTCCCCCACAAAGTCGAACGGCGAACGGCATGCTGATCGTATATCTTTTTGCCCGAGTTGTCGGTTCCATCAAATCCGCGATAGCCGAGATCAGGGCACTGACCATGAGCAGCTGTGCCTGATTCATCAAACGCAACCACCCATGGCTTGCCCGATTTTGCAGACTCGCGAACCCATTTCACCGTTTGTCGATGCGTTTGATGAATGCTGCTATTCTGAAGCGACACACCCGTCATCTGAGATTGGTCGCCCTTGAGCTTGTTGTAAACCTTGTTCTGCTGATCGGGATACGTATGGCAAACGATCAAATGACCGTACGGATCGGTGGCTTTAATAAAGTCAATCATCGCCTTTTGTTGTTCAGCGGTTTGAGTGTTCTCTTCACCTAGATTCCAGTTCAACGCAAGGTTGTGTCCGAATCGAGCAATCATCTCTCGCAAGTAAAGCTTTCGTTGCACGCCAAGGTTCCCGCCATCCAAACAGGTTGGCACATAACCAGCCTTATTTCCGCTGCCAGTGTTGTGATCGTCCATCTCAGTTTCCTGAAGCTTGAAATGCAAGTACATCCCTTTGCGAGTCCCGTGCTCAAACACGATTCCCCACTGATCGAGCTTACTGCAATCATAGTGAAGTTTGTCTTCGCGTTGAATGAACGGCCAAACGTTGTCGCCATCACCACCTGCGTTGTAAGTCAAAAATGAAAACGCATTGCAGCCTTTGCCAGACAGATAACTAATCGCTCCGATCAAGCCTTTGCCTTTACCGCTTTGCCAACTTGGATCCGATTCAGACCAATCCTTAAGATGCGGTTCAAACGATTTCAATGGAACGTTCTTCTTACGGGCAATCGTGCCGTCGAAATCGGCGTAGCCCAGCAAAGTCTCCGGCGCGTCGGCGCCCGCTTTGAGAAAAAATCGCTTTGAACCAGCGTGCTGCAAATAGTGCCCACCAACGTATTGAAGCCTGCCTTCATTTCGCAAGTCGCGCCCCTTTTTGTCCGAGACGGCAATCTCAATCACGCCTTTCCTTGAAACAACCTCCACACCTGACGCAGCTGAATCAATTGCAACATGTTTTCCGCGAACAAGTGAAGCCGTAAAGTTCCAAATTCCCGTTCGGTCAGGTGCAAAATGAGCTCGCCATTTCGTTCCCGATTCTGCAGAACTTTCTGAAGCGTTTCCATCGGCGGCAAAATAACCTGGAACTTGATAAGTCGTCCCGTCCTCGTGTTTGAATTCAACATCCATCCGATAATCCAAAAACGGATTGGGCGCGTTGTCTTTTTCATGCGCGTACGGGCCATCAAAAGTCAAACTCAGATTGTGCCATTGCTTCTTCTCACCCGCGATCTCAAGCGATCCGTCACCATCTGCCTTTCGCGGCATCATCAACGGCTCGCTACTAACGGGTGTCGTCGGGCTGGTAGAACGATCACGATCATCGCTTGTAATTTGCGCCGCCGATGCAGCAGCACTTACGAAAACGATCAATAAGCCGGCTATCGCTCGCAGGTTGAATCTTGCCTTCATCAGTTCGCCCAACTTTCTCTATCTTTTAAGCAAAGAAGCTCCGCCGCAAATGGACGCTACCATTAAGGAAAACCAAAAGGCGTTTGATTGAAAGTCTTTCAACCGGCCGATTTGTTTTACGGCCCGCCAGGAGTCGCCATTTTCATCATCAACGCACAGATCATCGCCCCATAAGTTCCCAGCGCGTATCCAAGTACCGCCAACAGCACGCCGACAGGTGCAAGCGATGGATGAAACGCAGCGGCAACCACAGGAGCGCTCGCTGCGCCACCAATGTTGGCTTTACTGCCGACCGCCAAAAAGAAATAGGGCGCCCGAATCAAACGGCCCACCAGCAACAGCAATCCAACGTGGATCGACATCCAGATTCCACCGACTAAAAAGTATCCGGGATATTCCACCACAGCACGAATATTCATTTTCATTCCAATTACAGCCACAAGCATGAAAATGAAAACGGTGCCAAGCTTGGAAGCCCCCGCGCCTTCATAGCTTCGAAGCGGTGTGAATGACAAAATAATTCCGATCGTCGTGGAAATCACAATCAGCCAGAAGAATGAACTTCCCAGCCCAATGTCCTTCAGGAACTGGTACGGTACTTCCTTGACCTCAACTGTTTTTCCCGCCTCATTGGTGACTTCGGAAACAGTCGTTGTGGATTTTACGACACTCGAAACGTAACTGGAAATTTCTTCGCCGCCGTAGTGTGCCACTGCCGTTGCACCAAACGCGATGGCAGCGATGACCATAAAGTCGGTCGCTGTAGGAATTCGTGCGATCTTTGCGCTGAATTTCTCCATCTTTTGTTTCAGTGTTTCAATGCTCGACGAATCCGCTTTGAACAATCGGTCGATTGCGTCGGCTTTGCCCACCCCCAACAACAAGAAAAACATCCAGACTTCAGCAACAAAAATGTCCACCGCGACCATCGCGCTGTACATGTCTGCGAGGCCGTCTTTCATTTCTCGACTCGCTCCCGGCTCTGGCGACATGAAAACAACTTCCATCGCGGCCTGATTTGCTCCGCCGCCAATCCAACTACCGGCAACCGTACTAAAGCCTCGCCATACGGCCAGCGGTCCATCAACGCCGATAACGTCAGGCATAATAAATGCAACAATGAACACGGCAATCGGACCACCAATCACCACCCCAACGGTTCCCACCAGAAACATGATCAACGCCTTAGGGCCGAGTCCAATGATGGCTTTCAAATCGATGCTGAGTGTCAGCAACACTAACGTTGCAGGTAATAGGTACCGTGTCGCCACGAAATAGAGACTGGAGTTTTCATGTTCAACGATTTGAAAGAAAGTCAGCAATGATGGCAGGAAATAACAAACCAACAGCATCGGGATGACTTTGTAGAACAGCTTGAACGGTTTGAAATTGCTACTCGAAGTCCAAAAAACAAACCCTAACATCAAAGCCAAGATTCCAAAGATCACCGCATCGTTCGTGATCATCGCGTCTGACTTAGTTACCTCGACAGTTTTTGAAAGCTTCTCAACTAAGCCTTCGTTTTCCTTTCCTGGAAACGCCTCTTTCAAAGTCTCGATCGCACTTTCGATTTCCTTCTCGTTTTCAGTCAGCTCTTTCTTTGGTTTCTTTTCACTTTCATCGGGCGAATTGTCGCCTTCAGAATCCTGCACTTCCGATGTCGCCACCGCGGGCGCCCCCTCAGTGTCCGTTTCCTGTCCGTTGGTCACGCCGGACATCAACAAAGTTGAAACCAATAGTAAAATCGCGAAACGAAAAAAGGTTACTGCCTGAAGTGACTTTATATAAAGAACGAAGTTCATAGGGTTTGCCGATCTTGAAAATGATGCTTTCGCAAAATTCTAACAAAGTTTAGAGCGCCATCGTAGCCAGCGTCTCTTTCAAAAAGCCAGCCGCGTCCGCTATGCAAAATGTTTGATGTAAAGCCAAATGCTGTACACGACAACAAAGCCCACCAAAATCGTGCCGCCAATGAGCAAGGCCCGCGCAGTCTTCAGTTTCTTCATCGCCACGATTTGCGCGATGACACAAACGAACGCGACGATTGCCAGTTTAAATACGATCGCACCCGCGAACCCCCATCGCTGGATAAAATAATCCGCGATCGGATTGGCTTCTTTTGCACTTTGAAATTGCAAAAGCTTGTTGGTCATGAAGATATCCAACACGTTGGCTAAAATGAAATACGTCGTTTCGCTTTGCAGCGGAAGGTTGCCAAAGAAGAAATTCTTCCAGTTCGGTTTTGGCTCACTCGTTTCTTCCCGTCGTGCAGACCGTTGAAACGATTTTCGATAGGTCGTGCTGGTTTGCGGCGGCTGTTTGTATTTCTTTCTGCGAGGTTGTTGGGTTTGCTGGTCAGGCTGACGCTGTCGATTGGCCGATTGGTTATGAGCATCGCGGCCACTCGGATCAGGTCGGGCTGAGCCAGAAGAGCTTGCTGGCCGTTTTTGAGGCTGGCGTTTTTTCTTTGCCTTCTCTGGATCTGTCAGCGTTTCGTAGGCTTCTTGGACTTGATGAAACGCCCAGTCATCACCACCCATATCTGGATGGTGCTTGCGGACCTTTTCGCGATACGCCTTTTGGATGACTTCTTTCGAAGCCCCTTTTTCAACACCAAGTATTTTCCATGGATCCATTTACGAATTGTAGTCAGAATTGAGCTGCGCCTAAATACATATAAACCACAGTTTGACCGATTTACGGCACTCGGTTAAATTCAACATGTGTGCGGGCAAGGCACTCAATTGATTTCTTCGTGGTCTATCAAATGACCAAACGTATCAGCACCGAACGCGTCAAAGGAAACAGAATGAGCAAACGAAGCAAAGGTTTTACACTGGTCGAGTTGCTGGTCGTGATCGCCATCATCGGCATCTTGATCGGATTGCTGCTTCCGGCAGTCCAGTCAGTCCGAGAGTCGGCACGCCTAACCGAATGTTCCAACAACATTCGACAAATCGGAATGTCACTTCAAAGCTATAACACCGCCCACGCACATTTCCCAGCGGGCTGGCAAAGCCGAACGGGTTGGGGCTGGATGACTTACTCCTTGCCTTTCATTGAACAAAACAATTTCTATGACGCACTGGACTTGGACAAAAGGCTCACCGATGTTTCTCACGAATCGCTGATTGAACACAAGATTCAGGGCCAACTTTGCCCAACATCAACCAACAATTCTGGCAACCATGAACTTGCCGTTGAACCCACTGGCGACACATACCGAGTTGGTCGGACACATTATGTTGCGAGTATTGGATCTGAAGCAGAGACTGAGCAGTATCCTGACGGACAATCTTGCCCTTCACAGAATTTGCTAAGCTCCCAAGGATTTATTAACGGAGTATTTTACCGTGACAGCGAAACGCCATTGCGAGACATTCTTGATGGAACCAGCAACACGCTTTTAGTTGGCGAACGAAGCGGACAATTGTTTGATTCTCAGTGGCCTGGAATCATTAACGGATCGTCGTACACAGGCTGGCGAGTCGTTGGCTGGGCGGGCGAGCCACCAAATAATCCATTGCGAACCGAGCCTTTGGTCGTGATTGATGACGATGGCGAAGAGACTGAGTTGGAAATTCACTTTCACGGTTTCGCTCAGTTCAACAGCATGCACAACGGCGTGACCATGTTTGCATTCTGTGATGGCTCAACGCGTCCCATCGACGACGACATCAGCCCAGTCGCATTCAGAGCAATGGGAACGATCAAAGGTCGTGAAACCATCCGCGAATAAAATTGGCTACCGTTTGCTGGCTTTTGGCCAAAGGCCTTCTTCACCGTAGCCTAGGGCATGCCCTAGGAACCCAACCAACGAATATCCAATTGGCTGAAGGCCAATGTCACACAACACAGGCAGACCCGAGTAATCAATCGGGTCTGCCTTTTTTATTTGCCCAACTTGGAAACAACGCAAAAGGCAAAAAGCAAGGGCACGAAAATTTTACTTACTCTACTTTGTTGTCTTTCGTAGCCGTTCTAATTTAAGCTTAGCCCGGCGCAAATTATCCTTTTCAATATTCAACGTTACGCCTCGCAAGTATTCCGCCACATCTTTGTGTTCAAAAAGCTCTGCCAAAGACAAAGGGGAATAACCGTCACCATCCAGTTTGTTCGTAATGCAATTGGCGCGGACCAACAGCTTCACGACCTCAAGGTTGCCGACCGATGCTGCATGATGGATCGGTTGACGACCATCTTCATCCACACAAAATCGGTCAAAACCTAAATAGACCAGCTCTCTTACAAGCTCAAATTTGTCATCAAAAATTGCGGCCTTCAAAGCAACGTCGTCAGCACCGTCTCCCAATGCGGCCAAAAATTTCTTCAACTCTTCAGACTGTTTCATATGCCGACGGAGAAACGCAACTGAAACTTCTTGATTGCTTAACGACGCTGACATGATAGGCGTATACATTCCCTCATCCAACGCAAACAAGTCGGCACCATGCTCAACCATCAGATCCAACATCTCTATATAGCCCCTAGAAGCGGCAACGTGAACCGGCGTTTTCCCTAAATCGCCATGTGCATTAAGATCGATTCCCAATTCAATCAACTCCCGACCAATCGCAAAATGCTCGCTCCACAGCGCGCGATGAAGCGCATTGTCATCGCAACTGTTCACGGCATTCAAATCGGTGAAGTCACATTCGCTATCAGCCGCAAGCTCTTCCAGGAAATTCTTGAGTTCAGCGGACCGCTCTTTGGCCATTTAAGTTGCCTTTGTTTCTAATTTCATTTTTGCAAGCCATCGACAAAGCGTAAATCGTCTAAACCAAAACAGAAGACATTCAGACGCTACACCGATTCGTGGTGAATCAACTAATCGCCGGAAACAGATTTTGTACGCTTAAAACAATCAAACATCCGGCCGTCGATATCAAAAGCTTTAAACTCAAGCGTGCCACGATTGATTGAAACCAAACAGTAGTGGTGCCCGTGTCGGACATTGTTTTGGAATCCAGGTTTGAATGGTCCCGCGGTCTCTAACGAACCACCGCCGCCACCCGTGATCATGTACATTGGACCTTCACCCTCGGCAACGGGTTTACCGTCTTTGACCGACCAAGTTCGCTCGTACGAATGAATGTGCCCACACCAAACAATGTCCACAGCATGTTTGTCGTACAGCTTGGTGAGCTTTTTGACTCGCGGATCGCCTTGGGTGGACTTGTTCGTTTTCCAAAGATCTCCGTAGTCGTTTTCATCAGACGAATAAGCCGGATGGTGATGGCAGACGATCTTCCATTCCGCTTTTGATTTCGCAAGCGCTTTATCAAGCCATTTGTATTGTTCGGATTCCGGATCGACATTCTTGTTCGTGTCGAGCATAAAGAAATCCGTATTGCCGTACGTAAACTGGTAATAATACTCGGGACTTGGAAGCGACATGTAATCGTAGTAATTTCGCGAGTTGATTTCGTGATTACCAAGCACTGGAAAAAATGCGACCCGGCCAATTAGCGGGTGCATACTGGGAAAAAACTGATTCTTCCACTGACTGTCAACGGTTCCGGTCGAAACCAAATCGCCTGGATGCATCAAGAAATTTGGCCGATGAGCCCAAGCCATCTTTGCAAACTTTCCTGACACCTCCGGGTTGCCTTGGGTGTCACTCATGATCGCAAACGTAAAAGGCGTCTCTGCATGGTTGGCGGTTTGAAACGTTAACACTTCGCCGGTCAACTCTTCACCTTGATCATCCTTTGACGCAATGCGGTAAAAATACTGAGTCTCTGGCTGAAGATCGTCCAGCGTGACTTCATGAATATATGTCCGCTTTTGGTCATCAGATTTCGTTTCCACTTTTGCCGTTTCGCCAAAACTAACGACCGACGAACCAGGGCGAGTGGTCTCCCACATGACTGTGATCGAATTCTTGGTGACGTTTTGCAAGTAAGGCTGGATAGCAAAATCAAATTTCACTGGTTTCGCGCCAACACTTGGCATCTCGGCAATCTTTGAAAGGTGCGAAAACTCTTTCGCGGCCCACTCTGGTTTCGCTGCGATGTCATAGATCGCGACTTCGCGAATTCGGCCAACATGACGATGGTCTTCGTTGGAGTCTTTGTAGGCTCCCAGCACGAACGGCGTCGATTCAGGGTAAAGAATATCGCCAGACTGTTCGTCACTTTCTCCAGCCAATTTTCCGTTGACCATCAGTTGCATTTTTGAGCCGTCATAAATCGCGACCACGTGATACATTTTGCCTTTTTCGTATCGGACATCGCTTTCCAGATAAGTCATCTTTCCGTCACCGTCGTCAGCACCGGTCGTCGCCAAACCGAAATAAAACCGTCGCTGGTTGTAGCCGACCACCCAACCCTTTTCCGCATTCCCATTGTCACGGCATACGCAGACGACACCGCCCCATTCTTTTTCTTCTTCAACTGAAAACCAAGTCGAGACCGTCATGTTTTTCTTGGGCAATATGCCAGACGCGAGTTCACTGTGATCGCCATTGATCAAGCCAAGTGATTTTCCATCAAAGTGCAGTGACGCCGCCACACCGCTGCCCGAAGGCGTGACTTTGCCAACGATTTTTGCATCAGGGCCAAGTCGCGCCTCGATCTTTTCATCGACAACCGAACGTTCGCTCAAAATCCAATGTGCCACCGGGTCGGGGCCATCATGGCCAAACAAATTGCTGGGCATTGAGTGGTTATCAATCAGCAAAACGAAAACACAAACACATAGATTCCATTTCGAAAACTTATTCATCCGTTGTTCATTCCTGGTGAGATTATCGTTTTGTAATCAAAGAAAACCCGATTGTTTCATTGCCTTTAGTGAAGCAAACGTAACCGAAAATGCGTTTTTTGCCTGCAAGCGTTTGAACAACGTCATCCGTCTCCAACCCGAGCCAATGCGTTTCCTTTAAACTTGCCAGGTCAGCTTTACCGTCTTTGAGCGGAGCAAAAATTCCTTGC
This sequence comes from uncultured Pirellulaceae bacterium, assembly GCA_964448575.1. GTDB lineage: Bacteria > Planctomycetota > Planctomycetia > Pirellulales > Pirellulaceae > Mariniblastus. The sequence continues at coordinate 158,924 of CAYUWY010000010.1, forward strand.
ATGCCAACCAATACCCCATCGGAAAATGCTAAATTGAATCCCGCCAGTTGATGATCTTCCATCGCAATCGCATCCTCGGAGGGAGATTGATTGGACTCGATTGGAATGAACAGTCCCGCCCCAAGCTTCATGACTTCAACGCCAAGGATTGGATCGGTATAAGCAAAAAGCCTTCCGGATCGTGATTCTTCTCCGATGGTCTCGCCAAACTTGCGTCCCTTATCAAGCTTCTTTGTCCGACGAATTCGTGCGAACGGCAACATGCCTTTTCCCCAGCGTCGAAAAGCTGACTGTCTTTCGTCACGGGTTTGAAAACTATTGGGAATTGATTCGACAAAAACTGGCTCGCCAAATGGGTTGGCGTTTTCGTCTTCTGGTTCATCATCGTCGTTAGCAAACGGATCGTCTTTCTTAAACCGATCTTTATTATCTTTGGCAGCCTGCATTCGATCGGCGACTCCCATTTCATCATCGGGTTCATCGTTCGAATCGTCTTTGGCAAACGGATTTCCACGCCCGGCAGGTTGTCTTTCAGGTAACCCGGTCGCGTTACCACCGCGTCCGGGGCGATTTGCAAATTGATCGTTCGCAAACGGATTTTTGTCTCGCGCATCATTTTCGAATTTTGCGTTAGCATCATTTTGATTTGCTTGACCAGGATTTGGTAGCCCGGGTGGCTTAAACCGATTTGCGGCATTGCGTTTGTCCGCCGCAGCCCTTCGTTCTTGTTTCTTCCTTTCCATTTCTGCAATCTCTCGCCCGGTTATGGCATTGCTGCCTTGTCTTTCACCGAACGCCGATCCGCTGTACGAAGAATCGGCTGCGGTTTCGCGATTGCTTAGCTCGCTGACCATGAAATAGCCGCCGACTCCGCAAAGTACCGCAAACACAGCCGCTGCACCGCTAACCATCACACCGTCTCCCTTGCTGCGACGTGCATAAGCAATCAACCCTGCGCCGATGAGCCCCAAAAACATCGCGGCCAGCGGCGCGCTGTCACCGCTTCGAGATAGCCTGCGGAGCTGCAACCCAAACATCGGCAACACGGTTGCAATCAACGGAAGCGTTATCAAAAAGAACCCTGATGATTGCAAGTTCGTTGAGAACTCGTCCATCTCGCCGGACATACTTTTTTGCTTTTGCTTACCACGCTCGATCGCCTCGCGCCGCGATCTGGGCGGTTGACTTTTTAGTTTTGAAATCGCTGGGTTGGGAGCAAGAAGATCGGGCTCACTGGCTGGCACCTCTGTCGGCATGATTGGAGGCGCAGCAGGATTCGACAAACCTGGCGGCAATGGTTGCGGAGCCATCAGTCCCGGCGGCATCGGTTGCGGAACCGCCGGATTGGACACGCCAAAGTCAGCAGGCGGCGCCTCAACCGCTGGCGGCACGGAAGTTAACGGCGAGTGAGAATCGACTTCCTCAGCAACTGGTCGTGGGGAGGTCGACTGGGGCAAAGAACTTGGCGGGATTGGCGTGGGAATCACTTTCGGCGGCGGCACATTCTGAATTGGCGCGGGATCAGCCGGTTGAGGCTTTTCACCAGCCCTAAAGACTTTCGAACACTTCGGGCAACGAACCTTGCGACCCAAATAGTTACGTGGCACTTTGACGACCTGTTGACAGCCGACACAACGAAAACTTACTCGATCAGACATTGGATTCCTCGACTATAATTTGACTCAATTTTAGCCGACCACCGTACCGCTTGCCATTCTTTCAACAGGAAAAAAGTCATTGAGACAATCCAGATGTTAGAGACGGCAACCTTTCCTCATCGTGCTCGATTTTGGATTGATAAACTTTCGCATTTTGCCATTCCTTCGATCACTCACCACCTTATTTTTGCTTTTATCGAGTCCCATTCTTAAATGCAGCCGACCTTTAGACCGCTATACTGAAAGGGTTCTTCGACGACGTCATTTCTGCGAGCGGCTCACGTGTTTTTTGAAACGAATTATTTTGACACGCCCAACTTAAGATCTTTGTCCGCATTTCGAATCAGCCAATCAGAAATTCCCGCTGAGTTGGGGGCGATGTGCAAATCCCTTCACGCGGACATTAAAGACGCGAGTTTTATAGGGTCGCGTGTTTATTTGATCGATGACCCGCACTCGGTAAAGCGATTAGTCCTTTGGTATCGACACGAAAGTGGGCAAACACTTTTACGTTTGCAGATCATTTCGGACAACAACGGCGAGCTTCAAAATTCCTTGCTCGCGTTGTCGGCACAGAGTGACGGATCATTTTGTGTTACATCCAATAGTGCCGCTCCACAATTCAATTCCAACAATATTTCAACGCAGCAATTCGCTGGAGCCCGGCCTGCGGAATTGCTTCATCGACACGAAAGTAGATTTGACGTTCGCCAAGCCGTCAAAATTGAAGACGACAACACTGCAGAGAAAATTGCTGAGGCGTATCAAGCCGAAATGGCAATGCTGCTTACTGAAGAAGGCATTTTCTCGGAGCGAGCAAACACATCTAGCAGCGCCGATGCTCATACCACCAGAGAAGGGAGCGATGCTTCAGACGAGATTGGCATCATGCCATCGGCTGCCAATGCCCCAAACGAACGGCTGGAAGGGCTTTATACTTCAGTAAAAGATGAAATCGAAAAGATCCAGACGAAAACCTCAAGCACGACTTCCAACTTCATCTTGCTAGTCGTATCCGTTATCGCCTTTATGGCTTTAGGCTTACTCGCGTTCGACATCCGGTTTCTGTACTTCGTGATCCCAATCTTGCTTTTCCATGAGCTGGGGCACTTTATCGCGATGCGCGTTTTCAAGTACAAGAATGTAAAGATGTTTTTCATTCCGCTGTTAGGCGCGGCAGTTTCCGGTCGAAACTTCAACGTTGAAGGCTGGAAGAAGGTCATCGTATCACTGGCCGGACCGGTACCTGGAATTTTGCTTGCTATTCCGCTGGCAATCGTTGGCGCAGTTTACGACATGCCTTTGCTCCGAGAATCAGCGATCTATCTGGTCGTGATCAACGGGTTCAACTTGTTGCCGTTGATTCCGCTGGATGGTGGATGGGTGATGCACGCACTTTTCTTCAGCCGTCATCCTTGGCTGGACGCGACATTTCGAGTTGCAGCTGCGGTCTTGATGATTTTGGCCGGCATATTTCTCCCAGCAATTTTTCTTGCAATCTTTGGTGGGTTCATGTTGATTGCCATTCCCGTGGTTTTACGCAATGGACGCATCGCTCATAAACTCGCGCATGAAAATGTTCCCGTCGCGTCTGGTGATGAACAGTCAGTTCCGCCTGAAACGATGAAACGCATTGTTGAAGAATTGCCTAAAGAAGGAGCTCAGGGAACACCAAAATTTCTTGCTCAATCGACGCTACAAATTTTCGAAATGCTGAACACGAAATCGCCAAGTGGCATGGCAACTTTTGGTTTATTGTTTGTGTACATTGGAAGTATCCTCGCCTGCTTGGCCGTCCCATTTGCCTTTAACATCTCTGCGTTGGGGCAATTTTGGGAAGCAGAAGTTGCAGCGCTCGATACTCCCACGCCGACTTACGAAGTATTCGCCGCCGAGATCGAGAGAACAAATGAGCTTGCCCTTGACAGCGAGTCGGCACATGACCTGATCGTCTACGAATATGAAGATGAGATTGTCTCAATTGATAATTACGAAGAGCTGAAAGTCACCGAGTTGCCGATGGCTCGCATTGGAACACTTGTGCTCGTTTCGATCCAAAGTGATGACGAAGAATTTTACAAACAACCACTTGAGTTTCTCGATGATAATGCCGTGAAGACTTATCGCTACGAGTCAGCACAAGCGAAAATTCAGGTTTCTGGCATCGCCAAATCACCCGAGCAAGCCACCGCGATCAAGAATCAGGTTGACTTGGCAATCGAGTACCCGACTGAGTTGCTAATTGAACCTTGGTCACCCAACCACGCACCTACCGCAAAACAGTTAATAGCTCGCGACACTCACTTTCGACTAAAAGAAATTGTGAAAGACGTTGAAGAAAGCCGAGAGTTCATCGCGGCGATAATTACGCGCGATGGAAAATTGGACAAACTAAAGTCGCAAGGCAATCCTCTTGAAACGCAAGACACCAAGGACAAAGAAGCCTACAACCGCGATGCGTCGAAAGCTCACCAAGAACTCAACGATGTTCGAGAAAAATTGCTTACTCAGTCGTTTGCCAAACTGAAAGACGAGCCGAACATTGATTCAGAGTTCATTGACAGCTTTTTAGAATATAAAATTTGCCTGAACGAATTAAGCAACCGCCAAGGCCCATGGACTGAAGAACAGGTTCTAGTCCACACTACACATCGACGGCGAAGTCTACTCGACATCACCAGTCGCCTTGGTCAGATTCCTGCTTTAGCCCCGGCCTCTAAACCAACCCGTTACCAACAACGGTTTGGGCTTTACTCCGCGATTTTTGACACGGATAAAAACAAACTGGACGGGCAATCAATGATTTTCAAGCAACCCATCGACGGCTTAGTAGCGTTTCTGAGATGGCTTGATAAGGAAGGCGTTACCGATCTTAAGATTCAATTTGGGGATCCCAGTCTCGCGGACGACTTGGGGCTTGGTGACGAATAGAGGGAGTGGCTAACAAACGGCCTAAGCAAAGATTCATTTTGTAGGATGGACATTCTTGTCCGTCATTTTCTGGTTGCTCGCTTACGAGGGAAAATCAGACAGGCCCTCGCTTACGCGTCGGGTTTCCATTTTGGTGGACTGCGCGATGGCTTGGTTGATTGACCAAAGAACCGTGGCTAGCGCCAAAACGGCTCAATCGACTCCAACCTCAATGTGCGATTGATGGCTATTTCTTTTTCTTAAAACCAAATTCGAACGACGCTTTGGCTTTATCATCCGTCAAAACAGTGATTCGAACAGGGTGCAGCCCTTTGCCCAAATTCAACGTCGCTGTTTTCATCGAGTCTGGCTTGTAACCAAAGTCCGCATCTAAAACTCCGGCTTCGTGTACGCGAACAAAACCTTTGGTTCCAGTTACAAACGACAATTCGTACTGGCCGGCTTCTTCGATTGACATCACGACCTGAAACTCGATCGCGCCGACTTTCTCAGAAGACGTTGCCAAACCAAACTTTGAAGCGCGAGGGTGAGTCTTGGAAACGGTTTCGTATTGGTGCTCCAGCGAACCGACTTTGGGCACATGGGAAAATGTTCCGTGGTAGTTCCATTGCTTCACATCGCCCGGTGCGATTCCGTCGATTTTCTCGTAACCGGGAATCTCAGCATTATCATACGGACGCGAGGCCGTTTCATTTGCGATACGAAGCCGCAAAACGCGATCAAGCATCTTTTGCCCAATCATTTTAAATTTGTCACTTGTCCCGGCCAAGTTGTTTTCTTCGCCCGGGTCTGCGTTAAGATCGTAAATCGCAAACGGCGTCTCATGCGATTTTGTATTCGTCCGGATGCCTTTGTAGCCATCAACATGGATGACTTGCATCTCACCTCGTTTTTGTTTTCGACGTGACTTCATAAAATCGGAATAGTTTTTCGTTCTTCCATTTTGCGAGTACTCGATATAGATCGTCGAATCAAGCTGGTTACCTTTTCCTGTCAAAGACGGAATCAGCGAAACGCCATCGGCACGTGCTGGAGCCGTGATACCACCTGCGTCGGCCATCGTAGTCATCCAATCATGAAACTGCGAAGGCTGATTATTAATCTTGCCTGCCGGAATTTTACCGGGCCACCAAGCCAATGTCGGCATGCGAATTCCGCCTTCCCAAGTATCGCGTTTTGTTCCATCGAAAGGCCCGTAAGACTGAAACGCACTCGCCTCATAATTCACTTTGTCGATGTACGATTCATGATGCGGCCCGTTATCGCTGGTAAACACAACCATCGTATTTTCGGCAATCCCAAGATCGTTCAACGTCTGCAGCAAGTCTCCAACTGCGTTATCAATTCGGCGCACCATCGTCGCAAAACGGACTTCGACGTCGGACCATTTTTGGTTGACGTAATCAGGGTGCCGATAGGAATCAATTTCACCCGTTGCCGTATTGATCATTTCTCCAGGAGTGCCAATCCATTGAAGCCCCCCTTTAACGCCTTTGCCTTCAGGATAGGCAACCGAAGGAATCTGCAAAGCACCGTGTGGCGTGTCGTAGTTCAAGCATAGAAAAAACGGCGTGTCAGGTTTAGCAGCATGATGCTCCATAATCCAATGCTTGGATTTCGCGGTGAACAAATCGGTCGTATAACATTTCTGCAACCCATTCGAGACTTCTTTGTCATTCCACCAAACTTCTTTTCCAACTCGATGCCCTTCCGAATTTCCAATCGGCCATTTGTCAGCCGGGTAGTGAACGTGCCCATCGCGATGCCGCACATAACCGAAAAACTCATCGAACCCACGTTTAGTAGGATAGCCCGGCCAAGCGTCTGGCGTTTCTCCTTCGAGTCCTTGCAATCCGTACTTGCCAATCATCACCGTGTCGTAGCCCGCGGATTTCATCACCGTGCCCAAGGTATGGTTATCCTCCAGAGCTTTATCAAATTGGTTGTTTCGAATTACGGCATGGCCTTGATGCACGCCCGTCAACAGTGATGACCGGCTGGGAGCACAAACCGGTGCAGGGCAGTAGTGCGCTCGCATCTGCATTCCGTCAGCAGCCATTTGATCCAGAAATGGCGTTTTGAATTTCCGATCATGCTTCGATTCGTTTTGATACAAGACACCTAAATCGCCCCAGCCAAGATCGTCCGTCAAAATAAAAATGATATTGGGTTTCATGTCGTTGGATTTCCTGGCCTCCGGCTGCTCAGCCTTTGTTCCAGTCGCCAAATCATTCGCCGCACTTACGAAATTCGGACAAAGCAAAAACGCAACAACGACGCAAATATGCGTACAGCAAAATTTAAAGAAAGAAGCGAACTTTGGCATTTCAAGGATCCTATTATCATGACGGTTAGACACGGATTTTATCACAGCCATCACCGTGATGCCATGTTGGAAGCAATTCCATTCACCATTGACTCAGATCACGGCAACCGACGGCTCGGAAAATCATTTTGCTGGATTCAAACGTAAACTAAGGTTACACTTCAAACTGGCTTCGATTCGAAACAGGGTCTTTCATGACGTCAACTTCAACCCACGGAACAAGCTTGATTGTTCGGCTTCGCGAAAACGATGCCGTTGCTTGGAATGAGATGGTTGAACTGTACGCCCCTTTGATTTTCCACTGGTGCGTCCGGCGCGGCCTTCAGTCTTCCGATGCAGCCGACACGATGCAAGAAGTTTTTTCAAAGGCCGCCACTGCCGTCCATCAGTTTCAATCGCAAACAACCGGATCACTGCGGGCCTGGTTGTGGGTGATCACTCAGAACAAAATTCGAGATTTTTGGCGAAAACAAAATCATCAAATCAACGGGATGGGCGGCACAGAAGCCAATTTTAGATTCACCCAAGTCGTCGACGACCACTCAGATGCGGACGACGATGAACTCACGGGCGAAGTTGAAAACAACCGCTTGCTTCATCGAGCCCTTGAACAGATCAAAGTCGATTTCCAACCTCACACTTGGCAAGCTTTTTGGCTAACGACTGTCGAAGGAAACGAAACGCGAGACGTGGCCGAAGAATTAGGCCTTAGCCCAAACAGCGTCCGCCAAGCCAAAAGCCGAGTGTTGCGTCGACTGCGAGAGCAATTGGGCGACGTCTAGAGCAAGCGGTCTTGGCATGCCATTTTGAGATGGAAATCCGCGACTAAAAGCTCTCTTGTTTCTGCTTTTCCCTTCGCTTTAAATTTTTGTGTCGCGCTCGTTCGTTGTAGTTATTGAGGGAGATTTCTTTACTCAATAGTCGATCAAATCAACGAGCAAGCCATGAACGATTTTCGGTGCTACACGCGACAGGAACTCAAGTCATTTGTCCTTGGACATCTTCCGAATGAAAAAACGGACGAGATCAGTTCCCACCTTGATCAGTGCGACGTCTGCGAAGACACGATCGTCAGCATGGAAAACACATCAGATGATCTGGTTTCACTGCTTCACGGAAAACCAAACCAGCGGCTTGCCAGTGACCAGCCGGTTTACGAAAACAACGGCGAATTCCAGCGTGCACTGGCAAAGTCCTTTGACGTTTTCACCAATCCAGATCCTGATCGGTCGAACGATTCGGTCGCTTCGTCGTTCGAGTATCAACCGCAAAGGATTGGTGACTATGAAATCATCGCCGCGCTCGCGCGGGGTGGCATGGGATCGGTCTACAAAGCCCGTCACGTGCGCTTGGAAAAAGAAGTTGCGTTGAAGCTTCTTCCCGAACGAAAAATGCAAAACAACGAAGCCATCGCGCGATTCTCACGAGAGATGAAGCTTATCGGCCAAATGTCACATCCGGCCATGGTATCTGCCACCGACGCTGGAGCGCAAAACGGCGTTCACTACCTTGCGATGGAATTGGTGGATGGAATTGATCTTGGGAAACTTGTAAGACGATGTGGTCCGCTTTCGGTCGCCGACGCCTGCGAATTGGTTCGGCAAGCCGCGATCGGAATCCAATACGCCCACGAACAAGGCGTGATTCACCGCGACGTAAAACCATCCAACCTGATGCTTTCCAATGGCTTGATCGTGAAAGTCCTCGATCTCGGATTGGCGACACTTGGTTCATTGAACGGGGCGGTTGATGAGTTGACAACGGTCGGGCAGTTGATGGGCACGCTGGACTACATGGCTCCCGAACAATGTGGAAACATGCAGGACGTCGACGCGCGGGCCGACATTTATGGGCTTGGGGCGACGCTCTACAAATTACTTTGTGGCGTCGCGCCTTATTCAAGTGCACAGAACGATACGCCGCTGAAAAAATTAAAGGCAATGGCCATCAGCGAGCCAACTCCAATTTCCGACCGCACCACAAAAGTGCCAGCTCCGTTAGCAACAATCATTGAAAGATGCCTTTCACGAGAACCTTCGGATCGTTTTGAGTCAGCGGCGGATCTGGCCGAGGAGCTTGCTTCCTTTTGCCAGGAACATGACTTGCAAATGCTGCTGGACCGGGCAGAAAAATCTGAATTTGAAATCAGCAATTTTAACGGCGCTGAATCGCCACTGTCGTCTTTGGGGCTTTCCGTCTCTAAATCTCGCCCTGTCGCCCACAGCGCCAAACCAAACAACTCGCCCCGCAAACAATCCAGCGGTAACTGGGGTTCGTTTATCAAAGCCGCAATGTATTTCGCGTTAGCCGGATTGATCGCGTGGGGTGGCATTGTGCTTTACATCAACACATCGACAGGACAATTGATCATCGAATCAGAAGTCGACGACATTTCCGTTTCGATTCTTAAAAATGACGTGCCGACATCGAAAATTCAGGTCGAACACGGCAGCGAATCAACACGACTTCGTGCCGGCGAATATCAAATCGTCATCAATGGAGATTCCGATAGTTTAACCATCGATAACGATCAGTTTGTGCTTAAGCGTGGCGCGATGGTCGTGGCTCGCATCAAAAAGAAGGCCGACGAGAAAACTCCCGCTCAGAATTCAATTGCATTAAATCAAGTCCCGCCAAGGGAAAACCGTAGCTTCATTCATACCAACTTTCAAAAGCGACTTGTGTTTTTATTACGAACCAGAGCGGGTCATTTCGAGCCTTTGGGTAACGACCACATTGCAACCAAGCAGTTAGATGAGTTGATCAAAGAAACTGAGGTTAATGCAAAATCCAATCGGACGACAGAAAGCCATGTCGACAAGGAGCTGTATGATTCGAGATACAACCTCGCAACCCATCTTGTGTACCAGGATACGTCGCCCCGAATCGAAACACTTAAACGTGAGATTGCGGCTCTTAAAGAATTCAAGGATCGCAGAAATAGCAACTTTGAAGAGCAAGAAAAAAAATCCCCGACGATAGGCAAAACAAAATCGCCCAGTCAAGTAACTTACAACGGTAGAACTCAAGTTCCGCCAAGGGAGAGCCCTAACTTCATTCATGTCAACTATCAAAAGCGACTTGTGTCATTGTTGCAAACCAGAGCTGGGGATTACGAACCTTTAGGCGATACTCATCCAGCAACCATGATAATGGATGAGTTAATCAAAGAAACCAGAGACCTTGCAATATCCAATCAAGCAACTGAAAGTCATGTCGACAACAAGCTTTTTGATTTGAGAAGCCGACTTGCGTACATGCTTTCTGAGAACACTGACAGGGAAACAACCGGAATCATAAAACGGCAGATTGCGACCCTAGAAGAGTATAAAAACAGCATAAGCATCGATTCAAAACTACCTGCGACAAACTCGAATTCGAACAAGAATTCAAAATCGCCCAGTCAAGTAACTTACAACGGGAGAACTTTAGAAGATTTGATCACTGAAGCAATCAGCAAAAAGGCAAATCGAAACACGTACGACGGACTTGCCGCAATCCAAGGGCAACTGTCCATCGAGGAAGTTGACGAGGTCGCACACAAGTTTATTGAACGTTACCAAAACGAGGTCACAGACAGTTTTCATATAAAGCTGGTTCGTAGTTTAGCTCAATTGTGTAAATCCGACAGAGTTCTTGGGACAGTTGTAGATTACGTAATAAAGCGAAGTGAGAATTTTGACTTTAAAACGAATCAACCAAAAAATTCCCCGTTCCCGATCGCTGCTCTTCGGCTGGTTGAGTCAAAAAACCGAGCAGGCCTAGTCAAACGGATGGATAAACTTATCCTCTCGCAGCAGCCTTCTCATCGTTCCTTGGCGATCGCGTGGGCTGGGTCCAAACCTGTTGACAAAGAGTTAAAGCTTGCTGAAATTTGGGTTGAGCCGTTGGTCAATTCGCTAACCGACCCGGGCAATTCTCAAGTCCGTATACATGCTGTCCGAACGTTACTGCGACATTTCGCGGACAAGCCAAAAGCAATTAGTGCGCTCTACGATGTCGCAAGCACGACTGAAATCGAGAACCTGTTTTTCGAAGACCTTGAGTTGCTAATTGCAGCCCAGCCAAAAGACACGAAGCTCGCCAAAAAAATGATCAGTCATGCAGAAACCGGCAATTACTCAATGGATATAATGTTGCAGCAAGCGTTAAGACTTGAGAGCAAAGGCATTCCAATCTTGCTCAAGCAGATCGAAATGGCACTGCAGGGTAACACTTGGGGAATAACTGAAAATCCTAAACGTCGTGGAGGCCTCGGAGGGCTTGGGGGACCTAACGGTGGACTTGGTGATGGTGGCGGACCTGGCGGTGGCCTTGGAAATGCTGTTGGAAGCGGACGTGTCGGGGGTAGTGATGGGCCAGCTATCGAACTGCCACGAAAACAACCCAATATTTTTTATACTTCGCGACAGCAGCTAATTAAAGAGATTGGAAATTGGGTTGCAGCGAACGGTGTCGGACGGAGTGGCGGTCCTGGACTGGGCGGCGGTATGGGTGGTCCTGGATTGGGCGGCGGCATGGGCAGCGGTATGGGCAGTCCTGGATTGGGCGG
>CAYUWY010000010.1:170490-213833 GCA_964448575.1 uncultured Pirellulaceae bacterium
GCGGCATGGGCAGCGGTATGGGCAGTCCTGGATTGGGCGGCGGCATGGGCAGCGGCATGGGCGGTCCTGGACTGGGCGGCGGAAAAGCGGACGAAGCAAAATCAAAATTCGTTCTCTCGAAAGAAACGAAACAACGTTTAGAGAATGTCCTCAGATCCCAATTTGAACTGAAATTCAGTAAACTTAGCCCGACTGCCACGAATGCTATTTACGCTGAAACCGATCGTGCTTTGGCAAGGTTACTAGGAAGCCAACCCCTTCACGATGGCCACGACCTTGAACATTGGGTGGATCTTTTCTTACAAGCCGACCCATCCGACCAAGCGTACACCTCGCAGTGGAGTCGTTCTTTACGCGGCGTCGTTGCACTAAAAGATCAATCGAAAAATTTAAGAGACTTCTTACTCGATGTGATTCCAAAGTTCCGGCATTTGTCCTTTAGTGAAGTCGATGAAAACGACGAGACAAGCAACGCAGCCGTTGCACTGGCGTTGAGCCCTAAAATGCCCAATAGTCGCTCTCGAAGAAATCGCCGCGCACCGAAAAAACTAAACGATTTTACACGTGTAATAATTGAAAACTTTGATGAATTCAATCCGGCTGACGCACCCTATTTGCTTTGGGTATTGCGACGCGCATCACTAGATCAAGTTGCGTTGCGAAACGATTCACGACAAAGGATCGCACGCTTCATTTTGGACGCAAGTGAATCTCAGGATTCGATAACACGTCGACGAGCACTTTTCTTCATGGTTCGCTTGGGTTTCCTGGGTGAAAAATTCAACGAGAGAATCGCAACCTCGTTTAGCATCGATTCGAAGCCCAATCAACAAGGGGAAAGTCTAGCCAGTAATGACGATGAGAGAATTGAAGCACTAGCGCAATATTTAATGCTGGGCAAAGTTATAGACGAACAATCCACGAGTTTCACATTGCAAATCAAAGAGCCGCGGCAAATTGCCAAAATAATCTTCACGCATGAACGTTTTCGGCATTACAAACCGTCGTTCGAGCCGTTTTACACCAAACTACTTGCCGACAACCCGAAATGCCTTGACGAAGTTCATCAGACCTACGACTTCGATCTTTGGACAGGCGAACCAAGCGAACCGGCTGAAACTACCAGGAACACCTTGTTTGAAAAAGTTTTGGAACAACTGGATTCCCCCTCTTTCCCATTGTTGGAGTCAGACCAAGACAAATCGAAAATTACGAAAAAGTACTTGCCCAAGGCAATTGAAAATCTACGGACAAGACAGTCAAACAGCTCCGGCGCGACAAAAAGAAAACTCGATCGGCTCCTAAGACGGATTGATCCGGAAGCCAAGAAAGACAAAGAGTAACATCGGTCGGCTCAATCGGCTCGCCGGAACGGATGCGAGATCTGTGAAAAAAAGAAGAACACTAATTTTCACTAATCGACACTAATCAAGAACGGTACAGTTGGTAACGTGCCCGATCAGCGGCACGTTGCCGTACCGTTCGAGACTGGATAATGAATTAGTGATGATTAGCGCAGATTAGTGTTCCCTTTTTTTCCGTTTTAACAACATCGAAATATGAACGCTTGGTTAGCTATCCCAACCAGACCTCACCCACGGTACACCGTCACCATGATCCAGCCGTAACCGCAAACTCAATTGGGCGGCGTGGTGTTGGATATGCCGAATGTTGTAAACATGAACTTCTGCCGCAGTGCCTTTGATCCAGTCGAATCCAGATGGCTGACTAAGATTTTCAGCAGTGAACTGATCGATCACCAATTTCGCTCGCTGGCGACAGTGCTCCAAATAGGCCACGATAAACTCGCGATCATATTTCTTAGTCGGTGGCGTTGATTCCCACTCCTCGTATCCTGCGAAACTCGATTCGTGTTCACGATGGAAATCTTGATCAGAAACCACGTCCGGATTTTGCCCCAAATAGACATCGGCAAAAAACAAAGCATGAAAAACCGACTGTGCAAAACTGTGATTGCAAACGGGCTGATGCCACGACTCATCGGGACAGCTATCGATGCAATGCTGAAGCGTACGAAAAGCAGCTTCCATTTGATTGCGGATTAAATCTTGAAAGAGAGCGGACATGTTTCGCCTTATCGTCAAACTGGAATGGATTACGCTGACACCAATTTACGAAAGATAGTCGTTTGTCAAAAGCCATTGCCCAATTGAGCGGCAATTAAACGGCATCCCATTAAGCAGCATCCTTGACCGTAAATTTCGAAAGACGAGATCGGGCAAAGCCACACCAAAACAGATTGTTAAAGTGCATCAGCCCCATGACAAGCGAAAGGAATCCAACGCGGCCGGCGAGGACTTCGATCGAATCCTCAAGATTGGCACCCGTTTCACCAAACTTAAGTGCCAAAAAAACTAACGCCATATTCATCAGATAGAAACCAACCAGAAACAAACGGTTGACTGCTTCGGCCATTTTCTCGGCACCTAAACATTCCATTAAAAACGGATGGCCGTTTGTGAACAATGATCGGCCAACCACCACCGTAAATAAGACACTTATCAGCAAGTAGATCAAATGATTTGCAATCGCCATCTGGAACTCCTTGATAAATTTTTGACCATGTGAATTGGCGAGTTCCCGGCGCTGCCAACCGGCAACTCAAACTTTGCGGGCACCGCGGAATCGCAAGCGGGAGGCTTCCTGCTTGCGATCATCCACGGCTCACTACTGACTAAACTCGCCGAACCGCCGCCACGGTTTCTAAGCGTTTGGAAGCTTCACCGGTTTGGCCAGCACGATATCATTCCTCTTTCTGGCTCCCTCATTTACGAACAAGGCGAGCATCACAAAATGGAAAAATCCGATCAAAAAGATCACTCCGCCAAGCTTGGCGCTGAGAATTTCGATCGCCGTTTTGGCATCCGTCGCTTCGCCGCCATATCGCAAAGCAAACCCGACGGTTCCGAGTGTGATCAAATAGAAGCCGACGACCATCAAATGCGTTTTGGCTTTTATCAACGCCGACCCTTCAGAACTTCGCTCGGTCATATAGACCGTGCCGTGGATCCGTAACGTTCTCGCCACAAACCAAGTCACCAGAATGCAAACGGCTAGATAACCGACATAAACATATACCATTGTCGTCATAACATAGACTCCTTATGCGTGGTTAGTTGTCACAACACTTGTTGCTTCAATTAATTAACCGGAGTCGAAATGTGGGACCTAACACGTACGCGCTGAAATAATGTGCGACAAAACGACACACAGCCCAACTGCCTGAACAAAACGCATATTCCCAAGACTGTTGACGAGTTCTGCTACGTTAAGACTTCAGGCCCATTCCCAATTCTGTTTTGCAGTATCGAATGCTGCGTTCAAGCTCTTTCATTTGATACTCAGCATTGTTGTCTTTAACATTGGCGACTTCTTTTCCAGCGAGTGCCAACTCAAGAAACCGCTCAAAATCTCTCGCCTTCGCGTCAGGATAAGCTTTCCAAAATTCTTCAACCTTGTAATTAAACGGCTTGCTGAATCCAGAAATGATCTCAAGTTGAAATGGAACATTCGGGCAGAGTTCGGCGAATTTTTCAGCGTACGCCTTCCAGTCGACTTGCCCTTCGCCAATCGCATTCCAAGCAACCTTGCATCCTTTCGGCGTTTCCCAAACGGTTGAATCACGAATGCCAGCGCTTACGGCATACGGACCAAGAATTTCCAGATTGGACATCGGATGCTCTAAAGTCCACGTTGCGTTTCCGCTGTCAATCGTCGCGCCCACAAAGTCCTTGCCAGCCGCCTCGATTAGTCCAACCAATTCTCCAGCCTGCATATCGCCCGCGTGATTCTCTACGGCGATTTTGACGTTGGAATCCACAGCAAAGGATTTTACTTTTTTCAAAACTTCAACAGTCGTGTCGATATGTTTTTGAATGCCTCCCTCAGTCTGCCGATCAGCTTGACCGCCGAGGTAGCATCGAAAAACGGGCGAACCAAGTTCTTTTGCAATTCGAATTCCCAATTTCAAAAGCTCTTCGGCCGATCCCCATTTGTCATTCCAACGTTTGGCAGTTGGACAAATGCTGCCCGTTCCAGCATGCAGCGAAAGCCCAGCATCATCGGCTTTCGCCTTTAGCCCAGCCAAATACTTCGTCTCATGGTTTTCATAAACATCGAGATCCGAAAGCAGCAATGAGTCAAGTTTTTGTTGGCTTGCAAACTCGATTAATTTGTCGGCTTTCCAGTTGTGGGCTCGGATCGAAAAATTATCAAACCCAAGTGGAATTTTCGCAGCGGATTTATTTTCCAAACTCCCGGCTCGCGACGCAGCCATCACCGATGCCCCACCGCTTGTGCAAACGGCGCCCGCAAAAACTCCCGCCGCAGCAAGTGAAAACTGGCGGCGCGATGGTTTTGTTTGTTGATCTCTGGTGTCTTTTTTCATCATCAACTCTGAATCCAAATGTTGCGTCAGGAATCGCATCTCGATGCAGCCAGTTTACTCACACTGATTCTACTTTGCTCGCTCGATCGCTTCAGCAATCATCTTTTTAGCGACATCAACCTGTTCTACCGATTGAATTTTTACCCACTTATCAGGCTCCAGGTCTTTGTAATGGCTGAAGAAATGTTCGACTTGTTGGATCGTAATTTCTGGAAGGTCAGAATACTTTTCAATGTTTTCGTAGCGGCGGGTCAGTTTCGAACTGGGCACGGCGATGATTTTTTCATCGGGGCCAGCATCGTCTTCCATGATCAACACGCCAACCGGACGGCAATTCATAACCGCTCCAGGTACAATCGCGCGCGTGTTGCAAACCAGCACATCAATTGGGTCACCATCGAGCGACAAAGTATGTGGCACGAACCCGTAGTTGCCGGGATAGACCATCGGCGTGTAAAGGAACCGATCGACAAACATCGTGCCTGAATTTTTATCCAACTCATATTTGATTGGCTGTCCACCAACCGGTACTTCGATAATGACGTTAATATCGTCGGGAGGATTTTCGCCACTTGAAATCGCGTCAATACGCATTTTGTTCCAATAACTTAAATTGCTTCTGTATCGTGAATTGTCCAACCATTCTAATGATGAGCAGCCAAAACCAAAACGGCAGTCGCCGTGATACGTTGCCAGACGCGCAGACGATTAGCCATGGCGTAAGTAATTCGTCACCATTGAACGAAGCAATTCGAGAGGCGTGCTATCGGATTTTTCTCAAGAGTTGAGGACGAAAGCAACTTTTAAAAAAGAACTCACCAATAAAAAAAGCGGACCTCGTGGGCCCGCTTAGTGTGTTTCAGTTGCAACTGGAAATTATGTTGCTGTCTCTTTGTCTTTGCAGATGATCTCAACCAAGTCATCGGCGACTTTCTTGATGGCTTCGTGTACTCTTTCTTCACCCAAGCGTAGAACCTTAACGGTTTCCCAGCCCTTACCCTCTTTGCCGTCCAGAGAAATACGAAACTCTTCATAAATTTCGTTTACGCGCTCTCGCTCTTCTTCGGTCAATCCAGCAATCTTAAGCTTCCAACGCCAGTTGAGTTGCAATTGGCCTTTGTAGGCTTGAAGAATAGAACACTTTTCACCAGCGGTTGCGGTGAACGTGCAGTAGTCAGATTTGCCGCGCGAAACACATGTGTAACTGCACTTTAGATCTGTGTTCTCTACGATGAATTGCTCCACACCCACATACGCGTTGTATGCTGATTCGCTTGGGCACAATCGTTCTGTTTCACGTTCCCATTGCTCGCGGGTAATTTCAGTCGCCATTGGATACCTTAATAACTCATTCTGTCAAAAACTCTGCTTCCATCATAACGACTAATCCCTAATTTGCTTACAGGGCATCTAAAAATTCCCGGGATTTGTCGGCAATTAGCGAAACTAACCGCCAATGCCTGACATTGGCGGGCAGGATCGCGCGATAAAAAGACCTTTTTTCGGACTTGATTTTTCAACAATAATATGCGGGCAAAAGCCAACGACGAAATTCCTGATGCTTGTTAAGATAGCCTTAGCAGCAATTAACGTGATAACGTCAATCCTTGCATCAAAAAATTTTCGCTTCCGCCAATCTCAAACGACTTTCGATCTCAAATGAATCTTCGCGCGATCCCAGAGAGAAACTTTCTCCTCAAGTACCTTTTGATTGGCATTGGCTGCCTTGGATTTGCCTTGTATTCGCTTTACGACGGCCTGGTCGCATTCCCGGCCCAGTTGCCGCGTGCCGAAGCGTTCTACAAACTGAAATCGGACGAATCGCTTTCGCCAGAAGAACTAAACGAAAAGTGGAAAGCCATTGCGACGGAAAATAACTGGAGTCCACAAAGGCTTACCAAAAGTGAATACCCGGATCAAATTCGAAACAACATCGTGTTTCAATGGGTGTTCCTGGCAATCGGTTTGGGAGTCGGCATTCCGTGTTTAATTTGGTATTTAAAAAATAAAGGCACCTGGATCGAACAAACCGAAGATGGTTTACGCCATAGCTCTGGCAAAGAAGTGAAAATCTCGCAAATAACCAAATTCGACAAAAAGAAGTGGCTCAAAAAAGGAATCGGAGTCATTCATTACGAGGACCGAGGCGCGGCCATGAAATTCGTAGTGGATGACCTTAAGTACGACCGAATAACGATGGACAAAATCGTTTGCTGGCTCGAATCACAAATTAAACCAGAGATGATCGTTAACGGCGAACCTGAATCTGCTTTCATAAAACCGGAAAAGAAAGAAAACATGGCAGACGCGCCATTGGAAAATTAGAGCACTTTTCCAGTACTTACTCTTTGCACAATTTTTAGAATCCGAAATGAGTACAACGGAACAGATCGCGCTAACACTTTCTGATTTGTGCCAACAAGTCGAGCGATCGTTCCTGCAAAAAATTTGGGCGAGAATCGACGGTTGTTGTGGTGTCGCCAGGTCGAGTCAATCTGATCGGCGAACATATCGACTTTAACGATGGATTCGTTTTGCCAATGGCACTTGAACGATACGTCGTCGTTGCCGCCGCCCCCAGAATCGCTCCTGCCAGCCGGGAAGTTCGTGTTTACAGTTCAACATTTGATGAAAGTCAATCAATTGAGCTTGGCCAAGCGTATCGACCTGCACGCAGTGGTTGGATCAGCTACATCGAAGGTGTTGTCGCGCTGTTTTCGCAAGTTCAAGGCAACCAGATCAAAGGATGCAAAGCCCAAACGATTCCAGCCTTTGACGCCGTCATTGGGTCCTCAATACCAGTAGGGGCCGGGCTGGCCAGTAGCGCCGCCCTCGAAGTCGCTACTGCAACGGCGATTGAAGCACTCACTGGACGACAACTGCAACCTTTACAAAAGGCACTTCTCTGCCAAAAAGCGGAACATGAATTCGTCGGTGTGCCCTGCGGCATTATGGATCAATTCAGTAGCGTGCTGGGGCGGGCTGGCGAGTTGGTGTTGATTGACTGCCGTACTCAGGAATTCGATTTTGTTCCATTTGCAGACAACGAAGTTTCCGTTCTGATTACTAACAGCAAAGTCCAGCGTGAGCTGGTCGACTGCCAATATGCAACCAGACGCGAGGAATGTGATTCCGCACTTCGAAAACTCGCCACCCAATCCTGGCGCGACGTAACAATTGACCAACTCGAAAACGCGGGCCAAATTTTAACCAAGACAGAATTCCGCCGAGCTGGCCATGTCATTTCCGAAACCAATCGCACGGTCAACATGGCCAACGCGTTACGAAACAGCGACTGGGAAACGGCCGGTAGACTGATGTATGAAAGCCACGATTCGTTGCGGGATGATTTTGAGGTAAGCTGCCGGGAATTGGATCTACTGGTTGAAATCGCGAAGGATATTGGTTCTCAAAAAGGCCTCATTGGCTCGCGAATGACCGGCGGCGGGTTTGGCGGATGCACCGTCTCGCTTGTGAGAAACGAATTCCGAGACTCGATTATTGAAAACCTGACGAATCAGTATCGAAAAGCCACAGGCATTGAAGCGACTTGCTTTTCCAGTCGCCCAAGCCGTGGTGCTCATGTGCTTAAGAACATCGAACCGAAAAGACCAGCTGTATAAGCCGACTTATTGAGCCGATTGCTTTTTGCCCTCAAGCCTCAGTGACGAATAGCCTTGCTCACGAATTTTCTTAAGCAATTTCTGTAGCTCTGAAACTTTCTCCGCATTGGACGCAGCCAAATTTTGTCTCTGCCCGATGTCGTTTTTCAAGTTATAAAGCTCTACCGCTTGCCCATCGTCCTTCGGATAACCATGCTTCGCTTCCCAAGCCTTATTTCGCGGAGACATGTATCCGTCTTCGTGGTTGATCAACAACCAATCACCATCTCGAATCGCGTACTGACCTTTTTTCGTATTGTGAACGTGAGTCGTTCGAACCGATTCCACATCGCCCTTAATCAAAGGCAACAGGTTGTGTGAGTCTTCACCACAATCGTCGGGCAATTCAAAACCGACCGCTGCCGCGATTGTTGCCATCAAATCAATTTGGCTAACCAGCGCAGTAGAAGTATTTCCGGCTGTGGTAAGCCCAGGCCATTTGATGATAAAGGGAACGTGATGTCCGCCTTCGTAGATGTCCCGTTTCAAACCACGAAACGGTTCGGCTGACCAATGATCAAATTTCTCATCGCGGGCATACGCATATTTTTCCGGGCCATTGTCAGCCGTGAAAACCACGATCGTGTTATCGGCTTGACCGCTTTCCTCGAGCGCCCGCAAAAGCCGTCCGCAAGCATCATCGGTTTCCACAACGAAATCGCCATAGGGGCCGGCTTCTGATTTTCCATCGAATTTATCGTTAGGAATAATCGGAGCATGCGGTGCTGGAAAAGCAAAGTACAGAAAAAATGGATCGTCTGTCTTGGCGGCCGAGTGAATGAACTCAACGCCTTTCCTGGTTGTTGTTGGAATGTTCTGGTACGGGTCCCAATCAGAAGCCATCGGGCCGGGACGACATTCCCAACGACCTTCTTTAATCCGTTTCCATTTAGAAGTATTCATCATGGTGTCGGGAATCGTTTTGACTTTGTTGTTTTCAATCCAGCAATACGGCGGAAAATTGATGACCGTATCGCCAAAGTAATAATCAAAACCGTGGGCAAGCGGACCGTCTGGAATCTCTTTGGTCCAATCAAACGCTTCTGGCCCCCAAGCCTTCCGTTTGTTTTTACCTTTGCCGCTCCCTTTGGGTTTAGCGCCCTCTTTCTTAATCGCATCCCAATCCCACCCCAGATGCCATTTGCCAATCGCTGCCGTTTGGTAGCCTTTAGACTTGAGCATTTCCGGCATCGTCGTGCGCTCGGGTTTGAAAACTGAGCCTCCTAACGCCGTCACGATTCCATGAAAGTCCCGCCAATGATGTCGACCCGTCAACAACGCATAACGACTGGGAGTACAAATCCCTGACGAAGAATGTCCATCGGTAAATCGCATTCCCTGTTTGGCCAAACGATCAAGATTGGGCGTCGGAATTTTGGATTTCGTGTTGTAGCAACCAAGATCGCCAAATCCGAGGTCATCGGCATAAAGAATCAGTACGTTAGGCAATCGTTTATCGGATTCATGTTCGCTGGCGTTCAAAGTGCCAAATTCGCAGGCCAGCAAGATCATCACTAGAAACATGTATCGCATTTTTTAAGCCTTTCAATTGCGTTGGGACGACCATCTTAATCACTTTTGCGATTCAATGTGGCGAAGGTGACTTCCGGCAATTGATTTACTTCAAAAAGCCAATCACTCAGGCGAATCAAACAATTCAAAAGATGACTTGCATCTACAAAACCCGAATTGTGTTAAACTTTCAATCCGCTTTTAATCAGTGGGGCTTTTGATATCTCACTCGTGAACGCTACCGAAAAAACTTAGCTTTCTGGTTGGGTCTTGAAGAATTAAGAACCTCGAATTAACGCTAATGTACGCGAATGAAAGCGAGCGAATTTATACTCGCGTTTATTTCCATCCATTCGCGGTTAAAAAAACAGGAATGTTTGCTGCCGTCCCCATTTCCTTTGGTCCCCTCTCAAGAATCAGTCAATGAAATCAAAAAACATCAGATTGGTCGTCCTCAGTATTTTGTTGACCTCATTTGTCGTCTCGATTGGTGCAGTTGCATTGATCTATCTCAACTCAGTCCAAGGCGGACTTCTCACCGCCGACGTTGAAGACAGTGCCACGATTGAACCTGACGGCACACAAGCAAATTCAAACAACAGCAAAACGAACTTGAATTCAACAAGTGCTTCGTCTGGCGCTGCAGAGACCAAAGCGGACGATGTCGCGATTGCTTCAAATAAAACGCGTCGACCTGCAGACAAAAATGTCAAAGAGCAACCGGCGCAATCCGACAAGCTTGATAAACCGGCTGAAGAAAAATCGCTTGAGCATTTTCCCAGCGGGACGTTTGACGACATCGCCAGCAAGGCCGAGCCAAACGAGCTCAACGACGCCCCAGCCAAGACTCGCCCGTGGAAAAGTAAAACCAACAGCGTTAGCAAAACTAAAGCGTCTGACAAAACAACGGCCAAATCAGCCGATGAAAAACTGGCTTCCAAAAAGGAGTCCGAGTCTGATGCGGAAGAAGATGAAGACGATACAAAACTGGAAGCGGTAAATTCAATTCTCGGCAAAGAGATCGTCAAGTCGTTTCGCGGCAAGTGCGTTGCTTGCTTGGACGGCGACACGGTGACTGTGTGGGACGGCAAAGACAGAATTCGAATTCGCTTACAATCAATTGACACGCCTGAGTCAGCACAGGCCTACGGCCAAAAAGCGAAACAGGCGTTATCCAAATTGGTGTTTGGCAAAAACGTTACGGTTCATTCTACCGGGCAAGACGATTACGGTCGCACGTTGGCGTTTATCACTTACCGTCGATCGAATATTGCCGAGCGAATGGTCGAACTCGGCATGGCTTGGCACTACACCCAGTATTCAGACTCCGAAACGTTGACTGCGCTGGAGCAAAAAGCACGACGCAAAAAAGTCGGTTTGTGGGCCGATAAAAACCCAACCGCACCGTGGATGTGGCGCAGGGCAGAAAAAGCCAAAGAAGCTCGCAAGAACAAATAAGAGCCGCGCATCTGGTGTACGGCGTGAATTAATCGGCGACTTCGATGTCGGTTGAGAATCTTTAGCGCTATTGGATTCCGCTTTGACGCAAACCCGATTCCTTCAAGCGATCCAACCCTCGCAGGCGTTTAGGCGTTTCTTAACTGAATCACACTATCGCGGCGCAACAAACTCATGTCTGGCTTGACCACTTTCCAACCAGCATTAACGCCCAACTCGACCATATCGTTTTTCGAGTTGCGGGGCCACCAAATTTCGTCGTCGCTCATTTCGCGAAACTCCTTGGGAACACCACCACGTCCCCAGCCGTATCGATCAAGTTTCTCCCAGTTGGCATATTGATGACAAGCGTACGCCCCCTGTTTCAGTTTGGGCCGCGCGTTGGTCAAGATCTCGCCGATGTGTTTCCGATTGTTGTGACACAACACTCCCATCGACCAGAAGAAATCGACCGAATCATCATCGACACAAGAAAATGAATTTTCGGTGACTTGATGATTGACCAGTCTGCCACCGTAATCGTCCGGATTAAGCCACGGCGAAACGTCTTGGTAGTCGACGGTAATGAGCTTGCCTTGCGGAATGTATTTCAAGATCGCGCGACTCCAAGCACCATTGCCCGGACCAAGCTCCATCACAACGGAGTCCGGTTTGAGGAATGGCCTGATCGCGCGTTTAAAGACATTTCGATACGACCCGCCAATTCGTTTTTCCTCGCCACGACGAATTTTGTTTGGTAGAAGTCCAAGCACGTTGCCGCTGTCGTAACCGTAGTCAAACTCTTTCTTCAGCCATTCCGTCGTGGGCATTTTGATTCCTTTTAAACGCGAGTTGATCGTGCCTAAACGGTACAAAATTTCCCGAAATTGAGAAAGAGCGATTAAGCCCCGTGTAACTGAGGGCTAAACGATCCTGCCTATTGGCTTGGTACGTTCTTGAGACAGCCGACCACTACGCGGATATCGTCGTAGCTGACTTTTTCATCCAAAGCGAGGAAGTATGGGCGAAGAGGCCCATCTCCTATTTGCTTGACCACGTCGGTGATTTTCGCGATCGTGTCCGCGTCGACCCAGCGGCCAGGATCGGTGATTTTCTTGTGCTGGATATAGTCGCTCAAATAGCCCTGGGTCGTCGAGACTGCGCGGCCCATGCGTTTGGCTACTTCATCTACCGACAACCCATCTTCGAAATGTTGGAACGACGCCATCGCGGACGCCGTAATCGGTTTGTCGATTGAAACCGCGGGCTTGGTGGGAACGAATGCGACGTCCATTTCCAAACCTGTTGAATCGCAATGCTGCAAAATCAGCCCCAGGAATATCTCGCCGTAGTCGTCCAGTTTCTGTTGTCCAACGCCACTGATCAATCGAAACGCTTCCAAACTCGATGGCCGTCGCCGAGCCATATCCCGCAACGAGTTATCGCTGAACACCACATAAGCGGGAACGTTGCGTTGGCCAGCCTCGGCACTTCGCCGCTCGCGCAGAACCTCGAACAGATCCCGATCAACGCCTTCCCACGACGCCACTGATTTGCCAGATGACGATGAAGACTGCGACGGTTTTGCAGCTCGAAGCAAACGCGGGGTGGCTTGGCCTTTCAACAATTGGCTACCCAACTCGGTGATCGTCAGCACATTGTATTCGCCAGTTTTGGCAAGAAAATTCTGGCTGACCAATTGGTCAATCCAATTACGAATATCTCGTTTGCTCTCTGACTCAAGCAAACCGTATGTGCTGACTTCATCGTGTTTGTTCTGCAAAATCCGTTGGTCTCGCGAACCAAGTAAAACTTGCGCGACGTATTCGGCGCCGAATCGTTGCTGGACGCGGTATACGCCAGACACAATTTTCTGAGCAAGGATCAAAGCGTCTTCGATTTCATCCAGTTCGTCCAAGCAAACATCGCACGCACCGCAATCTTTTACTTCGAGCGTTTCACCAAAATGCGCCGCCAAAGCAACGTGCCGACACACAACCCCGTTACAAAAATCGCTGACTGAGTTAAGCGCACTGATTGCCGACTCTTTTCCTTCACTGGACTCCGACATCTCAATCAATCGCTTCCAAGTCATCAAATCGCTGCCGGAGTAAAACATCCAGCACTCCGAATCCAGACCATCACGCCCGGCGCGACCACTTTCCTGCTGGTACGCTTCTAGAGATTTTGGCATCCCCGTGTGAATCACATAGCGAACATTTGATTTGTCGATGCCCATTCCAAATGCGACCGTGGCGACAATGATTTTTGTTTCGTCGCGCAGAAATGATTCCTGGTTGGACTTGCGATCCTGGCTGGTCATTCCGGCGTGATAGGGCAGGGCACTAAACCCCAGCGAAACCAAAGCCTCACAGGTTTTCTCGACGTTCTTTCGGCTGATGCAATAAACGATACCCGATTCGTTTTTGAATTTGTTAATCACTTCGACAACTTGATTCATCCCGCCGGCTCGACGACGGATCTGATAAGTCAGGTTCGGCCGGTCCATTGAACCGATCAGAATTTTTGTATTCTCCAACCTCAATTGCCGCGCGATGTCGTTGCGAACTTGATCGGTCGCGGTTGCGGTATACGCGTGGACCGAGACGCCGGGATATTTGGTTTTCAAAACCGAAAGACCGCGAAATTCAGGTCGAAAATCGTGGCCCCACTCACTGACACAGTGTGCCTCGTCGATCGCAAAAAACGCAACGTTGGCCGCTGACAACAATCGCTCAGTTCGATCCGTTAACAAACGTTCCGGAGCAAGGTAAAGCAGTTGCAGTTCGCCCAGTCGAATTTGGTCGAGTACTTTTTGTTCGTCATCTGGAGAAAGCGAGCTATTCCAAAACGCGGCCTTGATACCACAAGCCTGCAGCGCGTCGACTTGATCTTTCATCAACGAGATCAAAGGCGATATAACGACCGCCAATCCATCACGGCAAACAGCGGGGGCTTGAAAGCAAAGTGATTTTCCGCCGCCAGTTGGAAACACAACCACCGAATCCTGATCGGCCATCACGGCCTGCATGGCTTCCAGTTGTTGCGGGCGAAAGCCATCGAAGCCCCAGTATTGCTGCAACACGCTCGCAAGTTGTTTTTTAACTTGTTCTGGCGCTGGATGCTCAGTGGATGCTTGTTTAGCGGATGCTTGGTCAGTAAGACTTGCCTGGGCCATCGTCATTCCTTCAATAGATTTGAAAAGCCACCGCACGTATCCTGTTCAACTCAATTTGCGAGTTGAGTGCCATGGTGGGTTCACGCAGCGTGAACATGGCACCCGCGAGTTGAGCCAGAAGCAATACTAGTGTCCAAATGTATAACAACGCAGCCAGATTTCAAGAGGGCGAAGAATGAAAGGCTGGCGCTAATCGGCTATTTTAGCAAGTTACCGGCGGACTAATAGTAATCCATGTCTTAGTAAAATTTTCGGGCTGGGTGTATAGCCGCGCGAACCATGAACGGAAAATCAATCGCCAGTCATTCATTATTCGAACATGCTCACGCAAGCGTGAACATGGCACCCGAAAACTGGTCGAGCCATGATCCTAGAAAATGAGCGCAAACGTTCGCCGGAATAAAAGCATTCCGCATTCCGCATTCCCCACTCCGCATTCGCCCTAAACAAACCCCTTCAACCGCTGCGAACTATCGGCGAAACTATCCAGCTTCAAACCCATCACATCGCTCATGCTCAACCACAGGTTGGCCAACGGCGTGCCTTCGCTGGCGACGAGGTGACGACCGGTTTCGAAAGATCCAGCGGCGGAACCAGCGATCACAACCGGCAATTGCTTGTATGAATGCCGGGCACCGTTTCCTAACCCCGAACCGAGCACGAAACTGCAGTTATCTAACAACGTTCCGTCGCCTTCAGAGATTTCCTTTAGACGTCTGACCAAATAAGCGTATTGCTCGACGTGAAAACGATCAATTTTCGCGACGTCGTCATTGTAAGCCGTATCATGCGTCATTACGTGATGCCCGACGGGTTTGTCAAAAACGCCTTCGTACAACTGCGGTGTTTCCCAGCGTTCCGGCCCAACCATCAAACTCGTCACGCGAGTCTGATCTGTTTGAAACGCCAACACCATCAAATCACCCATCATGCGAATGTACTCTCCGCGGTTGGTGGGAAGCTGTTCTGGCAAAGTAAAATCAACCGGACCGATTCGCCCTTTTGACTCGTCTTGTTTGTCCAAACGTTTTTCGATCGAACGGACTGACTCCAAGTACTCATCCACTTTACGGCGATCATTTTCGCCAAGTGACTTTTTGAGATCGGCCGCTTCACCGAGTACCGTGTCCAATACGCTTTTCTTGATCGTCGTTGACTGACCAAAAAGTCGCTTGAAAACTTTCCGCGGATCGTTTGATGACGCCGCGTCGTTGCCCGGACCGTACCAGGAAATGGCGTCGAAGATTTTTGGTTCGACTTTGTCTACAAAACTGTTGCAACTCAACTCAAGCGATGAAAATGCCGTTTCCTTTCCGACTTCACTGGCAATGAATTGATCAAGCGTTCGGTCGATTGCATTGACTCCGTCGCTTCGCTCGTTCGGTTTGGCGCTAGTCAACCAACAAGAACCGGCTTGCGAATGTGGTTCGCCGACTAAATACGTTCGGTTCAAACCACTGACGACAGTGATGTCTTTTTGAAAATCCGCCAGCGGCTGGAGACTTGCAGGCAGCTCAAAATCCTTGCCTTCGGTCGTCGGAAACCAACGGTCTCCAATCACCCCGTTGGGGATGTACATAAAAGCAAGTCGTTTTTTGTTTGCCAAATGAGAGGCGGCCGTGGTGGTCCCGTTTTTCGTCACGATACCACTGAGCGAATTTTGCGCGAGCGACATTGCTTCAAGCCAAGGCAATGCGATCGTGGCGCCGATGCCTTTGAGTGCGGTGCGGCGTGATAAAGGTTTCATTTGATAACTCGTGCAAAGGTGGGTTGAATTGGGTAATTCAATTACGTTCGATAACTTTATGACCGGCCGCTGTCGCCAACCGATGCATCATGCGCCGCAGCCCTTAGTCACTTGCGTGCTTGTTGGCAGGAGCAATCAACGGGCTACGAAACATCTTACTCATGACGACTTCTTTGATCACCACTCGGAAACGCGAATCTCCCTTCATGACTTCTTCTGTGATCCGGCGAATCTCTGGCTGGTCAGAATAATG
This sequence comes from uncultured Pirellulaceae bacterium, assembly GCA_964448575.1. Classification (GTDB taxonomy): domain Bacteria; phylum Planctomycetota; class Planctomycetia; order Pirellulales; family Pirellulaceae; genus Mariniblastus. The sequence continues at coordinate 186,688 of CAYUWY010000010.1, forward strand.
AAGTTTCCGGCCGAGTGCATATTTCATTGTATGCTCGATGAACGCACGGACAAATCTCTCTTTATCGCGAAGAATTGCGATTTTAAACATTGCAACCCCGTCAAACTTGAAACCTTTATAAGTTCCAGTCGGTTCGATCTTGTCGCCAGTTTCATATTCCTTACGCCACTTTCCGACGGCATCATATTTCTCAAACGCGAATCCCATCGGGTCGATCAGGTCGTGGCACGTTGCACACGATGCGTTCTCACGATGCTCTTTGAGTTTCTCTCTCACATTGATGAACACCTTTTTCTCTTCACCGGCAGGTTGAAGTGGCTCAATGTTGGCCGGAGCAGGCGGAGGCGGCGAGTTGAAAAATACATCCAACACCCACGCCCCACGATAAACCGGACTGGTCCGCGTCGTGGTCGAAGTCGAAATAAGCATCGCACCAGAAGTGATTCCGCCTTGATGAAGATTCCGCCACTTCACTCGAAAGAAGTCTTCGAATTGTTCAAGCTTCGGCGAGTAGCCAAGTGCTTTTTTGGGATCGATTTGATACCAATCCATCAGCTGCCGATTCAAGTATCCAAAATCAGCAGAGACAAATTCAGTGACGCTGCGGTTCTCAACCATGATGGTTTCGAACAACAACATTTGCTCAATCATCATTGAAATAGCAGGCGGCGGAATCAAGCGTTTAAAGTAGTGAGGGAACTTGTTGCCGTCGGGCAAAACAGACGCCACCTTTTTCATCTTCAACCACTGCATCCCAAAGTCAGTTGAAAGTGACTTGATCCTTTTGTCATCCATCATCCGATCGACTTGACGCCCTAAATCTTTGGGCTTGGTCAAACGCTTTTCGCGAGCGGCTTGAAACAAGGCATCATCTGGCATCGACGCCCAAAGGAAATAGGACAGCCGTGACGCATTGGCAAAATCCTGATCCATTGTCTGGGCCGCTGCCGCTCCCGACTCGGCTGCTTCATATTCACGTCGAAACAAAAAGTGAGGAGAGACGAGAATCGCAGAAACCGTGGTCTTCATCGACTCAGTATATGAATTGGATTCTGCAAATTCGGTTTTGAATAGTTGCTGGTAACGCCCAAGCTCTTTTTCCGTAACGGGGCGTCGAAACGCGCGTGGAAGAAAGATCTCAAGCTGCTCGTTGGCTTTTTGTAGTGCATCGGTCTCGTCATCGCAGGTAAACATCGATTCCCAGATACCACAAATCAATTCAAACTCTTCAGCATTGACCAACTCAGTCGCGATTTCAAAATAGTTCTCCATCAGCAAAGGCGACAGACTCAGGGCTTCTTGATCGTTCGCGTAACCGTGATCCACCGGCGGATCGACTGGCAGTGTTGACACTCCAGCTAAATCCGAATGTCGTCGATGCGAATTATAGAAATAGCTAACCGCCAACGCATAGCGAGGCATCTTTTTGGTTGCAGGTTTGAAGTAGCTAGTCGTCTGAACGATCCTCGCCGAATTGCTGAAACAATCACGAGAAAGCCTGAACAGATCACGAATTGTGTTCTCGTATTCGACTCGATTAAGCCGACGAATGGTGCCAAGTGCTGGAGCCGTTTTGTTTGAAGCCTCAATGGATTCCAGAATCCAGGATTGAATCCGATTGCGGCCAGCTTGTTTTGGTTGAGCGCTGTCAGCAGGCGGCATATCGCCTCGTTCCAACCTGGTCATCACGTGCGACCAAGCTTCGAGATTCTCTGTCACATCGCTGGGCTTCTCAAATTTGTCGAGATCAAAATCGCCTTCCGCATCGTCTCCCGTGTGACAATCAAGGCAGAAGTTCTCGATGAATGGACGAACCATTTTCGTATATTGTTCGTCAAGCGTAAGGTCTTGTTGAGCTGCAGACGGCGAAGACTCAGCCGTTGAACTTTTGGCGGTCGAAGGAAGCACCACTTTTTTCAAGAGTCGATTTGAATGCCCCGAGTTTGGTTCATATTGAAACGCAACTCGGTCTCCGCGCCCGGCTAACACAGCAACAACGCCACCGGTCGCAATAACAATTGCAACGATGCAGTATTTAAACTGGGAAGGAGTGAATAACATGTTGAAAATCAGATGGAAGTTACTTAAAAAATGTCGAGCTGGTCAGATTTCAAGTCTTGCCAACAAGATGGCTAAACTTAGTCAATAGTTTAATAACAACGCTTGATAACAACGATTGAAATTTTCAACGTTTGACGTTGGCGCCTGGATTTTCTTTGTCAGCCAAACGCTCTTTTTCGGCAATCCGTTTCTTCTTTTCCGCGATTCGTGCTAAATCGGCTGCTCGCTGCTCCCGAATCTCTTTTAATTCCACTCTCTGCTCGTCGGTCAAAATTTGAATAGTAGCTTCACCGCGTATCTTCCTACTAAGATAAACCGTTTCTTCATCGATTCGACGCAAGTGAGCTGTATGGTCGACTCCATCAACCGCGTTTGCAAGTAATTCGTCACGGCGTTTAATCAGTTGTTGAAACTCGGGCTCATACTTCAAAGCAAGTTTATAAGCTGCCTTTCTCTGCTCTCTGTCTACCACGTTACGCAAAAATGACATAATTGTCATTGCCCTAATGTCAGGCTCGTGAGCCAACATCAGCAACGTAAAATTCTTGTTGAGCTGTTTGTCGGTAAGCGGTTTTAAGTGTGGCGCAAGCTCAGGAAGCTCAGGCAAATTTGGTTCGGGCAAAACCAAATTGCCATATCCCGATTTCTTCTTTTCAGTTTTGGGAACGCCTGGGACATTGTCCGCCGCAACGCTTCCCGCAGCTTCGTTTGAATTGCTGCTGGCTGAATCAATTTCAGTTTGCTGCCCCTTGCAACCAACGAAAGTCAACGGGATCGAGACCAAAAGAATCGGCAAAATGCAAAAAGCAGCAGCGACCAATGCTCTTGAGAATCGCTTCGTCGAATTGACTGAATCAGCTTGTGACATTTCTCGGTTTGGGCAAGGACTTGAAATGGCGAACACTTCGATAGAACGTGGACCAAATCGTTGCCCGCTGATATCAAAACGGCAGATTCAGGACAATATCATTGCCGAATTCAGATGCCAAATGATGAACTGCTATCACAAACCAGACTTGGCACGGGAGCGATAGAATGGATCACTCGTCAGCCCCATTTATGCCAACCAAACGTCGGTCTCGCGGGGTCAATTCGCAGCAGCGCCAGGGAGTGCAAATGTTGAACTCTTTTGCCTAATAGGTTGTGTGCTACGGCAAAATTAATTCATTTAATAAACAGTTGCACTCCCTGACGAACGCTACGATAGCTTGCCGTTCTACAAGCCAGATTTACCTCAGAATAGAGGCCACTCGATCCCCAAAGGAAGGAAAATTGGGACGAGCGTTCAATCAAAGGGTGGGACTCAATATCGGCTCCAAATTTGTGATCGGTTGACTCAAATTGAAGCCAATGAAGCTTAGTGGGGGTTGGTTTAGCACACATTGAATGGGCTACCGACGGAGAGATCTAGATCTGTTGGAAACGCTGAACTCACTTTGCGCGACAAGCGTTTCGTAAACCGATTTCCTGATCACGAATACGTTGCTCTTCTTCTTCTCGTAATGATTCCATCTTCTTTGCGTAACGCGTGTCAATTTCTGATCGCACAACAATTTGATCCAACGCTTCAACAACACCCATGATCAACTGCTGTTGATCAACAGGTTTAGGAAGCACTTTCATCGCTCCGCTGGCCAAACATTTTGACTCTGTATCTGAGCTTGTGTCCGAAGTGACGACAAGGATTGGAACCTCACGCAAGTGTTCCATCTTCTTGGCCAGCTTGGTCAAGTAGTTGCCGGCAAGCCCAGGCATACTAACATCTGTTATCACCAATTCAGCTTTAACGTATTGCAGTGTTTCAATCGCCTCGATCGAATCGTTGAAGCAATGAACGTTGCTAAATCCGCACTCGTTTAGATAAAACGAGATCACATCGGAAACAATTGGCTCGTCATCGATAACGAAGATACAAGCGTCTGTGATTTCCCGCGAAGAAACCGACTCGCGGAACCCAGGATCCGTTGATTTTGTAGATTTGGGGAACATGCTATTGCCTAACTGAGGACGGTAAGTAGATAAGATTTTGAAGCGAAAACGTCTGAGCGATTTCGCAACCAGAAAAAGCTACCTTGCGTTTGAACAATGTCAGATCAAATTGCGACGGGTTTGCCCTGCCAGTTAGAACCACTAAATGGCCATTCTGGCCCCTCTTCTCAACTACATAGACAACGGCTTCTTTGACAAGGGTTCTTAATCCCACTTTTGCTGCCTCTAGTGGTTATTCGGCCAGACCCAATAAATTGGCGAACTTATAAAGTGTTTAAATGCACACTTTGCGGCAATCCCAAATAGAATGGGCACCGAATACGTAATTTTTCTAACAATGAACTTTCCCAACAAAGCACATTGGCCAATGGTCACTTTGATTGACTAAGCCACCAGATGATGCCCAACTCCAAAACAACTTCAACAATGGATCAATCTGTTGTGCACATCGATTACATCAACGCCCAAGAGCTTTGCGGAAATATTGCCGAGCGTTGGATTCACCTGCGAGGTCAAAACCCTCACTTGAGCAGCCCCTATTTCGATATTGAATTCACCAAAGCGGTTGATCGAGTTCGAAATGACGTCGAGATTGCGGTAATCAAAAACGACTCTGGAGTGATCATCGCATTCCTTCCTTACCAGCGCGTTGGATCCCATCATGCTGAACCCGTTGGCGGACGGCTGAACGATGTTCATGGAATCATTGGAAATCTCAGTGACCAAATGGATTGCATGACGCAAGTGATGCACAAATCGAAACTCAAATCGTTTGGATTTCACGCAGCCAAAAACACTGATCCGAATATGGAAAAGTTCCAATTCAAAGAACTTGATTCCCACCACATTGATTTGACCAAAGGCTGGGAAGCGTATCGGAAATTCGTTCGCAAACACAGCTCGACCGTTCGACGCCAAGGCCAAAAAACCAGAGCGCTTGAGCGCGAAATAGGCCCCATCCGATTTGAATATGACTGCCAAGATCTGATGATCCTTGAACGCTTGATTGAAATGAAGCGAGCCAAGTACCAACGCAGTAAGACGTTTGACATTCTTTCAGTTAACTGGGCAGCTGAATTACTTCGTGAGATTTCGACTGTCGATCGGCCTGGTTTCAAAGGCTTGCTTTCAGCGCTTTGGGCGGGTGACGAATTGATCGCCTGCCATTTTGGAATGCTCACTGACGACATTTTGCATTATTGGTTTCCGATTTTCGATCCAGCGTTTTCCAAATACTCACCGGGAACCGAATTGCTTTTGCGAGTGTCCGAAAAAGCCGCAGAGACGGGGATCAGCAAAGTCGATCTTGGCTATGGTGACGACGAGTACAAATTCAAGTTTTGCAATGGCACTGAAAAAGTCACTTGCGGGCGGCTGACGTCCAGTCGTTTACGATTTCGGATGGCAAAACATCGCTACCAAATCCGACAGAGGCTTAAAGGAATCCCGATGAAGCCATTGGCGAAATCGGTCTTACGCGGAGTGTTTCCTGGCTTTGGGCAATGGAATTTCAAGTAAGCCTCGTTGCACTCTAAGTAAGCCTGATCGAACTCTAAACAAGCCTCGTTTGAGGAGTACCACGATTCTGTTTTCCGCTTTTAAGAAGCCGCCAATTTTGTGGCTTACGCTCGCGGAACCAACTCACTTTCCCAAGTCGTCGAAGCCACCAACGACTTTTCCCACTCCACCGCCATCATCATACAGTTGATTCCGGATCCGATTCCCAACATCGCCACCTTGTCTTTGGGCTTGATAAACTCCTGCTCACACGCAACCGCCATCGTGATAGGCAAAGCTGCCGACCCGGTGTTACCCAGCCACGGAAACGTAGCGAAGTCCAACTCTGGATTGATCCCTAACGAACCAAGCATCAATTTTTGATGCGCCGTTCCGACTTGATGGCAAATTGCCCGATCAATATCGTCGATCGCCCACTTGCTGTGCTCAAGAAATTTTCCCATCGTCGCGACGCCTGTCTCGACACCATGATGCATCAACTTTTCGGAATCCGTTTGCATCAACGGCAGCATATCGGCTCCCGCTTGATCGTTGTGGCTTTGGCATAAATCGTGAAACTGAGTGTTGGCATTTACGGCTGCAGAAACCAATCGATTGTTGGTTTTTGAAATGGACGAATGAGTCAGCAATACTGCGCAACTGGCAGAGCCGATCGTCAAACTCGCAACCGCCGTTTTGATTGACTTGCGAGTAAGTGACTCGTCACGATTCAAAGTGTTGATGGTATTCTCAACCAGCTGACGGCCACCTTCGGAACCAACCACCAACGCGGCTTTGATTTGTCCTAACTGGATCATGTTGGCCGCTTGAACCATGCCCGTCAAAATTCCCAAACAGGCATTGGATACATCGAAAATAAAACACTCACGCGGCAAACCGACTTGATGGTGAACGGTACACGCCGTCGCTGGTTCAAGGAAATCTCGGCAGACCGATCCGTGAATCAAACAACCGACTTCGTCTGGCGAAAAACTGGCAGCTTCCAACGCGAGATTACAACTGCTTACACTTAATTCACTCGGCCGCGTGTGGGCTGGCCAAAATCTTCGCTCACGGATCCCCGTCATCAATTCCAATCGGCCTTCAGGTAGACGTAGACGCTCATAAAGGGGCTTGAGCTTTTCCTCGACGTCGGTCGTCGTCCAGATCTCACTGGGAAGGGTATATCCAAAGGATTCGATGCAGACGTCGGAATAAAACATGAATCGCTGATGCCTGTTTGAGTTAAATCTGTGTCCAATTTGCTATTTACAAGCGAATTTGGACCGTTTTTTGTTAGAAAAATCAATAAATCTTGCTGAGGTTTTATCATACCAAACCCTTCACAAGCCCAACACCGCTAGCAATTCCGCAGTAGCACGCACAATATGTCGTCTGACATTCTTCGTAATCCCTAAATCCAGCTTATTTCTTGACGTCGGAAATTCCTATTGCAGAATGGCCACCGTGTTGCAGATGAGCTGCAACAAGATTGATTAACCAAAAGGAAAATTTACGACGCGTGCTTAGGACGGGCAAAACGTCAGTGAACAAGAAACGGACTTCCTGCAAGATTCCTCGATTCACCTACCCAGTGTTGAATACTTAAAAAATCGACCACGGTTTTATTAGTTTCAACAACCTCCGCCTTTATATCCTTTAAACATTCAACGTAGCTTGATTGAAAGATCGAGTCATTTTGAATTGCCAAAGAGATTCCTAACGCTCGCTGAGCAACTAGCACTTTTAGTTCTCAATCGAAGCTTCGTTTTTTCGTTACCTTCTACTACTTCCAAGAAGAAGGTCACATTTTCGGATTCATGATGAGTCTTTAACACATTTCAGGAGAGATGACACGATGCAAGCTAAACCAATGATTGGAATCAACGCAGACTATCGTAGTGCCCAAGGCAACCAGCCTTCATTCTCGGTCGTTACCGCAGGATATTTTGACAGCATCGCTCGCGCAGGCGGAATCCCTATCGTTGTTCCTCCAATGGAAGACGAGGACGACATTAACGCAGTTCTCGACAAATTGGATGGTTTTGTATTGATTGGTGGTGCCGATCTTGACCCTCGTCGCGATGGATTTATGCTTCATCCGACCGTTCGAACCATGGACAGCCGTCGTGAAAATTTTGACCGTAAACTAATGCAGTCTATTGCTGACCGTCGCTTGCCTGTATTCGGTATTGGAGTCGGCATGCAGCTCCTCAACGTAACAATGGGCGGAAACCTGTTCTTGCACATTCCAGAAGACATTCCATCAGCGATTCCGCATCGTGACCCACAAGACCCAGGCCATCGACATAGCTTGGAAATTCAGCCAAACACATTGATGGAACGTGTATATGGCGACGGCGAAATCCGCGTCAGCAGCCGACACCACATGGCAATTGACGAAGTCGCCAGCGGCTTTCAAGTCACCGCCCGCTGCCCCGATGGAGTTATCGAAGCCATCGAAAGCGACCGTGAAGACTGGATCGCAATCGGAACCCAATTCCATCCTGAAAACGAAGCCGCTTCAGCACTTGATGTCCGAGTCTTCGAAGAATTCCTGGACCTCGTTCGCGAACCAATCGCTCCAATGCTTCGTGCTGTTGCCTAATCCAACAAACAATTTCGCCGATGGGCTTTGATAATTCGAATCTAAATTGCCGCTGAAATTTCTGGCCGCAGTCGAGAATCGAACGAAAACTCATTTCAGGGCTGCAAAAGTCCTGATTTGGAAATGATTTCCAATAAAAAGGGGCAACGGAATGCCCCGAACAACGCTAGCGTTTTCAAGGAAGAAACGCGAAGTGTTAAGAGATCGTTTAGAAGTCAACAATGAATACAAGGGTGGCTTGCCGATAAAAAGGTAGCCACCTTTTTTAATGCGCGATTCTTATGATCTTTCCAACACTTGCTTTGTGGTCCAATGCCGACCCTCAAGACGCCGTCGGGAGGATCGATCGTGCGCTCAATGATCGGAATCACCGGCTCATGGCAGGGCTTTCGATCACCAAGAAATTCGATCGAGTTCAAGGCGCATTGGTCGTTTCACAGGGAAACGGAAAATATGTCCGCCTACGACATGTTGTCGAATCGTCAGAAGTAATTCCAGAAAGCATCCGCCGCGATTGCCGAGAGTTTACGCTACATAACAACAATGACTGTGGCCAACTTTCCCAAGCCCTTTCCGATCTTGCCGAAGTTCAAGCCACCGTTGTCGAAAAACTAAAATGCGCTGCCGGGAAATACGTTGACCGGGTCCTTGCCGTCTCCGTCTGTGATCCCGGTTTTTGGCAAAAGGATTTTGATGGCAGCGTCAGCTACATGCCCATGTGTGACGCCACGCGATTGGCTGAACTTTGTGGTGTAACAGTCATCGATGCATTCCCGGCTCGCGATTTATGCGTTGGGGGTGATGCCAAAGCACTCGACGCGCTGCCTAATTGGATTCTGTTTGCCGACCGTAATTCAAAGATAGCCAGCCAAACACGTTGTCTGGTTTGTGTTGACGATTCCACTCAATCGTTTTTGCTTCCAGCATCGGACGGGCTTGATGCTGAACTTCCTGAGATTCAGCATTTTCAAACCATCGGCTTTGAATTCCTGAATGAAGTCGTGCGACGCTGTTTTCCAAGGAGTGAACTTGGACAAGACTCAAACGATCGCTATCGGCAACTGAATCGTTTGTATGCCGACGGTTTGAATACTGAGTCACTCCGCAAACAGTGGGAAACTCGTGTGGCAACAATTGGAACGGGTTTTCGTGGGAGTCACGAGAATCTTGACAGCCAATCAAACGAGCTTGATTCCCATAGAGACCGTTTGGGAAGTAATCCATCGAAAGCTTCGACAAATCAGCAGGACACAACAGACATCATGTCCTCAAACCTTAGTCCGTTGACGCGCGCCATTGTTGCTGATGCGGAGGCTTTTCTAACCGCACGTCCCGATGGACTTTCAAGCGTTGTTCGCACCGGAGTGCGATGGGTCGTCGATTTAGTGATCCAGGATTTATTGGCTCGGACTCAATTTAATTCCAGCCAGTCACCTGCAGAAGCCAAAAATTCCAATAGCAAAATCGCCCAAGTACTGGTCGCGTGTCCCGCGCAATACGAAGCTTGTTTGATCAATCAAATTAGGCAGCTTCTGGGTGAATCACAAGCGTTGAATTCAGTTACCGTATCGCCAACCAAGCAGCTTCAAGAGCCCAAAGGCATCAGCCACGATGAATTGCCATCGGTACACGCGGCATTGCTTGGCCTGTTCCATATCGACCAAATGCCCGCCAACATTCCTTGGCTTACCGGTGCAGACAGCCAACGAATTCTTGGACGACTCACCCCAGGCCGCCCCGCAAACTGGCGGCAACTTGTTCGAGTGATGGCCGATTTTCAGCCGCCACCGATGAAACTCAAAGACGCGATTTAGCGTTTGAATCTATCGCGTCGAAATTGATTAGTGCGGGCAGAGCCGACTGGCTTAACGCAAAGCCCAATCTACCGATGCCATGACGCCGAAAAGATCAACGCTTTCGCAATCAAAAATAGGCGACTTCTCGGTGAACGCCACCATTTTTTGAGCATGAGATTTTGCAGTATCTTTACTTGCCGGTTTTCTTTTTAAAACCGCGGATGAAAGCAGATAAACGCAGATTCAATTCAAGTTCTGTTTTTATCCGCGTCCATCAGCGTTCATCCGCGGTTCTTTCTTCATCAGTTCCCGTGTTGAAAACGGAGTCGGTGGTTGAAAAGAGGTGTTCACCGAGGACTGTCAAATTAGTGTCAATTAGTGAAGATCAGTGTTCTTATATTCATCAGGAAAGATGCAGGCACGAATTTGCTCGTAGTCGTTCACGGAAACAGGAACACTAATCGTCGCTAATCTCCACTATTTACTGGAGGCAAGAATGAATTGTGTAGAACCGGCTTTCCAATTTTGTCGCCCGATGTAAACGGCGTAGGGCAGGAGAGAAGTGAGCCAGCCCGCAGGTGCACGGCGTCTAGGGTCACGTATTTTTTCAATTTGAAAAGCGCAAAAAAAAACAGACCTGGAAGGACTCCAAGTCTGTTTGTTTTTTTGGCAGGATGGACGGGCGATCCCTGAGACGGCGGTGAGATGAGATAGGTTGTGGGCGTAAGCCCGTCCACATCTATTCCAGAATGCACGTGCCGTGCCAAAGAAGCGAAAAATAAAAAAGCGGTGTTTTTTCACGTATAATCAGAGCATAATCCGCAGAATCGAGACAGATCTTGGCTTGCCGTCTCAACTTGAGAAGCCGATTCTTGATTCGAGATTCGTAGCTTTTCGAGCTGAAAACATTCCTTACAAATCTGTAGGGGCTAGGCCTACAGAGCACCTTTACAACGCCTGATAGCGACATAAGAGGAACCCAGATGAGGCTAAAACCTTTCAGCCTCTGAGCCCAATGGGGTTCAGTGAGTGAAGTCCTTTTCAAACGCTTTCGCATCTTGGGGCGTTTGGGTGATAGGTAGCCACCAGACGGTTAACAATTCACGACTGAACCGTGGCTATCGCCAAAACGGCTCATGTTGGGTGCGTCGTTCGTCACACGTTCAATATTGCTTTGATTAACGCGACAATCTATCGGGCATTCGATTGCATAAAAAATGGCTCGGTAATAAAGCTTTACCGAGCCTATGTTTTTTGTCGCTTCGCAAAACTTCGCGCTAACAGGTTGAACCATTAGCAACGATCAACAATTTGTGAAATCAAATCGGATAATCGATCTACTGGTCTCGAGTACTCGCTTCGCTTCGAATCGAACCTTTGCAAACAACTTTTAAGAATCCCTTTTGAGGCACACCGCGTTTCATGCCTTGCTGATTATAAACAAGACCATACCCGATGACGTTGCCTGTATTTGAATCGGCTACGTAACAAACTGACTGCCCCGGAAATTCGCTTGACGATTTTGTACCGTTGAAGAAAAAATTTCCAGTCGTCATGACGTAGTCAGCTTCGCCAGCTTTTCCTCCACCAGCCAAATCGGCTGCCGCATTGGCAACGTAAATCCCACCGATCGCACCCGTTTTGGGACTTAGCAACCAACATTGAAGATTCCCGGAAATGTGATCGAGAACAAACAAGCCTTCGACGTTTCCATTAATCAATCCCGTTGCCATCGACACGGATTTAGAACGGCTGGCCGTTCCTGCGTTAAGTTGAAGCGGCGGCAAGCTTTCAATCATGCGGTCTTGAGCCAATTGGTTGCCAACGTACACGCCAATTCCACTGGCAATCCCAATCCCCACGACGAACGTGAGTGCTGCAAATGCAATCATCCAAGGGGCGGACAAAAGTTTCGTCTTCATTAAATTCTCCGTTTCGATTTTTCGAAAGGCCATGCCACGTCAGATTTAAAAACTTGGGCAGGCGGCGTCTGAGTATGAATTTGCGTATCTGGAAGCGGCTTAAGACAACTCCTCAACAATGAGATACTTCAAAACACCATTGATTCGCCTAAAAATTTGCGAGAATCGTTTGATTAGCATCTATTCTTGATTCGCTCGACCCCAACAATCTTAAAAAACGGATCAAAGGGATACTTAAGATTCTATCTACAAAGCACTTGTCGACAAACAGGAACCTTGGAAAAACAGGCATTCGTATCATACCCTACGCAATTTCGCTAAGATATTTCTCACACCCAAACGCGACATCACCGTTTATTAACGACAAATTGCTGGTAGCCAGACAAGACAGTAACTCGAATCTCCGAGTCGTTTACGATGCAGCAAATTGCGACTCGAGAAAGTCGTGCTACTATCGATACCTGCCAATAATAAAGTCTCGCTCAACAGGCTATCGCCCAGCAACACGTACTTACTTATTACGATGTGCGTTGAGCTGTCAAAATGGAACCCCGACGCAACACTCAATTGGAAGTTCACTCAAATGCTGACTAACGTTACCCGCCCTTGCCTTGTTTTGCTCGCCTTGGTTTTACTCCAAACATTTGGCTTCACTTCGCTGGTTATCGCTCAAGCCGACTCGGATGCAAAAGCGGCTGACGAAAAACCGGCTGCAACCAAGATCAAAGCCCTGATTATCGACGGCCAAAACAACCACGACGCTTGGCCTAAATCCACAATGATGATGAAGTCCTACCTCGAAGAGTCGGGCTTGTTCGAAGTCTCAATCGCCCGCACCAAATACACTTGGCGAGGCGGCAGATTCATGGATAAGTTTCCACTCAACGACGGCAAGACTTATGAGGATCTTAAGAAAGCCAAACCCGATCCAGAATTCAAGCCCGAGTGGTCCAATTACCAAGTTGTGATTTCCAATTTTGGTTCAGGTGCAGCCGACTGGCCTGAGTCGACCAAAACTGCTTTTGTTGAGTACATGAATAACGGTGGCGGTTTCGTTTCAATTCACGCAGCCGATAATTCGTTTCCTGGTTGGAAAGAGTACAACGAGATCATTGGCCTCGGCGGCTGGGGCGGCCGTACAGAAAAAAGCGGTCCCTACGTTTACTACAATGACAAAAACGAAATCGTACGTGATGAGTCGGCTGGTCGAGGAGGCGGACATGGACCACAGCATGAGTTTTCGCTGGTCGTTCGAGATTCTGAACACCCAATCACCAAGGGGCTGCCCACCGAGTTCATGCACACCAAAGATGAACTGTACGAACGACTTCGTGGTCCCGCGCTCAACATGAATGTGTTGGCAACAGCGTTTGCTTCTCCCAAATTCAAAGGCAGCGGACGACACGAACCGGCTCTGATGACGGTCGACTTCGGCAAGGGACGTTGTTTCCATACAACGCTTGGTCACACTGACTATTCGTTTGAGTGTGCTGGCTTTATCACCGTTTTTCTTCGTGGTACTCAATGGGCCGCAACAGGCGAAGTCACCATTCCCGTTCCAGATGATTTCCCAACGTCGGACAAACCAAGTCCGCGAAAGTACACTCCATCGCAATCTGGCGAGATGGCTGACGACGGAGAAAAAGAAAATTCAAAGTCAAAGTAATCAGTTGAACTCATGCGATTCGTTTTATTCGTATCGCAAACATTAAACTGAGCCGTTTTGGCATAGCCACGGTTGCTGCGCGGTCACAGTTGATTGATACCCTTTGAACCGAAGCTATCTTTCGATGCACTCACTTGTCTTGAGCCGTTTTGGCGATAGCCACGGTTAACGATTGGCTATTGAACCGAGGCTATCGCCTAAACGGCTAAGACAGTGATCCTCTCTGACTGTTCAACCGTTTCAGGTAAGGCGGAATTGGATCTGGCCTAAACTCTATTCAATTCCACCGACGCAAAATTGATAAACGTCAAACACCCCGTCGTTAGCTTTCAAATAACCGGCGGCCGTTTGACTGCCTCCGACACTCCAGCCACATCGGCTCAAAAACTCTTCCGGTGAATCGCAACCAAACACAAACGACTCGCCCATGTCGTCCATCCGTTGCAAGAACGACTCGATCTCTGGCCGATCCGTTTTTCCAGTCACCACATTGGTCGTGACAAAATCGCACCAAATTTTCGAACGCTTGTTCTTTGCCAATCGCCGAACACTTTCCAAAATTTGGACGTTCTCCGAATCTGAAAAATACATCGAGCATCCTTCGTAGACAAACAAAGTTGGCTTTGACGGATCAAAATCTGATTGGCTTAAGATTTTGTCGTCCAAGCCCGCCTCCAGGAAATTGGCTGGAACCATTTGTCGAGGCACGTGGTTGCCTTTGTCCGATTCATTGAAAATCTCATCCACAACTCGTTTTCGCTCAACCAACATTTCGGGAAGGTCGACTTCGAAATACTTGATACCAGGTGCCGATTCGCAAATTCGAAAAGGCCGCATATCTAACCCCGCGCCCAGCATGACAACTTGCTCAAAATCGGTGCCGCGGAATTCAGACTGTGGTTTCTCCGAGCACAAAATCGTCTCATCAATGTGCCGTGTACGTGCCAAAACCATCTCGGTCAATTGTGGCAGCGCTTCCTTGACTTTCTTCGCCAGCATTTCGCCGTGAGGCCCCGCCGCGAGTTTCGCGTGCGGACAATCGACGCGAACACGGGACGAAGAACTTGATGACGCACGTACTCCTGCAATCATTCGAGCTGAGGCTTTAATTTTTTGAGTGAACAAAGTTGAGCGACTCCCTGCGTTAAGCAATTGAATGGTTGGTTGTGCAAAGTACTTCAGTTTTGCTTCGGCGACCTTGACTCCGTTGGATTCAAACTCAATGGGAAGCGAAACCAGAATCCGTTTCCCCTGCATGTAACGTCTGGCTGTCGCTTCGATCTGATCAGGGTCGATATTGCAACGGCCAATCAAGTGCCCGGTACTCGGCTGCAGATATTTAACGTCCATCGAAGCCAGCCACAGTGATGCGGCTTCTTCTGGCACGCATCGGTGGATCCCCGACAGCGGAACACCGGTCAGGATTGAAGTAAGTGCCATTCCTCCGGTGTAGTCGGCCGATAGCGAAATCAAAGCAGCTTGGTGGGTCCCGTGCTGATTCGTCGTTTCCACATTGAGCGGCAAAACGGTTTCGCAAAACCCAAAGTTGACTTTGGTGATTTTCCAATTGGTATGTTCCAGCACCGGTACTGCTTTGCGAAGCAGCCGGGTCATCAATTGGGGGTTAATTCGTTGAGCATAGTCAACTGAAAACTCTCTAGTCGAATGTCGTTTAATCATCGTTACCTCGTCCTGCAAAAATTCCTACCACCAGAATGTCGGTGCGCAACAAGCGAAGACATGTTGTTGTCGGTAGGAAAATTGAAAGCAACGGAATCGTTTACAAATCGAATTGGCTAAGGGCAAACCCGCTCACGGTGGTTCGAATAGGCAAACTTTGAAACCTAAAGTTGGGTGGACGATTCCTTCTCTACAAACCTGCTCATGAACAACGTGGTCAATTCACCTTTCGAAAGCCAACGCTTTGAACTGCTGGGCGACGGCGCTAACAGCGACCAGAAAACTCAACTGGCCTTTGTCGGTACTTGGAATGCGGCGCAAGTCGTACTTGATCGAGTGACGGGCCAACCTGCGCGACTGAGCTTCATGCCCAGGAATTGTTTTTCAGATGCTGAGCTAGTGCTTTTCGAAAGAGAAACGCAAACACTATCTACGATTGAATGTCCGCAGTTTCTCAGCCCTTACGAATATGCCGTCGAAGGTGATTGGGTCTATGTGGCGACTCGCGTTGTGCTTGCCCATCCGCTTGATACAGAGACGATCGTTTCGTTGTCACTGGAACGAATCCTTGAGATCTCAATTGACATTCTCGATGCCTTGGTTTGCATCCATCAAAATGGCATCAACCATCGCAATATTCGTGCTTCGTCAATTCTCATCGGACGAAATCGCACTTACTTGACTGGCGTCGGTCCAGAAAGGTTTGCGGACAATCAGTTTCTTCACCCAAGCCAAGTCAACGAAATTTCTGAGACTATGGCACCGGAATTAGCAGGTACATTGGAATACGATGTCGGTCCCACGGCGGACCTCTATTCGTTTGGTACTTTTCTATTCCAACTTCTCACGGGCAAGGTTCCTTACCAAGGCCCGTCGGCCGGCGAAACGCTGTTTAACCATCTAACGTGCGAACCCGAAGTTGCGCGAATTCGCAATGATGCCCCCACAACGATGCGCGAAGTCGTACTCAAACTACTTCAGAAAGATCCGCAAGAGCGCTATCAATTGGCTGAATCCGTTCGCCACGATTTGACTCATATTAAAAATCAGTTGGCAAAGGGACAGAACGACAATACCTTCGTCGTTGGCCAAACCGAAGCCATTCCCACGATCATGCAAGCCGAATTTGTGGGGTGCGAAAATGAACTGTCACAACTCTTGAATTCGTTGGAACTCGTGGTGGGTGGACAAAACTGCAACGCGGTCATTGCCGCTCCCACCGGCATGGGCAAATCCAGATTGATCACCGAATTCCATTCGCGCGCCACCAAGCAAAATGTAAAGTTGCTGCGCTGTGAAGGCGTTAACCAGGTCAATCAAGAACCCATGGCAGCAATTCGTGACTTGGTTTCAGGAGTCTTGAACTGGGTTCAAACGATGCCCGAAGTCAAATCAAGACTCAAATCAAAACTCCAGTCGCATTTATCAGACGTGGCCTTTGTTTCACCTGAACTTGCTGCGGAACTTGGCTATGTCACACAAAACAGCCTGGCAAACACGAAAGGGCCCAAAGAATTTGGCACGGCTAGAGTCAGGGCTGTTGTCTGCAAACTTCTGGATTCTATCTCATCTCCCCAATTCCCTGTGATCATTTGGTTTGACCATTGCCAATGGCTGGACAAACAAACGCGCCGAATCCTTCAAGACTTTGTTGCGATGAAGACGGGAAACACTTTTTCGGTGTTTTCCATTCGTTCGGATGACCCAAAACTAGCCAGTCGTTTTGCCGCTCGCATCAATCCCGATCACTTGTTCGAGTTGGGAACGTTGACTGATCTGGAGGTCAAGTCGCTTGTCAATTCGATGGCCGGTGAAATTCCCGACGAAGCCGCCAACACGGTAATCAAATTCGCCGACGGTAGTCCTTTGATGGCTTCCGCAATTCTTAGAGGATTGATTGAGTCAGAAGCAATTTCCCGAATTGAAGGCGACTGGAAGGTTGACCCGGAACGTCTGGCCGAACACCAAATGGCTGACGACGCGGCGACCTTGTTACTGTTGCGACTTGAGAAACTTCCGGCCGACACACTGTCACTGTTGAGTGCCGCAGCGATCATTGGAAAAGAGTTCTTGCCTGAAGACGCGATCGCGATCTCCGACTCAACACTTAAAAGCCAACTGCCATTTGAAGCTGCCCGAAACAATCGGATTATCTGGCGTCGCCCAGAAGGGATGCTTAAATTCACCCACGATACGCTTCGAGAAGCGTTACTTAAACGATTGGCAAAGACCGACAAGCGAAAACTTCACAACGCCTACGCGGAGCTACTTGAACGAACCCAACCAGACAATCCCTTCGAACTTGCCTACCATTTTCACCAGGCAAAAAACCCCAAGAAAGCCCTCCACTTTGCAATCAAATCGGCAGCAATCGCTCGACAGCAGTTTTCATTGAACTCCGCTGAGGCCCAATTAAAAATTGCTGCCGCGAATCTGAGCCATGAACCAGACGACTCGCCAGTCCGATTCGAAATCTATTCCGCGTTGGGGGATACTTTGATGCTGGACGGACGCTACGCTGAGGCAGCGGGTTGGATGAAGCGAGCAAAGTCGTTGGCCCATACTCCACTGCAATCCGCTGGCCTGAGAGTTGACCTT
Organism: uncultured Pirellulaceae bacterium; assembly: GCA_964448575.1. Taxonomy (GTDB): domain Bacteria; phylum Planctomycetota; class Planctomycetia; order Pirellulales; family Pirellulaceae; genus Mariniblastus. Next base: position 204,505 of record CAYUWY010000010.1, read on the forward strand.
GGTGAACTCGAATTTAAAGTCGGCAACAAGGCGGCGGCTGTTGCTCATTTTGAAGGAGCGCTTGATGAACTTGGATACCGAGTGCCCAAAGGAAAATGGTTCTGGCTGGACCTATTTCGGGAACTCGCGATACAATTTTTGCATACTGTGTTCCCAAAATTTCTCGTGGGTGTCAAAACCCGTCAGCCAAACGATGAATCTCGACTGGCGTGGCGAACTTTTAGTCGACTTGCCCATGGTTATTGGTATACGAGTAACAAATTTCGAACCCTGTTCGCCCATATTCGCGGACTCAACCTTGCGGAGAAACATGTCGTCACGCGCGAGTTGGCACAATGTTACTCAGAACATGCTCCCGCGTTGTCCCTGATCCCGTGGCACAGTCGCGGCCTCAAATATGCCAAACGATCGCTTCAAATGCGACAGGAACTTGGAGATCTTTGGGGACAAGGCCAATCAAGAAATTTCATTTCAATTGTTCACTACTCCAATTCAAAATTTGAAGATGCTCATGATGAAGCGGAACAAGCGATTGCGATTCTCGACCGAACCGGAGACTATTGGGAGTTGGGAATTGCCCGTTACCATGCGACGGCAAGTCTATTCCGCCAAGGAAAATTGCGCGAGGCACTAGATAAAGCTCAACTCAACTACCACGCAGCCCTGAAAGTCGGCGACTTGCAATCCAGTGGCAACATTCTCGACGTTTGGGTGCGAGCAGGAATGGGATTGATCCCAAGAGACATCGTTGACCGTGAAAATCAACGAGAAATTTCAGACCGCCAGACAAAATGCCAAATCCTGTTAGCGCTCGGCATCTGCAACTTGCATGACGCCGAGTACGACAAAGCCATCGGCTCGTTTCAAGAAGCGATTGAGATCTCAAAGAAATCCGGCTTACTCAATGCTTACGTCGCGACCAACTACGTTTGGTATGCAACGGCGCTCCGACACAAATTGGAAAACCGACCTCCGCGTTTGCAATCTACCAAACGAAAACTGACCCGTCAGTTAAATCAAGCCGCGAAATCCGCAGTTCGAGTTGCCAAAAAATACAAAAACGATCTACCCCATGCGCTGCGAGAATTGTCGTTGAGCCATGCCCAAGCAGGGCGAATGCTGCGGGCAAAAAAATGCATCGATACGAGTATCAACGTCGCCCAATCCCAGGGCGCTGAATACGAGCTTTTACAATCGCAACTTGTTTATGGCGAAATTGGAACGGAGTTCAATTGGGATAATGCGAAACATGTGTTTGGACACGCCCAACAATCCCTTGAGCAACTTGAAAACCAGATTAAGGTCAAAGGGAAAATTGAATCACTTTCTTTGCAGGACCGCTTTGATACATTGCTCAATGCGGGCCGGAAAATTGCAACCGCTCCTACGCGTGAAGCTATTTACGAGCAAACGAAGGAGGCCGCAAAACAACTTTTGCGAGGCCAACGTGCGCTACTGGTTCACGTGAATCCTGAGAACCGATTCCAACCTTCTCCAGAGTTTTTCAACTCGCAATTTGATGAGTCACTTTTTCAACTTGCACTCAATGCCGGGCATCCACACACTTCCGATGTTGAAGTCGCAAAAATTAACGAAGCGTTGCAAGAACGAAAAGGATCCTACATTGCCGTTCCTGTTTTGGTTAACGATAGCATCAAGACCGTGCTCTACGTTGGAAACGATTTCGTCCAAGGGTTGTTCCGCGAGGACGAATGTAAGATTGCGACTTATCTGGCAGCCGCAACCGGTGCCGCATTGGAGCGTGCCGACGGATTCCAAAAACTGGAACACATGAACACGAACCTCGAACGATTGGTCGACCAACGCACCAAAGCCGCCGAGGCACGTTCACTTGAGCTTGAACACACCACCGACGTTTTACGAACCACGCAATCGCGACTGGAAAAAGCCAAGGACTCCGCGGAAGCTGCAAACCAGGCGAAAGGCAGCTTTCTCGCGATGATGAGCCACGAAATCCGTACGCCCATCTCGGCAGTTTTGGGTTACACGGAGATGATCCTCAATGACCTGCAAACCGAGTCAAGCGATACCGAGAGCAACTCAAATGTTCGCAAGAGCAGCCTTGAACAGAACACCCAACGACTGAAAACGATTCACCGAAGCGGCAAACATCTTCTTGGCTTGATCAATGATATCCTCGACCTGTCAAAAATTGACGCTGGCAAAATGGAAATCGAAATCATCCACTGCAGTCCACTAACGATTGCCAGTCAAGTTATCGATTCGTTTGCTTTGAAAGCCAAAGAAGCTGGGATTGGGTTGAACTTAATCGTAGACGGCCAAATCCCAGAAACGATTCATTCCGATCCTACTCGATTGCAACAGATTTTGATGAATCTCGTTGGCAACGCGGTCAAGTTTACTCCTGAAGGCGCAGTAGATTTGTCGATGCGATTCTCGAAAAGGGAGTCATCTTTGGTGTTTGACGTCGCCGACTCGGGAATTGGAATGTCGCAAGAACAAACCGAGAAAGTGTTTGATCAATTCTCACAAGCCGAAACTTCAACGTCCCGGAAGTATGGCGGTACAGGACTCGGATTGGCGATTTCAAAACGTCTGGCACTTGCACTCGGCGGCGACATTTGCGTTTCGAGTGTGCCGAGTGAAGGAAGCAAGTTTTCTGTTTCCATTGCCACGGGCGACGTAACTGGCGTCCCGATGGTTGACCAAGCGAATTGCGATCAGGAAACAAAACAGACGTCGTTCCGCTACGACAAAGTCGATTTGAGTGGCCGGCGTTTCTTGATCGTTGACGACGCAGAAACCAATCGTGAATTCATTGCTTACATTTTGAACACAGCAGGCGCACAAACCGAAACCTGCGAAGACGGTCAGGAAGCGTTGGACAGGATCGCGGTCGATGCTGACTTTGACGTCGTGTTGATGGACATGCAAATGCCCGGTCTCGACGGGATTTCAACAACGAAGATTCTACGTGAATCGGGACTAACCACTCCAATCATCGCGTTGACAGCAAACACACTAAAAAGTGACGAGCGCAAGTGCCTTGATGCGGGCTGCGATCGTTTCGTGACAAAGCCAATCGATGTAAACCAGTTTCTGAAACTGCTTGCCAAAATGCTGCGAGATTCACCTTTGGTTTTTGAAGGCAAAACGGCTCAAGCGAAAACGAAAAACGAGCACTCAACCAACTCAACAACAACTCCCGAATTGGAGCCAATCGCGGACGAAGAAACCACTACCGAAGAATCCTCTGTTCAGCTACCACCGTTCATGGTCAAAAAGCTAACGGATAGACTTCATTCGGGAATTGAAGTCCGTTTGCCGGAAACGTCATTGGCGCTGAGAAACGCCGACACTGAAGTGTTGGTTGAGTTTGGCCATTGGCTTAAAGGATCTGCAAGTACGATTGGGCTGAACAAACTGGCAACACAAGGTGGAACGATTGAAAGTTCAGCCAAAGAAAACAACCTAGCGAACTGCGAGCTTGCACTGGAACTGGTTAAACAAGCGTTGGAGCTACACTCGCCTTAGACAAGCCCTGGGTTTACTTTCTCAGCGAAAAAAATGACTTACTATTTAGCGTCTCATCCCCATCGGTCGTTAGAATGGCGCGCACATTTTCTTCGGTCTTTCGAATTGCTTTGGCTTTGAAAGCAGCCGTTACGAGCAAGACGGCTTTTTCGTCTTTCACTCCGAAATTCTCCATCGCTGGCTCGGCAAACTCCAGCACACCAGGCTGAGTCCACTCAACTTCATGGCTTGCAGCTGCCTCAATAACCAACGCTGTCTTGACCTTCTGATCTTTGATATCGTCAAGTGACAAACTTTCATTCGCATAGACGCCAACCGAACCACCGACGACATGCAACCGCGTTTTGGTATTCCCGGCTTTCGACGTAATCCCGAATTCGAACACCTCAGGCATTGCAGCCGCGATTTTTTTATTCTCCGCGCTGTCCCACGCTGATTCGAAATCAAATTTGTCATAAATTTCTCGTTCATCCAAGAACGGCAACAATCCGACTCGCCAATTGAATTGAGGAGGCAAACCTGAATCTGCATCTGGTTTAACCACTCCAGCCGGTGGAAGACTGTCGTGTTTTTCGTGGTAAGCCTTCAGTGCACTTGCGATCTTTTTTACCCTGGCTGTTCGGGTCATAAAACTCGTCTGACGATTTGCGTCTTGAATCATCGCAGAGACAAGCTCATTGAATTTTGCGGGGCGGCCCAATCGAAAGGCAACTTTAGTGTCGTCGGCTTCGACCGCGAATAATTTTTCATCTTGAATCTCCTGGCTGACTTCGTTCATAAGGTCAGTTGATTTGACAGGCACAGGACTCTCTGGCGGCTCTTGTCCACCAAACATCGAACCTCCGGGACCGCCGGCTCCCATTGCAGGCGAATCCATTTCAGAAAATTCTCTGATGGCGTTGGCGATATTCTGGTTCAAATCTGGATCGCCCATGTGTACCAACGCTTCAAACATCTCCTCCGAATCGAGGGAAAGTTGAAAATCAATACGCTCAAGCACGTCTGGGAACACGGCAAATTTTTCGACGGCTTCTCCACCAAACTCGGCAGCCAATTCGAAAAAGCTTTTCAGGGTGCTCCGCATTGGCGTAATGGTTAACACGCCTTCAAAATCCGCATCCAGTTTTCGCGATTCCAAAATCCGCACAAGCTCGGACGATCGTTTTCGTTTTCCGACCTTAGCAACCAGTTTCGGCTGACCAAACACGACTCGCGAATCGTCTAGTTTTACAATCTCAAGAGACGGCACGCCTGTTTGATCCTTGTCTTGTTCGTTTGTTGAGGTTTCGTCTTTTGAATCGACATCGATAACCGGCTCCGGGGGGCTATTCAACACGAACTGTTTTTTCATTTTCTCAATTGTTTCATCAAGCTGTTTTGGATTCGGAATGTCCTTAAATTCCATCACAAACACCCAAGGACCACCGGATGATTCAAAATCGGCTGCGGCCATGGTTAACCCTTCCAGCCCTGTGCGATCAAACAACACCCAAATTCGATTGATATTTTTCAAGCTCGAATTGTCATTGCCGACAAACTCGCCAATCTGCTCTTCCAATTTGTCCCACGGTACGTCTTTCATGCCTTGATTGGCAACGAGATTGGGCACGTTAAGCGTGAGGCAAGCAAAGTGATCTGGATGAAAGAAATCCAAGTTCACGTTATTGGGCCGAACTCCTTCTGCTTCTTCCTTCGCAAAAACCGGTTTGAATTTGGAAGTTCGTTTTTTCGCCGTAACGGAGTCTGGGCCACTACATCCAGATGAAGTTAAGATCAAAACAGCCAAGGCAACGACGAGAGAATTAGCGAGTTTCATTTTTTAAGATGCGTTTGAAACGTTCGATTGAAATTACAGCCTCAGATTGTACCTGACTGTCGGTTCCAAGTTTCATTTTCTGCATTTTTTTCGTCGTTACCCAAGCAAACGTTTAACGCAGCACCGTTCAACAAACACAAAACAGTTTAACGACGAGCCGGAAGGCGACCGTTTTTCCCAGCATAAAATGCTTGAATTCCTACCGCTCAACAACCGCCAAACGAAGAGATTGATCGTCGTCACACAACAATGACACCGAGTTGGTGTTGTAGAACTCCGTTGGAGTACGTTGGTTGCTTGGTGTTGGTACCCAGCGTGCGCTTCGCGACACTGGGCTATGGAGTACAACCTCATTCGAGGTAAAGCAGTGATCCCTGCTCCTTCTGAGCGCGTTTACCCCGAATGGGGTTTCATTCCAAAGCCCAGTGTCGCGAAGCGCACGCTGGGATTCCAATCGCATTGCATAACGAACCCCGAACGGGGTTCAACAAGGTGTACCAAAATAAATGAAAGCCACGTACACGGCTGAAGCAACTTATCGTTGGTAGTATTCACGGAGCCCCCAACGGCAAAACCTGACAACAACGAAAAGCCCACAGCCAGTCCCATCAAGCGGCTTTGCTTGTAGATTTCGAATCCGATTTCAATTTTACAATCGGTAACGAACTGGACTTTGCGACCGCGGCACCTTCAACCAACGCGTTGTCAGTTTTCTTTGGCACAAAACGCCTCAACTGAGGCCAAAGCAACATGGCGTTGTCTTTGAAATAACGCGAGCGGAAATAGAACTTTGAAAAACAACGGCCGTGCAATTCCTTGACTTGCTCTGTCGTCAAATGGTCATACTTCATCACCGGCTCGTAGACGCTGTATTTTGAAAAGTCAAAATCTGCAATCTGATGCTTGACCTCTTCGTAAAATGGCGTGCCAGGGTAGGGCGTTACAATATTGAAATTCGCAAATGTCGGATTGACTTGGCGTGCGTAGTTAAGAACATCGTAAATGCTCTTTTCGGTGTCATGTGGGAACCCAACCATGAAACCGGCAACCGTTCGAATTCCCATCGAACGGCACAGTTCGACAAAACCGCGTTGTCGATCGTCGTTGATCGCCACGCGACTGTATTGCTTCAAAGTCGCTTCGTCGGGCGTTTCAATTCCGATCGTGATACTCGTCAGGCCGGCGTCTTTTAGTTCACGGAGCGTTTCCTCTCGCATTAAATCAACACGAGTCTCAACGGAGAACTGAACTTTCTTCTTTAAACGACGAATGCCCTCGGTCAGAGCCAAAACGTTTTTTCGATTCAGTCCAAACAGCGGGTCGCGAAATTTGAATGACTCAAAACCGTAGCGTTCCATCCCATATCGCATCTCGTCAACGACGGCCAACGGGCTTCGAAAGCGCGTTTTACTTTCGATCATGATGTAGGGGCAGTAGTTACATTTAAAAGTGCAACCTCGACTCTGCTGAATATAAGTTGAAGGGAACCGCCAAAAATCATAGTTGATTCGGAATTTCTTGAACTTGAACAGCGACCAATCAGGCATCGGCAAACTATCGAGATCTGTAACGCTTCCAATGTCGATCGTTTGCTCTTCGCTTTGCAAAACTTCGTCCCACTTGAACAGCAACTGCTCCGATTCGCCTTTGAGAACCGTTGCGCCAGAGTCCAGGAACGTTTCTGACATTCCAAATGCGACTTTTCCAACGACTAGAATCTTGCATTTGGGTTGGCTGCGCTTGATTTCTTTGATCGCTTCCAATTCCGTCGCGAGAGAGATCAAAGCAGGATTGAAGATGAACACGTCACCAGCAGGAACCGAACTACCAGACTCGTTTTCGGTTTGAAGATGATAGACGACTTCATGGCCTAGCCGTTTAAGGATCGCGACCAGATAGGCGAAATTCAAAGCAGTTGGCCGATAGTCACGGCGATACATTCGCTGAATGATTTTCCCTCGCCATCCACCTGTGCCCGGATGCATCCCGACGCCCATACCTCCAGCGAAGTCCTTTTGAACGTCGTTAAGACGCGTGTCCCACAAAATGACTTTCATGTTTTTTCTTTGGCGTAGAATTTAGTTGGAAAGTGGCAGAGGACATTGTGAGATTTTGCTTGTACAAAAAAGCGATCGTTCAAGCAACATCTCGTTGCGATCGGTCATGATTTGGTTTTGGGCTGGCAACTGCATGCAAATCCCAAGGTATCCCACCATCCTGGGCAGTCGTTGTTGGATGCTTCGTAGACGATGGCAGCGGTACCGCCGGTTTGGCAGCTGTTGTTTCAACCACAGACATTTGAATTTGGTTTGGCTGGACTTCCGTAACTGGATTATTTTCAGCAACCGCGACCGGTTCAGTAAATTCAGCCAATTTCAATGCAGGAACCGGCTCGGGACCTTCTTCAGTATTGACTGGCCAAGCACCTTCGGGCAACTGTCGGCCCATCACCAAAACGCGACCACCGCGTCCGATGAAGTATCGAATTCCGCGCCACACTATTTCACTTCCGAAACATGACGCAACCATCGAAGCAAACGTTACCGCGCCGATGACTGGCCCGGCAAACATATCGAACTTTCTGGCTTTCTTGTGATTCTTCCAGACAGTAAAAGATCGACGCCCAAGATTTGCCCGAACCGCAGAACGACCAACGCCCATCGCGTATAGCAACACAAACGAGGCCATGGATATGTATCCAATTGCCATGTTTTGACTGATGCCCCAAACCCCAACCAATAGAGCCGACCAAAATCCTATCTGCGATCCAGCAACCAAAGCAAACGCGGAATACCAATACTTGGGAGCATACTGGCGACCGATCAATAACTGACGCCGTAAAAATTCAGTCATTCCAGCGGTCGTAAAACCAACCGTGGAAGTGCAAACGCATTGTGGCTCAAACTCGACTTTCAAATTCGCTTTGTGGATCGCGCGGCTGGCCACAAGGTCATCACTCAGGCCACCAAACCAGGCTTCACGAATTCCAATATCGTCGAATATCCGGCGGTGGATCGCCCAAGAACCACCCCAGACCAAATAGTGATTCCCGCGACCAAGCATCGAAGCGACCGCGTTGTTGATTGAACAAACGGCAAGCGTAGGAAAGTTATTTTTCGCTGGAAGCATCCAACGATAGCCGGTTCGTGCTCCGAGTCCTTCTCGACCAATTCCATTGACCAACCAACGAAGCCATGACTTTTGCGGTTTTGCATCGGAATCGGCAAACACAAGCACATCAATTTCGTTCGAAAGCTGCTTTGTGGCCATTCGCAAATTGTGGACTTTTTGCCCGCAATTCTCAGCTCGCCCCGCAATGATAACCCGCGTTTTGACGCAACGATTTTCCTCGATCAAGTTGTAAATCAACTTTGCCGCAGGATCCGACTGACGCTCGAGAACAAAGAAGACTTCGTAGTTAGGGTGATCCTGCCGGAGAAAGGCCGTCAAATTTTCGCGCAGACCTGGCTCGACACCTTTGCATGGGATGATGACGCAAGATCGCGCGTAGGTGTGTGGTGAAGGCGCAGGGCTTTTCTTATGGACTTTCCAAAATCTTGCATTCTCGACAGTCAACGCCAGAAAAACGCCAGAGTAAATCCAGCTTACTAGCCCAAAAACTACGGCCAGCGTTAACAGTAGAGTAGTGATTGTCATGACGCACTCGGAAGCAGAAAGTGAACTCGTCGTTGCCTTCAAATACTCCAACGTCGGAAAGCATGCTGAGGCACAATTCTTATCGTCCCAACGAGGGGAGAAAAATGATCGGGATAGTATGATTTTTCCGGATAGGTGGTTAGTCCTGCTAGCGATTCAGCGCAAAAAAATTGGCTCACTGCAGTTTGAAGTCAACTTCTTTGTGGCAAATTAAACCGTCGTAGCCCACCAGAATCCGCCCTACAAAATTTCAAATTCGCAAATGGCACGGTGATTTACGAGCGCGTTCAATCTTGGCACTGACTTTTGGTTTTGCTACTCTAGGTGCACACAGCAAACG